>WRHK01000031.1 GCA_009783295.1 Promicromonosporaceae bacterium
AAGAAGCGCTTCGCCTACCCGCCCAACCTCGTAGTGGTCGACGGCGGCCCGCCCCAGGTCGCGGCGGCCCAGCGGGCGCTCGACGAGCTCGGCGTCACCGACGTCGCGCTGTGCGGCCTGGCCAAGCGGCTCGAGGAGGTCTGGGTGCCCGGCGAGGACTACCCGGTGATCCTGGAGCGCGCCTCCGAGGGCCTGTACCTGCTGCAACGCGTCCGCGACGAGGCCCACCGCTTCGCCATCACCCAGCACCGCACGCGCCGCAGCAAGGGCATGACGGTCTCCGTGCTCGACGGCGTGCCCGGCCTCGGCCCGGCCCGCCAGAAGGCCCTGCTCACCCACTTCGGCTCCGTCAAGCGCCTCAAGGCGGCGAGCGTCGAGGAGATCGCGACGGTGCGCGGCATGGGCGACACCACGGCCGCCGCCGTCGTGGCCGCCCTTCATCCGGCCGACCCGGCTGGCATGCTGGACGCATGACGGACCCGACGAACCCGTTCACGGTCCCCACCGGGATCCCCGCGGTCGAGGCCGCCACCCCCGCGCCCCAGGGCGTGGAGCCGGAGGTGCTGGTCATCACCGGCATGTCCGGGGCAGGCAAGACGCGCGCCGCGAGCGTCCTGGAGGACCTCGACTGGTTCGTGGTCGACAACCTGCCGCCCGCGATGATCGTGCCGCTGGTCGACCTGATGACGCGGGCGGGCTCGTCCGTCGAGCGGCTCGGCGTCGTGGTCGACGTGCGCGGGCGGCACTACTTCGACGACCTCGACGGCGCCCTCGAGCACCTGCGCTCCGCGGGCGTGCCGTACCGGATCATCTACCTCGACGCCTCCGACGAGGAGCTCGTGCGCCGCTTCGAGGCCGTGCGCCGCCCGCACCCGCTGCAGGGCGACGGCCGCATCCTCGACGGCATCGGCGCCGAGCGGCGCGTGCTCGCCGCCATCGCCGAGCGCGCCGACACCGTCATCGACACCACCACGCTCTCGGTGCACGACCTCGCGCGCGAGGTCCGCGCCACCGTCGCCGACGGCGCCCCCGAGGTGCTGCGCATCAACATCGTCGCGTTCGGCTTCAAGTACGGCCTGCCGCTCGACGCCGACCACGTCGTCGACGTGCGGTTCCTCGCCAACCCGTACTGGATCGGGGAGCTGCGCCACCTGACCGGCCGCGACGCCCCCGTCCGCGACTACGTGCTCTCCCGCCCCGGGGCGCGCGTGTTCGTGGAGCGGTACGTGGCCGCCCTCGAACCCGTGCTCACGGGCTACCTCCACGAGGAGAAGCGCTACGCGACCATCGCCGTCGGGTGCACCGGTGGCAAGCACCGCTCCGTCGCGATCGCCGAGGAGATCGCCCGGAAGCTGCGCGACCAGGGCCTGCGCGTCAGCGTCAGCGCCCGCGACCTCGGCAAGGAGTAGCGAGTGGCGGTCCCGTCCAACAAGCCCGCTGTCGTCGCCCTCGGCGGCGGGCACGGGCTCTCCGCGAGCCTGCGCGCCCTGCGGCACGTCTCCGACCGGCTCACCGCCGTCTGCACGGTGGCCGACGACGGCGGCTCGTCCGGCCGGCTGCGCGAGGAGCTCGGCGTGCTGCCGCCCGGCGACCTGCGCATGGCGCTCGCGGCCCTCACGGACGACTCCGACTGGGGCCGCACGTGGTCGGCGGTGCTCCAGCACCGGTTTGCCAGCGAGGGGCCGCTCGACAAGCACGCGGTGGGGAACCTGCTGATCACGGCCCTGTGGGAGCTGCTCGGCGACCCGGTGACGGGCCTGGACTGGGTGGCCCGCCTGCTCGGAGCGCGCGGCCGCGTGCTGCCGATGGCGGCCGTGCCGCTGGTGGTGGAGGCCGACGTGCGCGGGGCGGACAACTCGCTGCAGACCGTGGTGGGCCAGGTGAACGTCGCGACGGCGCAGGGCCGCATCGAGCAGCTGCGCGTGCTGCCTCACGACCCGCCGGCGTGCGACGAGGCGGTCGCCGCGGTGCGCGCCGCCGACTGGGTGGTGCTGGGCCCCGGGTCCTGGTACTCGTCGGTGCTCGTGCACCTGCTGGTGCCACGCCTGGCGCAGGCGCTCCACGAGACGACGGCGCGCCGCTGCGTCACGCTCAACCTGTCGCCCGACGCCGAGACGTCGGGCCTGACGGCGGTGGACCTGCTGGACGTGCTGCACAAGCACGCGCCGGCGCTGCGCATCGACGTGGTGCTCGCCGACCCGTCCGCGGTCGAGGACGTCGACGAGGCCGAGCGTGCCGCGGAGTCGCTGGGGGCGCGACTGGTGATGCGTCAGGTCGCGCTGGGCGACGGCACGGCCCAGCACGACGCCCTGCGGCTCGCGGCCGCGTATCGGGACGTGTTCGACGGCGTGATCGGCGACGTCGCGGGGTAGTCCGGGGACCACCCGGCGCCCGCACGAGCAGCACGACACGCCGGTGCATTTTCGCCGCGACACGCCGTGGCAGGATGTCCGCCATGGCGCTCACCGCACAGGTCAAGGAAGAGCTCGCGCGGCTGCGCGTGACCCGCACGTCGTGCCGCAAGGCCGAGGTGTCCTCGATGCTCCGCTTCTCGGGCGGGCTGCACATCATCTCGGGTCGCGTGGTGGTCGAGGCGGAGCTGGACACCGAGTCCGTCGCCGCCCGCCTGCGCGTCGCGATCACGGAGCTCTACGGGCAGCAGAGCGACCTCATCGTGGTGCAGGCCGGCGGCCTGCGGAAGAACAACCGCTACGTGGTGCGCGTGGTCCGCGAGGGGGAGTCCCTGGCCCGGCAGACGGGCCTGCTGGACCTGCGCGGTCGCCCCGTGCGCGGCCTGTCGCCCGACGTCGTGTCGGCGGGCGTGCAGGAGGCCGAGGCCGTGTGGCGCGGGGCGTTCCTGGCGCACGGCTCGCTCACCGAGCCGGGGCGCTCGATGGCCCTGGAGATCACGTGCCCCGGCCCGGAGGCGGCGCTCGCCCTCGTGGGCGCGGCGCGGCGCCTGGGCGTGCACGGCAAGTCCCGCGAGGTGCGCGGCGTGGACCGCGTCGTCGTGCGCGACGGCGAGGCGATCGGCGAGATGCTGCGCCGCATGGGCGCCACCACGACCCTCGACATCTGGGAGGAGCGCCGCGCACGCCGCGAGGTGCGCGGCACCGCCAACCGCCTGGCCAACTTCGACGACGCGAACCTGCGCCGCTCGGCGCGGGCGGCCGTCGCCGCCGGGGCGCGCGTGCAGCGGGCGTTCGAGATCCTGGGCGACGAGGTGCCCGACCACCTGCGGCAGGCGGGCGAGCTGCGCCTCGCGCACAAGCAGGCGTCCCTGGAGGAGCTGGGCCAGCTCGCCGAGCCGCCGCTGTCCAAGGACGCCGTCGCCGGGCGCATCCGGCGGCTGCTCTCGACGGCCGACAAGCGGGCCATCGAGCTGGGCATCCCGGACACCGAGGCGGACCTCAGCCCCGACCTGCTGGACCTGTGAACAACTGGTGACGACTCGTGGTCGGACCACGCGCGCCACCTGCTGGGCGATCCGGCGCGAGAACCTTCCGGGCGGTATAGGCTCCGACACGTCAGGTGACGACGACGTGACCTTCCCCACCGGGAAACCGCCGGCTACGTGCCTGTTGTTCTGGCGGGGGAGTAGTCCGTTCACTCACCAGCGTGCGCTTGCACGCTGTCAGGCAACTACATGTGCGTCGGGCGACCCGGCGCGCCCCTGAGGAGGGCATTGTGACCATCCGCGTCGGGATCAACGGCTTCGGCCGTATCGGGCGTAACTTCTACCGCGCCATCATTGCGTCGGGTGCTGACATCGAGATCGTCGGTGTCAACGACCTCACCGACAACAAGACGCTGGCGCACCTGCTGAAGTACGACACGGTCCTCGGCCGCCTCGGCCAGACGGTCGAGTTCGACGAGCAGAACATCATCGTCGACGGCAAGAAGATCCGTGCCCTCGAGGAGCGCGACCCCGCCAACCTCCCGTGGGCCGAGCTGGGCGCCGACATCGTCATCGAGTCGACCGGCTTCTTCACGGACGCCACCAAGGCCAAGGCGCACATCGACGCCGGTGCCAAGAAGGTCATCATCTCCGCCCCGGCGAAGAACGAGGACGCCACGTTCGTCATGGGCGTGAACAGCGACCAGTACGACCCGGCCGCGCACCACATCATCTCGAACGCGTCGTGCACCACGAACTGCCTCGCCCCCATGGCCAAGGCGCTCAACGACGCCATCGGCATCGAGCGTGGCCTCATGACCACGATCCACGCCTACACGGGTGACCAGAACCTGCAGGACGGCCCGCACCGCGACCTCCGCCGTGCCCGCGCCGCCGCGCAGAACATCGTCCCCACCTCGACCGGTGCTGCGAAGGCTGTCGCCCTCGTCCTGCCCGAGCTCAAGGGCAAGCTCGACGGCTTCGCCATGCGCGTGCCGACGATCACCGGCTCGGCCACCGACCTGACCTTCACTGCCTCGCGCGAGGTCACGGTCGACGAGGTCAACGCTGCGGTCAAGGCTGCCGCCGAGGGCCCGCTCAAGGGCGTCCTGTCCTACGTCGAGGACGAGATCGTGTCGTCGGACATCGTGACCGACCCGCACCAGTCGATCTTCGACGCCAAGCTCACCAAGGTGAGCGGCGACCTGGTCAAGGTCGTCTCGTGGTACGACAACGAGTGGGGCTACTCCAACTCGCTCGTCAACCTCACCGTGCTGGTCGGCGAGAAGCTCTGACTTCCGCGTAGCTCAGCGTGAACCGAAGGCCGCGTGCGGTTTCGACAAGCTCAACCGGCCGGTTGAGCTTGTCGGAACCCCGCGGCCTTCGTCGTTCGTGCCCCCTGACCCGTTCCACCCCCACATCGATGGAGTCACTGTGAAGACCATCGCCACGCTCGGCGACCTCACTGGCAAGAAGGTGCTCGTCCGCTCGGACTTCAACGTCCCGCTCAAGGACGGCGTGATCACGGACGACGGCCGCATCCGCGCCGCCCTGCCGACGCTCAACGCGCTGCTCGACGCCGGCGCCGCCGTGATCGTCACCGCGCACCTGGGCCGCCCGAAGCCGGTCGACGGCTTCACCTTCGAGGAGAAGTTCTCGCTCGCCCCCGCCGCCGCCCGCCTGGGCGAGCTGCTCGGCAAGGACGTCAAGCTGGCCTCGGACCTCACCGGCCCGTCCGCCCAGGAGACCGTCGCCGCCCTGCAGCCCGGCGACGTCGCGATGCTGGAGAACGTGCGCTTCGACCCGCGAGAGACGTCGAAGGTCGACGCCGACCGCCAGGCCGAGGCCGCCGAGCTCGCCGCCCTCGCCGACGTGTTCGTGTCCGACGGCTTCGGCGTCGTGCACCGCAAGCAGGCGTCGGTCTACGACATCGCCCAGCTGCTGCCCTCCGCGGCCGGCACGCTCGTGCACAAGGAGGTCGAGTCGCTCTCGCGCGCGACGACCGACCCCGAGCGCCCCTACGTCGTCGTCCTCGGCGGCTCGAAGGTCTCGGACAAGCTCGGCGTCATCTCCAACCTGATCGAGAAGGCCGACCGCCTGCTCATCGGCGGCGGCATGATGTTCACCTTCCTCAAGGCCCAGGGCCACGAGGTCGGCACGTCGCTTCTCGAGGCCGACCAGATCGACACCGTCAAGGGCTACCTCGCCCGCGCCGCCGAGCGTGGCGTCGAGATCGTCCTGCCGGTCGACGTCGTCGTCGCCGACTCGTTCGACGCCCCCGCCCCTGCCGGCGTCGTCGCCGCCGACGCGATCCCCGCCGACAAGATCGGCCTGGACATCGGCCCCGCCTCGGGCGAGCTCTTCGCCGCGAAGCTGGCCGACGCCAAGACCATCGCCTGGAACGGCCCGATGGGCGTCTTCGAGCGTCCCGAGTACGCGGCCGGCACCAAGGCCGTCGCCGAGGGCATCATCGCGGCCACCGCGAACGGCGCGTTCTCGATCGTCGGCGGCGGCGACTCGGCTGCGGCCGTGCGCATCCTCGGCCTGGACGAGGACGGCTTCTCGCACATCTCGACCGGTGGCGGCGCCTCCCTCGAGCTCCTCGAGGGCAAGACGCTCCCCGGCATCGCCGTCCTGGAGGGTTGAGAGACATGTCGAACCGCACCCCGCTGATGGCGGGCAACTGGAAGATGAACCTGGACCACCAGGAGGCCATCGCCACCGTCCAGAAGCTCGCCTGGACGCTCAAGGACGCCAAGCACGACTACTCCTCGGTCGAGGTCGTCGTCTGCGCGCCGTTCACCGACCTGCGCTCCGTCCAGACCCTGGTCGACGGCGACAAGCTCGAGGTCAAGTACGCCGCCCAGGACGTCTCGAAGCACGAGTCGGGCGCCTACACGGGTGAGATCTCGGCGTCGATGCTGTCGAAGCTCGGCTGCTCGTACGTCGTCATCGGCCACTCGGAGCGTCGTGAGTACCACCACGAGTCCGACGAGCTGATCAACGACAAGGTCCGCGCCGCGTTCGGCAAGGGCGTCACGCCGATCCTGTGCGTGGGCGAGGGCCTGGAGATCCGCAAGGCGGGCGAGCACGTGGCCCACACGCTCGCGCAGGTCGAGGCCGGCCTGGCCGACGTCTCGAAGGAGCAGGCCAAGCAGGTCGTCATCGCCTACGAGCCCGTCTGGGCCATCGGCACCGGCGAGGTCGCCACCCCCGAGGACGCGCAGGAGGTCTGCGGTGCCATCCGCCGCCTGCTCGCCGAGGTGTACGACGACGAGGTCGCCGCGGCGACCCGCGTGCTGTACGGCGGCTCGGTGAAGTCGTCGAACGTCGCCGACATCATGGCGAAGCCCGACGTCGACGGCGCCCTCGTGGGCGGTGCGAGCCTCGACCCCGAGGAGTTCGCCAAGATCGCGCGATTCCAGTCGCACGCCTGACGAACCCCGCTACACGATCACGACGCGACGTGTGCCCCTCGGGGCGGCCGCCCGGGAGCATCCCGGCGTTCGCCTCGGGGGGCGCGCGTCGCCTAGGCTGGAGACCATGGACGTCCTGCGCATCATCCTCCAGGTCCTGCTGGTCATCACCAGCGGGTTCCTCACCCTGCTGATCCTCCTGCACAAGGGCAAGGGCGGCGGCCTGTCCGACATGTTCGGCGGCGGCATCTCCGCGGGGGCCGGCAGCTCCGGTGTCGCGGAGCGCAACCTCAACCGCATCACCATCTCTTTCGGCATCGTCTGGGCCGTTGTCATCGTGCTCCTGGGACTCATTCAGAAGCTCGGCTGAGACCGGGTACGCTCGGGCACTGGTCGTCGGCATCGACGCTGACGAACAGAGTCGAAGGGTGGAAGATCGGTGGCTTCTGCTGGTCATGCGATCCGGGGCTCCCGCGTCGGTGCGGGCCCGATGGGTGAGTCGGAGCGCGGTGACATCGCTCCCCGCGCTCGCATCTCCTACTGGTGCGCGCACGGGCACGAGACGCAGCCGGCGTTCGCCGTCGGCGCCGACTTCGAGCCCCCGTCGACGTGGGACTGCCCGCGCTGCGGGTACCCGGCCGGGCTCGACCCGCTGGCACCCCCGCCGCCCGTGCACAACGAGCCCTACAAGACGCACCTCGCGTACGTGAAGGAGCGTCGCTCGGACGAGGAGGGCAAGGCCCTGCTGGACGAGGCCTTGGCGGTCCTGCGCCGCCGCCGCGGCGAGGTCGCCTAGAACGACGAAGGCCCCGCCACCCCTGAGGGTGGCGGGGCCTTCGCGTGCCGTCCGTCAGGGGGCGTCCGCCGCCGCCGTGTCCAGCAGCCACAGGGTGCGCTCCGTGCCCCGGACGCCCGACGCCGGGACGTCCGACGTCGGCTCGCCCGCGAGGGCCGCAGCGGCCTGCTCCGCCTTCTCGGCGCCCGCCGCGACGACCCACACCTCACGAGCCGCGTTGATGGCCTCGAAGGTCAGGGAGACGCGCTCCGCGGGCGGCTTGGGGGAGCCGTGCACCCCGACCGTCGCGCCGGTCGCGCCGAGGCCCTCGTGGCCCGGGAACAGCGACGCCACGTGCCCGTCGGGGCCCATGCCCAGCAGCAGCACGTCGAACGCGGGGACCAATGCACCGTCGTCCGCCTGGGCGAGCAGCTCCGCGGCGTAGGCCGCAGCGGCCTCCTCGGGCGTGCCGACCGTGTCCGGACCGGCGACGGCGTGGACGTGGTCGGCCGGCAGCCCCGCCGACGCCACGAGGGCGTCGACGAGGGCTGCGCGGGCCTGCGTCTCGTTGCGGTCGGGGTCGCCGACCGGCAGGAACCGCTCGTCGCCCCACCACAGGTGCACGCCCGTCCAGTCGACGGCCGCGACCAGGGGGCTGGCCGCCGCGGCGGCCAGCGTCTTGATCCCGACGGTTCCGCCGGTGAGCACCACGTGCACCGGGCGGCGCACGGACTGCACGTCGAGCAGCCGCGTCAGCAGCCGCGCGGCGGCCGCCTCGGCGAGCACGTCGGTGTCGGGGTGCACCACGACCAGGCGGTCGGTCACGCTGCCCCCTCGGCGGCCTGGGCGTCGACCGACGGCAGGCCCTTGATGAGGGCTTCCTCGTAGATCTCGTCGGGGTCGAGGCGGCGCAGCTCCTCGATGAGGGCCTCGTTGAGCTTGCGGATCGGCAGGGCGATCCGGCGGTCCGGAGAGCCGGCCTGCGAGATCGTGACGATGCGGCCGTCGGGCCGGTCGAGCACGATGTCGCCGCCCTTGCGCTGCAGCGTCACGCGCGTGATCGCCGTCGTGCCGGGCTTGTGCACGATCTTCGTCGGGGTGTGCAGGCGGGCCGTGAGCCAGGCCGCGAGGAGGTCCAGGGACGTGTGCCCCTGCTCGCCCTCGATGACCACGCCGGTCACGGGCTCGAAGGGCGGCTGCTCGACTGCGGCCGCGAGCAGGCCGCGCCACAGCGTGACGCGGGCCCAGCCCAGGTCGGTGTCGCCCGTCGTGTAGTGCTCCGCGAGCGAGCGGATCATCACCTCGGGGTCGGCAGACATCACCGAGTCGGTGATGCGGCGCTGCGCGATGCGGCCGATGGGGTGCTCCGCCGGCGTCTGCGGGGCCTCGCGGGGCCACCAGACGACGATCGGGGCGTCCGGCAGCAGCAGCGGCATCACGACGGCGTCGGGCTGGTCCTGGAGCGGCCCGGAGGCACGCAGGATGACCACCTCGGACGCGCCGGCGTCGCCGCCCACACGGATCTGTGCGTCGAGCCGCGGGGCGGCGTCGACCGCGCCCGCGGACGCGATCACGAGCACGCGGCTGGGGTGCTCGCGGCTCGCGTCGTTGGCGGCCTCGACGACCGTCTCGACGTCGGCCTCGTCCGCGAGGATCACCAGGGTGAGCACGCGGCCCAGTGCGACCGCGCCGCCCTCGTCGCGCAGGCGCACCAGGCGCTTGTCGACGGCGGTGGTGGTGGTCTCGGGCATGTCGATGATCATCAGGGCCTCCTCCAGGCACGGCCGTCACGGGCCATCATGGTGTCGGCGGAGGCGGGGCCCCAGGTGCCGGCCGGGTACGTGTCGGGCTTGCCGTGGCGCGCCCAGTAGGCGGTGATCGGGTCGAGGATCTTCCAGGAGAGCTCGACCTCCTCACGCGTCGGGAAGAGGGGCGGGTCGCCCAGCAGCACGTCGAGGATGAGCCGCTCGTACGCCTCGGGGGAGGACTCGGTGAAGGCGTGGCCGTACCCGAAGTCCATCGTGACGTCGCGGACCTCCATCGCCGTGCCGGGCACCTTGGCGCCGAACCGGAGCGTGACGCCCTCGTCCGGCTGCACGCGGATGACCAGCGCGTTGTTGCCCAGCTCGGACGTCAGCGACGACTCGAAGGGCAGGTGCGGCGCCTTCTTGAAGACGACGGCCACCTCGGTGACGCGACGGCCCAGACGCTTGCCCGTGCGCAGGTAGAACGGCACGCCCGCCCAGCGGCGGTTGTCGATGTCGAGGCGCACCGCGGCGAACGTCTCCGTCGTGGACTCGGGGTTGAACCCCTCCTCCTCGAGGAAGCCGACGACCTTCTCGCCGCCCTGCCACGCCGCGGTGTACTGGCCGCGGGCGGTGTGGTGGCCCAGGTCGCGGGGGAGGCGCACCGAGCTGAGCACCTTGATCTTCTCGGCGCGCAGCGCGTTGGCCTCGAAGTTCACGGGCTCCTCCATGGCCACGAGCGCCAGCAGCTGGAGCAGGTGGTTCTGGATGACGTCGCGGGCCGCGCCGATGCCGTCGTAGTAGCCGGCACGGCCGCCGATGCCGATGTCCTCGGCCATCGTGATCTGGACGTGGTCGACGTAGTTGTTGTTCCAGATCGGCTCGAACATCTGGTTCGCGAACCGCAGCGCCAGCATGTTCTGGACGGTTTCCTTGCCCAGGTAGTGGTCGATGCGGAACACGGACTCGGGGTCGAACACCTCGGAGACGACGGCGTCGAGCTGGCGGGCGCTCTCGAGGTCGTGGCCGAACGGCTTCTCGATGACGACGCGGCGCCACGCGCCCTCCTGCGGCGTCGACAGCCCGTGCTCCTGCAGCTGCTTGACGACCGTCGGGAACGCGCTCGGCGGGATCGACAGGTAGAAGGCGTGGTTGCCGCCGGTGCCCCGCTCCGCGTCGAGCTTCTCGACGGTGCGGCGCAGCTCGGCGAACGCGGCGTCGTCGTCGAAGGCACCCTGGACGAACCGGATGCCCTCGGCGAGCTGCTTCCACGTGGCCTCACGGAAGGGGGTGCGGGCGTGCTCGCGCACGGCGTCGTGCACCACCTGGGCGAAGTCCTCGTCGGCCCAGTCGCGGCGCGCGAAGCCCGTGAGGGCGAAGCCCGGGGGCAGCAGGCCGCGGTTGGCGAGGTCGTAGACGGCGGGCATGAGCTTCTTGCGCGACAGGTCGCCCGTCACGCCGAAGATCACGAGGCCGCTCGGGCCCGCGATGCGGGGCAGGCGCAGGTCGCGCGGGTCGCGCAGCGGGTTGTTGTCCGCCGCGATCTTGGCGGGCCTCACTCGGCACCTCCGGTGGACTTCGCGGCGGCCTCGAGGCCGGCGGTGGTGGTCTCGAGCAGCTGCGACCAGCTGACCTCGAACTTCTCCACGCCCTCCTCCTCGAGCTGCTTCGTGACGTCGGACATCGCGATGCCCTGCGCCTCGACGGCCGCGATGGTCGCGGCCGCGTCGTCGCCGGTGCCCGTCACGGTGTCGCCGAGCACGATGCCGTGGTCGGCGAACGCGTCGAGCGTGGCCTGCGGCATGGTGTTGACGACGCCGGCGACGACCAGCTCGTCGACGTACATCGTGTCGCGGTACTCGGGGTTCTTCACCCCGGTCGACGCCCACAGGGGGCGCTGCGGCTGCGCACCGGCCTCCGCGAGTGCGGCCCAGCGCGGGGAGCCGACGACCTCCTGGTAGGCGGCGAACGCGAGGCGTGCGTTGGCGATCGCGGCCTTGCCCTTGAGGGCGGCCGCCTCGTCCGTGCCCACCTTGTCGAGCGCGGCGTCCACCGCGGTGTCGACGCGGGAGACGAAGAACGACGCGACCGAGCCGATGACGGCGAGGTCGTGGCCGTTGGCCTTGGCCTGCTCGAGGCCGGCGAGCCACGCGTCCATGACGGCGCGGTACCGCTCGATCGAGAAGATCAGGGTCACGTTGACCGAGATGCCCTGGGCGAGCGTGCGCGTGATGGCCGGCAGGCCCTCGACGGTCGCGGGGATCTTGATCATGACGTTGGGGCGGTCGACGGTCGACCACAGGCGCTCGGCCGTGGTGACGGTCTTCTCGGTGTCGCGCGCGAGGCGCGGGTCCACCTCGATGGAGACGCGGCCGTCGACGGCGGTCGTGGCGTCGTAGGTGGGGCGCAGCACGTCGGCGGCCTCGCGCACGTCGTCCGTGGTGATCCGCTCGACGGCGGCCTCCACGTCCGTGCCGGCGAGCTCGTGGAGCGCGGCGTCGTAGGCGTCGCCCTTGCTGAGGGCGGCGGCGAAGATCGTGGGGTTCGTGGTGACTCCCACCACGTCCCTGTCCTTGACGAGCTGCGCGAGGTTGCCGGTGGCGAGGCGCTCGCGGGACAGGTCGTCGAGCCAGATCGACACCCCCGCCTCCGAGAGCCGGCTCGTGGGCCGGGAGAGGCTGTTCGGGGTGTCCGTAGGGCTGGTCATGCGGGTCGGACCTTCCTGTCAGGGTTGCCGGTCCCCATCGTGGCGAGGACCGGACGTGTGTGTCCGGGGTGGCGCTCCGTGCCCGGGGGAGGGGACGAGCGCCAGAGGCGGCGAGGGCCGGCCCGACCTGGGTCGGACCGGCCCTCGCCGACTGTCACGCCTGTGCGGCCGCGATGGACTCGCGGGCTGCGCCGACCACGGCTTCCGCCGTGATGCCGAACTCGTGGAAGAGCGCCTCGGCGGGGGCCGACGCACCGAAGTGCTCGAGCGAGACGGAGCGGCCGGCGTCGCCGACGATGCCCGCCCAGCCGAGCGCGATGCCCGCCTCGACCGACACGCGGGCCTTCACGCCGGCGGGGAGCACCGACTCCTTGTACTCGGCCGACTGGCGGTCGAACCACTCGAGCGACGGGGCCGAGACGACGCGCGCCTTGATGCCCTCGGCGGCGAGCGTCGCGCGCGCCTGGACGGCGAGCTGGACCTCGGAGCCCGTGCCGATCAGGATGACATCGGGCGTGCCCTCCGTGTCGAGCAGGGTGTACGCACCCTTGAGGACGCCCTCGGCGGGCGCGAAGCCCTCCTCGCCGCGCGGGAACGTCGGCAGGTTCTGCCGCGACAGGATGAGGCCGGCCGGGTTCTCGCGGTTCTCGATGATGCCGCGCCACGCCCAGGCGGTCTCGTTCGCGTCGGCCGGGCGGACGATGTCCAGGCCCGGGATCGCGCGGTAGGCCCACAGGTGCTCCACCGGCTGGTGGGTGGGGCCGTCCTCGCCGAGGCCGATCGAGTCGTGCGTCCACACGAAGATCGACGGCGTCTTCATGAGCGCCGCGAGGCGGACGGCGCCGCGCATGTAGTCGGCGAACTGGAAGAACGTGCCGCCGTAGGGGCGGGTCAGGCCGTGCAGCGTGATGCCGTTGAGGATCGCGCCCATGCCGTGCTCACGGATGCCGAAGTGGAGCGTGCGGCCGTAGGGGCCACCCTTCCACGCGCGGGTCTGGTGCTTCTCCGTGATGAACGACGGCTCGCCGTCCATGGTGGTGTTGTTCGAGCCGGCGAGGTCGGCCGAGCCGCCCCACAGCTCGGGCAGCACCGGGGCGAGCGCCGTCAGCGTCTTGCCCGAGGCGACGCGGGTGGCGATGCCCTTGGGGTCGGCGGCGAACTCGGGGAGGGCGGACTCCCAGCCCTCCGGCAGCTCGTGGGCCTCGAGGCGCTCCAGCAGCGCGGCGGCCTCGGCGTTGGCGCCCTTCCAGGCGGCGAACGCGTCGTCCCAGGCGGCACGCTGCGTGGACTGGCGCTCGGCGACGGAGCGCGTGAACTTGAGCACGTCCTCGTCGATGGCGAAGTGCTGCTCGGGGTCGAGGCCCAGGGCCTCCTTGAGGCCGACGACCTCGGCGGCGCCGAGCGCCGAGCCGTGGATCGCGTACGTGTCCTGCTTCTTGGGCGACGGCCAGCCGATGATCGTCGAGAGGCGGATCAGCGTCGGCTTGCCCGTCTCGGCCTTGGCGGCCTCGAGGGCGGCGGCCAGGGCCGCGACGTCCTCGGTGTACTCGGTGCCGCCGTTGGTCCAGTCGACGTGCAGCGTGTGCCAGCCGTAGGCCTCGTAGCGGGCGACGACGTCCTCCGAGAAGGAGATGTCGGTCTGGTCCTCGATCGAGATCCGGTTGTCGTCCCAGATGACGATGAGGTTGCCGAGCTCCTGGTGGCCGGCGAGCGAGCCGGCCTCGGCCGTCACGCCCTCCTGCAGGTCGCCGTCGCCGGCGATCACGTAGATGTGGTGGTCGAACGGCGAGGTGCCGGGGGCGGCCTCGGGGTCGAGCAGGCCACGCTCGCGGCGCGAGGCGAAGGCGAAGCCGGTGGCGGCGGCGAGGCCCTGGCCCAGCGGGCCGGTGGTGATCTCGACACCCGTGGTGTGGCCGACCTCGGGGTGGCCCGGGGTGAGCGAGTTCCACTGGCGCAGGGCGGCGATGTCCTCGACCTCGAGGCCGTAGCCGGCCAGGAAGAGCTGGAGGTAGATGGTCAGCGACGAGTGGCCGGCCGAGAGGATGAAACGGTCGCGGCCCACCCAGTGCGGGTTCGCCGGGTCGTGACGCATGACCTTCTGGAACAGGAGGTACGCCGCCGGAGCGAGCGAGATAGCGGTGCCGGGGTGGCCGTTGCCGGCCTTCTCCACGGCGTCGGCCGCCATCGCCTTGATCGCCTTGACCGCGCGCTCGTCGAGCTCATTCCATTCGAGCGGAGTCAGTGCGGGGTCGAACGTGCTCACGAATGCCTCTTTCCTGTCCAGGGCATCGCGGCCCCGGGATCGGTTCGGGTTGCCTTGCAGCGCGCCAGGACGCAAACGTTCCCAGGCGGAGCCGACGGGAAGGGTCGACCCCGCGGCGCAGGTGCGGCTCCAGCCTAGCGCGGAGCCTTGTTTCGGGTGTGTTGCTGTCCGGCAGTACTCCGACGCACGTCACTAACCGGCGGACCAGGTTCGATGTTCCCGAGCCGTAGACTGACCCGGACCTCCCCGCCAGCGAGAACGGAACAGCGACGCGCGTGACCACGAGCCCGATCGCCAGCGGCGGCCTTCGCGACCGCGTCGGCGCGTACGTCGCCCTGACCAAGCCCCGCATCATCGAGCTTCTGCTCGTCACCACCATCCCCACGATGTTCCTGGCCCAGGGCGGCCTGCCGAACCTCTGGCTGGTGCTCGGCACCCTGGTCGGCGGCGCCCTCGCCGCAGGGTCGGCCAACGCCTACAACTGCTACTACGACCGCGACATCGACGCGGTGATGAACCGCACCAAGCGCCGCCCGCTGGTCACCGGCGAGGTCACGCCCCGCAACGCGCTGATCTTCGCCACGGTGCTGGGCGTCGTCTCGCTCGTGTGGTTCGCGCTGCTCATCAATGCGTTCACGGCCTGGCTCACGTTCGCGGCCATCGCCCTGTACGTCGTCTTCTACACGATGATCCTCAAGCGGCGGACGTCGCAGAACATCGTGTGGGGCGGGGTCGCCGGCTGCATGCCCGTGTTCATCGGGTGGGCCGCCGTGACCGGCAGCCTGAGCTGGGCGCCCGTCGCGCTGTTCGGCGTCATCTTCTTCTGGACGCCGCCGCACTACTGGCCGCTGTCGGTGAAGTTCAAGAAGGACTACGCCGAGGCCGGCGTGCCCATGCTCCCCGTCGTCGCGTCCGAGCGCCGCGTGGCCGTCGAGATGATCGTCTACACCGTCGCGATGGTGGCCTGCTCGCTGATCCTCGTGCCGCTGGCGCACATGACCTGGGTGTACACGGTGGTCGCCGTCGTGCTGGCGCTCTGGTTCGGCTGGCAGACGTGGCTCATGCTCGACAACGCCCGCCACGGCCGCGCCAAGACCGGCAAGATCGCGATGAACGTGTTCCACGCCTCCATCACGTACCTGACGATCCTGTTCGTCGCCGTCGCCGTGGACGTGTTCCTGCCGTTCTGACGGCCGCACGGCGGGGCAGCCTCGCCCCGGCCCGCCTGCACGGCATCATGACCGCGTGAGCAGCAGCGTCGTCGTCGTCAGCGGGCCCCTGGAGGCAGCCCTCGACGACTACCTCGCGCACCTGCGCGTCGAGCGCGGGCTCTCCGTCAACACCACCGCGGCGTACCGCCGCGACCTCGCCCGCTACGTCCGCCACCTCGAGTCGCTGGGGCGCACGTCGCTCGCAGCGGTCCGCGAGGACGACGTCGCCGCGTTCCTCCAGGCCGTCCGCGAGGGGTCCGACGGCGGCGCCGCGCTCTCGCCGTCGTCCACGGCACGCGCCCTCGCCGCCGTGCGCGGCTGGCACAGGTTCGCCCACGCGGAGGGCCTCGCCCTGCAGGACCCGGCCGCCGACGTGCGCGCACCCACCCAGCTGCGCCGCCTGCCGCACGCCCTGAGCGTCGACGCGGTCACCCGCCTCCTCGAGGCCGCCGGCGCCGGCGACGGGCCCGTCCCGCTGCGCGACCGCGCCCTGCTCGAGCTCCTCTACTCCACCGGCGGGCGCATCAGCGAGGTCGTCGGCCTCGACGTCGACGCCCTCGGCTGGCTCGGCGACGACGACGAGGACACCACGATGCCCGCCACCGTGCGGCTGCACGGCAAGGGCGACAAGGAACGCATCGTCCCCGTCGGGTCCTACGCGCGCACCGCCCTCGACGCCTACCTGGTGCGGGCCCGGCCGGCGCTCGCGGCCGCGGGCACCGGGACGTCGGCGCTCTTCCTCAACACGCGCGGGCGGCCGCTCTCGCGGCAGTCGGCGTGGGCCGTGCTGCAGGCGGCGTCGGAGCGCGTGGGCCTCGAGAACGTCTCGCCGCACACGCTGCGGCACTCGTTCGCGACGCACCTGCTGCAGGGCGGAGCCGACGTGCGCGTGGTCCAGGAGCTGCTCGGGCACGCGTCGGTGACCACCACGCAGATCTACACGATGGTCACGCCGGACACGCTGCGCGAGGTCTACGCGGCGTCGCACCCGCGCGCGCTCTGAGGCTCGTCTCCGCGTCAACGCACCAGGGGCCGCCGGCACCGGCCGGCGGCCCCACGGACGTGCGTCGTCAGATGGTCTTGATCATGCCGCCGTCGATGGTGAAGTCGGCGCCGGTCACGTTGCCGCTGCGGTCGCTGGCCAGGAAGAGCGCGAGGTCGGCGACCTCCTCGGGCAGCGAGAACCGGCCGCTGGCGATGCCGCCCAGGCCGGCCACGACCGCCTCGACCGCCTGGTCGTGGCTGATCCCCATGGCCCCGCCGACGGTCTCGGCCACGCCGCCCTTGCCGTGCCACAGGTCGGTCTCGACGGGCCCGGGGCTGATCGTGTTCACGCGGACGCCCTTCGGGCCGACCTCCTTGGAGAGCGACTTGGCGTAGCTGGCGAGCGCCGCCTTGGCGGCGGCGTAGTCGACGACGCTGGGGTCGGGCAGGATCGCGTTGACCGAGCCGATGTTGACGATGGCGCCGTGCGTCTCGAGCAGGCCGGGCAGTGCGGCGCGGGTGGCGCGCACCGTGGTGAGCAGGTTGGCGTCGAGCGTGGCGACCCAGTCCTCGTCGCTCACGGCCGTGACTCCGGCCAGCCGGGCGGTGAGCCCGCCGACGTTGTTGACCAGCACGTCGACCGGGCCGAAGACGGCGGCCGCCTCGACGAGCCGGGCGGCACCCTCGGCGGTGCCGAGGTCGGCCACGACGGGGGTGACGTCGTACTCCCGGGCGAGCTCGGTGAGCGTGTCGACCGTGCGGGCCCCGGCGATGACCCGGGCGCCCTCCTGGGCGAAGGCGCGGACGGTCGCGAAGCCGATGCCGCGGCTGGCGCCGGTGACGACGACGACCTTGTTCTTGAGGCCGAGATCCATGATGCTGCTCCTTGTTGTTGAGTGGGCGTTCCATAATGCGGGTGTGAAGCGACGTCGGCAGGTGGCTGCCGGCGAGATCAGTCCAGGGCGGCGAGCGCGGTGTCGACGGCGCTCAGGGCGAAGGCGCGGCCGGACCTGGCCTGCCCCATGACCCGCAGGCCCTGGATGAAGGTGGTGAAGAAGCGCGCGAGCGCGGCCGGGTCCTTCTCGGCACCCAGGCCGCCGGTCGCGACGGCCCGCTCGAGCGAGCCTGCCAGCGCCGACTCGACCTGGCGCAGGTTGAGCGCGATGCGTTCGATCGTGGTGTCGTCGTCGTCCCGCTCGGTGGCCGCGTTGACGAGGAAGCAGCCACGCGGTTCGGCCAGGTCCATCTCCACCAGGCCGACGAGCACCTCGCGAAGCGTCGACCGGATGTCGTCGGACGACTCCAGCGCCATCAGCAGGTCGCCCGCCTGCTCGTCGCAGTAGCGCCCGAGCGCCCGGGCGTAGAGGCCCTCCTTGGAGCCGAAGGCCGCATACAGGCTTCCGGGCCCGACGCCGAGCTCGGCGGTCAGGTCGGAGATCGAGGTGCCGTTGAACCCATGTCGCCAGAACAGCTCCTTGGCGCGGTCGACCGCGACCTCGACGTCAAACTCCCGTGGTCTTGCCATGTGCGGAACGCTAGCACGTTCTGGAACGATCGCTCATGAATGTGACGCGTCCCACGCTCCGGAGGCCGCAGACCCGCCCGCGCGGGCCGAAGAGCAAACGGCGCAGGGGTGGGCGGCACGCCGAGCGGGTCCCCCTGGCCGAACGGAGGCGCTGGGGTAGCGTGGCCGCCGTGAGCGATGCACCGGGGAACGACACGCTGTTCGCACCTGCCGCCACCGTGGCCACGGAGGAGCGGCGTGACGCCGTCGGGCGCGAGGTGCCCGACTTCGCCGACCCCGCGCCGATCACACAGCACGGCCCTGCCCGCATCGTCGCGATGTGCAACCAGAAGGGCGGCGTCGGCAAGACGACCACCACCATCAACCTGGGTGCCGCCTTCGCCGAGTACGGGCGCCGCGTGCTCCTCGTGGACTTCGACCCGCAGGGCGCCGCGTCGGTGGGCGTGGGCGTCAACCCGCACGAGCTCGATCTCAGCGTCTACAACCTGCTCATGGACCGCACCGTCCAGGCGACGGACGTGATCCTGCCGACCGCCATCGAGAACCTCGACGTGCTGCCGGCCAACATCGACCTGTCGGCGGCCGAGGTGCAGCTGGTGGGCGAGGTCGCCCGCGAGTCCGTGCTGGCCCGGGCCCTGCGGCCCGTGCTCGACCAGTACGACGTGATCCTGGTGGACTGCCAGCCGTCGCTGGGCCTGCTCACCGTCAACGCCCTCACGGCCGCGAACGGCGTGCTGATCCCGCTCGAGTGCGAGTTCTTCGCGCTGCGCGGCGTCGCGCTGCTGGTCGAGACCATCGAGAAGGTGCGCGACCGCCTCAACCCGGGCCTCGAGATCGACGGCATCCTGCCGACCATGTTCGACTCGCGCACGCTCCACTCGCGCGAGGTGGTGGCGCGCGTGCACGAGGCCTTCGGCGACACGCTGCTGCACACCGTCATCGGGCGCACCGTGAAGTTCCCGGACGCGTCCGTGGCGGCGGAGCCCATCACGGCGTACGCACCGAACCACCCGGGAGCGCTGGCCTACCGCCAGCTCGCCCGTGAGCTCGTGGCTCGCGGGGATGCCCGGTAGCCCGTTCGAGGTCCACCTCGACAACTTCACCGGTCCGTTCGACCTGCTGCTGAGCCTCATCGCCAAGCACGAGCTCGACGTCACCGAGGTGGCCCTGGCCGCCGTCACCGACGAGTTCGTGGCCTACATCCGCGCGCACCCCGAGTGGGACCTCGGCACGGCGTCGGAGTTCCTGGTGATCGCCGCGACGCTCCTCGACCTCAAGGCTGCGCGTCTGCTGCCCGGCGTGGTCGAGGAGGACCTCGAGGACCTCGAGCTGCTCGAGGCGCGCGACCTGCTGTTCGCTCGGCTGCTGCAGTACCGCGCCTACAAGGAGGTCTCGGCCCTCATGGCGCAGCGGCTCGCCACCGAAGGGCGGCGCGTCGCCCGGTCCGTGCCGCTCGAGCCCGAGCAGGCCGCGCTGCTGCCGGAGCTCGTGTGGACGCTCACGGGGGAGCGGCTCGCCGAGCTCGCCGCCCGCGCGCTCACGCCCAAGGCACCGCCCGTCGTCTCCCTCGACCACCTGCACGCGCCCGCCGTGTCGGTGCGCGAGCAGGCCGCGATCGTCGTCGGGCGGCTGCGGCGCGAGCACGCCGTCACGTTCCGGTCGCTCGCAGCGGGGGAGGAGCGGCTGGTGGTCGTGGCCCGGTTCCTCGCGCTCCTGGAGCTCTTCCGCAACGGACAGGTCGCGTTCGAGCAGGTCACGGCGCTGGGCGAGCTCACGGTCCGGTGGACGGGGTCCGACGACGAGGTCGACGTGGCCGCAGGTTTCGAGGTGTTCGACGGTGCGACCCAGGAGGTCCAGGCATGAGTGACGAGCGCGAGGCGCCCGAGGTCGACGTCGTCGCCCTCCCCGGCGGGGCGCTCGCGGCCCTGGAGGCCGTGCTCATGGTGGCCGACGCGCCCGTCGGCGCCGACCGGCTCGCCGCGATCGTGGCGCTGCCCACGGACGACGTCGTCGGCCTGCTGGAGGAGCTCGCCGCCGAGTACCGCGGCGACGCCGGCGGGCGGCCGCGCGGGTTCGAGCTGCGCGAGGGCGCCCAGGGGTGGCGCATCTACTCGGCGCCGTCGCACGCCGACGTCGTCGCGCGGCTGGTGCTCGAGGGGCAGAGCGCGCGGCTGAGCCAGGCCGCGTTGGAGACCCTGGCCGTGATCGCGTACCGTCAGCCGGTCACGCGCGGGCAGGTGTCCGCGGTGCGCGGCGTGAACGTCGACGGCGTGGTGCGCACCCTGCTGGCCCGCGGCCTGGTCGCCGAGGTGGGGCAGGACCCGCTCAGCGGCGCCGTCCTGTTCGCCACCACCGGTGAGTTCCTCGACCGGATGGGCTGGGCCTCCCTGGACGAGCTGCCCCCGATCGCCCCGCACCTGCCCGGGATCGACGCGCTCGACGACCTCGCAGCGCGTGACCGCGCGACGCAACCCGCCGACTGACCTGAGAGAATCCCTGCATGAGCCCCACCCCTCCGCGCCGCGGCGCCGGCCGTCCCGGTGCCGCCGGCCGGCCGAGCCAGCCCCGTCGTCGTCCGCCGCAGCGTCCCGCTCAGCCCCCCGTGGACGTCCACGTGCCCGACGGCGTGCGCCTGCAGAAGGTGCTGGCCGAGGCCGGGTACGGGTCGCGCCGCAAGGCCGAGGAGCTCATCGCGAACGGCCACGTGAGCGTCGACGGGCAGATCGTCGTCGAGCTGGGCGTGCGCGTCGACCCCACCAAGAACGTCATCCACGTGGACGGCATGCGCGTGCTGCTCGACACGGACAAGATCACCGTGGCGGTGAACAAGCCCGCCGGCGTGCTGTCCGCGATGAGCGACGAGCAGGGTCGCCCCACCCTCGCCGACCTGGTGCGCAACCGCGAGGAGCGGCTGTTCCACGTCGGGCGCCTCGACGTCGACTCCGAGGGCCTGATCCTGCTCACCAACGACGGCGAGCTCGGCAACCGCCTGGCGCACCCCAAGTACGAGGTGCCCAAGACGTACCTCGCCACCGTGGGCGGCGGCGAGGTGTACCCGCGCATCGTCAAGCAGCTGCTCGAGGGCGTCGCACTCGAGGACGGCCCCGCGCGCATGGACAAGGTGAAGATCGTCCAGGTGCTCGGCAACCTCACCATGGTGGAGGTGGTGCTCCACGAGGGCCGCAACCGCATCGTGCGCCGCATGTTCGAGGCCGTGGACCGCCCCGTGGAGCGCCTCGTGCGCACCCGCATCGGCCCGATCGCCCTCGGCGACCAGCGGCCGGGCACCAACCGCGTGCTGAGCAAGACCGAGGTCGGGAGCCTCATGGCGGCGGTGGATCTGTGAACCAGGAGACTTCTGACGTGCTTGTGATCGCCATCGACGGGCCCTCGGGCTCCGGCAAGTCCTCCGTGTCCAAGGAGGTGGCGCGCCGCCTGGGCCTCGCCTACCTGGACACAGGCGCCATGTACCGGGCCGCGACCTTGTGGGCGCAGCGGTCCGTGGGCGACCTGACCGACCAGCCGGCCGTCGCCGCCGCGGTCGACGAGATGCCGCTGGGCATCGGCCTCGACCCCGACCAGCCGGTGTTCGAGCTCGACGACGTCGACGTCAGCGAGGCCATCCGCACCACCGAGGTCTCCACCGAGGTGTCGAAGGTGGCCACCAACCTCGACGTGCGCGCGATCCTGCGCCAGATGCAGCGCGAGATCATCGAGGCCGCCGAGGAGGGGATCGTGGCCGAGGGCCGCGACATCACCACCGTCGTCGCGCCCGACGCCGACGTGCGCATCCTGCTCACGGCGTCCGAGGAGGCGCGCCTGCGCCGTCGTTCGCTCGACGTGCACGGGTCCGCCACCGACTCGGACGTCGAGGCGACGCGCGATCAGGTGCTGCGCCGCGACCGCGACGACTCGACCGTCATGGAGTTCCAGGTCGCCGCCGACGGCGTCGTCACCGTCGACTCCTCCGACCTCGACTTCGAGCAGACGGTCCAGGCCGTGCTCGCCGTGGTCACCCAGGTCACTGCCGGCCAGGCCGACGTCGAGGAGGACTACGAGGACGGCGAGGGCTTCGTCTTCGAGGAGTCCGAGGACGACGAGGCCCGCGAGCGCGCCCTGCGCGCCGGGCTCGACGACTTCGAGCTCGACGCCGACGACGTCGCCCTGCTGGACGGCGAGTGGAGCGCCGAGGAGCTCGCCGCCGACGAGGGCCCGCTGCCCGTGCTCGCCATCATCGGCCGCCCCAACGTGGGAAAGTCGACGCTGGTCAACCGCGTGATCGGCCGCCGCGAGGCGGTCGTCGAGGACAAGCCCGGCGTGACGCGCGACCGCGTCACCTACCCGGCCGAGTGGGCGGGGCGTGACTTCCACGTCGTCGACACCGGCGGCTGGGAGGTCGACGTCGCGGGGATCGAGTCCAAGGTGGCCGAGCAGGCCGAGGTCGCGATCGCGCTGGCCGACGCCGTGCTGTTCGTGGTCGACGCCACGGTGGGCGCCACTGCCACCGACGAGCGTGTCGTGGAGCTGCTGCGCCGGTCGGGCAAGCCCGTGGTGCTGGCCGCCAACAAGGTGGACGGACCGTCGGGCGAGGCGGACGCCGCCTACCTGTGGTCCCTCGGGCTGGGGGAGCCGTACCCGATCTCGGCCCTGCACGGCCGCGGCGTGGGCGACCTGCTCGACGCGGCGATGGCCGTGCTGCCGGCGGTCTCCGAGCACGGCGAGCTGCGCCCCACCGGGCCGCGCCGCGTCGCACTGGTCGGGCGCCCGAACGTGGGCAAGTCGTCGCTGCTCAACAAGGTGGCGGGCTCCGAGCGCGTCGTCGTCGACGAGCTGGCCGGCACCACGCGCGACCCGGTCGACGAGCTCATCGTCATCAAGGGCGTGCCCTACTGGTTCGTGGACACCGCGGGCATCCGCCGGCGCGTGCACCAGACGAGCGGCGCCGACTTCTACGCGTCGCTGCGCACGGCCGCCGCGATCGAGAAGGCGGAGGTCGCCGTCGTGCTGCTCGACGCCTCGCAGCCGCTCACGGAGCAGGACACGCGCGTGCTCCAGCAGGTGGTCGACTCCGGCCGCGCCCTGGTGATCGCGTACAACAAGTGGGACCTCATGGACGAGGACCGGCGCCCCTACCTGGAGCGCGAGATCGAGAAGGAGCTCGTGCAGCTCACGTGGGCGCCGCGCGTCAACGTCTCGGCGCGCACCGGGTGGCACACCGAACGGCTCACGGGGGCGATCGAGCGGGCCCTCGAGTCGTGGGACACGCGCATCCCGACCGGGAAGCTCAACGCGTTCCTCGGCGAGCTCGTGGCCGCGCACCCGCACCCGCTGCGCGGCGGCAAGCAGCCGCGCATCCTGTTCGCGACCCAGGCGTCGACGCGCCCGCCGCGCTTCGTGATCTTCGCGACCGGGTTCATCGAGGCCGGCTACCGCCGCTTCATCGAGCGCCGCCTGCGCGAGACCTTCGGGTTCGAGGGCACGCCCATCGAGATCTCGATCCGCGTGCGGGAGAAGCGCAAGCGGTAACTGATCTCACAGCCTGTCATCTTGCGGTCCCCGCTCCGGGGGCGCATTGTGTGGTCATGCCACATAGAGGTCAGGCCACATCTCCGTCCGCGTCCAGCCGCCTCTGGTGGCCCGTCGCCGCCGTGATGTTCGCCGTCGCCTGGGGTGGCAACGAGTTCACGCCGCTGCTGGTGATGTACCGGCAGGGCGGCCTGGGCGGCGTGACCGTCGACGCCCTGCTCGGCGCGTACGTGCTCGGCATCATCCCGGCGCTGCTGCTCGGCGGGCCGCTGTCCGACAGGTTCGGCCGGCGGCCGCTGCTGCTCCCGGCCGCTCCGGTGGCCGCGCTCGGCTCGGTGATCCTCGCGCTCGGCGCGTCGACGCCGTGGGTGCTCGGCGTGGGGCGCGTGCTGTCCGGCGTGGCCCTCGGCCTGGTCATGGCGGTGGGCACCACGTGGGTGACCGAGCTTGCCTCGCGGGCCGGAGACTCGGCGGCTGGGGCCCGGCGGGCGTCGCTCGCGCTCACCGCCGGGTTCCTGGTGGGCGCGGGCGTCGCCGCCGCGCTCGCCCAGTGGGCGCCCTGGCCCGCGCACCTCACCTATGTCGTGCACGCCCTGCTCGCCGCCGTCTCCGGCCTCTGGGTGCTCCGCGTGCCGGAGACGTCCAGCACGGCCGGCGCGCGCGTCTCCCGGCTGCGGGACGACCTCCGGGTGCCCGCCGCCGCCCACCGGCGCTTCCTGCGCGTCGTGGTGCCGACGGCGCCCTGGGTGTTCGGGTGCGTCGGCGCTGCCTACGCCGTGCTCCCGGGGCTGCTCGCCTCGCACGCCGGGTCCGTGCCCGTCGCCTTCGCCGGACTCATGACCGTGCTCACGCTCGGCTGCGGCATCGGCATCCAGGTGGTCGCCCGCCGCATCGACACCCACCGCTCCGCGCGGGCGTCCGTCATCGCCATGAGCCTCATCGTCGTGGGCGTCGGGCTCGGCGCCGTCGCCGCCCACACGCTCGCGCTCGTTGTCGGGATGGTCGCCGCCGCCGTGCTCGGCATGGGCTATGGGCTCGCCCTCGTCGCCGGCCTCAGCGAGGTCACCCGCATCGCCGGCCCCCGCCACCTCGCCGGGCTGACGGCGGTCTACTACTCCATCGCCTACCTCGGGTTCTTCGTGCCCATGCTGCTCGCCTGGCTCGCGCGGACCTGGAGCTACGCCCAGATGTTCGGCGTCGGGCTGGTGCTCGCCGCGGCCTCGTTGGCCATCGTGGCGGCGGCCTGGAAGGCGCACCTGCCGACCTCGACGGCCGAACGCGCCGCCGGTGATGCCGTGGCCAGGAGCGCGGCGTCCGTGGGGTAGTATTTCCGTCGGCCCTCCGGGGCCGGGAGCCCCTCGGGGCTCCCTCGGGCTGTGGCGCAGCTTGGTAGCGCACTTGACTGGGGGTCAAGGGGTCGCAGGTTCAAATCCTGTCAGCCCGACCGATCGAACTGGGTCCCTGATCTGCAATCACTGCAGATCAGGGGCCCTTTTCGTTGGGACCGACACGGCACACCGACCACGAACCCCCGCGGAACCAGTGCCACGAGCCCGCGTCCCTGGTGGGCGATCGGCTTGTAGGCTCCCGCCCCATGAGCTCGTCGGAGCAAGGGGCGCCGCGCGACCAGGACGCGCAGGCCGTGCGCGCTGCCTACGACGACGTCGCCGCGGACTATGCGACGCATCTTCCCGACACCCGCGCGGAGGCTCCTGCCGATCTCGCGATGGTCGACGACTTCGTCGCGGCGGTGCGCTCATTCGCGGCGCCCGAGCAGGCCACCGTCCTGGATGCGGGATGCGGCACCGGGCGCATGAGTCGCTACCTCGCCGACCGTGGCGTCCAGGTTCGCGGCATCGACCTGTCGCCGGGAATGATCGAGCAGGCGGCCCGGCACCATGCCGACATCCCCTTCGACGTCGGATCGATCGCCGCGTTGCCCTATGCCGCCGCGACCGTCGACGGTGTGCTTCTCTGGTACTCGTTCATCCACACGCCGGCGTCGGAGCAGCCGGGCATCTTCTCCGAGGCCAGGCGCGTGGTCCGCGACGGCGGGTTCGTGCTGGCCGGGTTCCAGGTGGGCAAAGGCGTCCAGGACGTGTCGGACGCGTACCGCCCGCTCGGCCACGACATCGCGCTGGTCCGGTACCCGTTCACGCCGGACCAGGTCGCCGGATGGCTGGCGGACGCCGGCTTCACCGAGGTGCAGCGGCTGGTCCGGCCAGCAGCCGGACGGGAGCGCGAGGACCAGGGGTTTCTGCTCGCGCGGGCGTAGCTCGCGTTCGGCCGTCAGAGTCCCGTCAGCTCGGCGTGTCGAGACGCTCGAGCTGCTCAGGCGTGAGCGTGAGGCGGACGGCGTCGAGGGCGCTGTCGAGCTGCTCGACCTTGCTGCCGCCGAGCATCGGCCGGACCCCGTGGGCGACGTGCCAGGCGAGCACGGTCTGCCCACGCGTGGCGCCCAGCTCGGCTGCGACCTCGTCGAGCACGGCGAGGCGGGCGGCGTTGCCCGGGTGGTCGTACATCTCCGGGATCGGCTTCGCGGGGTTGTCGTAGGCGCCCGACAGCAGGGGCGTGTACGCCCACACCTCGAGGCCGTCCACGGCGGCGTAGTCGCGCAGCTCGTCGGAAAGCACCCCGAAGCGGTGGTTGGTGGGGTTCGTTCCCGGCCGGGGGCGCAGGTACGTGCTGTTGTGCTGGAGCACGTCGATCGGCGTCGAACCGATCTGCCGGGCGTGGGCGCGGGCCCGCTCGACCCGCCAGGCGGGGTGGTTGGACGCACCGATCCGGCCGGCCAGCCCGCTGCCGGTCACCGCGGCGAGGGCCTCCACGGTCTCCTCGATCGGCGTCGCGCGGTCCTCCATGTGGATCCAGAGCAGGTCCACCGACGGGATCCCGAGCCGGTCGAGGCTGGCCGCGAACCCGTCACGCACCGCCCGGGGCGAGAGGCCCTCGCGCTGCGGCGGGACCGAGCCGGCCGACGAGGTGTCCGCGCCGACCTTCGTCGCGATCTTGACGCGGTCGCGCACCCCGGGCCGGGCGGCGAACCAGCGGCCCAGCAGGCGCTCGCTGTCACCGCCGCGACCGTCGGCGCTCGCCCAGAAGGCGTAGGCGTTCGCGGTGTCGATCCACTCGCCGCCGCGCTCGACGAAGCGGTCCAGGACCGCGAACGAGGTGGCCTCGTCGACGGCGGTGCCGAACATCATGGCGCCGAGCACGAGTGCCGACGCGGGTTCCGTTGTGCTCATCAGGTCGTGCAACCTCCGGTCGGCGTGGCTGTGTGCGCTCGAGGGAGCCTACGACGTCGTCGACGCCGGTCACAGCCCGACTCGACCACCGGAAGACTGGTCGTGGACCGGTCGTGCCTGGGTAGATGTCGCCGTCGCGCCGGGGCAGGCTGGAGCCATGACGATCGAGACCCCGCCAGCCATCGAGAAGTTCATCGCCGCCACGAACGCCGGTGACTCAGACGCCTTCGTCGCGGCCTTCACCGACGACGCGACGCTGTACGACTGGGGGCGCTCGTTCCGCGGGCACCAGGGCGTTCGACGCTGGGACAGCACCGACAACATCGGTGTGCAGTCGCGCTTCGTCCTGCTGGACGTCCGCGCCGGCGCGCGTCCCGATCAGTACGTCGCATCGATCCGGGTCTCGGGCAACGGCTACAACGGCACCGGCGACATGCTCTTCCAGGTCCGCGACGGTCTGATCGCGGACCTGCGGATCGGCTGACAGGGGCAGCGCGGGCAGGTCGAGTGCCTCGTTCACGACGCGACGGCCGCGGTGGTCACGAGGTCCAGCTGCAAGCGGTTCTTCACCGACTTGCCCTCCGGGAACTGGTGGAACGCGAGGCGCGGACCCTGGTCGGTTGTGGTCTCGTCGATGGCCGCGCCAGGCCGGTTCGATCCGGCGAGACCCCGAGCAGACAGCTCGGTTCGATGGTGACAGGGGGGTCGCCCTGCGCGGACGGGCGCGAAGTCCGCGGGCACTTCGAGGCAGGTGCCGGGTGCCTTCGTCGAAGCCTCACCGCCATGGAGGACCACAAGCGGTGGCCCAGGGCAATCACACCCAGGGAGACGCGATGACAGGCATCGACCGGTCGGACGCGACGACTCCGCGCGCGGCGCGCGACGAGGTGGTCGCCACCCAGCACGAACGCTTCGGGGGCATGAAGTTCGGCGCCGCCTTCTTCGGATGGCTGACCGCCACCGGGCTGGCCGTGCTGCTCACCGCCCTGTTGTCGGCCATCGGGGCCGGCGTCGGGGTGGCGAACCACGCCGACGCGAACGAGGTCGCCACGCAGGGCGCCGGCACCGTCGGGCTGATCGGCGGGATCGTCCTGGCGGTGATCCTGTTCGTCTCGTACGCCGCGGGCGGGTACGTCGCCGGGCGTATGGCACGGTTCGACGGGGCCCGGCAGGGCGTCGCGGTGTGGCTGTGGGCCGTGATCATCGCCGTCGTGGTGGCCGTGCTCGCGGTGATCGCCGGCAACCAGTTCAACCTGCTGGGCAGCGTCAACGGGTTCCCGCGCATCCCCGTCGACGAGGGGACACTGACCCGCGGCGGCATCATCGCCCTGGTCGTGGCCGCGATCATCACGCTGGTGGGGGCGGTGCTCGGCGGGATGGCGGGGATGCGCTTCCACCGCCGGGTCGACGACGTCGCCATGGACTCGGAGGCCGTCCCCGCGCGGACGAGCGTCCCTACAACAAAGGCGGCATCTTCGAGCTGAACGTCGTCGCGGAGATCGCGGCCGTGCTGCTTCTCGGCGTCGCCGAGAGCATCGCCGACCGCCGCCGGCACCCTGGGGTCGGCCCCGAGCCGCGCGTCTGAGCCCGGTCGGCCCGTCAGGTCGTGAGTGCCGGCCAGAACGTCCCCTCGTACACCGACCCCGGCCAGTACGCCTTCTCGAAGCGTTCCCAGATGATGCGGTTCATGGCCGGCCAGTCGTTCGCGGCGACCGCGGCCTGGGTCTCGGCGGACAGCCGCAGCGCGCGGGGGCGTGCGACGGCGTCGTCCTCGCCGATCACGTACCACGTGAGCCGCGACGCCAAGCGCTCACTCAGCTCGAGCAGCAGCTGCGCCCCGGAGAACTCGAAGAGGGCCACGTTGAGGCCGACGTTGATCTGGTGCACCGGCGTCTGGGGCTCGGACCGGTACCGGTCCTGGTGATGCCGCAGCACCGCGCGGAGCTCGTCGCGGTCGAGCTGCATCGCCCGGCGGTACGCGACACGGATCAGCACCCCGTACGCCGCGAAGGTGTCCCGGATCGTCTCGGGGTTCAGCCTCGCCACCCGCGCCGACTTGTTGAGCTGCTGCTCGACGAGGCCGCGGTTCGCGAGCTCGTCGAGGGCCTGGCGGACTGGGGTGTGCGAGACGCCGAGCCAGGCCATGAGCTCGACCTCCGGCAGCGGCTCGTCGGGCAGGAGGGTGCCGTCCAGGATCGCTCGCTCGATCGTGTCGGCGGCGATGTCCCTGGTCAGCGTGACGCCGGGCTTCGGTGGGTCGAGCCTCAGGAGCCCGGGGCTGAACTCGCCGAACAGCATCCCCGTGCTCTCCCACAGATGGCTGGCGGCCTCCCCGACGTCGCCCCTCGTGACCGACGCGACGAAGTCGCGCTGCATCGTCAGCACGGAGGCGGGGTCGCTGCTCCCCTCCTGGACGAGGTGGGAGCGCACGCGCTTGACGTAGGGCAGCACCCAGTCGCGCACCCGGACCAGCTCGGGGTTGCCCGAGACGTCGAAGAAGACGTCGTACAGCCCGTGATGCCCTTCGGCGGTCACCATCGCCTCACGGACCGTGCCCGCGTCGCGGAGCCACCGGTCGCGGTAGTCGGCGAGCCGGCTGAGGTGCTGCGGTTCCAGGCGCCCGGCGGAGTCGTGCATCGCACGCGTGGTCACGCCGGCGAGCACCTCGGCCGCCTGGTAGCCCCGGTTCAGGTCGAGGTCGGTGACGAACGTGCCCTTCCGCGGGACGATGCGGACCAGCCACTGGGTCTCGAGCTCCGCCAGGGCGGCCCGGATCGTCGACCGTGTGGTCCCGAACCGTGCCTCGAGGTCCTCGTCGTACAGCCGCTCGCCCGGCGCGAGGTCGCCGCGCACGATGGCGTCGAGGATCTGGTCGTAGGCCGTCCCGCGCGGGCCGCTCGCCCGGAGGTTCGCGGGCGTCTTGGGGATGGGCATGAGCCAGTGTCTGCCCGGCCGGCAGTGCGCTGCCACCGCTGCGGCGGCGTCGCACCCCGGCGCTGACGCGCTCAGCCGTCTCGCTCGAAGGCGGTCAGCGCCGCAGCTCGATGGCGCTCAGCCCCGTGAGGCTGAGCCACAGCCGGTCGCCGGAGTCGACGACCGTGGCGAGGACCTGGTCGCAGCCGGCGCAGCGGGCGACGAGGCCCGGCGCCCCGGTGTACAGCATGGCCTCGGCGAGGCGCCCGACGTTGCCGCAGCCGGTGCAGCGTGCGCGGGCGTCCGTGAGGTCGACGGCGAAGACCTCGGCGAGGACGCCGGCGAGCGCGTTGCCGTCCAGGTGGGTCATGGCGTGCCTCCGAATCGTTCGGTGCGGATGTCCGCCGCGTCGTGCCCGGCCTCCTGGAGCCAGCCGGCGATCGCCTCGACGAACCCCGTCGGGCCGCACACGTACACCAGGGGCCGGTCGGCGGCCGGGATCGTGCGGGCCGCGAGGGTCTGGCGGGTGAGCCGCCCGACGGCGTCGGGCGAACTGTCGGGCGCCCGCCGCGTCCAGACCAGGTCGAGGCCCAGGGTGGAGCCGTCGTGCGTGGCCGCGCCGCTCAGCGAGGCGAGCTCGTCGGCGAAGAACACGTCCTGCGGCGTGCGGACCGAGTACAGCAGCCGAAACGCCGTCGGGTCGCTGGCGGCGCCGTGCAGCGACGCCATGGCGTAGAGCGGCACGACGCCGGAGCCGCCGGCGATCAGCTGGACTGGCCGGGTGTCGCGGCCCGGGCGCCACACGAAGAACGCGCCGAGCGGTCCGTGCAGCTCGAGCTGGTCGCCCGGCCGCAGGTCGTGCACCAGGAAGGGCGACACCTCGCCGTCGGGCACCTCGTCGACCGCGAGGACCACCTGCGTGCCGTCGCCGGCGGAGGCGACGGAGTACGAGCGGGTCGCCTGGTAGCCGTCCGGCGCCGTGAGCCGGACGTCGAGGTGGGCACCGGCGTCGTTCCCGGGCCACGTCGGGACGTCCAGGACCAGGCGCACGGCGGACGCGGTCTCGGGCCGGACCTCCGTGACCCTCGCGACGTGCCACGCGGCCCGGCGCTGGGGCCGGGCGAGGCGGGCCTCGGCGCCCCCCGTCGCCGGGTCGGTCAGCGCGCCCTGGGTCACCAGTACCGTTCCTCGCGCCAGGGGTCGCCATGCAGGTGGTAGCCGTTCTGCTCCCAGAACCCGGGCTCGTCGTCGGGCATCATCACCAGGCCGCGCACCCACTTGGCGCTCTTCCAGAAGTACAGGTGCGGCACGAGCAGCCGGGCGGGGCCGCCGTGCTCGGGGGTGAGCGGCTCGCCGTCGGCCTCCACGGCGATCCAGGCCTTGCCGTCGAGCAGGTCCTCGAGCGGGACGTTGGTCGTGTCCCCGCCGTAGGAGTGGGCCATGACGAACTCGTGCTCCGACTCGACGTCCTCGAAGAGCTTGTCGACGCTGACCCCGCGCCACTCCATCCCGAGCTTGGACCAGTGCGTGACGCAGTGGATGTCGACCGTGACGTCCTCGACGCCGAGCGCGAGAAGCCCGTCCCAGTCCCAGCGGTGGTCGGCGCCCGTCTCGTCCCGGATGACGAGCTCCCAGGTCGCGGTGTCCACGCGCGGCGTGGGCCCGGCGGACAGGACGGGCCAGTCGTGGACGAGGGTCTGGCCCGGCGGCAGCTGCGGGTCCGGCTCGCGCCGGTGCCCCGAGAACCCGCGAGTGATGAACGACATCGGTCTCCTTCCCAGGCGCCAAGTGTGCGTGCTGACACTATGACCTGCGCAGACGCCTGTCACCAGTGCGAGCGGGCGTCGACCTCCATAGCGTTCTCGCAGGGCCGTCGCGCGCCGGGCGAGGCGGCACCGACGGGGAGGTGTCGGCAATGAAGACGGTGGAGTACGAGTGCCCCGTGTGCGGCGACAGGGGCGTCGCCACCATCGACGAAGCCGTGTCGACGCACGGACCCGTCGTCTCGCTCATCAGCTCGGAGTGCCCGAAGGGCTGCACGCCCAGCGCCGAGGAAGTCAGGCACGCGCTCGGGATCTGACCATGACCGGGCGTCCGTTCCGCTGGGTGCTGCACGTCGACCTCGACCAGTTCCTGGCCGCGGTCGAGGTGCTGCGGCGCCCCGAGCTCGCCGGGAAGCCCGTGATCGTGGGCGGCCGGGGCGACCCGACGGAGCGGGCGGTCGTGTCGACCGCGTCCTACGAGGCGCGGGCGTTCGGCGTCCGGTCGGGCATGCCGCTGCGGATCGCCGTCCGCAAGGCGCCCGACGCCGTCGTCCTGCCCGTGGACCGCGACACGTACCTCGACGTCTCGGACCACGTGATGGACACCCTGCGCGGGCTCGGCGTGGTGGTGCAGGTGCTCGGCTGGGACGAGGCGTTCCTGGGCGTCGACGCCGACGACCCCGAGCAGGTGGCCCACCGGGTGCAGGCCGCGGTCCTCGCCGCCACCCGGCTGCACTGCTCGGTGGGCGTCGGCGACAACAAGATCCGGGCCAAGAACGCGACAGGGTTCGGGAAGCCCGCGGGGGTCTTCCGTCTCACCGCGGAGAACTGGCTCGCGGTCATGGGGGAGCGGCCCACCATCGACCTCTGGGGCGTCGGGTCCCGGATCTCGCAGCGGCTGGCGGTGCACGGCATCGCCACGGTCGCGCAGCTCGCCGCGGCCGACCTCGACGTGCTGGTCGCGGAGTTCGGGCCGCGGATGGGCACCTGGTACTCCGAGCTCGGTCGGGGGGACGGCTCCGCCGTCGTCGACGACACGCCGTGGGTGGCGCGCGGGCACGGCCGCGAGACGACCTACCAGCGCAACCTCGCCACGCCGGCCGAGATCGAGGCGGCGCTGCGCGAGCTCGCCGCGCAGGTGCACGCGGACACCGAGGCCGAGGACCGCCCCGTCGTCCGGGTGGTCCTGAAGGTGCGCTACGCGCCCTTCTTCACCCAGACGCGCTCCAAGAAGCTCCCCGCGCCGACGCGGTCGCTCGAGGAGGTCACCGCCGCCGTGCTCGACCTCGCCGCGACCATGGAGCCGGGGCGGGAGGTGCGGCTGCTCGGCGTGCACGCCGAGATGACGATGCCCGACGGCGGTGACGACGCCGAGCACACCCCGGTGCGCGGGCACTTCTAGACGAGGAGCCCGCGGGGGTGGTCGAGCGGGCCCGCCGTGGCGAAGATTGGCGCGTGTTCGGACTCGAGATGGTCGTCCTGCTCGGCGTCGCCCTCGTCGCGTGCGGCGCGCTGGCCCGCCGCTACCCGATCGCGCCCGCCCTGCTGCTGGTGCTGGTCGGTGTGCTGGTCGGGTTCGTGCCGCACCTGCGCCACGCCCAGCTGCCGCCCGAGGTCGTGCTGCTGCTGTTCCTGCCCGCGCTGCTCTACTGGGAGAGCCTGACCACCTCGCTCCGCGAGATCCGCAACAACCTGCGCGTGGTGGTGCTGTCCAGCACGGTGCTGGTGGTGGCCACCGCCGCCGCGGTCGCGGCGACGGCCCACGCGATGGGCATGCGGTGGGGCCCCGCGTGGGTGCTCGGTGCCGCGCTCGCCCCGACCGACGCCACCGCGGTCGGCGTGCTGGCGCGCGACCTGCCGCGCCGCGAGGTCACGGTGCTGCGCGCCGAGAGCCTCGTCAACGACGGGACCGCGCTGGTCCTCTACGGGCTGGCCGTCGGCGTCACCGTCGGCGAGGAGAACCTGACCGGGTGGCACGTCACCTGGCTCCTGGTGCTCGCCTACGCGGGTGGCGTGCTGGCCGGGGGCCTGGTCGGGCTGCTCAGCTGGCAGGTCCGCAGCCGGATGGACGACCCGATGCTCGAGGGCATCGCGATGCTGGTGACCCCGTTCGCGGCGTTCCTGCTGGCCGACGTCGTCCACGCGTCCGGCGTGCTGGCCGTCGTCTGCTGCGGGCTGTTCATCAGCCAGGTGACGCCGCGCATGACCGGCGCGTCCACACGGCAGCTCGTCGTCCCGTTCTGGTCGCTCTCCACGACCGTGCTCAGCAGCGCGCTGTTCGTCCTGGTGGGCGTCTCGGCGCAGTCGGCCTTCCGCGCCCTGGCCAGCACGTCGCTGCGACACGCGCTGGTCGACACCGTCGTGGTGACCGTGGTGGTGGTCGCGGTGCGGTGGGCGTGGACCTACACGACGCCGTACGTGATCCGGCTCGTCGACCGCCGGCCCGCCCAGCGGCTGCGCCGGGTCGGCGCGCGCCAGCGCACCGTGAGCGCGACGGCCGGGTTCCGCGGCGCGGTCTCGCTCGCCGCGGTGCTCGCGGTGCCCCACACGTTGCGCGGTGGCGCCCCGTTCCCCGACCGGGACCTGATCGTGCTGATCACGTGCGGCGTCATCGTGCTGACCCTGCTCCAGGCGCTGCTGCTCCCGGCCGTGGTGCGGTTCGCGCGGCTGCCCGCCGACGACTCGGTCGCACAGGAGCTCCAGGTCGCAGAGGCCTTCACGCTCGACGCGGCGATGGAGACCATCGACGCCACCGCCGCCGAGCTGGGCATCGGCGAGACCGTGGTCGCCCGGGTGCGTCACGAGCTCGACAAGCGGCGCAAGCTCGTGAGCGCCGCCGGGGCCGTGAGCGACCCGGTGGTCCAGCACGACGACCAGTACACGAGCCTGTCGCTCGCGCTGCTGGCCCGGCGTCGCGCCGCACTGCTCGAGCTGCGCGACGCGCAGCGGATCGACGACATCGTGCTGCGCCGCGTCCAGGCCGGCCTCGACATCGAGGAGGTGCGGTTCTCCCGCGCGAACCTCGCGGAGTGAGCCGCGCTCCGTCCCGGCCGGCCGCTAGGGCGGGCGTACCCGGCCCGAAGGCGGTGAGGAAGCGGTCGCGGAAGGCGTCCATCGGCCAGACCGGGGCCTTCGACGTCGGGCGCAGGCCCGGCACCCAGCCCCAGCCGGCGATCCGCTGCATCACCGCCGGGTCGTGGGCGATCACCGAGACCGGCACGTCGTGGTTGGACCCGACCGTGACCGGGTTGTGGGGCTGGTGGTCCCCGAGCACGACGAGCACGAGGTTCGGGTCCGGGTAGGTCTCGACGAACGAGACGAGCGCGCCCAGCGTGTACTCGACGGACTGGCCGTACAGCCTCCGCTGCGCGGCGGCGCTCGTGGCCTGGGCCGGGCTCTCCCCGTGGGCGGGCATCGGGTCGAACACGGACCCGTCGCCCACCTTGTCCCACGGGACCAGCTGGGGGAGCGGCGTCCACGGGGTGTGGCTGGACACGAGGTCGATCTCCGCCATCACGGGGCCCCGGTGGGCGGGCGCGAGCTCGAGGCGGCGGAACTCCTCCAGCACGTACTGGTCGGGCATGGTCGCGTAGCTGAACGTCGGCCCGCGGTAGCCCACGTCGCGGGAGTCGTAGAGCTGGTCGAAGCCGTAGAACCGCGCGCCCTGGGGCCAGTCCCTGTTGTCCGACGGGATGTCGGTGACCGTCCGCCATCCCGCCCGGCCGAAGGCCCGGGTCAGCGTGAGGCGGTCGCTGGCGAGAAGCTGCTGGTACCGGCGCGCGCTGTCGACCCACACCCCCGACTGCAGGGTCGAGTGGGCCAGCCAGCTCACCCCGCCGAACGTGGGCGACGTCAGCCAGCCGCTCTCCGACGAGAAGCCCGCAGCCCGCAGCCCCCGCGTGCCGGAGTCCAGCACCGCGTCGACGCCGGGGGAGAAGCTCGAGCCCTCGACCGCGACGCGCCCGTAGCTCTCGACGAACACGACCAGCACGTCCTTGCCCTTCAGCCCGCTCAGCAGCCGGCTGCCGGGGACCCCGGCGAAGCGGTCGGCGGCGATCTGGCTCGCGAAGTGGCGGGCGTCGCCGACGTCGGCGCGCACGCGGCTCGCCTCCTGGTACGCCGTCGTCGCGGCGCTGACGGAGGCGGCCGGTGCGCCCGGCGCGGCCTGCAGGCCGGTGACCGCGAGCAGCGCCCAGACGGCCGTGGCCCCGGCGACGGCCCAGAACGTCCTCGCGCGGTGGCGGGACGCGAGGCGGGTGAGGCGGACGGCCGCCAGGGGGAGCAGGACGAGCGCGGCCACCACGGCGAGGCCTGTGCCGACGGCGGCGGCGACCGCCGCGGGCCGCCCGGCGGAGTCGGCGAGGACGCCGAGGGCCGGCGGCAGGTACTGCCAGTCGTTCACCGGGTCGAACGGGCGGCTGAGGTACACCTCGAACCCGTAGTCGAGCCCCGTCGCCACGAGAACCAGGCCCAGCGCGAGGCCGAAGGCGACGGCGACCCAGCGGCGCCACCGCAACGGGAGCAGGAGGACCACCCCGGCGAACAGCAGGCCCTCGAGCGGGAGGCGGACGAAGTGCGCGGCCGTCGCCGGGGGGACCACCCCGGGCGCGACCAGCGCGCCCCAGACCGCGAGGGCCGCCACGCCGGTGACGGCGACGGAGGGGACGGCCCTCGGGCGCGTCCTCGGCGGCGCGGGAGCCTCGCCGTCGGCCTGTGCAGGGTGAACCCGTCGCACCACGCCTCCGTCCCCAGGGGTACGACTGTTCAACGGACTCCGGGGCGGTGGGGTTCACACGCCCGCCTCCATCGTGAGGGCTCTCCGCCGTGACCGCAGGCCCGGCGCTCGCGGCCCGCGACCACCGCGTCCATACTGGGCGGACGCCGGTCGCCGCGGTCCGACCGGCCGACATCGGAGGCGGGCAATGACGCTCAGGACCGAGAGCCGCACGACCATCGCCGGCAGCGTCGACGAGGTGTGGGCCTACTTCTGCGACGTCGGGCGCTGGCCGGAGTGGGCGCCGACGGTGCTCGAGTGCTGGGTCCGCGACGGGGGCCCGCTCCAGGCCGGCGCCTGGGTGGAGCAGCGGGCCAAGGACCGGGGGTGGACGCACCATCGGACCGAGAAGGTCACGGCGGTCGAGGCGCCGCACAATGTCGAGTTCGCCGGGACGATGGGGATGTCTCCCGCCCGGTGGGCCATGGTGCTCGAGCCCGCGGGCGACCGGCAGACCGAGGCGACGATGTGGATCGAGGTCGACCTCGCCGGCGTGATGCGTGCGGTCCCGGGTGCGGTGAGGGGCACCCTCCAGCGCGTGAGCAACCGTGAGATGGCGGCGATCAAGTCCGCCGTCGAGTCCGCACCACAGGGCGCGGGCTCCTAGGTGGTGACGCCCGTGCCACCGGCACGCCGCCGCGGTCGAGGAGCGCACGCGTGAGCGAGAACGACGCGACGCGCCGGCGGCTGGTGGACATCTACCGCAGGAGGGCGAAGCACTACGACCTGACCTCCCGGCTCTACCCCGTGCCGTTCTACCCGCAGCCGTCGCAGCGCACCCTGGCCGTCGAGGCGCTCCACCTGCGCGCCGGGGACACCGTGGTGGACGTCGCGTGCGGCACGGGGGTGAACTTCCCGCTGATCGAGAAGGTGGTCGGCCCCGGCGGGCGGATCGTCGGCGTCGACCTGACGGACGCGATGCTCGCCCAGGCGCGGCGCCGGGTCGAGCGGAACGCCTGGGGCAACGTCACGCTGGTCCAGGCCGACGCCGCCGAGCTCGACTTCCCGGCCGGGGCCGACGCGATCGTGTCCACCTACGCCCTGACGCAGGTCCCGGGGTGCGCGGCGGTCGTCGCCCACGGCGCCGCGGCGCTGCGCCCCGGCGGCCGGATGGCGGTCCTGGACCTCAAGGTGCCCGACGGCACGCCCCGGTGGCTGGCGCGGCTCGGCGCCGCGCCGGTGCGGCACTTCGCCTCGATCGACGCGTGGCTCGCGCACCGCCCGTGGGAGACGATCCGGGCCGCCATGCAGGTTGAGCTGGTCGACCTCACCTGGACCGAGCTGTTCTTCGGGAACGCGTTCCTCGCGGCGGGCTCACGCCCAGGGTGAACCGAACCGGGCACGCATCCGTCTACCAAGGAGAGGAGGTCGCATGGGACGTCGGGCGCGCCAGCAGGTCCTCGTGGTGCACGGTGACCGACAGCCGGCCGGCGGCGGCCTGGGCCAGCCGTCGTTCCACGTACGGGTTGGCCTGCGCGGCGAGCTCGGGCCGCTGCTCGACGGCGGCGCCGACCCAGCCGGCGAACCACTCCGCCACGAGGGCGGCCTCCGACGGCCCGAGCCGCCACGGGGCCGGACGCGTCGTCACGTCCGCGCCGGCCTTCGTGAACGCCGCGACGGCGGCACCGAACGCCGTCGGGCCGAGCAGCCTGCCACGGTCGGTGGTGCGCTGCTGGTGGGCGTTGAACGCGTCGCCCACGCGCGCGTCGAACGGGTCGGCGGGCGTGAGCTCGACCCGGCCGGTGACGCTGAGCGCGACGAGTGTCGGGCACCCCGCCCCCACGCACGTGGCGACGAACCGGTCGAGCTCCGCCGCCGTGAACATGTCCAGCAGCGCGGAGGCGGTCACCAGGTCCGCACCGGAGAGTTCGCCGGGCCGCAGGCGGGTGACCTCGCGCCGGCGGGTCTCGACCGTGACCGGACCGCCTTCGGACGACCGGCCCAGCGGCCTCGCGTCCGCGAGGCGGAGCAGCGTGTCGTCCCGGTCGTACAGGACCCAGTGCTGCGGCGCGGCGAGGCGCGGCGCGAGCCAGCGGGCCATCGAGCCGGTGCCGCACCCCAGGTCGTGGACCACCACCCGGCCCGGGGGCAGGGCAGGGCGGACGAACTCGACGAGCTCCTCGGAGCGGGCGGAGGCGTCGGCGGGCTCGCGCAACGTCAGCCAGCCGTGGAACGGCAGCACCGAGACGCCCATGGGCGGCTCACCTCCGGGTCGATGATCCGGACGCTACCAACACTCGGCGTCGGGGGGTGAGGGACACGGGAGGTGTCGTGCGCGCTGCCCGGACCGGGTCGCTGGTCGGCTCGGCGGCGCTGGTGGTGCTCCTCGCCGCGCTCGCGGCCGCTACGGGCCTGAGCCCGGTCGGCTGGGCCGTCGGGCTCGTCTGCGCCGCGGTGGTGGTCGCCGTGGAGGTGCGCGGTCTGTCCCGTTACGCCCACGCGCGCGGGCCGGCCGACATGATCACGCTCACGCGGGCGATCCTGACCTGCGGCGTGGCGGCGCTGGTCGCGGAGTCGTTCCTGCGGACGCCGCCCGTCGGGGCGATCGTGGCCCTCACGGTCCCCGCGCTCGCGCTCGACGCGGTGGACGGGTGGGTGGCCCGGCGCACGCGCACGGCGTCGCTGTTCGGCGCGTGGTTCGACGGCGAGGTCGACGCGTTCCTCATGCTCGTGCTGAGCGTGGGCGTCGTGCGGTCGGCCGGCGCGTGGGTGCTCGCGATCGGCGGCGTCCGTTACGCGTTCGGGCTGGCCGGGCGCGGCCTGCCCTGGCTGCGGGCGCCGCTCCCGCCGCGTTACTGGCGCAAGGTCGTGACGGCGACGGCGGGGATCGTGCTCGCCGCGGCGGTCGCCGGCGTCGCGCCGTCCGCCGTCACGGAGGCAGCGCTGGCCGTCGTGCTCGCTCTGCTGGCCGAGTCGTTCGGCCGGGACGTGCTCTGGCTCTGGAGCCGCCGGGCCGCCACCCGTGCGCTGGCGGCGCCGGGGGACGGGCACGCCGCCCGCGACCGTCTGGAGCGGGCCCTGGTCCGGGCGCGGCCGGTGGCGTACGAGCCGGGCGAGTTCGTGGGCCAGGAGAGCTTCATGGGCGCCGAGGAGATCCTCGCGCTGGCCGCCCGTGCGGGCATCGGCCGGGGGACCTCGGTGCTGGACCTGTGCTGCGGGGTGGCCGGCCCGGGGCGCCTCATCACCCGGGCGCTGGGCTGCACCTACCTGGGGGTCGACTCGAGCGCTGCCGCCGTGACCATCGCCCGGGAGCGCGCCGGGGAGGACGGCTGCCGGTTCGAGGTCGCGGCGGTCCCGCCGGTCCCCGTCGGGGCGTTCGACGTCGTCCTCCTGTTCGAGACCCTGCTCGCCTTCCCCGACAAGGAGGCGCTGCTGCGGGAGGTGTCCGCGTCGCTGCCGCCGGGCGGGCGCTTCGCGTTCACCGTCGAGGAGGGCGCACCGCTGACGCGGGCGGAGCGGAGCAGCATGCCGCGCTCGGACACCGTGTGGCCCGTGCCGCTGCCCGAGCTGCTCGGCTGCCTCGAGCGCGTCGGCCTGCGGGTCACCTGGCAGGAGGAGCGGAGCCACGCGCACCGTGCCGTGGCCCACGCGCTCGCCCGGGCGTTCGCCGACGACGCCCCGCACATCACGGCGCATCTCGGGCGCCGCGCCCTGGACGACCTGGTCACGTCGCACCGCCTGTGGGGCGAGTGGCTGCAGGCGGGACGGATCAGGAAGTTCGCCTTCGTCACCGAGAAGACGCCGTAGCCGGGGCCGCGCGATGGCGAGCGACAGGCGGACCGGCCAGTCTGGGACTGTGGTGGACGAGGCTCTGGCGTACTGGCTGGGCAGTCCCGGTCAGGGCGAGATCAGACCGGTGTCGCTGCCGGCGCGCGGTGCGGACGACGTGGTCGTCCGCACCGTCCGTTCCGGCGTGAGCCGGGGCACCGAGGCGCTCGTCTTCCGCGGCGACGTGCCGCCGGACCAGTACGTCGCCATGCGCGCCCCGTTCCAGGAGGGCGAGTTCCCCGGGCCGGTCAAGTACGGCTACCTGAACGTCGGGGTGGTCGAGGACGGCCCCGCCGCACTGCGCGGCCGGACGGTCTTCTGCCTCTTTCCGCACCAGACGCGGTACGTCGTCCCGGCCGCGTCCGTCGTCGTCGTGCCCGACGGCGTGCCCGCGTCCCGGGCCGTGCTGGCCGGCACGGTCGAGACCGCCGTCAACGCGCTGTGGGACGCCGCGCCGCTGGTCGGCGACCGCGTGAGCGTCGTCGGGGCGGGCATGGTGGGGTGCTGCGTGGCCCGCCTGCTGGCCGGGATCCCGGGGGCCGACGTCGAGCTGGTCGACGTCGACGACGCGAAGGTCAAGGTTGCCGACGACCTCGGCGTCGGGTTCGCGCTGCCCGCCGAGGCGCGCCGGGAGCGCGACCTGGTGCTGCACACGAGCGCGACCTCCGCGGGGCTGCAGCTCGCGCTCGACCTGCTGGTGCCCGACGGGACGGTCGTCGACCTGAGCTGGTACGGCGACGCCCCCGTGCACCTCGAGCTCGGGAGCGCGTTCCACTCCCGCCGCCTGACGGTCCGGGCCAGCCAGGTGGGGGCGGTCGCGCGGTCGCGCCGGGACACGCGCTCGACGCGCGACCGGCTCGCGCTGGCCCTGGAGCTGCTGCGCGACCCGGCCTTCGACGCGCTCCTCACCGGGGAGTCGGAGTTCCAGGAGCTGCCCGACGTCATGACCCGCCTCGCCACGGGCCGCCTGCCCGGCCTCTGCCACACGATCGCGTACGGGGGGTGAGCATGTTCTCGGTGACGGTCCGCGACCACATGATGGTCGCGCACAGCTTCCGCGGCGAGACGTTCGGGCCGGCGCAGCGGCTGCACGGGGCGACGTTCGTCGTCGACGCGACGTTCAGCCGGGCCGCCCTCGACGCGGACAACGTGGTGGTCGACATCGGGCGGGCGGGGGAGGCCCTCAAGGCGGTCCTCGCGGAGCTCACCTACCGCAACCTCGACGACGAGCCGGCCCTCGCGGGCGTGAACACCACCACCGAGGCGCTCGCGCAGGTCGTCGCCGACCGGCTGTCCACCAGGATCGAGACCGGCGACCTCGGCCCGGGTGCCCGGGACCTGACCCGGCTCGTCGTCACCCTCCACGAGTCCCACGTCGCGTGGGCGAGCTACGAGCGCGCGCTGTGACTACGGTCCACGTCGTCGTCCCGGACGCGTTCGACGACCCCCAGCGACCCAGCGGCGGCAACGTCTACGACCGTCGGCTGTGCGAGGAGCTGGGCCGCCTCGGCTGGTCGGTGCGGGTGCTCCCCGTGCCCGGGCCGGTCGCGCTCGCGGCCGCGCTCGACGACGTCGCGGACGGCGGGCTCGTGATCGTCGACGGCCTGGTCGGCTCCGGAGCGCCCGACGCCGTGCTCCTGCACGCCGACCGGCTGCGCCTCGCCATGCTCGTGCACCTGCCGCTGGGGGTCGACGGCGACGACGGCGTCCGCGCCCGCGAGCGGGCGGCCCTCCACGGGTGCGCCGCCGTCATCGCGACGAGCCGGTGGACGCGGCGCTGGCTGGAGCGCCGCTACGACCTGACGGCGGGCAGGGTCGCGGTCGCCGAGCCGGGCGTGGACCGGGCACCCCTGGCCCCGGGCACGCCGCCGGGGGGCCGCCTTCCTGCGGGCCTGCCAGCATGCGGCCCCCCCGTACGACGGAGCCGTGTTCGAGGAAGGCGGCGGGGTTGTGTCCACCTATTCCACGTCGCTGGCCATCTCGGCCTGGTCCGGGCTGGACGCCGCGGAGCACGCCCCGGCCATGGCCCGGGCCGCCGGCTGGCTGCGCCGGCAGCAGGCTTCCGAGGAGCATGGCGGCTACGACCCCGCCTTGCACCCCGGGGCGTATGGCGGCTTCGCGTATGGCGCCGGCGGGGGCGCCCGGGGGTCCCGTCCCGACCTGTCCAACACCTGGATGGCCCTCCAGGCCCTCCGGGACAGCGGCCTCGCGGGCCCGGACGATCCGGTCTGGGCCAGGGCCCTGGTGTTCGCCCAGCGCTGCCAGCACACCACAGAAACCAACGACCAGCCCTGGGCCACGGACAACCCGGATCCCCTGGGCGGGGGGGTGTACCTGCCCGACGCCGGAGCCGACGGCGCGCCGGCCCCTTACGGGACCATGACCTGCGCCCTCATCCTGGCCTATCTGTCGGCCGGGGTGGAGCCGGGGGACGAAAGGCTGGCCCTGGCCGTCGGCTGGCTGGCCCGCAACTTCGACGTGGAGGGCGTCCCGCGCCAGGGGCAGGACGGCCTGTACTATTATTATCGGATTTTGGCCAAGGCCCTTTCCGCCCTGGGAGAGCCGGACCTCGGCGGCCATGCCTGGGCGCCGTCGCTGGCCCGCGCGGTGGCCGCGCGCCAGCGCCCCGACGGCTCCTTCGCCAACGCCGCCGCCGGCCGGTGGCAGGAAGGTGATCCGGCCCTGGCCACGGGCTATGCCCTGGCGGCCCTGGGGCTGGCGCGTCAGGCCATGGCGTCCGGCGCGGCCACGGCGGAAAATATCCCGAAACCCGCCGGCCCCCAAAGGTAAAGTACGGCAAAGGCGCGCGGTGCGCCGATGATGCGGGAGGACACGCTTTCGGGCGGTTGGCCGGCGCGCGTGCGCCGAGATCCCTGCCGCGGGCGGGGGGCCGTTTTTTCGCTTGACCCGCCGGCCGGGTAAAAGGTAAAAAGGAAATGCGCGGGGACGCGCGCGGGCGGGCCAGGGCGGGCAGGGCCTGGACGGCCCGCACAAAAAAAAGGTTTTTTTTTGTTGACCGGCTTTCGTGGCCGCATATATTGGCGGGGTCATCGCGGGGAAGGCCTCCGGGTGGCGCGCCGGGCAATTGGGGCTTGGCGGGTTGTCCTTGGCCGATGGGCGAATATATAGCTTTTTTCCGGGTTTCTTTTTTCGAGGGAGGCTGGTCATGAAAAAGCGCATTGTTGGTGCATTGCTGGGCGTGGTGCTGCTGGCCCAGGGGGCGTTCGCCCAGGGGTTGTGTTCGGCGGGTGACGGCGAAATAGCCGCCATCCTGGACGCTTATGGCGTCACGGGCATCACCACGGCCGCCGACGCGTGGGATTGGATTGACACCAACAAGGAATGGGCCCAATTGATCAGCCGCGACTTGTCGGCTGGCGCGGCGGCCAATACCCAGACGCTCATGGGCGCCAACACCGCTATCCTGGGCGGCGTCGCCAAGGGCCTGACGGGCAGCACGATGAGCTTGGGCGGCGGATACGCCCGGAACGATCGGGCCTTCCGGTCGGCCGACAGCATGGCCGCCGTGGCCTCGTCCGGGTATGACTGCGGATGGGAATTGTGGGTGCAGCCCTTCGCCAACTGGACCCGCATGAGCGCGGGCACTTGGTATGCCGGTCACAAAACGGACACCTACGGTTTCAACATCGCCGCGCAAAAGGCGTTTGACTTCGGCAAGGCGGGCCTGTTCGCCGGCTATTCGCACACGGCGTTCGAAACCCGCGGCATCAGCGGCATGGGATCCGGATATATCTTCCGCAATTGGGGCATGCACTCCAACAACTGGACCTTGGGCGCGTTTGGCGACTTCAACGTCAAGAACTTCGCCGTCACCGCCATCCTGGGCCACACCTGGAACCGCCTGCATGACGGTTCCTGGCGCAACCACGCCAACACCTGGTTCCACTCCCTCAAGGTGGGGTATGACTTCTGCCTGTCCAATGGCCTGACGCTGACCCCGTCCATCGGCTGGCGCTACACCCACATGAAGCCCCGCGGAGCCGGAGCCCTGTACAGCAGCCAGCTGCCCTTCCTGGCCAAGCTCGCCTATGACAGCGGCAACGGCAAGTTCTACGTCGAAGGCGGCTACATCCGCGAAGTGTCCCACCGCACCGTGTACAAGTATGGCCGCCCCCTGTCCAACGACCTGGGCACCATCGGCGCGGGCTACGAAGGCAACATCGGCCGGTTCGACTGGGGGATTGACTACGACTACCAGTTCGACACCCGCGGCACCAACAGCCACACCTTGGCCCTCAAGTTCGGCATCAAGTTCTAGCCGACGCCTTGGGCAGAGTGGTTCATGGACAACAAGCCCCGTCCGCCATGCGGACGGGGTTTTTTATTTTCGTAGGGGCGGCAACCTGCCGCCCGAAACCGCAGTGCAGAGTGCAGAACGCAGAGTGCAGAGTAAAAAGAAAGAATCGGCAGTAGGCTCTGCACTCTTCACTCTGCACTCTTCACTCTGCACTCATCACTCTGCACTCTGCACTAGCGGTTCCGTGCCGCCCCTACGGCTCAGGCGGGTCCAGCCCCATCAACGCCTCGTATTCCAGGCGGCGGTTGGGGGAATCCAGCAAAAAGGCGTCCGCGGTGGCGCGGTCCACGCCTTCGGCCTCGGGCCCGCCTTGGCACGGATGAAAGCACAATTCCACCGCGCCAAACCGCCCGGGGACTTTCAGGCGCCGCAAGGCGCGCCCGTGCAGGCGGGTGGCATGCAGGATGCTGTAAAAATACGTTTCCGCCCCGGCCTCGCCGGCGGCGGCGGCCGGCCCCGCGAGCCAGCCGCAGGCCCGCAGCGCCGCCCATTTGACAACCCCGCCGTCCAGCCAGGCCCGGCCAAGTCCGGCCCCGGCCCAGGTGGCCCGCAGGCTTTCGTTGACGCGGCGCAGGCGCGGGATGCCGTACTCGGCCCGCAGCCCGCCGGCGACCCGGAACAGGACGGGGATCATGTGGGCGTGGCGGTGGGAATCCAGATGCGCCAGCGCCAGGCCGCGGTCCAGCGCCCACCGGATTTGCGCGCGCATTTCGGCTTCCGCCTGGCGCGCCAGTTCCCGCGGCCGCAGCACGGACAGGGCCAGCAGGGCCGCCCAGCCC
>WRHK01000032.1 GCA_009783295.1 Promicromonosporaceae bacterium
CCCCGCGAGATAGCACGCGTGCTATCTCGCGGGGCCGGGCTCTATCTCGCGGGGGTTGTCAGCCGAAGACGTTGTCAGCTCGCGTCCGTGACCACCGTCGGGGCGATCTGCGGGGCCGGCGTGCTGCCGGCCTTGAGGGCCGCCAGGCGGGCCTCGAGCTCCACGTCCTGGTCCGACTTCATGAGCTCGTCGAACTGGGAGTCCAGCGACGACGACGCGATCTCGGCCTGGCCGATCGCCTTCGCCTCCTCGCGCCGCACGGCGTCCTCGAAGCGGCCGAGCTCCGACGTCGGGTCGAGCACGTTGATCGAGCTGATCGCCGTCTGGACCGTCTGCTGGGCCTGGGCAGACTTCTGCCGCGCGACGAGCGAGTCGCGGCGCGACCTCAGCTCGGACAGCTTCTCCTTCATCGTGGTCAGCCCGGTCTTCAGCTTGTCGACCGTCACGCGCTGCGAGTCGATCATCGGCTGGGCCTGCTTGACCTCGGTCTCGGCGTCGAGCTGCTTGCGCAGCGCGATCTTGGCGAGCTGGTCGAACTTGTCCGCGTTGGCGGCGTCGCCGGCGGTGCGGTACTCGTCGGCCTTCTTCGATGCGGCGAGGGCCTTGCCGCCCCACTCCTGCACCGAGGCGACGTCCTCGTTGTAGTCCTGCTCGGCGAGGCGCAGGTTGCCGATCGTCTGCGCGATCGCCTGCTCGGCCTCGGCGATGTTGTTCGTGTAGTCGCGCACCAGCTGGTCCAGCATCTTCTGCGGGTCCTCGGCGCGGTCGAGGAGCGCGTTGACGTTGGCCTTGGTGAGCTGGGCGATGCGCCCGAGGATGCTCTGCTTCTCGGTCATGGGATCGTGCCTTCCTCGTCCTTGATCAGGTGAACCACTTGCTCAGAAACGGCCGCCCATGCCGGAGCGGCCTCCACCGCCGAACCCGCCGCCGCCCATCCCGCCGCCGAAGCCGCCGCCGAAACCTCCGCCGCCGCGTCGGCCACCGCCCATCCCGCCACCACCTCGCAGGATCGAGTCGATGAGGATGCCGCCCAGCACCATGCCGCCGATGTTCGGCCCGCCGCCCCCGGCGCCGGGGCCCTGGCCCCAGCCGTTGACGTCGGTCTCGGCCATCCGGGCCGCCTGCGCGGCGAGCTGGAGGGCCTGCTGGGCGCGGGAGAGGGCCGCCTGCGGGTCGGTGGGCTGCAGCTGCCGGGCCTCCTGGGCCAGGCGGACGGCCTCCGCGAGCCGGGTGCGGGCGTCCGGCCCGACGGCCTGGCGGCGCGTGGAGATGAAGTCGTCGGTGGCGCGGATCTGCGAGTCGACCCGCCCGAGGGTGTCGCGCAGCAGCGCAGCCGCGCGGCTGTCGGCCTCGGACTTGGCGCGCGCGGGGGCCAGGCGCTCGTCGAGCGCCGCCTCCGCCGCGGTGAGCCGGGCCAGCGCCGCGAGCGGGTCGCCGCCCTGGCGGGCCTGCTGCGCCTGCGCGACGGCGGCCTGCGCCTCCGCGACCGCCGGGGCCACCGACGAGTCGCCGGCCGCGGTGATGATCGGCGCGAGCCGCGAGGCGTCCGCGATGTCGGACGTGATCGACGCGATGCCCTTGTCGAGCCGCGGCCCGGCCTCAGCGAGGTCGTTGCCGGCATGGTCGACGGCGTCGAGCAGCCGCACGGCCTGGCCCAGCGCGTTCTGCGCGGCGCGGGCCTGCGCGACGGCCGTGTTGTTGTCCTTCTTCTCCAGCGCGGCGTTGCCCGCGGCCACCGACGTGCGGGCGCCCTCGATGAGCGCGCCGGCCTGGTCCGGGTTGGCCGACACGGACGTGAGCGCCGTCGCCGGATAGGTCGCCTGGAGCGTGGCGAGGGACTGGCGGGACACCGCGATGCGGGCCGTGATCTCGTCCGCGCGCTGGCTGGTCTCCTGCAGCACCTGCGGGGCGCGCTCGGCGAGCTTGCGCAGGTCGTCGAACGACTTGGTCTGGGCGTCGAGGGCGTCGCCCGCGCCGTCGACCAGCGTGATGATCTCCACCAGCCACTCGCGGCGCTGCGCCTCGGGGTCGGGCACGTCGTCGTCGAGGTGCTGGCGCAGCACGAACGCCTGGTGCACGTCGGCCTTGGCCTTGGCCAGCACGGACTGGAACTCCTGCGTCGCCTCGATGCCGAACTCCGCCTGCGCGAACCCGAGCTCCTGGTCGGACGTCTTGAGGGCGTCGTCGATCTCCACCAGCGCCGCCGAGGCGCGCTTGTCGAGCTCCGGCGTGGGCAGCGCGTCGAGCTCGCTGCGCGGCGTCGACGCCGGCTGCCCGGCGGCCTGCCGCCTGCGGCGCGTCCACAGCCACCCGCCGACGGCGGCCACCACGACCACGCCGCCCACCACGAGGGGCCCCGAGCCGCCGCCCGACCCGCCGCCGCCCGCGACCGAGCGCAGCGTGTTCGCCGCGTCGACCGCCGGCGCGGCCCAGTTGGCGCCCGACCCCGCGTTGGCCGCGGTGCGCGCCGCGTCGCGGGCCGCGTTGAACACGCGCGTCTGGTCACCCTGGCTGAGGTTCGCGTCGTTCGGGAACGAGAGGCCCAGGTTGCGCTCCTGGGTGGCGATCGCCAGCAGCACCGCCTGGTTGCCCAGGTGCGTGTTGTTGGCGGTGTTGTTGGCCCAGCTGGTGCCGTCCTGCCCGTCGAACGAGTCGACGTACACGACGAAGAGCTGCAGGTTCGTGTCGTTCGCGAGCTTGTCGAGGGCCGCCTGGACCTCGGCCCGCCGGGTCCCGAGCACGTTCGCCTTGTCGGTGATCTCACCGTCCAGGTTCGTCAGCGGGGGCTCGGCGTGCGCGGCTCCCAGCACGGCCGGGGCGACGGCATCGGGAAGCAGCGCAGGGGCCAGCGCGAGGCCGGCGCCGAGCAGCAGGGCGGCGAGGGCGGCAAGGGGTGCGGGCACGCGGGGCGCGCTCGTGACGGGGTGGTTCACGTCCCGATCGTGCCGCCCGGCACAAGGCGCTGCAAGAGCAGCGGCACCCGTTTCGCCCTCGGATGACGCGTGCTACTGCACGGAGTCCAGGTCCTCCGCGTCGACGATGCGGTACGCATACCCCTGCTCGGCGAGGAACCGCTGGCGGTGGGCCGCGAAGTCCTGGTCGACGGTGTCCCGGGACACGACGGCGTAGAAGTGGGCGGTGCGGCCGTCCTGCTTGGGCCGCATCACGCGGCCCAGGCGCTGGGCCTCCTCCTGGCGGGACCCGAACGAGCCCGACACCTGGATCGCCACGGACGCCTCCGGCAGGTCGATGGAGAAGTTGGCGACCTTGCTCACCACGAGCCGGGAGACCTCGCCCGAGCGGAACGCGTCGAACAGGCGCTGCCGCTCCCGCACCGTCGTCGCCCCCGTGATGAGCGGGGCGTCCAGGTGGGCCGACAGCTCCTCGAGCTGGTCGAGGTACTGGCCGATCACCAGCACCTGGTCGTCGGGGTGCGCCTCGACGATCCGCTCGACCACGCGGTTCTTGCCCGTGGCGGTCGCCGCGAGCCGGTACTTGTCCTCCGGCTCGGCGACGGCGTACGTCATCCGGTCGCTCTCCGGGAGGGTGAGCCGCACCTCGACGCAGTCGGCGGGGGCGATGTAGCCCTGCGCCTCGATGTCCTTCCACGGGGCGTCGTAGCGCTTCGGGCCGATGAGGCTGAACACCTCGTCCTCGCGGCCGTCCTCGCGCACCAGTGTGGCGGTGAGGCCCAGACGGCGCCGGGCCTGGAGGTCCGCCGTCATGCGGAAGATCGGGGCCGGCAGCAGGTGCACCTCGTCGTAGACGATCAGGCCCCAGTCGCGGGCGTCGAGCAGCTCGAGGTGGCTGTACACGCCCTTCCGCTTGGTGGTCAGCACCTGGTAGGTGGCGATGGTGACGGGCTTGATCTCCTTGCGGGTGCCGGAGTACTCGCCGATCTCGTCCTCGGTCAGCGTGGTGCGGCGGATCAGCTCGTCCTTCCACTGCCGCGCGCTCACCGTGTTGGTGACCAGGATGAGCGTCGTCGTGCCGGACTTGGCCATGGCGCCGGCGCCCACGATGGTCTTGCCCGCGCCGCACGGCAGCACGACGACGCCGCTGCCGCCGTACCAGAACGAGTCGACGGCCTGCGCCTGGTAGGGGCGCATCTCCCAGTGCTTGACCTCGCCGCCCTGGATGGGCGTGGCCTCGTGCGACAGCGCGATGGGGTGCTTCTCGCCGTCGACGTATCCGGCGAGGTCCTCCGCCGGCCAGCCGAGCTTGACCAGCACCTGCTTGAGGTGCCCGCGCTCGGAGGGGTGCACGACGACGGTCAGGTCGTCGATCCGGTCGCCCATCAGGCCGGCGGTGCGGCGGGACTTGAGCACCTCCTCGAGCACGGCGCGGTCGGACGACTCGAGCACCAGCCCGTGCGTGGGGTGTGCGTGGAGCGTCAGGCGGCCGTAGCGGTCCATCGTCTCGGCGACGTCGATGAGCAGCGCGTGCGGTACCGGGTAGCGCGAGTACTCGATGAGGGTGTTGACCACCTGCTCGGCGTCGTGGCCGGCCGCGCGCGCGTTCCACAGGCCCAGGTTGGTGAGCCGGTAGGTGTGCACGTGCTCCGGGGCGCGCTCGAGCTCGGCGAAGGGCGCGATCGCCCGCCGGCACGCGTCCGCGAGCGGGTGCTCCACCTCGAGCAGCAGCGACTTGTCGGACTGCACGATCAGCGGGCCGTCACCCATACGTTCTTCTCCCAGGGTCAGTCGTCGTCGGGTTCCACCCGCGCGATGCGGTGGACAGCCACCGTCAGCTCGGCGCCGCGCTGCGTGTCGAGGGCGCGCAGGCGCCCCGCCTCCACGCGCAGCGGTCTCACGCGGCGCCGCACCGGGCGGCCGTGGCCGTCGACCAGCTCGAGCCACACGTGGCCGCCGTCGCGGACGGCGTCGCGCAGCAGGGCCAACGCGTCGCCCGGACCGGGTGTTCCCGGCCTGGCGTCCGTGACGACGCGCTCGCCGATCGGCGTGCGCTCGACGACGTCGACGGCCGGGATGCGGCCTGCCTCGCCGCCGGCGGTGGACGGGAAGGGCGAGCGCCGGCCGCCGCCGTCGGCCACGCGCAGCCGCTCCACGAGCGCGCGCCGCGCACCGTCTGACGCCGGGGCGCCGGGCGACGCGTACGGCGACCGCAGCTCGCGCGACCCGCCACGCTCCAGGCGCGGCGGGCGGCGCAGGTGCGCGATGGGCCGGCCGTCGGGGCCCTCGAGCGCGGCGAGCAGCCCCCGCTGGCGCAGGGCCGACTGCAGCACGGCCGCCGGGACGGCCGCCGCCACCACTGTGGGGGCGAGGCGCACCAGGCCGAGCTCGGCCAGCCGCGGGTCCTCGACCAGCCCCGCCAGCACGGCGGGGTCGGCGGAGCGCACGTACGACGCGACGGCGCCCACGCGCAGCGACGCGTGCCGGCGGGCCGTGTCGTGCACCAGGTACTCCAGCGGCTGCGGCACGGGCACGGGGGAGCGGCGGGCCAGCTCGGCGAGCAGCTCGTCGGCGGTGTCGCCGGCGTCGAGCGCACGCGTGATCGACGCCGTCGTGAACCGGACCGTCGTGGCGGCGCCGCGGGACTCGACGTCGGCGGCCCGCTCCACGAGCGACGCCAGCTCGCGTGACGGGCGCCCCGGCACGATGCCCGTGAGGTCGCCCTGGAGCAGCAGCTCCTCGACCGCCTCGGGCAGCACGGCGCGCAGCGCCTCGGCGAGGGACTTCTCGGGGTCGTCGTCCTCCGTGGTGAGCAGGTCCAGCAGCGTGCGGCCCGTCGCGGCCAGGGCGCCCGCGCCGGTGGCGCCCAGCAGCGCAGCCTCCGCGACCAGGCCCGCCACCACGGCGTCCGGCGGCACCGCACGCGGCGAGCGCCACGCCAGGTCGGCGGACACGTCGTCCACGGTCGCCGCGACGCCGCCCAGCGACGCCAGCGCCGTCAGCACCTGGGCGCGCAGGCGGGGGATCCAGCCGCGGCCCAGGTCGGCGCTGAGGGCCGCGCGGGTCGCGCCCTTCTCGTCCCGCGTCCCCGCGAGCCACGGCATGCGGCGGCTGCCCGCCCAGGCGGCGGCGAGCATCGCCCAGCGCTCGGCCGTGCCCACCGCCTCCCAGTCGTCCACGTGCGTGGTGGGCACGTACGACGGCGGGGCGTCGACGTCGTCCTCGACCCAGGACGCCGCCCGGCGCACCGGGGCGCTGCGCGAGTCGGCGTCCACCAGGCCGGCGACGGCGGCGAGCTCCACCACGGAGGCGGCCGTGCGCTCGTCCACGCCCAGCACCTGCGCCGCGCGGCGCAGCTCGCGGACGCTCAGGCCGCCCGCGCGCAGCACCGGGGGAGGGGTCTCCTCCCAGGCGTGCACCAGGGTGTCGACCAGGCGGACGGCCTCGAGGGCGGCGCTCGCGGCCTCGGCGTCGGCGGCGGCCGGCGGGACGGCGCGGCGGCCGGTCGGGACGGGGGCGGCGAGGGCGGGGCCCCGGTGCGTGCGGCCGCCCCGCAGCGCGAGGCCCGTCGTGCGGGGCAGCACCACGGTGTCGCCCTGGCCGGGCACCAGGTGGCCGGCGGCGAGCAGGGCGTCGACGGCCTCGCGCGCCGCCGTGCCCGGGGGCGGGAGGGTGCCGACCGGCGGTCCCCAGGCGAGCGCGTCGAGCACCTCGCGGGCCCCGACGGGCAGGTCCGTGAGGTCGGCCGGTGCGGGGTCGCCGGTCACGGGGCCCAGCCCCGCGGGGTACGGGCCGAGCACGTCACCCAGCCCGGGCGCCGCGCGCAGGGCCGTGTCGGCGACGTCGGGGGTCCAGACGAGCGCCCGGGTGCGGGCCTCGGCGAGCAGGGCGGCGACGGCCGCGACGTCGTCCGGCGTGGTCGCGCCGACGGCGGCCGCGACGTCGCCGGGCCGGACGGCGGGGAGCACGTCCTCGAGCGCGAGCACCGCCTCGAGCGCCTGGACGGTGGGCGTGTCGAGCTGGGCGAGGGCCCGGTCCAGCGAGGTGCGCGACGACGCCCGCGCCGCGAGCGAGCGCAGCGTGGACGGCGACGGGGAGGCCAGGTCCGGCCGGGCGCGCAGCAGCGCGACGAGCGCGTCGTCGGGCAGGGCGCGCACCGCGTCCGAGAAGGTGGCCATCTCGACGATGCTACGCGGGCGGCCCTGCCGTGCGGGGGCTCAGGGCGTCACTGGGCGAGGGTGCGGCGGCAGACCTCGTCCCACGGGGTCGGCGCCAGGCCGAACCGGGAGCGGGTCTCGGCGTCGGCCATCACGTAGGGGCGGTCCCACTGGTAGGCGAGCTGGTGGAGCTCGCGCATCATCGGCACGAACACGCCCGCCGTGGCGACCACGGGGCCGCGCACGGACCGCACCGTGACCGGAGGGCGCCCGGCGGCGGCGAGCACGTCGGCGACGGCCTGCGCCTGCGAGACGGGCGGGTTCGACGGCGTGTGCCAGACCCGGCCGAGGGCGCCCTGGTCGCCGGCCGCGGCGACGAGCGTGCGGGCGGCGTCCTGCACGTCGGTGAACGTGTGCGGCTGGTCGGTGCGGCCCACCATCGTGACGGCCTTCCCGCGCAGCGCGTCGGGCACGACGATCGACACGTGCCCGTTGCGGCCGATGCCGGGCCCCATGTAGTCGGAGCTGCGGACCTCCACGACGCGGGAGCGGCCCGCGCGGTGCGAGGCGAGGGCGTCGGCCCACATCCGGGCGCGCAGCCGGCCCTTGTGGTCGGTGGCGGCGTCGGGCATGCCCTCCGTCATGGGCCCGTCGACGGGCCCGTAGGGGTAGAGGTTGCCGGTGATGGCGTAGACGGCGCCGGTGCGCTCGGCGGCCGTGAGCAGGGACGCGGCCAGGGGCGGCCAGACGCGCTCCCACTGCGTGTAGTCGCCGGGGTTGGCGCAGTTGTAGAGCACCTCCGCGCCGGTGGCGGCCTGGGTGAGGGCGTCGGCGTCGGAGGCGTCGAGGGCGACGTGCTCGACGCCGGCGACGCCGGTCGCGCGCCCGGACCGGGTGGCGACGACGACGCGCTCGCCGCGCTCGGCGAGCTCGGCGGCGACGGCGCGGCCCACGGGCCCGGCGCCGACGATCAGGTGATGGCTGGACATGAGGCTCCTTCGTGGCGGAAACCGAGAGCGGTGCTCTCGCTGTCTCCAGGGAACCACCGTCGGTCGCGGAAAGCAAGAGCACCGCTCTCGTTTGTGTGCGGCGCTCTCGGGTGTCATCGTGTGCCTGTGACCGACGAGCACCACCCCGCACCGCCGCGGGCCCGCACCGCCCGCTCCCTCGCCCGCGAGACCCTGACGCGCGAGATCGTCGCCGCCGCCCGCGCCCGCCTGCGCACCGACGGCCCCGCCGGGCTCTCGCTGCGGGCCGTCGCCCGCGACGTCGGCATGGTGTCCTCCGCCGTCTACCGGTACGTGCCCAGCCGCGACGCCCTGCTGACGCTCCTGCTCGTCGAGACGTACGACGAACTCGGCGACGCCGTCGAGCAGGCCGAGGCCCGCGCACCCCGCGACGACCTCACCGGCCGCTGGCTCGCCGCCGCCCGCGGCCTGCGCCAGTGGTGCACCACCCACCCCGGCGAGTTCGCCCTGCTCTACGGCACACCCGTGCCCGGCTACGCCGCCCCGCCCGACACCGTCGAGCCCGCCACCCGCGTGGTCCGCGTGCTCGTCGGCATCGCCGCCGACGCCCAGCGCGCCGGCCTGCACCCCCGCCCCGCGCCCGACGGCGTGCCGCCCGCCGGCCCCGTCGTCGCCCCCGCCCGCGCCTACACCCTCGAGCGCGGCCTCATGCCCGACGACACCCCCGACGAGACGGTCGTGCGCACCCTCCTCGCCTGGAGCGCCCTCTTCGGCGCCATCTCCTTCGAGCTGTTCGGCCACCTCGAGGGCTCCGTCACCGACCCCGAGGCCTGGTACGACCAGGCCGCCGCCCGCCTCGCCGCCGACGCCGGCCTCGCCTGACGACGCACAACCCGGCGAGCACCACCGGGCGGCACGGTGCCCCGAGACACCCGCCGCCCGGTAACCTGGGAGAACGGCCCCCGGGTCGCCACCCCGCGCGCAGCAACCGCCGCGCGGGCCCCTGAGCATCAACGAGATCGAGGTCACGGTGCCCACCGGCAAGGTCAAGTGGTTCGACGCGGAGCGCGGCTTCGGGTTCATCGCCGGCGACGACGGCGGCGAGGTCTTCCTGCACGCCTCCGCACTGCCCGCGGGCGTCGCCAACCCCAAGCCCGGCACGCGGGTCGACTACGGCGTGGCCGACGGCCGCCGCGGCCCGTCGGCGCTCGCGGTCAAGGTGCTCGACGCCGCGCCCTCCGTGGTCAAGGCCAAGCGCAAGGCGCCGTCCGAGATGGCGACCATCGTCGAAGACCTGATCAAGGTGCTCGACCGCGTGGGCGACGCCCTCAAGCACGGGCGCTACCCCGACGACAAGGCCGCCGAGCGCGTGGCCAAGCTGCTCCGCGCCGTCGCGGACGACCTCGAGGCCTGAGGGACAATAGCCCCGTGACTGCTGCCGAGGCCTCCGCCCGCCCCCGCCGCGCGGCCACCCGTCCCCTCAAGGAGACGGTGCTGGTCGGTGCCGTCGAGCTCGCGCGTGCCGCCGCGGCCGAGGTCGCGGAGTCGCCGTCGGACGTCGGCGAGCACCTCGGCACCGTCGTCGACGGCGAGCGCCTGGTCTCGCACCGGTTCGCCGCGGCGATGAAGGGCTACCAGGGCTGGTCGTGGGTGGTCACGCTGGCGCGCGTGCCGCGCGGGCGGTCCGCCACGGTGTGCGAGGTCGAGCTGCTGCCCGGCGACGGCGCGATCCTCGCCCCGCAGTGGCTGCCCTGGTCGGAGCGACTTCGCCCGGGTGACATCGGCCCCGGCGACGTGCTGCCGTTCAAGGCCGACGACCCGCGCCTGGAGCCCGGGTTCACGCCTACCGGCGACCCGGAGGTCGACGGCGTGGCGATCGAGGAGCTCGCGCTGGCCCGCCAGCGCGTGCTGTCCCCGAAGGGCCGCGACGAGGCCGCGCAGCGCTGGTACCGCGGGCAGCGCGGCCCGACGTCGGCCGGTGCGGTCGCCTCGCCGGCCGAGTGCCTGTCGTGCGGCTTCCTCATCCCGCTGTCCGGCCCGCTGGGCCAGCTCTTCGGGGTGTGCGCCAACGAGTGGTCGCCCGACGACGGCAAGGTCGTCTCGCTGGACCACGGCTGCGGCGCCCACTCGGAGACGGACGTCGACCCGGCCCCCACGGACTGGCCGGCGCCCGACCCGCTGATCGACGAGACGACGCTGGAGCTGGTGCCGCCCGCCCCGGTGGTCGAGCCGACCCCGGCCGCCGAGCCGGTCGAGGCCCCCGAGGCGGAGTGACCGCCGACCCGTTCGGCACCGAGGCGCTGCGCCGCGCCGTCGTCGACGCCTGGCGCTCCTCGCCGACGCGACGCCGCGAGGACGCCAACCTCGAGGAGGACCACGCCCGCGGCTACTACCGCGACCGCGTGGTGGTCGAGCTGGCGCAGAACGCCGCCGACGCCGCGACGCGCGCGGGCGTCCCCGGCGAGGTCACCTTCCGCCTGGACGCGACCGCCGAGCCGGCGACGCTGCAGGCCACGAACACGGGAACCCCGCTGGACGCCGCGGGGGTCGCCTCGCTCGCGTCGCTGCGCGCGTCGTCCAAGGGCGCCGGGTCGGTGGGCCGTTTCGGCGTCGGGTTCGCGGCCGTCCGCTCGGTGAGCGACGACGTCTCGGTCCGGTCGGCGTCCGGGGGAGTCCGGTTCGCCGAGCCCCTGGCGCGCGAGGCCGCCGGGGGCGACGGCCCGCTCGCGGTGCTGCGCCTCCCGTTCCCTGCGCCGCCGGTGCCGGGCGACACGGTCGTGGAGCTGGTGCTGCGCGACGCCGGTGCCACAGGCGCGGTCCGTGCCCAGCTCGACGCCGTCGACGACGCGCTGCTGCTCGCGCTGCCGGGGCTCGCCCGGGTGGTCGTCGAGGTGGTCGCCCCCGACGGCGTCGGGCGCCGCACGCTCGACGACGTCGCCTCCCGCTGGACCACCCGCCGGGCCTCGGGCGAGCTGACGCCGGCCGACGTCGCCGACCTGCCCACCGAGCAGCAGCGCACGCCCTGGTCGCTGACGTGGGCGCTGCCGCACGACCCGGCCGCCGCCCGAGGCACGACCGGCGTGCTGCACTCGCCCACCGCGACCGAGGTGCCGCTCGCCTTCCCGGCGCTCCTGGTGGCGACGTTCCCCGTCGACCCGGGACGCCGCCGCGTGCTGCCCGGCGCGGCCACGGACCGGATCGCCGCAGAGGCCGGGCGCGCCTACGCGGCGCTGCTGGCCGAGGTCGCGCCGGCCCGCGGGGCCGAGGTTCTCGCGCTGGTCCCGACGGGCCTGCCCACCGGGGAGGTCGACGCGGCGGTCCGCCAGGCCGCCCTGGAGGCGCTGGCCACGGCGCCGCTGCTGCCCGGGCGGGTCGCGCCGCGGGACGCCGTCGTGGTCGCCGGGGCGGCCGGCGAGGACGACGCCCTGGCCGACGTGCTCGGCACGGTCGCCCTGCCGGTGCGGTTCCACGGGCTGGCCCGGCAGCTCGGCGCGAGCGTGGTGCCCCTGGCCGACGCGCTCGACGGCCTGCCCGCCGGCATGGCACCGGAGCGATGGCACGCGGTGTACGCGGCACTCGCCCCGCACGTCGCCGACGCGGCGGTCCGCGAGGCGCTCTCGGGCGCGCCCGTCCCGCTCGCGGACGGCAGGGTGGCCCGCGGCGTGCGCGGCCTCGTGCTCCCGGGCGCCGGGGCTGAGGGGTCCGCGACCGGGGGCGACGACCCGGTCGCCGAGGCCGCACGGACCCTCGGCGTCCGCCTGGTCCACCCGGACGCGGCGCATGCCGTGCTGGAGCGCGTGGGTGCGGTGCACCTCGACCCGCGCGCCCTGCTCGCCGACCCGCAGGTGCGCGGCGCCGGCCTCGCCGCGGCGGAGGCGCTGCTCGACGACGCCGGCGACCTCGAGGCGCGGGAGGTGGTCGCGGCGGCCCTCGAGCTCGCCCGGGCCGCGCTCGACGCCGGCGGGGAGGGCCTCCCGTTCTGGCTGGGCGAGCTGCCGGTCCGCACGGCCGACGGCGACCTCGCCGCCCTGCGCGAGACGGCGCTGCCCGGCACCTGGGCGGCCGACGCCCTCGACGCGCTCGCCGTCGTGGGCGAGCGTGAGGTCGACCGGTACGGCGAGGCGACCCTCGAGGCGGCCGGCGCGCACGCGGGCCTGGACGTCTACACGGTCCGCGACGCCGTCACCCCGGCCCTCGACGGCCCGGAGGACGACGAGGACGGCGAGGCCGCCTGGCTGGCGGACTGGTCCGAGTACCTGGAGCACCTCGCCGGCCTGTGGGGCTCGGACGTGCTGGTCGACGAGCTCGCCGCGGTCGCCGACCTCGACGCCGTCGCCGACGACGCCTGGCCCGACGCCCTCCGCCGCATCGCCGCAGGCCAGGGCACCCGTGCGGCGCTCGTCGACCCGGTGCTGCCGGGAGCCGGGGCCCGGCCGGGGGCCGCGCACGCGCCGTCGTACACCGCGTGGTGGCTGCGCCGGCACCTGGGCGCGCCGTTCGCGCTGCACGACGGCGTCCCCCTGCTGCCGCCCCCGCCCGAGGCGACGCGGGGCCTCGACGAGCAGGCGCTGCGGGCCCTGGGCGGTGTCGGGTCGCTCGACGAGTCCGGCCCGGGGGACTGGCCGCAGGTGCTGGCGGCGCTCGGCCCGCGGGGCACGCAGCTTCCCGTGAGCGACGCCCTCGCCGTCTGGCGGGGCCTCGCCGCGCTGGCCGTCCGCCTCGACCCCGACGACCGCCTCGCCGCGCTCGACCCGCTCCCCGCCGTCGTCCCCGCGCTCCGCGACGGGCAGCCGCCGGCCACGGAGGACGCCGAGGACGTCACGGTGGCGCCGGGGCGCCGCTGGGCACAGCTCGGCGCCGTCGTCCCCGCCACGCCGCACGCCGCGGAGGCCCTGGCCGAGCTGCTCGACCTGCCGCTCGCCGTCGAGCAGCGCCCCGACGCCGACGGCGACCCGCGGGACGTGCCCGCGCCGGTGACCGCGCTGGACCCGCGCCTGCCCGCCCTATGGCGCCACCACGACGACCTCACGGTCGCCGGCACGCCGGTGCGGTTCTGGGTGCACGACGGCGAGGCCCACGCGACGGACGAGTCGAGCCTGGCCGACGCCCTCGCCGACCTGCTCGAGGACCCCTCGAAGGCCGCGCTGCTCCGGGAGGCCCTGGCCGACCCGGCACATGCGGCGGCGGCCTGGGCGGTCAGCGCCTGGAGCTAGTCAGGCCCGGTGCCGTCGGTCCCACAGCAGGCCGACGCCGCCGAGCGCGAGCCCCGCACCGCACACCGCGACCTCGATCCACCCGCCGACACCGGCCAGGGTGAGCACCACCAGGACCACGAGCGCGACGACCCACGCCCCGATCCCGACGAGCAGCACCTTGCGCAGGTCGACCGCGAGCGGGCCGGGCCCGGGGCGGCGCGCCTCGGGGTGTGTCAGGAGGCGGACGAGCGAGGGCACCTCGTCAGTCTAGGAGCGCTGCCACGCCTGGCCCTCCTGAAAGTCGCGTGGTGCCGGTCGCCCTCGGGTGAACTGCGGGTGAGCGCCGGGGTGAAAGGCCCGCAGAGGCATCAACACGGGGCACACGCGCTCCTAGAGTCAAGACCGAACGGCCCGACACCCACCCGAGGAACCCGTGAGCGCGATGACCCAAGGCTCGCTCGTCAGCCCCCGCGCAGCACTGCGCGCGAGCGGGCTGCGTGCCGCCCGGGACGTGTTCCGCCGGGCCCCCTGGTCCACGGGCTACCGCCGCCGGCTGATGCTCACCGACGCCGCGGTGATCGTCGCGGCGATCGCGCTGACGGACGTGGTGCGCGGGGAGGCCGCGACGCTCCCGGCCGAGGCCTGGCGCGTCGCCCTCTCGCTCGGCCTGGCCGTCCTGTGGATGGCGGCGCTCCTGGGGAGCCGCTCCTACGACCCGCGCGTGTTCGGCTCCGGCCCGATGGAGTACCACCGCGTGTTCGACGCGTCGTGGCGCCTCTTCAGCGTGGTCACCGTGGTCGCGTTCCTGGTCGCAGCCGACGCCGCGCGCACCTACCTGCTGGTCACGCTGCCGGTGGGCCTCGCCGGCCTGCTCACGTTCCGCTACGCCTGGCGGCAGTGGCTGCACCGCCACCGCGCCGAGCGCGGCATGACGACCGCGGTGCTCGCCGTCGGCCTGCGCGAGCAGGCGGAGCGGCTGATCCAGGAGCTCAACGAGACCCGGCCCGACTTCGGCTACCGCGTCGTTGGCGTCTGCATCCCCACGGGCACGGTCCGCGCGGGCGAGGAGGTCGCCGGCGTGCCGGTGCTCGGCGACCTGCGCACCGCCGGCACGGTGGCCCAGCAGATCGGCGCCGACTGCGTCGCCGTCTCCAGCTCCGACGCCATCACGGCCGACGTCGTGCGCAAGCTGGGTTGGCAGCTCGAGCCCGTCGGCGTCGACCTCATGCTCACCGCGGAGCTCGCCGGCGTCGCCGGCCCGCGCATCACCATCACCCCCGCCTCCGGTGTGGCCCTGCTGCACGTGGACGCCCCGCGGTTCGAGGGACCGAAGTTCCTGCTCAAGGCCGCCGTCGACTGGGTGGGCGCCGCGCTGCTCACCCTGGTGCTCGCGCCCGTGCTCGCGGCGATCGCCGTCGCGGTCAAGGTCACGTCGCCCGGCCCCGCGCTCTTCCGCCAGGAGCGGGTGGGCCTGGGTGGCCGCCGGTTCAACATGCTCAAGTTCCGCACCATGGACGTCGACGCCGAGGCGAGGGCCGCCGCCCTCAAGCAGCAGGCGAACGACGGCGCCGGACCGCTCTTCAAGCAGCGGCACGACCCGCGGATCACGCGCATCGGCCGGGTGCTGCGCCGCTACTCGCTGGACGAGCTCCCGCAGCTGTTCAACGTGCTCGGCGGGTCGATGAGCCTGGTGGGCCCTCGCCCGCCGCTGCCCGCCGAGGCGAGCGCGTACGAGGCGCGCATGCGCCGCCGCTTCCTGGTCAAGCCCGGCCTGACGGGCCTGTGGCAGGTGGGCGGCCGCTCCGACCTGGAGTGGGAGGAGTGCGTGCGCCTCGACGTCTACTACGCCGAGAACTGGACGCTGTTCGGCGACCTGATGATCCTCGCGCGCACCGCGCGGGCCGTGCTGACGGGCGCCGGGGCCTACTGACACCCTCCGGAGGCCCGGTTCCGGGCGATCCGTGAGCGTCGACACATCACTCCGTCTTAACGGATCCTTCACCGCGCTGGCACTATACGGCCATGGCCACCACGACCACCGCGCCGCCCGAGGGCAAGAGCGCGATCGACCGCTTCTTCAAGATCTCCGAACGGGGATCGACCGTCTGGACCGAGGTCCGGGGCGGTCTCGTCACGTTCTTCACGATGGCGTACATCATCGTGCTGAACCCGATCATCCTGGGCGGTGTCAAGGACGGCACCGGCCACCTGCTCGCAGGCGGTGACACCGCGCAGATCGCCGCGGTCACGGCCCTGGTCGCGGGCGTCATGACCATCCTCATGGGCGTCTTCGCGAACTTCCCGCTCGCGCTCGCGGCAGGCCTCGGCATCAACGCCGTCGTCGCCTACTCCATCGCCACGATCCCCAACATGACCTGGGCCGATGCCATGGGCATCATCGTCATGGAGGGCATCATCATCCTGATCCTGGTGCTCACCGGGTTCCGGGAAGCCGTGTTCAACGCGGTGCCGCACGAGCTCAAGGTCGCCATCTCCGTCGGCATCGGCCTCTTCATCGCGTTCATCGGCTTCGTCGACTCGGGCTTCGTGCGCACCGGTTCCGGCACGCCCGTCCAGCTCGGCATCAACGGGTCGCTGACCTCGTGGCCGATCTTCGTCTTCGCGTTCGGCCTGATCCTCGCGATCATCCTCATGATCAAGAAGGTGCGCGGCGGCATCCTCATCGCGATCATCGCCTCCACCGTGCTGGCGATCATCGTCGAGGCCATCGGCAACCTGGGCGCCCAGACGCCCGACGGCAAGAACCCGGGCGGCTGGCAGCTCAACGTGCCGCACCTGGTCGACCAGTGGCACGGCCCGAACTTCGGCATCCTCGGCAACTTCTCGCTGCTGGGCTCGTTCCGGAACATCGGCGTCGTCGCCGTCATCCTGCTGGTCTTCACCCTCATGCTCGCCGACTTCTTCGACACGATGGGCACCATGGTGGCCGTCGGCGGCGAGGCCGGCCTGCTCGACGAGAAGGGCAACCCGCCCAGCACCCGCCAGATCCTGGTGATCGACTCGCTCGCCGCCGCCGCCGGTGGCGCGGGTTCGGTGTCGTCGAACACCGCGTTCATCGAGTCGGCAGCGGGCGTCGGCGACGGCGCGCGCACCGGCCTCGCGTCGGTGACCACCGGCATCGCGTTCCTGCTGGCGATGTTCCTCAGCCCGGTCGTCGAGATGATCCCCTACGAGGCCGCCACCCCGGCCCTCGTCGTCGTCGGCTTCCTGATGCTCACGCAGGTCACGGGCATCGACTGGAAGAACTACGAGGTGGCGCTGCCCGCGTTCCTCACCATCGTGCTCATGCCGTTCACCTACTCGATCACGGCGGGCATCGGCGCCGGCGTCATCGCGTTCGTGGTCATCAAGCTCGTGGTCGGCAAGGCCAAGGCCGTCCACCCGCTGCTGTACGTCGCGGCGATCATGTTCGTCCTGTACTTCCTCCAGGGCGTGCTGCGCAGCTGGATCGGCTTCTGACCGACCGGTAGGACGACGACGGCCGGCCGCTCCCCCGAGGGAGCGACCGGCCGCCGTCGTTCGTACGGGTGGTCAGAGGGCGGGGTCGACGTCCAGGACGACCGAGCCGTCCTTGAACTCCATGCCGTTCACCTGGACGCCGGGGTTCTTGGCGGCCAGCAGCTTCTGGACGTCGAGGACGACCTGCGCGCCGGGGCCGACCTTGACGGCACCGGCCGGGACATTGCGGTGCGCGAGGATCGACTCGATGCGGCCGGCGCCCAGGCCGAGCAGCTTGTGAGCGGGCAGGCCGCCCGCGGTCGCGTCGACCTCCACCGTGGCGACGCCGTCGGCGAACGACGCGACCTTGAGGTGCGAGCGCACGGCCGGCACCAGCTTGGTGGCGAGCTTGATAGGGGCGGGCAGGTTGTTCATGGCCCGGGCGTCGACCACCAGGTCGATCACGTCGCCCGAACCGTCGATCGAGGTGACGAAGCGGGGGAAGGTGGCGCCGAGCAGGCCGAATGCGTGGAGGGCCTCTGCGAGGCTCATGGTCTGAAGCACGGTGGCCACACTAGCGGGCTGCGGGAGCCGCGTTCGACGCCGCCCCTCGAGGTCCGGCGCTGCGCAACCGGGCCGTTCCCCGACGGCGATGACCAGCGACGACGGTCTCCCAGCGCGCTCCGGACGACGCTCGGCCCGGCGGCTCCCGCGCCGCCGGGCCGAGCGTCCCCAGATCAGCGAAGATCGGCCTCCGACCACTCTTCCGCGCCTGCGGTGACGGCAGCCCCGGCCACCGCCCCGGCAGCCGCGCGCTCCCGGGCCTCTCTCAGGCTCGCTGCGGCTGCAGCCCCGCGGACTTCGGCCTTCGCTCTGCCGGTGCGCCACCAGCGCGCGAGTTTCACCCGCAGGATCCACCCCGCGGCCGCCAGCCCGAGCACCGCCACGGCGATGATGCCGAGCGTGACGAGCCCCGCCGTCGTCCACCCCGAGAGGCGGGCGACGATGGCTCCGCCGGCGGCGTCGTGGCTGTCGTCGACGGACAGGCCGCCGGCCCCGGTCACCACCGACTGCACGTCTGCGACGCCCCAGCCCGCGAACGGGTGGGACACCGCGACGGCGACGTGCGAGCGGAAGAACCCGTCGTCGGTGTCCTTCCCGGCGGCGACGCCCAGGCCGCTGAGGCCCGCACGCGCTGCGGCTGCCGCCAGGGCGGCGGGGGACCGGCGGGCGAACGTGACCGTGTACCGGGCGAGGTCGCCGCTGCGGTCCACGGCCACGGACGTGCCGTTGCCGCCGCCGCGCAGCATCGCCTCGAAGTCCCTGCCGACGTCGCCGTCCGCCGCCGGCAGCGCGAGCACCACCGTCTGGGCGACTGTGAGGTCCGGGTATACCTGGGTGGCGATCCGCACCGAGCGGACCGGCACCGGCTGCGTGAACGCCACGGCCTCGGCGGGCAGCCGCAGGTCGTAGGCGGCCTCGTTCGCGCTGTCGCCGGGGCCGTCGGGGCCGGAGCCGTCGGCCGGCGCCCACGACACCGGGAGCACCAGGGTGTCCCGCACGTCCCCGGCACGGGGCGAGCAGATGCTCGAGCAGTCCGCCGACGCGGTCACCGTGAGCTGCATCGCCGGCGGGGCCTGGGTGAACGACCGCTGCACCTCGAAGCTCGCGTCCCCGCCGCCGAGCGCCTGCGACGTCGCCTTCGCGAGCTCCTCCACCGGCACCGCGATCGTCATGGTCCAGGTGTGGACGCCGTCCACGGCCTTCCCGGGGGCGAGCGTGCCGCCCGACGGCGTGGCCTTGGTCATGAACTGGTCGAACCCGTCCGGGTCGGTCGCGTACGCGTCCGCACCCATCGCGTACTCGATGGTGCGCGTGACGGTGCCGTCGTCGGCCAGGCGTGTGCGCATCGCCACCGACTGCATGCCGACGTCGCGCACCTGGTTCACGGAGATCGGCTCGGAGGAGGCGTACTCGCGGCCGGCTGCTCGCACCACGGTGTCGCCGCTCTCGATGACGTTGCCGCTGGCGTTGCTGCCGATCACGCCGTCGGCCAGCAGGCCGGGCTCCAGCCACGCGAGCAGGTCGGACGAGCCGAAGCTCTCGTCCACCATCACGCCCTGGAGGAACAAGGAGTCCTCGATGCGGATGTCGATCGTGGGGACGTCCGTCGAACCGTTCGCGGCGAGCAGCGCAGCAACCTTGGCGCGGTAGTCCTTCAGCGAGTCGAAGGTCAGCGTGAACGTCGCGGTCACGTCCCCCGCGTCGCCGCCCTGCCCGGGCGTCTCCGAGAGGCCCGAGAACGCGAGCTGCGACGGCAGGTGCTTGCGGATCGAGGCGTCCAGCGCCGCGTTGCCACCCGTGACGTACTGGTCGCGGTCGCTGGTCGAGAGCGTGAGCGTCATCGTGCGGGAACCGCGGCCGTCGGCGCCCACCTCGAGCACCGTGTCGAGCTTGGCCCCGCACGCCGCAAGCACCAGAACCATGACCGCGGCGGCGGCCGCCGCGACAACCCGGCGGGCGCTCATGTCAGCGAGTCCCACAGCGCGGCGAGCCCCATCAGCGTCGTGACCAGCGCCAGCACGCTCACCAGCACGACGAAGACGAGGTTGAACCACACGTACGGCATGAGGATCGAGCGCCCCGGCCCCGCCTTGCGCGCCATCCCGATGTAGAGCAGGGGCTCAGACACCATCACGGCGAGCAGCAGCAGCGGCCCGACGACGACGAGCTGCAGCACTCGGCCGCTCGCGCCCGGCACCACGCCCAGCACCAGCGCCACCGCCGCCACCAGCCCGTGGACCGTCGCCACCGTGGCGACCAGCCCGGCCGCCGCCGAGAACGTGACGTCCCGACGCCGGAAGCGCAACGCCCACCACACCGTGACGCACCGCAGCACGTAGAACCCGAGGACCAGCACGGCCACCGAGAGGAAGCCCCGGAGGGCCACGCCGAACGACGCGCCCGCGACGGCGATCGCCAGCAGCGCGGTCACCCCGCAGACGACGGCCACCCCGGCGACGACGACGAACCACGCCGTGCGACCCTCCCGGCGCACGAGGTCCAGCGCGTCGACGGTCTGGCCCCGCCACACGGCGAGCGGGACGCGGCCGAAGAGCGGGAAGGTGCGGGCGAGGACGCCGCGCGCGGGTGCCGCTGCTGGGGCCGGGCCTCCTGCCGGGACCGGGGCCGGGGCCGGCGCCTCGGCCGGTCCTGGGGCTGGGACGGGCGGTAGCGGCGTCGCGCTGCCGGGAACGACATCGGGCACGGAGTCGACCATCGGGGAACCTCCTCGCGGCACGCGGGCGACGTGAGGTCGCCCGGCGGAGCGGCATGTCGTCGCTCGTGCCGGGGAGTGTATGAGCGGGGAGAGGGCGCCCGGCGGGCGTGGCGTCAGGGGCCCGCGCGGGCCCGGAAACCCGCGGTTTCCCGGTAGTTCCGGGGCGTTCGTAGGTAGGTCGGGCGCGGCGGATGGGTGTGGACGGCGCAGTGCTCGCGACTGGTCCTCGGCTGACCGCTCCTAGACTGCAACCGTCATCGACCACCAGGGGAGAACACCTGTGAAGATCGCGATCGCCGGCACCGGTTACGTCGGCCTCTCCAACGCTGTCGTGCTGGCCCAGCACCACGACGTCGTCGCCGTCGACCTCGACCCCCAGAAGGTCGAGCTGATCAACGCGGGCACCTCGCCCATCGTCGACGCGGAGCTCTCCGAGTACCTGGCCACGGTGCCGCTCACGCTGACCGCCACCACGGAGGGCGACGCCGCGTACGCCTCCGCGGAGCTCGTAGTGGTGGCGACGCCCACCAACTACGACGAAGTGACCCAGTTCTTCGACACGTCCTCAGTGGAGGGCGTGATCGCGCAGGTGCTGGCCGTCAACCCGTCGGCGCTGATCGTGGTCAAGTCCACCGTTCCCGTCGGCTTCACTGCGCGCGTGCGCGCCCAGCACCCGGGCGCGTCGATCGTGTTCTCGCCCGAGTTCCTGCGCGAGGGGCGCGCGCTGTTCGACAACCTGCACCCCTCGCGGATCGTCGTCGGCGACCGGGGCCCGCGCGGCACGCTGTTCGCCGACCTGATGCTCGAGGGCGCGATCACCAAGGACGTGCCCGTGCTGCTCACCGACCCCACGGAGGCCGAGGCGATCAAGCTGTTCGCCAACACCTACCTGGCGCTGCGCGTGGCGTACTTCAACGAGCTCGACACGTACGCGGCCACGCGCGGTCTGAACACCGCGCAGATCATCGAGGGCGTGGGCCTGGACCCGCGCATCGGGTCGCACTACAACAACCCGTCGTTCGGGTACGGCGGGTACTGCCTGCCCAAGGACACCAAGCAGCTGCTGGCCAACTACCAGGACGTGCCGCAGAACCTCATCAGCGCGATCGTCGACTCGAACACGACCCGCAAGGACTTCATCGCCGCCGACATCCTGCGGCGCAACCCCCGCGTGGTGGGCATGTACCGGCTGATCATGAAGTCGGGTTCCGACAACTTCCGGGCCAGCTCGATCCAGGGCGTGATGAAGCGTCTCAAGGCCAAGGGCATCGAGGTGGTGGTCTACGAGCCCACGCTCGACGACGGAGAGTTCTTCCACTCCGAGGTGATCCGCGACCTGGACGAGTTCAAGGCCAAGGCCGACGTCATCGTGGCGAACCGCCAGTCGGAGGCGCTGGCGGACGTGGCGGAGAAGGTCTACACGCGGGACATCTACGGCCGGGACTGAGGCTGGCCCTGTCTCCCTCCTCACAGCAGGTCGTTACCCCTAGTAATGAACACAGGTAATGACCTAAGATAAAGACATGCCCTCGACAGCTCCTTCGACGCTCGCCGGCGAGCTGCGCGTCTCCTCGGGGCGGTTCATCCGCCGGCTGAGGTCCGAGCACGGCGAGGCCGACCTCCCCGACAGCCAGTTCGGCGTCCTCACCGCCCTGCTCCGCCAGGGCGACCTGACGCCCGGCGCCCTCGCGCAGCGCGAGCGGGTCAAGCCCCCGGCCATGACGCGCACCGTCAACTGCCTCGAAGACCTGGGCCTGGTCGAGAAGGTCGCGCACCCCACCGACGGTCGCCTCGTGCTGGTGCGCCTCACCGAGAAGGGCGAGCGCGAGGTCGTGGAGACCCGGCGCCGCCGCGACGCGTGGCTGGCCGACAAGCTGCACGGGCTGTCCGCCCAGGACCGCGCCGTGCTCGCCCGCGCGAGCGAGCTGTTCCTCGAGATCGCCTCTTCCTGACTTCCCCGTAACCCAGATCCGAAAGCTCCATGGCCGCCACCTTCACCTCCCTCCGCCAGCCCAACTACCGGCTCTGGTTCGGTGCTGCCCTCGTCGCCAACATCGGCACGTGGATGCAGCGCGTCGGCCAGGACTGGGTGGTGCTCACCCAGCTCACGCACAACAGCGGCACCGCCGTCGGTGTCACCACGGCCCTGCAGTTCCTTCCGTTCCTGCTGCTGTCCCCGTACGCGGGCCTGCTCGCCGACCGCCTGCCGCGCCGCAAGCTGCTGGTCGGCACGCAGGCGGCGATGGGCGTGCTCGCGTTCGTGCTGGGTGCGCTGACGATGACGGGCGTCGTGCAGCTGTGGCACGTGTTCGTGCTGGCGTTCCTGCTGGGCGTCGCGTCCGCGATCGACGCGCCCGTGCGGCAGACGTTCGTGGCCGAGCTGGTGCCCGCGGAGAACCTGCCGAACGCCATCGGCCTCAACTCGGCCTCGTTCAACGCCGCGCGCCTGATCGGGCCCGGTGCCGCGGGTCTGCTCGTGGCCGCCGTGGGCGCCGGGTGGGTGTTCATGATCAACGGCATCTCGTTCGCGGCCACGATCGCCGCGCTGCTGGTCATGAACACCTCGCAGCTGCGCGTGCTGCCGTCGGCGCCGCGCGGCAAGGGGCAGATCCTCGAGGCCGCCCGCTATGTGCGCGGCCGCTCGGACATCGTCGTCATCATGGCCGTGATGGCGGTGGTGTCGATGTTCGGCCTCAACTTCCAGCTCACGAGCGCGATGATGGCCCGCGTCGAGTTCGGCAAGGGCGCGGGGGAGTACGGCGTGCTCGGTTCGGTGCTCGCCATCGGGTCCCTGGCCGGCGCGCTGCTCGCCGCCCGACGCGAGCACCCGCGGCTGCGTCTGGTGCTCGGCGCCGCGTTCGCCTTCTCCGTCGCGACGGCGGTCTACGCCGTCATGCCCACCTACGTGTCCTACATGATCATGTGCATGCCGGTGGGCCTGGCCTCGCTCACGATGATGACGACGGCGAACGCCACCCTCCAGACGTCGGTGGCCCCGGCGATGCGCGGGCGCGTCATGGCGCTCTACATGATGGTGTTCCAGGGCGCGACGCCCATCGGCGCCCCGATCGTCGGGTGGATCGGGTCGGAGTTCGGGCCGCGCTGGTCGATCCTCGTCGGGTCGATCTCGACGTTCGTCGTCGTCGTGGTCGCGGTGGCGTGGGCCGTGCGCAACTGGCACCTCACGCTGAAGCCGCACCTGCACCCGCGGCCGCACCTCGAGGTCGTCTACCAGACGCCGGCAGCGCCGGTCGCGGTGGCTACCGCCGCCTGACGTACCGACGGCGGCGCGCCGGGCAGCGGGGCCCGGCACGCCCCGACCGCCGGCGGGCCGGGGCGCGCACCTACCGTGGGGCGGACATGTTCGCCTCGCTCCGCTTCCCCAACTACCGCCTGTGGTTCGCCGCGGCGCTCGTCGCCAACGTCGGGGCGTGGGCGCAGCGCGTCGGCCAGGACTGGGTGGTGCTCACCCACCTGACCGACAGCTCCGGCACCGCCGTCGGCATCTCCGTGGCCATGCAGTTCCTGCCCGTGCTGCTGCTGTCCCCCTACGCGGGCCTGCTCGCCGACCGCCTGCCGCGGCGCAAGCTGCTCATGGCCACCCAGGCGCTCATGGGCCTCAACGCCGTGGTCCTCGCGACGCTGGTGCTCACGGACACCGTGGAGCTGTGGCACGTGTACCTGCTCGCCGCGCTGGGCGGCTGCGTCTCGGCGATCGACAACCCGGCGCGCGCCACGTTCGTGTCCGAGCTGGTGCCGCCCGACAACCTCACCAACGCCGTCGGGCTCAACTCCGCCTCGTTCAACGCCGCCCGCCTCATCGGGCCGGGCATCGCCGGCCTGCTCATCGCCGTCGTGGGGCCGGGCTGGGTGTTCGTCATCAACGCGTGCACATTCGCGCTGTCGATCCTCGCGATCGGCGTGATGAACCCGCGCCGCCTCCACGCGCTCCCGGCGGCGAACCGCGCCCGGGGCCAGCTGCGCGAGGCCGTCGCCTACGTCCGCGGGCGCGGCGACATCCAGGTGATCATGGTGGTGGTCGGCGTCGTCACGATGTTCGGGCTCAACTTCCAGCTCACCAGCGCGATGATGGCGCGCATCGAGTTCGGCCTGGGCCCCGGCGAGTTCGGGGCGCTCGGGTCGGTGCTCGCCGTCGGCTCGCTCGCCGGTGCGCTGCTGGCCGCGCGGCGCAAGGAGCCCCCGCGCGTGCGCCTCGTGATCGGCTCGGCCTTCGTGTTCGCCGCCGCGCAGGGCGCCTCGGCGCTCATGCCCACCTTCCACACCTACATGGCGCTCGCGGCGCCCGTGGGCTTCGCCTCACTGACCATGCTGACGGCGGCGAACGCCGCCCTGCAGACGTCGGTGGAGCCAGCGATGCGCGGGCGCGTCATGGCGCTCTACATGATGGTGTTCCTGGGCGGCGCGCCCGTCGGCTCACCGCTCGTGGGCTGGGTGGGCGAGACGTTCGGCCCGCGCCTGGCGATCACACTGGGTGCCGTGGCCACCCTGGTGGTGTGCGTCGCCGCGTGGATCTGGGCGCACCGCCGCTGGCAGCCGCGCTACGCCGTCGTGCGGCCCGCGCTGCTGCCGCAGCTGGTGATCACCCACCCCGAGCGGGAGCTCGAGGCCGCCGCCTAGCCGGCCAGGTGCTCCACGACGTAGTCGACCGACGCCGTCAGCGCCGCCACGTCCGCCGGGTCCACCGCGGGGAACATGCCCACGCGCAGCTGGTTGCGGCCCAGCTTGCGGTACGGGAACACGTCCAGCACGCCGTTCGCGCGCAGCTCCTTGACGACGGCCGTCGCGTCGATCGACGCGTCCAGGTCGATGGTGCCGACGACGGTGCTGCGGTGGGCCGGGTCGCTGACGAACGGCGTCGCGAAGTCGCGGTCCTCCGCCCAGCCGTACAGGGTGCCCGCCGACTCGCGGGTCCGCGCCACCGCCCACTCGAGGCCGCCCTGAGCGAGCAGCCACTCGACCTGGTCGGCGAGCATGACGAGCGTCGCCACCGCCGGGGTGTTGAGCGTCTGGTCGGCGCGCGAGTTCTCCAGCGCCGTCGTGAAGCTGAGGAACTCCGGCACCCAGCGACCCTCGGCAGACGCGCCGGCCTCGATGCGCGCGGCCCGCTCGATCGCGGCGGGCGACGCGATGGCGAGCCACAGGCCGCCGTCGGCCGCGAAGACCTTCTGCGGTGCGAAGTAGTAGACGTCCGTCTCGGCGAGGTCCACGGGCAGGGCCCCCGCGCCGCTCGTGGCGTCGACCAGCATGAGGCCGGTGCTGCCCGGGACGCGGGTGGGCGTGATCATCGCGCCCGTCGAGGTCTCGTTGTGCGGCGTCGCGTGCACGTCCACGGGGTCGTCCGACGGCGAGGCCTCGAGCAGCGCGACGCTGCCCGGCTCGGCCGCGAGCACCTGGGGAGCGCGCAGGAACGGCGCCCCCGCGGTGGCGGTGGCGAACTTGGCGCCGAACTCGCCGAACGTGGCGTGCTGCGCGCGCCGCTCCACGAGGCACGCCGTGGCGACGTCCCAGAACGCCGTCGACCCGCCGTTGCCCAGCACCACCTCGTACCCGTCGGGCACGGAGAAGAGCTCGGCGAGGCCCGCGCGGATCCGGTGCACCAGGTTCTTGACGGGCGGCTGCCGGTGCGACGTGCCGAGCACCGCGGCGCCGGCCGCGACGAGCGCGTCGACCTGAGCAGGGCGAACCTTCGAGGGACCAGCCCCGAAGCGACCGTCGGCGGGCAGCAGGTGGGCGGGGATCGTCAGCGGCATGCGCCTAGACTAGAGCGGGCCTGACGACCCGTTCGCCTCCCTGGCGTGGGTCCTGTGGACGACCGCGCCGCCGCGACCGGGAGGAACCCGCGTGACCGACCTGATCGACACCACCGAGATGTACCTCAAGACGGTCTACGAGCTCGTCGAGGAGGGCATCACGCCCCTGCGCGCCCGCATCGCGGAGCGGCTCGGCCACTCCGGCCCGACGGTGTCCCAGACGGTCGCGCGCATGGAGCGCGACGGCCTCGTCGTCGTCACGGGCGACCGCCACCTCGAGCTGACCGAGCTGGGCATGGACAAGGCCCGCCGCGTGATGCGCAAGCACCGCCTCGCCGAGCGACTGCTCACCGACGTCATCAAGCTCGACTGGGAGCAGGTCCACACCGAGGCCTGCCGGTGGGAGCACGTCATGAGCGAGGACGTGGAGCGCCGCCTGGTCACGCTGCTGGACCACCCGCACCAGGACCCCTACGGCAACCCCATCCCCGGTCTGCGCGACCTCGGCGAGTCCGAGCGCGAGGTGCCGTACCTCGCCGGCGTGACGCCCCTGCCGGCGGTCTTCGAGGCGCTCGCGGCCGTCGCGGCCCCGGGCGCCGACGGCCCCGTGGACCTGGTGCTGCGGCGCATCGCCGAGCCCCTGCAGACCGACGTCGACCTGCTCGCGCGGCTTGCGACGGCGGGCCTGCTGCCCGGTGCATCAATCACCGCCACGCCGGTCGACGGCGGGCACGTGGTGAAGGTCGAGTCGTCAGGCGAGACCCTCGACCTGTCCGACGAGGTCACGCGGCACCTGTTCGTCACGTCACGCTGAGCGTGTCGGGACTTCTGGCCTCTTTCGTGACCATCGCGTGACATTCGCGCTCGCGCTCACGTATCGTCGCAAGCGCGCTCAGGGTCTTCCCTGAGCGCGCGCGGACGGACGCCGAGCCCTGCCACCGTCAGCGCTACCAACGGATCTTCCGAAGGCAGGGACGGGGGAACCACTTCCGGGCGCCGCGTCGGCGGGCCCTTGGGGTGAAGCCGGGCGCCGCTCCATCAGGGCGGATGCCGGCCGGGTGCTCTCCACCCGAACCCGACAGCTCACCTCGTAGGCGGCCAGGAGAGGTAGAACGTGAGCGCTCGCGCGAACGCAGCGCGGCACCGTGCCGCCCGCCGTCCCGTAACCCCCCTCACCGAGATCGCGCAGACTGTCGGAGCAGGGGCCGGTCGCCGTGCGGCGGTCGTCGCCACCGCCGGCGGTCTGATCATGACCACCTTCGGTGCCGGCGCCGCACAGGCCGCCCCGGCCCACCATGACGCCGCCACGAGCACCGTCGACCTGGGTGCGTTGGCCGCTCAGGCGCGCGAGGCTCTCGCCGCCGCCCCCGTGGTGACGGTCGCCCAGAACGCCCAGGTCCAGGTGGAGACCGGCGTCGCCGTGCACGTGACCCCGGCCCCGGTACGCGAGGCTCCTGCGCCCGCCCGCACCGCCACCGTCGCTCGGACCGCCACCCGCACCGCTGCCCGGACGGCGACGGCCACCGCGGCGGCGCCGGCCCCGGCCGCCCCGTCGATCGGCGCCCCGGCGCCCGCCTCGGCCGCCGGGTCTGCGGTGGTCGCGATCGCCGCCCGCTACGTGGGTGTGCCGTACGTCTCGGGCGGCACGTCGCCGGCCGGCTTCGACTGCTCGGGCTTCACGCAGTACGTGTTCGCCCAGCTCGGCATCAGCCTGCCGCGCACCTCGAGCGCCCAGCGCTACGTCGGCACGGTCGTCTCGGCCGCCGACGCGCAGCCGGGCGACCTGATCTGGTCGCCGGGCCACGTGGCCATCTACGCCGGCAACGGGCAGATGATCGACGCCCCGCGCCCCGGCAAGACGATCCAGTTCCGCGCGATGTGGCAGTCGAACCCGGTGTTCATCCGCCTCTGAGCCGCTCTCCACGACGCCCCGTCTGCGCCTCGGCGCGGGCGGGGCGCCGTCGTGCCCAGCCCGTTCCTGAAGCGTTCCGCTGGCGCGCTCTGGGTGCGCTCCCACGGCTGCCGACGACCCGAACTTGGTCAAGAGTCGTCCAGGTGTGATCCAGTCGTGACTTTTGGGCGATCGTCCGATAACGTTCCATCACCTGGCGGGGATCGTCCCTCCAGGTCCGCTCCCGGACGCCGAGCCCTGTCACCGGGAGGGGCCGCTGATCTTCCGTATGACAGGGACGGGGGACCCACTTCCGGCCGTCTCGACGGCCTTGGGGTGAAGCCGGGCGTTGCTCCTCGGAGCGGCGACCGGCCGGGTACATCTCCTACCCGAACCCGACAGCTCACCTCGCAGGCGTCAGGAGAGGGAACACGTGACCGCACGTACGACGAGCGCCCGGCACCGCGCCGCGCGCCGCCCGCTTTCCCCGCTGAGCGGCATCAACCAGAACGCCGCCGTCGCGGGCCGCCGCGTCGCCGTCGTCGCCACCGCTGGTGGCATCCTCGTCTCGGCCTTCGGTGGCGTGGCTCAGGCCGCCCCTGTGGCCGACTCGGGTGCGGCGACCGAGCTCAACACCGTCGACCTGGGCGCGCTGACCCAGCAGGCCCGCGAGGCCCTGCAGGCCGCCCCCGTCGTGACCGTCGCCTCCGACGCGCAGATGCAGGTCGAGGCCGACGTCGCCGTCGCGGTGACCCCGGCCCCCGTGCACACCGCGCCGGCCGCCCGCGCCGCCACCACCGTCTCGCGCACCGCCGACCGCGCCGTCCTGCCGGCCGCCGCCGCGGGCTCGTCCGTGGTGTCGATCGCGATGCGCTACCTCGGCGTCCCGTACGTCTACGGCGGCACCACGCCCAACGGCTTCGACTGCTCCGGCCTCGTGTCCTACGTGTACGCGCAGCTCGGCATCGACCTGCCGCACCAGTCCAGCGGCATCCTCAACGCCTCGAGCACGGTCCGCGTCTCGCGCGCCGCCGCTCAGCCCGGCGACATCATCTGGTCGCCTGGCCACGTGGCCATCTACGCCGGCAACGGCATGCAGATCGAGGCTCCCCGCCCGGGCGAGACCGTCAAGCTCGACCGCATGTGGCAGTCCGCCCCCGTGTTCCTCCGGGTCGTCTGACCTTCTCCACGACGCCCCCGTCGTCCTCGCTCCTTCGCGGAGCCGGGCGGCGGGGGCGTCGTCGTACCCGGCCACGGGGGACGTCACGCGTCACACAGCGACCGACGCACGACTCGGCGCACCCCGGCGCGTTGCCGCTCGCCTATGCTGCTTTGCCAGGGCATTCGCTAGGCTTTAACAACGGCAGGCCCCACACCGTGGTGGCGCACCTGTGATGACGGAGGTGAACGATGACCCGACAGGAGATCGTCCTGGTGGGTGTGGACGGCTCGGCTCCGAGCCTTCATGCACTGGACTGGGCAGCGGCCTACGCGAAGCGCGTCGGCTGGGCACTGCACATGGTGTGCAGCTACGCCCTCCCCTCCTTCACGGCCGCCTCGCTCGACGGCGGCTACGCCGCCCTCGACGACACTGCCATCCAGGAGGGTGCCAAGTCGGTCCTCGTCGAGGCCAAGCAGCACGTCGCGTCGTACGACGTGCCCGTGACGGCGGCCGTGGCCACCGGCGACGCCGCCGGCGTGCTGGTGGAGCTGTCGAAGGACTACGCGCTCGCCGTGGTCGGCACGCGCGGGCGGGGCGGGTTCACCGAGCGGCTGCTGGGTACGGTGTCGTCGGCGCTGCCGGCGCACTCGTCGTGCCCCGTCGTGGTGGTGCCGTACCGCTCGGCGACGGGCGAGGACGCCGACCGGCGCGACGGCAACACCGTGCACGAGCCGCGGCGCATCATCGTGGGCGTCGACGGGTCGCCGTCGGCGGAGATGGCGCTCAAGGCCGCCATCAGGCAGGCGAGGGTGTGGGGCGCCGAGCTTGTCGCCGTCGCCGGCGTGCCGGTGGGCAGCGGCGCGGGCGTGCTCGCGTGGCTGCCGGCCCAGATCGACCACGAGCAGGTGCTCGCGGACGTCAAGGCCGGGCTCGACGTGATCGTCGACCGCTACGAGGCGGAGAACGACGGCCTGAAGATCAAGCGGATCGTCCTCGACGGCACGGGCGCGGAGCTGCTCACGGAGTTCTCGACCGCCGCGGACCTGCTGGTGGTGGGCTCCCGCGGCCGAGGCGGCTTCCGCGGGCTTCTGCTGGGCAGCACCAGCCAGGCGGTGCTGCACCACTCGTCGTGCCCGGTGCTGGTGGTCAACCGCCGCTGCGAGGACTAGCGCACCCCATCCGCCGCGAGCTAGAGCCCGGGACCGCGACTTAGGAGGTCGCCGTCCCGGGCTCTAACTCGCGGGGGTTCGCTCTATCTCGCGGGGGCCGGTCAGGCGGTGTGCTCGGCCGCCGCGAGCAGCACGCACGTCGCCACCGCGTCCATCGCCTGCTCCACCTCGGCGAGCGGGGGCATGGACGGGGCCAGGCGGATCGTCGAGTCGCGCGGGTCGCGGCCGTAGGGGTGCGTCGCGCCTGCGGGGGTGAGCGCGATGCCGGCGCCCTTCGCGAGCTCCACGACACGGGCGGCCGTGCCGGGCACGACGTCGAGGGAGACGAAGTACCCGCCCTGCGGCACGGTCCATGTGGCGACACCCCGGTCGCCGAGGCGCTCGCTCAGGATGCGCGTCACGGCGTCGAACTTGGGCGCGAGGATCTCGCGGTGCTTGCGCATGTGCTCGCGCACACCCTCGGCGGAGCCGAAGAAGAGCGTGTGGCGCAGCTGGTTGATCTTGTCCGGCCCGATCGACTGGACGCTCAGGTGCTTCTTGTACCAGCCGACGTTGGCGGGGGAGGCCGCCAGGAACGCGACGCCGGCGCCGGCGAAGGAGATCTTCGACGTCGAGGCGAACATGATCGGGCGGTCGGGGTTGCCGGCCTCCGCGGCCAGGTCCAGCACGTTGGCCGTCTTGGTCTCGTTGGCGGTGAGGTGGTGCAGCGCGTAGGCGTTGTCCCAGAAGATGCGGAAGTCCGGGGCCGCGGTCGGCATCGAGACGAGGCGTCGGGCCACGGCCTCGGAGACGACGGCGCCGTCCGGGTTCGCATAGGTGGGCACCACCCACATGCCCTTGATGGTGGGGTCGTCGGCGACGAGCGCGGCGACGGCCTCGGCGTCGGGCCCGTCGGGCGTCATCGGCACGGTGACCATCTCGACGCCGAAGGCCTCGCAGACGGAGAAGTGCCGGTCGTACCCGGGCACGGGGCAGATGAACTTCACCTTCTCCTCGCGGGCCCACGGCGTGGGCGACCCGGGCACGCCCCACAGGTGCGCGTACGCCATCGCGTCGTGCATGAGCGTGAGGGAGGCGTTGCCGAGCGCGAGGAGCTGGGCGACGGGGACGTCGAGCAGCTCGGCGAAGATGCGGCGCAGGCCGGGCAGCCCGTCGAGGCCGCCGTAGTTGCGCACGTCGGTGCCCTCGGAGTCGGTGTGCACGCCCTCGCCCGGCAGCGCGAGCATCGGCTCGGCCAGGTCGAGCTGCTCCGCGGAGGGCTTGCCCCGCGTAAGGTCGAGCTTCAGGGCGAGGTCCTGGAGCGCGGCGTACTGCTCGCGCAGGGCGGGAAGCTGGGCGGCAAGGGTGCTCACGGCGCCCAAGGCTAGTACGCCGGACGCCGCCGACGCCGCGGTTTCCCGCGCGTCGGCGGCCGCGGTGGCGCTAGCGGTCGAGTGCGACGGGGAACGCCGCGGGCGGCACGCCGAACGCGCGGCGGCACTGGGCCACCACGCCGTGCCCCAGCGCGCGCCCGCCGACCAGCCCGACGACGGCCCCCACGCCGAACGGCACCAGGCGCCCGACCGCCAGCGACCCCTGCTTGGCGAGCTGGCGCCGGAGGAACGCCGAGGTCAGCGCCTTGTTCACCTTGCGCACCGTGCCCTGGGGCATCGTGGTCAGCAGCACCTTGCCCCACGCGGTGGTGGAGCCGCCGACGGCAGACTCCACGTCCCGGGCACCCTTCGCCCCGAGCACGCTGGCGAGGAGCAGGGCGCGGCGGCGCGGCACGTCGTCGGACGCGACGCCGTGCACCTCCGCGACGGCGAGCGAGAACGCCGCCGACGACGCGAAGAACGTCGCGATGTCGGCCGACGTGAGCGCGATGCCGGTGCCCGTGCCGACCGCCGGGACGGCTGCCACGACGCCGACGGCACCGGCCGTCGCGGTGACCACCCGCAGGTACTCCTTCTCCAGGATCCGGACCACCTGCTCGGGTGTCGCCTCGGGGTTGCGGGCGCGCACGGCCGCGACGTGCTTGCGGATGGTGGACGACGGGACGGTCACGGCCTTGTCCACGAACGCGTCGAGCATCGACGCCGGGCGGTACGCCACCCAGCGCGAGGCCTCCGTGGCGACGTCCGCCGGGCCGGTGGCCGGCCCGGCGAGGTCACGCGGCTCGAGCGCGCCCGTCACGGTCAGCCCAGGGACTCGCCGTCGGACGGCTGGGCGTACTTGACCGGCGGCACCTCGGCGCTCGCCCGGAGCGTGTTGCCGACGGTGCAGGCGCGGTCGATGGAACGCTGCGCGAGCAGCAGGGTCTTCTCGCGGGCCGTGTCGTCCAGCGACGACAGGTCGATCTCGAAGACCTCGTTGAAGCCGGTGTAGCGGTCCTCGGTCTCGTGCTTGGGGCCGTCCACGCGGATGGTGAGCTGGAAGTCGTTGCCGAGGACGCGAGAGAACTTGGTGTCCGCGCTCATGCCGGCGCACGCGGCGAGCGCGATCTTGAGCAGCTCGCCGGGAGTGAACACGGCACCGGCCTCGACCGGGCCGATCGAGACGCTGGCGCCGCGGCCGTTGAAGCCCGTGTACGTGCGGGTCCCGGTGCGCTCGGCCCACAGCGGGTCGGTGGGGACGGGGCTCATGGGGGCGACGTCGTCGCCGTCAAGGGGCGCGGTGGTGGGCTCGCTCATGCCCCAGATCCTCGCACCTGAACGCTCTCCGTGGGGGACCGCTTGCTTGCCCTGGGCATCGAGGTTAGGCTCGGCGGCCACCTGACAACGCTGTCATAAATGCCGACGCAAGGATGCGAGGAAGCATGAGTGGACTGAGGGCTGGTACCCGCTGGGGTGCCCTGGTCGCGGGAGCGGCTCTGGTGGTGGGCGTGGCCCACCCCGCCAGCGCCGACCCGCTGAGCAACACGGAAGGGTCGCCCGGGCACTCCGAGCTCGCGCTGACCCAGTTCGTCAACCCGTTCATCGGCACCGCCACGTCGCCGACCAGCGGGTATGCCGGGAACGTGAACCCCGGGGCGCAGGTGCCGTTCGGCATGGTCGACTTCGGCCCGGACATGCCGCGCACCAACTTCAACGGCTCCGGCGGCTACCTGCTGCCACCCACGGCGACGAGCGGCAAGGTCAACTTCTTCAGCCTCACGCACCTCAACGGGCCCGGCTGCCCGGGCCAGGGCGTGGTCGGCATGATGCCGGCGTCGACGCCGACGGCGGTCGCGAACGCCCAGGGCCGGCCCACCGGCGTCGGGTTCAAGACGGCCACCGAGTCGGCCAAGCCCGGCTACTACGGCGTCACGCTCGACAACCAGGTGGGCGTGCAGCTCACCGCCACGACGCGCACGGGCATGGCCACCTTCACCTACCCGGGCAGGGACCAGGGCTACTTCTCCCTGGACACGCGCCTCAACGGCAACAGCAACATCAGCAGCAGCGCGGGCAAGGTCAGCGCTGCGAACACCGACCTCAGCGTGAGCGACGACGGCCATGTGCTCAGCGGCAAGACGGTGGCCCCGGCGTTCTGCACGCCGTACGGCACGTCGTACAACTCGAACGTGTACTTCTACGTGGAGGCCGACAAGGCCCTGCGGCCGCAGGCGGCCGGCAGCACCGTGAACACGGTGGCCAACGGCGCGACGGTGCTCCAGTACGACCTCACCGACGCCGACCCGACCCTGACGCTCCGCATCGGCATCTCCCCGGTCAGCGTCGACAACGCCCGCCTCAACCTCGAGACCGAGAACGCCGACTCCACCTTCGGCACCGTCCAGGCGGCGGCCGACAAGGCGTGGAACGAGAAGCTCAACACCGTCCAGGTGGACCAGGCGGCCAAGCCCGCCGGCCTCACCGACGCGCAGCGCGCCGACCTCACCAAGCTCTACACGGCGCTCTACCGCGTGTTCGGCACCCCGACCACGTACTCCGACGTCAACGGCGACTACCGCGGCATGGACCCGGCGGCGCCGTACCGCACCAGCGTCGACACCACCGGCACGGTGGACACGCGCGCCGTCCACAACGTCGCCGACGACGCCTTCACCCGGGCCGACGGCACCACCGGGCACCCGAAGGTCCACTACACGGGCCTGTCGCTGTGGGACACGTACCGGTCCGACGCCCAGCTGCTCGCACTCCTCGCCCCGGACGAGGCGAGCGACGTGATGCAGTCCCTCGTGGTCGACGGCGAGCAGTGCGGCGCGTTCCCGCACTGGGTCGACGCGAGCGACGACTCCACGCCGATGGCGGGCGACAACGCGCTGCCCGTGCTCGCGGCGTCGTACGCGTTCGGTGCGACGGACTTCGACGTGACCTCGGCCGCGCGCCTGGTCAAGCAGTCGATGACCGACCCGGCGAGCGCCTGCGAGGGCCACGCGAGCTTCTCGGGCTCGGCGCAGTACCTGGCCGACGGGTACTACCCGGACACGACGTCGCAGAACGTCGAGCAGTGGGCCGACGACAACGCGGCGGCGTCGTTCCTGACCGCGCTGCCCGCGAGCGTGCTCGCCGACCCGAGTGTGAACGTCACGAAGGCCGACATCGCCACGATCCAGGACCGCACCACGTGGTGGAAGCACATCTTCGACTTCACCGACGGCACGCTGCTGGCCCGCAAGGCCCCCGTCGACGGGGTGCCCGGGGATCTCGAGCCCGGCTGGTACCACGAGTCGACGGAGCCGAACTACTTCTGGTCGTTCGGCTACGCCTGGCCCGACCTGGTCGACGCCATCGGCGGCAAGGCCAAGGCCGTGCAGCGGCTCAACACGCTGTTCTCGGTCGACGACGCGCTGACCACGGTGCCGACGCTCGCGCAGCTCAACGGCGGCCAGGACGCCCAGACGTTCTACATGGGCAACGAGATGGGCTTCCCCGCCCCGTGGGCCTACGACTTCGCGGGCAAGCCGGCGTCGACGCAGTACGTGGTGCAGCAGCTCATGCACACCGCGTTCTCGACCGCGCGCGACGGGCTGCCCGGGAACGACGACATGGGCGCGCTGTCCAGCTGGTACGTGTTCGCGGCGCTGGGCATGTTCCCGACGTCACAGGCCCAGCCCGGGCTCGCGGTGTCCACGCCACAGTTCCCGGCGACGACGGTGTGGGTGGGTCACCACCGGCTCCGCATCCTCACGGACAAGGACGCGGCGACCACGCCGTTCATCCAGTCCGTCCGCGTCGACGGCAAGGGCCAGGACCGCGCCTGGTACCAGCTCGACGCGCTGCGCCGCGCCAACACGCTGCGCTACGCGCTGAGCCCGACGGCGACCACGTGGGCCGCCGACACCGACCCCTGGGCGACGGCCGGCTGAGCCGCCCTGGTCCCCCTGGGCCGACGACCTGCCGCGTCGTGGGTCCGGGGGGACCATGGCCGTATGACTGCTGAGCAGGCGCGACCCGAGGAGCACGGCCCCGACGAGAGGCACCCCGCGGAGCGGCGCCGCGCGGTGCGCAACCGCGTCATCCTGTGGGTGGTGCTCGCCGTCGTGCTGGTGCTCCTGCTGCTGCTCGCCTCGGCGTTCGTGCCGCGGTGGTGGGCGCAGACCGTCGGCGGGCTCGTCGACAGCTCGTTCGGGCGGGGCCTGGCCTGGGGCCTGGGGATCGGCGTCGTGTTCTCGCTGCTGCCGGTGCTGCTGGTCGCGCGGGCCATCCGGCGTTGGAAGGGATGGAAGGGTCCCGTTGTCCTGGCGGTGGTCGCCGCGATCCTGGCCGCGCCCAACCTCTTCACGCTGTGGGTCGTGGTGGGGACGTCGTCGGCCGCGCACGCCGCCGAGCGGACCATGGACGTGAACGCCCCCTGGTTCCGCGGCGCCTCGCTGGGCGGCGTCATCATCGGCCTCGTGGTGGGCATCGCGATCGAGCTGCTCTGGCGCGGCTGGCGGCACCGCGGCAAGGAGCTCAAGGCGGCACGCGAGCGTCAGGTCCGCGACCGACCTGAGCGTGCGTGACACCGGCTCTGGTTAGGCTCGCCCCATGAGCGTGCCCACCCCGTACGAGGACCTGCTGCGCGACGTGCTCGAGCACGGCACCCACAAGGACGACCGCACCGGAACGGGCACCACGTCGGTGTTCGGGCGTCAGCTGCGGTACGACCTCTCCCAGGGCTTCCCGCTCGTCACCACCAAGCGGGTGCACCTCAAGTCCGTCGTCTACGAGCTGCTGTGGTTCCTGCGCGGCGAGTCCAACGTCGCGTGGCTGCAGGAGCACGGCGTGTCCATCTGGGACGAGTGGGCCTCCCCGGAGGGCGAGCTCGGCCCGGTGTACGGCGTCCAGTGGCGCTCGTGGCCCACGCCCGACGGCGGGCACGTCGACCAGATCGCGCAGGTCGTCGAGCAGATCCGCACCAACCCCGACTCCCGGCGCCTGATCGTCTCCGCCTGGAACGTGGGCGAGATCGCCGACATGGCCCTGCCGCCCTGCCACCTGCTGTTCCAGTTCTACGTCGCCGACGGCAGGCTCTCCTGCCAGCTCTACCAGCGCTCCGCCGACCTGTTCCTGGGCGTCCCCTTCAACATCGCGTCCTACGCGCTGCTGACCCACATGGTGGCCGCTCAGACGGGCCTCGAGGTCGGCGAGTTCGTGTGGACCGGCGGCGACTGCCACATCTACGACAACCACGTCGAGCAGGTGCGCGAGCAGCTCAGCCGCGACCCGTACCCGTACCCGCAGCTGGCCCTCGCGCCGCGCGGCTCGATCTTCGACTACGAGTACGCGGACGTCGAGGTGCTCGGCTACCAGCACCACCCCGCCATCACGGCCGCGGTCGCGGTCTGACGTGATCGCGCTCATCTGGGCCCAGGCGCGCGACGCCGAGGGCCGGCCCGTCATCGGCGTCCGCAACACCATCCCCTGGCACGTGCCCGAGGACGGCGCCCACTTCCGCCGCACCACGTCAGGGCATCCCGTGGTCATGGGGCGGCGCACCTGGGACTCGCTCCCCTCGCGGTTCCGGCCGCTGCCGGGGCGCACCAACGTCGTCGTGACGCGACGGCCCGACGACGTCGCCGACGTCTCCGGGTCGGAGACCGTCGTGGCCGGCTCCGTCGAAGAGGCGCTCGCCGCTGCGGCCGCCGCACCCGGCGGGGACGAGGTCTGGGTGATCGGCGGGGAGCAGGTGTACCGGGCCGCGCTGGACGTGGCGGACCGCCTCGTGGTGACCGAGATCGACCTCGAGGTGGAGGGCGACGCGTTCGCCCCCGCCGTCGACTTCGCGCACTGGGCGCTCACCGACGACGCCCCGTGGGAGCAGTCTGCCGCGCCCGGCGAGCTCCGGTACCGGTACCTGACCTACGTGCGGCCCTGACCTTCAGGTAGTCCCAGAGCCCCCGAGGCCTCGTCGAGCATCGCTCGGCGGGGCCTCGGGGGGTTTTCCCTAGGAATGTCCAAGGGATGGTCACCTCCTCGCCCAGACTCGTGGCATCGCGCTGATGAAGCGCCTCTGCGGATCCGATGCCGCAGAACCGGGCGCCAGCGCCGTGCCTTCCTACCGATGACGCGAGGAAGGTGCGGCGCTGGTGGTGGGGGCCCACCGAGCGCGCTGCTTTCGCTGCGACGGCGCCGGCCGGCGTCATGGTGCTCGCGTCCGCCTCGTCGATCGGACTGGTAGCCCTCGTGGGGACGCCTGACGTACTCATTCCCCCACGGGCCGCACGCAGCTTTCAACCGTGCCTGTACGTAGATGTACTAAAGCCTGATGGGTGAAGTGTGAAAGCGCATAACGTCGCTGGCGTCTGACTCACCTCCCGAGGAGCGAACGCGTGCCCGCCCGGTCCCACCCTTCCCTTCCTGAGCCACTTGGCCAGAGTCCCACGGACAGGCCTGCGGCGAGCGGCGTCAGCAGGACTCTGCTGGTTGCCGTCGTCCAAGGCGAGGCCATGCTGCGTGGGCTGCTGCTCAGCCTGCTGGACGCGCACCCGCGCATCGAGGTCGTCGCCGCCGCGGCAGGTCAGCGCGAGGCGCTCGACGTGATCCGCCCGGGGGAGGTCGACGTCGCCCTGCTCGACGTCGAGCTGGACGACGGCAACGGCATCGCCCTCGCACGAACGCTGCAGGACCGTGATCCCGACGTCCGGATCGTGCTGATGTCCAGCCGCAACAGGCTCCCTCTGGTGCGCTCGGTCAGTGCCGGCGCGCCGTCGCCGTGGAGCTACCTGTCGAAGCGCTCTCCGATCGGCCCAGGCGATCTGATCAGGGCGTTGGCGGCAACCGCCCAGGGGATAGCCGTCGTCGACCAGAGGCAGGCGGAGCGGTCCGAGAGCGCGTCCGAGACGCCATTGGCGCGGCTGTCGTCGGCGCAGCTCCGCGTGCTGCGGCTCGTGGCGCAGGGCAAGGGCAACGGCGCCGTCGCAGAGGAGCTGGACATCACGCCCAAGGCCGTCGAGGCGCAGCTCACGAGGACCTACCGGACGCTCGATGTGCCGGAGGGAGCCAACAACCGGGTGACTGCCGTGCTGGAGTTCCTGCAGACGGTCCACACCGACGCCTGGCTGGACCCCGACGGGCCGCGATGAGGCTGGCCGCGCGCCGCCGAGCACCGCGGCAACCCCGCGACACGACGGAACCCCGTGACTCTCCAGAGCCACGGGGTTCCGCCGTGTTCGCGTCGACAGCCTCAGCCGCCCTGGTCGGTCAGACCAGGTCGCGGACCGCCGCGTACTGCTCGCGAACGACCGGCTTCGGGTCGGCGGCGAGCGTCTTCGACATCTTCGTGGCCCACGCCGGCTGCGCGGCGGGAGCGCCGGCGGCCGCCGAGGCGAGCACCCACGCGGCCTGGCGGGCGGCGCCGTCGGCCACGTACTCGCCGGGCTCCGGGATGGAGATCGGCAGGCCGAAGATCTGCGGGGCGATCTCCTGCACCGCGGGCGACTGGGCCGCGCCGCCGATGAGCATCACGCGCTCGACCGGGACGCCGAGCGAGCGCAGGGCGTCCATGCCGTCGGCCAGGCCGCACAGCATGCCCTCGATGTAGGCGCGGGCGACGTGCGCCTGCGTCATGTTCTTCAGGCGGATGCCGTGCAGCGTGCCCGACGCGTTGGGGCGGTTCGGGGTGCGCTCGCCCTGGAGGTAGGGGACCAGCACCAGGCCGTCGGAGCCGACCGGGGCGGCGAGGGCGAGGTCGGCCAGCTTGCCGAAGTCGGCGTCGAGCACCGAGCGGGCGGCGTCGAGCACCTGCGCGGCGTTGAGCGTCACGGCGAGCATGAGCGCGTTGCCCGTGCAGTCGGCGAAGCCGTTGATGGCGCCGGAGCCGTCCTGCGTGCGCTGCGGCGCGACGGCCGAGACGACGCCGGAGGTGCCGATCGAGATGGCGATGTCGCCGGGCTGCATGCCCAGGCCGATGGCAGCGCCCGCGTTGTCGCCGGCACCCGGGCCGATGAGGGCGGTGCCGTCGCCCGCGACGTCCGCGTGCGCGGTCGCGCCGGACTCGGTCGCCCCGATGACGCGCGGCAGCACGACGTCGTCGCGGCCGAAGGCCAGGCGGAGCAGGTCGAGGCGGTACTCGCCCGACTGTGCGTCGTAGTAGCCCGTACCGGACGCGTCGGAGGCGTCGGTGAAGAGCTTGTCGAGCTGCGGGCCCAGGGGCGACTCGCCCTCGGGGCCATAGCCGGCGATGCGCCACGACAGCCAGTCGTGGGGGAGGGCCACGGCGGCGACGCGCGCGGCGTTCTCCGGCTCGGCGTCGCGCAGCCAGCGCAGCTTGGTGATGGTGAGCGACGCGACCAGCACGGAGCCGACGGCGTCGGCCCAGGCCTGGGCGCCGCGCGAGCGGTCGCCCTCGCCGAGCTCGACGATGAGGTCCTCGGCCGCCTGGGCCGAGCGGGTGTCGTTCCACAGCAGGGCGTCGCGGACGACGTTGCCCTGGGCGTCGAGGGCGACCATGCCGTGCTGCTGGCCACCCACGGACAGGGCCGCGACGTCGGCCAGACCGCCGGCAGCGGCGGCAGCCTCGGCGAACGCGGTCCACCAGTGCTTGGGGTCGACGGACGTGCCGTCGGGGTGCTTCGCGGACCCGCTGCGCAGCAGTGCGCCGGTCTCGGCGTCGCGAACGACGATCTTGCAGGACTGGGTGGACGAGTCCACGCCGGCAACCAGTGCCACGGCTACTCCAGAAGTTCTCGGTGGTTGAGCTTGTCGAAACAAGGGGTACTACGGCGGCGAGCCCCGCCGTCGGACCGGGACCGGGCGACGGCGGGGCTCGCGGAGGCAGGGCCTCAGTGGATCAGACGACCCTCAGCTCACTTGTTGCCGAGGATGTGGTTGATCGCGAGCTGGTGCAGGCGGATGACGCCCTCGTGGCGCTTGCCGAGCTCCGTGATGTCCGGGTCGGCCTCGGCCATGAAGGACTCGAAGGACTCGCCCTCGGCGAGCGTCTTCGAGGTGTCGAGGATGCCGGCCTTCTCGAACGCGGCCTGGACCTCGGCGTCGGCGCGGTACGACTTCGACGCGGCGGCGAGGCGCTCGTACGACTCGATGTTCGCGGCGGCCGACTCCCAGATGCCATCCGTGTACTCGGTGCGCGACGGCTTGTAGTCGAAGTGACGGTAGCCGACGTAGGGGGCGATGGTGCCGTTCGGCGAACCGTTCTCGAGGAGGTCGACCGTGAAGAACGACGAGAGCAGGTTGCCGTGACCGAAGACGAAGTCCTGGTCGTAGCGCGGGCCGTTCTGGCCGTTGAGGTCGATGTGGAACAGCTTGCCCAGGTACAGCGCCAGCGCGATGCCGTGCGTGTAGTCGAGGCCGGCCATCTCCTCGTGACCCACCTCGGGGTTGAGGCCGACGATGTCGCCGTTGTCGAGCGAGTCGATCAGCGCGATGGCGTGACCGATCGTCGGGAGGAAGATGTGGCCGCGGGGCTCGTTCGGCTTCGGCTCGAGGGCGACGCGCATGTCGTAGCCCTTCGACTTGATGTAGGCGGCGACGGTGTCGATGCCCTCGGCGTAGCGGGCGTGGGCGGTGCCCAGGTCCTTGGCGTTCGCGTACTCGACGCCCTCGCGGCCGCCCCACATGACGAACGTCGTCGCGCCGAGCTCGGCACCGAGGTCGACCTGCTTGAGGACCTTGCGCAGGCCGTAGCGGCGGACGTCGCGCGAGTTCGAGGTGAACGCGCCGGCCTTGAAGACCGGGTGCGAGAACGTGTTGGTGGTGACCATCTCGCAGACCATGCCGGTCTCGGCGGCGGCGGCCTTGACCGAGTCGATGGCGGCGTGCTTCTCGGCGTCGGTCGCGTCGATCGGCCACACGTCGTTGTCGTGGAACGTGAAGGCGTGCGCACCGAGCTCGGCGAGCTTGCGGATGTTCTCGGCCGGGTCGAGGTGCGGGCGGGTCGCGTCGCCGAACGGGTCGACGCCCTGCCAGCCGGTGGTCCAAAGGCCGAACGAGTACTTGATGTCGCTCACGGGTTGTCTTCTCCTCATCGAGCCGCGCAGCAACCCCGCACGGCATTAGTTGTTCGGCTGAACTATTGCGGAGATCTCCGCTAGAGTCAACGTGTGCCAGCCGATCCGCAGACAGCTTTTCCGAGGACCGCCGCACGCCAGCACACGTTGCGTGAGCGCAACCTGGAGCTTGTCGCGCGAGCGGTCTTCGAATCGCCGGAACCACTCTCCCGCGCCGATGTCGCCGCGTCCACCGGGCTGGCGCGAGCCACCGTGTCCACGCTCGTGGATCGACTGGTCGCGGGCGGATTGCTCGCAGAACTGGCGCCGGTGTCCGCCCAGAGGGCCGGTCGGCCGGCGGTCCCGCTCGTCCCCGCGGCGCGTTCCGTCGTCGGCGTCGGGCTCGAGGTGAACGTCGACTACCTCGGCGCGTGTGTGATGGACCTCACAGGCGATGTGGTCGACGAGCGCGTGATCCCTGGGTCGTTTCACGACAGCGACCCGTCGCTCGTGCTGCCACGGGTGGGCGAGCTGGCGCGCGAGCTCGTCGAGGAGGCCGCGTCCGACGGCATGCGCGTCGCCGGCGCGCGCCTCGCGCTGCCTGGTCTGGTGGACGCCCGCTCCGGCATCCTCCAGGTCGCCCCGAACCTCGGCTGGTCCTCGGTCGAGCCCGTCGAGCTGCTCGGCCTGGACGGCCTCCATGTCGAGGTCGCCAACGAGGCCAAGCTCGCCGGCCTCGCCGAGCTCACCGGCGACGTCTCGCCGTCGTTCCTCTACGTCTCGGCCGACGTCGGCATCGGTGCCGCGGTCGTCGTCGAGCGGCAGCTGTTCCTCGGCGAGCGCGGGTGGAACGGGGAGATCGGGCACGTCGTGGTCGACCCCGCCGGGCCGCGCTGCTCGTGCGGCAGCTTCGGGTGCCTCGAGCAGTACGCCGGCAAGGAGGCCGTGAACCGCGCGGCCGGGCTGCCCCCGGACTCCTCCGTCGAGGCGCTCGTGCGCGCCGTCGAGGCCAAGTCGCCCGAGGCGCAGGCCGCGGTGCGGCGCGCGGCGCTCGCGCTCGGTTCGGCCCTCGGCGACTTCGTGAACCTGGTCGACGTCGGGACGATCGTCTTTGGCGGCCCGTACACGACCCTGCTGCCGCTCATGCGCGACGACATTGCGGCCGTGCTGGCGGACCGGGTGCTGTCGGCACCGTTCGCTCCGGTGGAGCTGCGGGCCGCGGTGGCCGGGCCCTACGCGGCGATGGCGGGCGGGGCGCGCGAGGTGCTGCGCGACGTGCTGGCGTCGCCGGCGGACTGGGTGTGAGGTCGTCTCGCGATGGCCGGTAGGCTGTGACCCGCTACGCGCCCGTAGCTCAATGGATAGAGCAGCGCTCTCCTAAAGCGCAGGTTGCTGGTTCGACCCCAGTCGGGCGCACTGTCAAGCGTTTCCGCATCTTGTTGCGACATCGTGATCTGCAGAACCGCCTCTTGACACGTCAAAGTCGGCGTCTGCCAGGGTTTTCGCATGGCCCGGTACACGACGTTCCGCTTCACGCTCGACCCCACGGTCGAGCAGCGGGCCATGCTCGTCCGGCACGTCGGTGCGGCGCGTTTCGCGTACAACGAGTGCCTGCGGATGGTGGCGGCCTCCCGCGAGGCGCGGCGTAGCGACGCCTCCGTTGCCGTTCCGCGTACCGGGTACGACTTGATCAAGCGGTTCGCTGCGTGGAAGTCGAGCGAGGCCGCTGGCCGCGTGTTCCGGGTGGCGTCCACCGGTGAGGCCGTGAAGCACGTGACCGGGCTTGCCTGGCGCGACGAGGTCTACCAGCAGGTGTTCGAGGAGTCGGCCGTCGACCTCGGGCGTGCGCTCAAGGCGTGGTCGGACTCCCGCAAGCCCGGCGGCACCGCCACGGTCGGCTTCCCGCGACGGCGTCGGCGCCGCGGCGAGGCCGACGCGTTCCGCGTCCGCAACCAGTTCCCCAAGGGTTCGAAGCCGGCGATCCGGCTGGGCGACGAGCGGCCGCGGACCGTCCGCTTGCCCAAGATCGGCGTCGTCGGTGTCCGGGAGGACACGCGGCGACTGCGGCGCATGGTCGACAAGGAGCGCGCCCGCATCGTCCAGGCGACCGTGAGGATGCGGCGCGGGCGATGGTCCGTCGCGCTGACGGTCGACGCAGCCGACCTGCACGCGGCCGCCAGAGTGCCGAGCGGGGTGCCGGCGCGGTGGGTCGGCGTCGATGTGGGGCTCTCGGCGTTCGCTGTGGCGGCCACCGCTGACGGAACGGAAGTTGCACGGTTCGCCGAGTGGCCCCGGGCGCTCAGCAAGGCACAACCCCGCGCGCGGAGGCTGCACCGGACCGTGACTCGCCGGACGAAGGGCTCTGCACGACGACGGCGCGCCGTCACGCGGTTGTCTGAGGAGTACCGGAGGGTCGCGGCCATTCGGGAGCAGTTCCTGCACGACGTCTCGAACGAGCTGGTCAAGACCCACGACAAGCTCGCGCTCGAGA
>WRHK01000033.1 GCA_009783295.1 Promicromonosporaceae bacterium
GGGCCCGCGCCCCCCGGGGCCGGCGCTTTCTCCCCGCGCGGCGGGCGCGCGTGGTGGGCGGCGCAGGGCGGCCTCTCCCCGTGGATCTGGGACCCCCCGCCCCCCCCGCTCAACAACCAGCGGGTGCAGCCCCCGCCGCTCTACTTCGTGGCGGGCGCTGCCGTCCTCCGTGCCATCCCGGACTGGCAGCACCTGCCGTTCGACCGCGTGTGGATGGTGCTGCGCTGGGTGGGCGTGCTGCTTGCCATGCCCCTGCCCCTGCTCGCCTGGGCGACGGCGCGCCGCCTGCGCCTGCCCGACCCGCTGCCGCTCGCCGCGGCGGGCGGCGTGGTCGCGATCCCCGAGCTCACCCACCTGCTCTCGGCGGTGGAGAACGACAACCTGCTGGTGCTGCTCGGGGCCACCGCCACGTGGCTGGTGGCGCGTGTGCTCACGGGCGACCGCTCGGTCCGCACCGCGCTGCTCCTGGGCGCCGTGACGTCGTCGGCGCTGCTCACCAAGGGCTTCGCGCTGCTGATGCCCGCCTGGGTGGCCGCCGCGTTCGCCGTCGCCTGGTGGCGGGACCGCCGGGCTGCCGGGGCGCTCCGACGGCACGTGCTGCCCGCCGCGCTCAGCGCGGCCGCGATGCTCCCCGGGCTCGCGTGGTGGGTGCGCAACCTGCTCGTCTACGGCATGCTCCAGCCGCACGGCACCCACGCCGACCAGGGCTACCTCGCCGAGTCGGGGGCGCACTACACATGGGCCGACGGCGGGAGCGTGTGGCTGGGCAGGCTCACCGAGCGGCTGGTCACGCTGTTCTTCGTGCAGGACCAGGCGGCCCTGCGCCACCACGACCTCGCGTGGTGGGCGGCGCGCGTCGCGCTCGCGGCCCTGGTCGTCGGGGTCGTCGCCGTGCTGGCGCGCGGACCGCTGCGCCGGCTGGACGCCCTGGTGCTGCTGCTGCCCACGGCCGTGCTCGCCGTGCTGGTCGCCCAGGGCTCGTACCAGCAGTTCACCGCGTTCCGGAACCTCGGCGCGGCCCAGCAGGGGCGCTACCTCTATCTCGGCACCGTCGCGCTCGTCGTCGTGGCCGTCGCCGGGGCCGGCTCGCTGAGCGAGCGGCTGCGCCGGTGGGTGCCAGCGCTGGTGCTCACTCTGGGCGTCGGGCTCCACGCGGCTTTCCAGGTCGACGCCTGGAAGCTGCTGTGGATGCCGCGCGGGCCCGCATCCCCCGCCGGCGTCCTCGCCGCCGGGAAGGCGATGGTCGAGCTCCACCCCTTCGGGTGGCCGGCCCTGGCCCCGGCCGCGGCCGTCACGGCCGCGGCCCTCGTCGCGCTGGCCGTCGTGGCCGTGCGCGCGGGAAGGGTCAGACCGCGCGTCGCTTGAGCTTGCGGCGCTCGCGCTCGGACAGGCCGCCCCAGATGCCGAAGCGCTCGTCGTTGGCGAGGGCGTACTCGAGGCACTCCGCCCGGACCTCGCAGCCCGAGCACACGCGCTTGGCCTCGCGGGTGGACCCGCCCTTCTCCGGGAAGAAGGCCTCAGGGTCGGTCTGCGCACACAGTGCGCGGTCCTGCCAGCCCAGCAGCGCCTCGTCCTCGAGGGGCGTGCCGAACAGCGGCAGGACGGGGGCGACGCGCTCTGGCGTGCGTCCCACGTCCGACGGGATGACATCGTCTTCGAGCAAGTTCCACATGGCTGACCCTCCACGGCTTTTACGGAAACCGCATACGTGGAATTACACGCGTGTCTTTCGGACCCGTCAAGCCAGAATGTGCTAGCGGGGCGCGAAATCGTCCACGCCGCGCGCAATTCGACGAGGCTTATACCCTGGGCCGGTGGACATCGCACCCGGAACGCCGCAATCTGTCGCTCATCTGGTGAAGATCCTGGTCAGAGAGCCAGGCAAGCCGCGCCTGACGTGGTATGGCGACGACGAACGCGTCGAGCTCTCGGGTGCCGTGCTGGTGAACTGGATGAGCAAGACGGTGAATCTCATCGTCGAGGAGTTCGACGCCGGCCCGGGCTGGCGCTGCCTGATCGACCTGCCCCCGCACTGGCGCACGGCGATTTGGGCTCTGGCCGCGTGGCGTACCGGAGGAACCGTTCTTCTGCCCGGTCCGGAGGGTCTGGCACCGGACGGCCGGGCCGCCGACGCCGCCGTCACGAACACCCCGGCAGGTCAGGCGCGCGACGTCGTCGCGGTCGCACTGCCCGCGCTCGCGCGCCGGTTCGACGGCGACCTGCCGCCCGGCGCCACCGACGCCGCCGCGGCCGTCATGACGTACGCGGACCAGATCCTCTACGCGCCCGAGCCCGACCCGTCGGAGCCGGCGGTGCTCGCGCCCGCCGGCAGCGCGCCGGTCCAGGCGGTGCTGCACGGGGACCTGGCCGCCTGGGCCGCCGGCGCCGCGCCGGTCTCGGGCGCCCGCACCCTGGTGGACGGGCGGCTCCCGGTGCTCGACGTGCTGCGGACGATGCTCGGCGTCTGGCTCACGGGCGGCTCGGTGGTGCTCACCTCGCCGGGGATGGCCGCCGCGCTGGAGGCGGACCCTGCCCGCCGCGAGCGCCTGGTCGCTCAGGAGGCGATCACGGCCTGAGCTCGGGCACACGGTCCGCGCCCACCGCGAAGACGGCGCGGACCGTGACCGCCACGGCGCCGAGCGCGACGACGCCGCACGTGATCACCACCGCGAGCAGCACGCCAGGTGACACGGGGCTCCACCCGGCCCAGCGGGTGGCCGCGTCCGCGAGCGTGTCGTGCGGCCCGCGGTAGAAGGCCACGAAGGCCCACACGATCCCGGCCGCGCCGGCGATGAGGGCGAGCGAGGCCACGACGGCGAGCGTGACGCGGGCCCGCGACTCGCGGTGCCGGGCGGCGTGCCACAGCGCGACCGCGAGCAGCGCCCCCAGCGCCGTGAGGCCGCCGTACACGTACCGCCCGTGGAGGGCGACCAGCACGTGAGTCCGGGACCAGAACTGCCACGCGTTGAAGATGACTCCGACCGTGAGCCCCATCGGCAGCCCGGCGAGGACGACAGCGCCCCGGCGAGCGCCCCGCACGGCGAGCGCGACCAGCCCGGCGACAGCCAGCACGACCGACCCGGCCCACACGAGCCGCAGATCGAGGGGCACCTCGAGCCAGGAGAGGTGACCCCAGAAGGACTGCGCCACGCGGCGCAGGGCGCGCGGGACCATCTGGTTGCCCGGCACCGTGGCGAGGTTCGAGACGTCGCGCGGCAGGCCGACGGGCTGCACAGCACCGGTGGTCAGCACGTTGCGGGCCCACCACCAGCCACCCGCGGCCAGGCCGACGGCGAGCGCCGTCGCGCACCGCGCGGCGCGATGCCAGAACGTGCCCCGCCACGCGAGGCGCCAGGGCCTTACGACCGAGCCCGGCCACGGCGCGAGCGCGTACGCAGCGACGATGCCCGGCACCGCGAACGCCGGCATGACCTTGCCGAGCAGCCCGAGCCCCAGTGCGACACCCAGCCCGGCGGCGGTGCGCCAGCGCGTGTCGCCCGTGACCACCCGCACGCTGAGCCAGATCACGACGGCGCACGCAAGCACCACGAGCGCGTCGTTGTTGGCGGCGCCGAGGATGTTGCCGACCTCGGGAACGAACAGCGGGAACGGCGCCGCGACCAGGGCGGCGGGCCAGGACCCGGTCAACCGCCGCGCAGCGGCGGCAGCGAAGGGCACCGCGGCCACGAGCATCGCGACGTCCATGAGGCGCAGCGCGAGCAGCGCCTGGTCCCAGCGGGCGTGCGCGAGCCCCGTGACCCGCAGCATCGCCGCGCCGACGGCGTACCAGCCGGGCGGGTGCTGCGTCATCTGGTCGACGACGGCGTCCGAGGGGACGGGCGTGGGCGGGAGCGCGTTGGCGGCGTCGATGCGCGTGCGATCGGCGCGCACGGACGGCGTGATGTCGACGAGCTGCGGCTGGTCGGGGCGCTTGTAGTGGCGGCCGGGCAGGTCGCCGGGCCAGCCCGCCTCCTTCTCCGCCTGGTCGATCAGGGGCGCGACGTACGCGTGCCCGGGCGCCGGCCAGCCGCCACCGTAGGCCAGGCGGAGCACCGAGTTGAAGTGCGTCTGCTCGTCCGGCGAGCGGAACGCCGGGTTGAGCAGGGCCCAGACAGTGCCCCAGGCCGCGACCAGCAGCATGAGCGCGGCGAGCACGCGACGCCACGTGCTGTCGCGGTCCACGCGTGCGGTCATGGCTGCCTGTCCTCCGTGCCCTCTGTCGCCGGGCGGCGCAGGGGCCGCGCCGGGCGCCAGTGTGGCACAGCGAGGGCACCGCGAAGCGCCGCGCGGCGGGCCTCCGACGCCTGTCGCGCCGTGATGACGAGCGCGACCAACGCGACCACCGCGGTGAGCGCCGGGACCAGCCACAACCAGACCGGTCCGACCGGCGCGAGCAGCTCCCAGCGCTGCCACGCCTGGGCAAACGACCAGCCGGGCGCCCGGTAGAAGCCGGTGAACCCGAGCCGGGCCCCGTAGGCGTTGACGGCCACCGCGAGCGCCAGCACGCCGGGTACCGCCCACCACGTCCGGGCGCCTGCGCCGCACACGCGATGGACCGCGACGGCGACCACGACGGCCAGCGCGACGAGCCCCGCGAAGAGGTACCGACCCTGGACCCCCACGAGCTGGCCGTGCTCCCGGTAGTAGCCCCACGCGTTGCCGATGACGGCGACGAGCAGCAGGGTCGGCAGCGCCAGCAACGTGGCGACCGCGCGCCGAGAGCCTCGCACGCTCAGCGCGAAGGCCCCGAGCACCAGCACCAGCACCGTCGCCGTCAGCCAGAACGTCTCCGGCGTGCGCAGGTCCAGCCACCCGAAGTCACCGAAGAACGACAGCGCGACGCTGCGCCACGCGATCATGAGGTACCGGCCGAACCCGTGCGGCAGGAGGTCGAGCGGCACGCGGTCCAGCCCGACGGGCTGCACGGCGCCGTACAGGACCAGGTTCCGCACCCACCACCACCCGCCGACGCACGCGGCGACGCCGCCCATCAGCAGCACGCGCACCGCGTCACCACCCAGCCCTCGCCAGCGCCGCGTCGTCCCCGCGCCGAGGGCCCCGGCGGGCGAGAGCACGTAGGCGAGCGCGACCACCGGCAGCAGGAACGCCGCCATCACCTTGGTGAGCAGCCCGACGCCGATCACCGCCCCGATCAGGGTGGCGGTGCGCAGCCGCCGGTCGCCCGTGAGCACACGCACTGCCAACGCGGTGACAACACCGGCCACCAGCGTCACGAGGGTGTCGTTGCTGACCGCGCCGAAGATGTGCCCCACCTGCGGCGACAGGAGCGGGACGAGCGCCGCGACGGCGCCGGCGGCCCGGGAGCCGGTCAGGCGGCGCGCCGACCAGGACGCCAGCGGCACGAGCGGCGCGAGCAACGCGACATCCAGCAGCCGCAGCGCGAGCAGCTGCTGGTCCCAGCGCGCGTCCGCCAGCCCGGTGACGTGCAGCAGCCCCGCACCCAGCGCGTAGTAGAGCGGCGGGTGCTGGGTCATCTGGTCGACGTCGCCCGGCTCGGTGGCCGGACGGTCGGGGAGCGCCGTCGCGCGGCTGACGCGGGCACGCTCGGCCCGCGGCACGATCTGCGCGTCCGAGAGCTGCGGCACGCCCGGCCGGTCCTGCCATCGGCCGGGCACGTCGGTCGCGAGTGCGACGTCGACGCGCGCCCGCTGCACCGCCGGCGAGAGCACGGCCTCCCCAGGCCTCGGCCAGCCCCCGCCATACGCGATCCGCAGCACGCTGTTGAGATGCTGCGGCTCGTCGGGCGCTCGGAGCGGCGGCGTGAGCAGTGCCCACGTGGCGGCCACACCGATCGCTAGCAGGGCCAGCACGACGTCGGTGCGCCGGCGACCGGGCAGATCCATGGGCATAGTCTGCCCGGTTGTAGGTGCGCTCCCGCAGAACGTCTCCCGACGTCTCACCGCACACCCACCATCAGCGCAGGCTGGACCGCTAGGCTCGCGTCTCGATGTCAGAGTTCCCGCACCCCGACCAGCCCGCCGCCCCCGCGGGCCCCCCAGCCGTCCGCATCGTGTGCGTCGTCTACAACCCGGGACCCGAGCTGCGCTCGTTCGCCAAGACGCTGGCGCAGGCGACGTACCGGCCGTACGAGCTGGTGGTCGTGGACAACGGCGACCCCACCGACGTGGTACGGGAGCTCGCCGCTGCCGGCGCGACCGTGCTGCGACACCCGGGCGGGAACGTCGGCTACGGCACCGCCGCCAACCTCGGCGCGGCGGACTCCGCCGCGCCGTGGGTCGTCGTCGCCAACCCGGACGTCGAGTGGGAGCCCGGGTCGCTCGACCTGCTCATCGAGGCGGGCGACGCCGACCCGCTTGCCGGGAGCCTCGGCCCACGCATCCTCAACACCGACGGCACCACATACCCGTCGGCGAGGGCCTTGCCCTCGCTCTCCGTCGGGATCGGCCACGCGCTGCTCCACACGGTGTGGCCGGGCAACCCGTGGTCGCGCGAGTACCGGCAGGCCGAGGCCACGGTCGGGGCGACGGAGCCCCGCCCCGTCGGCTGGCTCTCCGGTGCGTGCCTGGTGCTGCGCCCCGACGCGTTTGCGCAGGTGGGCGGGTTCGACGAGCGGTACTTCATGTTCTTCGAGGACGTCGACCTGGGAGACCGGCTCGGCAAGGCGGGCTGGCGCAACGTCTACGTTCCCGGCGCGCAGGTCACGCACGTGCAGGGCGTCTCGTGGAAGCACTCCCCCGCGCCGATGATCCGCGCGCACCACGCGAGCGCGAAGCAGTACCTGTTCGACCGGTGGGGCGCTTGGTGGCAGGCGCCCGTGCGGCTCGCGATCGGCGTCGGGCTGTGGGTGCGCGAACGCGTCGAGGTCACCCTGGCCGGCTGGGAGCGGCGCAGGTCGCACTAGCGACCGGCACCCGCTCGCGCAGTCGGGCACAATGGGGCACCATGCGCGGAATCATCCTGGCCGGCGGCTCCGGCACCCGGCTCCACCCGATCACCATGGGCGTGAGCAAGCAGCTCGTCCCGGTCTACGACAAGCCGATGATCTACTACCCGCTCTCGACGCTCATCGCGGCGGGGATCCGGGACATCCTGATCATCACCACCCCGCACGACGCGGAGCAGTTCCGCCGCCTGCTCGGTGACGGCTCGCAGTTCGGCGTCAACCTTGAGTTCACGGTACAGGCGGAGCCCAACGGGCTCGCGCAGGCGTTCGTGCTCGGCGCCGACTTCGTGGGCACCGACAACGCAGCCCTCGTCCTCGGCGACAACATCTTCTACGGCCCTGGCCTCGGCACCCGCCTCACCCGGTTCGCCGACATCGACGGGGGCGCCGTGTTCGCCTACCACGTGTCCGACCCCACGGCCTACGGCGTCGTCGAGTTCGACGCCGACTTCAAGGCGGTCTCCCTCGAGGAGAAGCCGACGCAGCCCAAGTCGAACTACGCCGTGCCCGGCCTGTACTTCTACGACAACGACGTCGTGGAGATCGCCAAGAACCTCAAGCCCTCCGCGCGCGGCGAGTACGAGATCACCGACGTGAACCGCCACTACCTCGAGGCCGGCAAGCTCCAGGTCGAGGTGCTGCCGCGAGGCACCGCGTGGCTCGACACCGGCACGTTCGACTCGCTGCTCGAGGCGTCGGACTTCGTCCGCACCGTCGAGCACCGCCAGGGCCTCAAGATCGGCTCGCCGGAGGAGGTTGCGTGGCGCCGCGGCTTCCTGTCCGACGACGACCTGCGCGCCCGTGCGGAGGGGCTCGTCAAGTCGGGCTACGGCACGTACCTGCTGGGACTGCTCGACCACTGATTTTCACCCGGGTGGGTGCCTGAGGCGACCGTGTGTCGGCATCCGGCGCCCACCCTGCTCCTGTGTAGCGTCGCGGCGCCAGCCCGACACACACCAGGAGCTCCTGTGCATCACCTGCACCGATTGCTTGCCGCGTCCGCGGCCGCCTGCGTCCTCGTCACCGTGACTTTCGCTTCACCGGCGCTCGCAGACGGACGCGAGGTGGGCGGCACGGGACAGCAGTACTTCCTCAACGACGCGTGGAGCGGCACCGCGAACCGCTCGTTCGCCTATGGCCGTGACACCGACCGGGTGTACACCGGCGACTGGGACGGAAACGGCACCAACACGCTCGCCGTGCGCCGCGCCAACCAGTACTTCCTGAGCAACTCGCTCGGCGGAGGGGCCGCGGACCAGACGCTCAGCTACGGAAACCCCGGCGATGCGGTGCTGGTCGGCGACTGGGACGGAAAGGGCGGCGACACCCTCGCCGTGCGCCGCGGGAACCAGTACTTCCTGCGCAACAGCCTGACCAGCGGTGCCGCCGACAAGGTCCTCGGCTACGGCAAGCCGGACGACACCGTGCTGGTCGGCGACTGGAACGGCGACGGCACCGACACCCTCGCCGTCCGCCGCGGAAACACCTACTACTTCAGCAACTCTCTCAACGGTGGAACGGCCGACGTCGTCCTGTCTTACGGCAAGCCGAGCGACCAGGTCGTCGTCGGCGACTGGGACGGCGACGGCAAGGACACCCTCACGGTGCGGCGCGGAAACGTCTACTACGTCAGCAACTCGCTCACCTCGAACACCGCCGCGCAACAGATCGCGTACGGGAAGCCGACGGACACGGTGCTCGCCGGCGACTGGGACGGCGACGGCAAGGACACCCTCGGCGTGCGCCGTCCCGCGCCGACGCCCCCGCCGGCAGTGACGCCCCCGCCGCCGACCAACCCGGGCAACCCGCCCCGGCCGATCTCCCCTGACCTCGACTGCAAGGACTTCGCCACGCAAGCCGAGGCGCAGGCCGCATACGACTACTGGATGGCCGCGACGGGCCGGGACGTCTACAACCTCGACGGAGACCACGACGGGCGGGTCTGCGAGACCCTCCCGTGAGCTGACATCAGAGCCCGAGCACCGTCGGCGCCGCGAGCGACCAGCGCTCCGCCCAGTCGCCGATCGGCTCCACGCCCACTCCACGCAGGGCGTCGTGCCCCAGCACCGAGTAGCTGGGGCGCGGCGCCTTCGCCGCGAACGCGGCCGAGCTCACCGGGTCGACCCGGGCCTGGAGCCCCGCGGCCGTCATGATCGCCTTCGCGAAGCCGTTCCAGGTGACCTCGCCCTGCGAGGTGCCGTGGTAGATGCCAGACGGGGCGCCCGCGGCGACGAGCCGCACGATGAGGTCGGCGAGGTCCACGGTCCACGTCGGCTGGCCGAGCTGGTCGTCGACGACGGTGAGCACATCGCGCTCGCCGCCCAGCCGCGCCATGGTCTTGGGGAAGTTGGGACCGCCGGCGCCGTAGAGCCACGCCGTGCGGATCACGTAGTAGTCGGGAGTGTTGGCGCGGACAGCCCACTCCCCCGCAGCCTTGGTGCGGCCGTAGGCGCCGGCCGGCGCGACGGGGGCGTCCTCCTGGTACGGCGCGGTGGCGTGACCCTCGAACACGTAGTCCGTGGAGATCTGCACCAGCCGAGCGCCAGTGGCGGCAGCAGCGCGCGCCAGGTTCTGCGGCCCGACGGCGTTCACCATGAACGCGGCGGCCTCCTGGTCCTCCGCGGCGTCCACGGCGGTCCATGCGGCACAGTTGACGACGACGTCGTACCCCTGGACTGCGGCGAGGGTGGCGTCGGCGTCGGTGATGTCGACGTGCACGCGGTCGACGCCGTCCACCTCGGCGCCAGCGGCGCGTGCGGCGGCGACCATGTCCTGGCCGAGCATGCCGTGCGCGCCGACGACGAGCCAGCGGCCGGACAGGGATGCGGTCTGGGGGTTCGCGGTGTCGGTCACGCGTAGGATCCTAGAGCCTGCGACCCTGCCCCCCAGAACGAGGAGCCCCCCGTGCAGATCCGCGAACTCCGTGTCCCCGGCGCCTTCGAGATCACCCCGAAGCAGTTCGGCGATCCGCGCGGCGTCTTCCTGGAGTGGTTCAAGGCCGCCGCCTTCGAGGAGGCCGTCGGGCACACGCTCGACCTCGCGCAGGCCAACTGCTCCGTCTCGAGCGCGGGCGTGGTGCGCGGCATCCACTTCGCGGACGTCCCCCCGGGCCAGGCCAAGTACGTCACCTGCCCCAAGGGCGCCGTGCTCGACGTCGTCGTCGACATCCGCGTCGGATCGCCGACGTTCGGCCAGTGGGACTCGGTGCTGCTCGACGACGTCGACCGTCGCGCGATCTACCTGGGCGAGGGCCTGGGGCACGCGTTCATGGCGCTCGAGGACGGCTCCACCGTGATGTACCTCTGCTCCACCGGCTACAACCCCACGGGCGAGCACGGCATCAACCCGCTCGACGAGCAGATCGGCCTCACCTGGCCGACCACGGACCGCCACGGCAACCCGATCACGCCGCTGCTGTCCGACAAAGACACCGCCGCCCCGACTCTTGCCGAGGCGCAGGAGCAGGGCCTGCTGCCCGACTACGAGCAGGTGCTCGCGTACACGCGCTCGCTCGCGAGGTAGTGGCTCAGCAGCGGCCGAGCAGGTCGCGCATCGCGTTCTTCTCTGCCTGCGTCGCCCGCAGCTTGTAGGTGGCCTTCACCTCGACCTGCGGGGCGACGTAGTCGCACCGGAATGCAGTGTTCGGCGGCAGCCACCGGTCGGCGGCCCGTCGCTCTTGCCGGCGTTCGTGGGGCCGTCGACGGCACGCAGGTCGCCGGGGTCGTTGGCGAGCTGCTCACGGCGCGCGTCCGTCAAGGCGTTGGCGCCGTTCTTCCACGCGTCCGACGGCGCAAGAGGACGGGCGCGCACCCGCGGGCGGCGTGGCGCAGGGTGACCTCAACGCCGACGGGTCAGCTACAGGACCAGTCGTAGTCCTGGCCCGACTGGATCGTGCCGACCACGTACTGGGTCATGACGATCGTGCCGCCGCCCGTCAGCGGGATCCCACCGCACGCGGCTTTGGCCGTCGCGATCGGCGCGACTCCGACCGGAATCCAGCTGGGCAGCCCGTACAACGGGCTCGTCGACGGGACGGTCCCGATGTGCTCAGAGAAGTGGCTGGGTGGCGCATAGAGCCCCACCGTGGCGCCGATCTTCTGGAAGTAGGCGGTCATGCCCTCGAGCGAGGCGCGGTTGAGCGCCTGGTAGTTGGCCGTCGTGCTCGTCAGGTACGTGAACGACGACTCGACGTCGAGCCACCACCGGTACGACCCGGGCGTCGTGACGTCGCGGCTGGTCGCGTCGTCGTAGGCGCGCGCGTAGCCGTACATCCACGAGCAGGCCGCATCGACCGCGCCCGCGCACGTGCCGAGCGGGTTGCTCACGGCCGTCCCCGCCGGGTACTGGTTGCTTGCCGGCCACGACGTCGCCGCGGTGCCCGGGTTGCCGGTGGCCACGTACAGCTGCACCTTGGGCTGGACCGAGGTGCCGGCGGTCGCCTTTGCCCAGGCGATCTCGTCGGCCAGGTTCGGGTTGGTGCCGAGCGCGTTGCCCTTGTTCACCCCGACGATCCCGAAGGCCATCCCGCTGGGGTACGGCCCCGTCGCCTGGGGCCACGAGACGTCGGCGCCGGTGCGTAGCGAGTCGGGCGCGGTGGCGCGCCGCACGCCGAGGGTGTCGTTGCCGTCGCCGTTCCAGTCGCCCACCAGCACGATGTCGTCGGCCTTGCCGTACGCGAACGAGACGTCGGCCTGCCCGCCCGTCGTTCCGTTGGTCAGGAAGTACTGGCTGCCGCGGCGCACCCCGAGCGTGTCCTTGCCGTCGGCGTTCCAGTCGCCCACCAGCACCGTGTCGTCGGGCTTGCCGTAGGCGAAGCTGATGTCCGCCTGGCCCCCGGCGGTGCCGTTGGTCAGGAAGTACTGGCTGCCGCGGCGCACGCCCAGCGTGTCCTTGCCGTCACCGTTCCAGTCGCCCACGAGGACGGTGTCGTCGGCCTTGCCGTACGCGAAGCTGATGTCCGCCTGACCGCCCGTCGTCCCGTTCGTCAGGAAGTACTGGTTCCCGCGGCGCACGCCCAGCGTGTCCTTGCCGTCACCGTTCCAGTCGCCCACCAGCACGACGTCGCCCGGCTTGCCGAAGGCGAAGCTGATGTCCGCCTGACCGCCCGTCGTCCCGTTCGTCAGGAAGTACTCGTTCCCGCGGCGCACGCCCAGCGTGTCCTTGCCGTCACCGTTCCAGTCGCCCACCAGCACGACGTCGTCGGCCTTGCCGTACGCGAACGTGATGTCCGCCTGGCCGCCCGTGGTGCCGTTGGTCAGGTAGTACCAGCTGCCCGGGCTGGCGGCCTCCGCCGGCTGTGCCGCGATCGTGGCGGTCAGCAGCACGGCGACCCCCGCGGCAACGACGGACGTGATTCGGCGCAAGAACACAGAAACCCCCCTGGCCCGGGCTCGTCCTCGGGCCGCGGGAACCCTAGCGGAACTTCATCCGCCGCAGGAACCCCTTAGCGGAGCGCATTCTCGTACGCGGTGACGTGCGCCTGGGCCGCGGCGGCCCAGGTGAAGCCGGCCGCGCGCTCGACAGCGGCCTCCGCGAGCACCGCCCGCCGCGGCGCGTCCTCGAGCAGCGCGCGCAGCTCGGTGGCGATCGAGGCGTCGTCGGTGCCGCAGTAGGCGACGGCGTCGCCGCCGACCTCGGGGAGCGACAGCTCACGCGTAGTGAGCACGGTGGCGCCGCAGGCCATGGCCTCCAGCACCGGCAGGCCGAACCCCTCGCCGAGGCTCGGGTAGGCGAGGATGCGGGCGCCCGCGAGGAAGCCTGGCAGGTCGTCGAGCGGCAGGTAGCCGGGGCGACGCACGGTGAGGTGGCCAGGCACGGCGGCGACCGCCGTGTCGATGGACTCGTCCCAGCCCTTGCCGCCGGCCAGCACCAGGGCCGGGGGCTGGTCGAGGCCTTCGCAGGCGCGGACCCAGGCGCGCACGAGCGCGGGAACGTTCTTGCGCGGCTCGAGCGTGCCGAGGAACCCGACATAGTCGGCGTCGCCGATGCCCAGGCTGGAGCGCACGCGGGCGGCGTCGGCGGCGGGGACGGCGTGGAAGCGGTCGTGGTCGACGCCGTGGTAGGCCACGTGGAACTTGTCCGGGTCTGCGCCGACCAGGCGCACCACCTCGTCGCGGGTCGCCATGCTCGGGGTGATCAGCCCGGCCGCACGGCTCGCTGCGACGCGGATCGCGTTGCGGAAGAACACGGCCTTGGAGCGCAGGTGCAGGTCGGGCGTGGTGAAGAACGTGGCGTCGTGCAGCGTCACCACGACGGGCACGCCCGCGGCCAGCGGCATCGTGTAGTGCGGGCTGTGCACGACGTCGGGCCGCACGCGGCGCACCAGCGCGGGCAGGCCGGTCTGTTCCCAGGCCATGCGGCGCGGACGGCGCTCCAGCGCCGGCGGCACGGCGACGATCTCGGCGTGCGGAGCAAGCCCGGCGAACAGATCCTGGTCGCGGGACTGAGCAGCGATCGTCAGCCGCACCCCGGCGCGGTCGAGCTCGGGCACGAGCTCGTCGACGTAGCGGCCGACTCCGCCCCGGTCTGCGGGGACGGCAGTGGCGTCGAGCAGGACGTGCACGAAGGACCTCCGGGGCGCGGGCGACAGGCCTCCGACCCTACAGCGCCAACCCGGCGTGGGACCTGCGGCCCATGAAGCGCCTCACCTACCGTGAAACCCTCGGTAAGGAGCCCGTCCCATGCGCATGCGAACTCGTCGCCTGGGCGCCGCAGCCCTGGCGTCCGCACTCTTCGTCACGCTCCTGGGCGCGGCGGTGACCACGGACGTCGGCTCGGCGGCGACACCGATCACGGACTTCGACCCGGGCTACATCATCAGCGACGCGGTGATGTACGACTCCCGAAGCATGACGGAGGCGCAGATCGCGCAGTTCATCGCGGCCCAGGGCGCAAGCTGCACGCCATCGGCGGGCAACACGTGCCTCAAGGACTATCGCGAGACGACGCCGACGCGGCCTGCCACGTCCCTGTGCACCGGCACGTACACGGGGGCGGCCGACGAGACGGCGGCCGCGATCATCAGCAAGGTGGGTATCGCCTGCGGGATCAACCCCCAGGTGCTGCTGGTGACGCTCCAGAAGGAGCAGGGCCTGATCACGGCGACCGCGGGCAAGGCCCCGGCGACGTACGCGCGCGCCCTCGGCTTCGGCTGCCCCGACAACACTGGCGGTGTGTGCTCCGCCGAGTACGCGGGCTTCGCGAACCAGGTGTACTCGGCGGCCCAGCAGCTGCAGCGCTACGCGGCGAACCCCACCTCGTACGCGCACCGTGCCGGGGCGATCAACAACATCCGCTTCAGCCCCGACGCCTCCTGCGGGTCGTCGCCCGTGTTCATCCAGAACCAGGGCACGGCGTCGCTCTACAACTACACGCCGTACCAGCCGAACGCTGCCGCGCTCGCCGCGGGCACAGGCACGGGCGACGCGTGCTCGTCGTACGGCAACCGCAACTTCCACATCTACTTCAAGCAGTGGTTCGGCCTGCCGACGGGCAACCGCACGCCGTTCGGGCACGTCGACGCCGTGACGGCGTCCGGCCCTGGGGCCGTGACGGTCAGCGGGTGGGCCGTCGACCGCGACGCTGACTCGATCGACGTCCACGTGCGCATCAACGGGCAGCTCGCAGGGGCGCTGCCGGCCACCGCCCCGCGCTCCGACATCCAGCGCCTCTACGGCAAGGCCAGGTCGGGCTTCTCAGGGACGTTCGCGACCGCGGCAGGGCGGCAGGACGTGTGCGTCTACGCGATCAACAGTCCCGCCGGCGCCAACCCGCTGATCGGCTGCTCCACCGTCACGGTCACCAATCAAGCCCCCCGCGGCAGCCTCGACGTCGTCACCGCGGGCTCCGGCACGATCTACGTAGCCGGATGGGCGTTCGACCCGGACACGACGGCGGCGATCCCCGTCCACGTCTACGTCGACGGCAAGGCGGCCGCTGCCGTCGGCGCGGCCGGCTCACGGCCCGACGTCGCGCGCGTCTACGGGCAGGGCGGTACGTCGGGGTTCTCCACGACCGTCGGAGCCACCAACGGCGCTCACCAGGTGTGCGTCTACGCGATCAACACCCCCGCGGGCCCGAACCCGATGCTCGGGTGCCGCAACGTCGCCGTCGCGAACGCGGCGCCGCGCGCCGCGCTCGACATCGTGAACGTCGCCAGCCCGCAGCAGGTGCAGGTTCGCGGGTGGGCGTTCGACACCGACTCTGCCCAGCCGATCTCCGTGCGCATCTCGGTCGACGGCGCCGCCGTCCGCACGGTCACGGCGAACGGGTCGCGGCCCGACGTCGCCCGCGTCTTCGGCGTGCGCGACACCACGGGCTACGACACGTCGATCGCGCTCACCGCGGGGAGCCGGCAGGTCTGCGTCGACTCCCTTGACGCCTCGACGGCCCTGCCCACCCGCGTGGGCTGCCGCACGGTGAGCGTGCCGAACACGCCGACGGTCGGGGCCGTCACCGACGCCACGCCCGACGTCTCGGGCAACGCCGCGCCGCAGGTCAGCGTCTCCGGCTGGGCCTGGGACTACGACGTGCCGCAGACTCCCGTGACCGTCCAGCTGACGGTCGACGGCGTCGCCGCCGGCACCACCACCGCCTCCGCCACCGTGTCGCCCGTCCCGGCCGGAGCGGGGCGCGCGCAGGTCGGCTGGTCGGCCAAGGTCGCAGCCTCACCGGGCACGCGGAACGTCTGCGCCGTGGCCCTCGACCCGCCCGCAGGCACGCAGCGGCCCCTCGGCTGCATGCAGGTGGACGTCCCCAACCGCGTCCCCTTCGGCGCGCTGGACGCGGTGGCCGTGCAGACGTCCGGTACCACGAGCTCGGTGCGCGTGGCGGGCTGGGCCATCGACCCGGACTCCGCCACGTCCGTGGCGGTGCACGTCTACGTCGACGGGAAGCTCGCGGGGACCGGCGTCGCCGACCTGGCCCGGCCCGACGTCGAGGCCGCCTACGGGCTGGGCGCCAACCGCGGGTTCGCGTTCTCGGTCCCGGTCGCGTCGGGGGCGTCGGAGGTGCGGGTGTACTTCATCAACATCCCGGCCGGCAGCAACCCGAACATCCTGTGGCCGTCCGCCATCACCGTGCCCTGACTGCTGATGCCTACGGGCGCCGGACGCCCAGCGTGTCCTTGCGGTCGCGGTTCCAGTCACCCACGAGCGTCGCGTCGGCCTCGCGCCCGTAGGTGAGCTCGAGCTCCGCCTTCCCGTCGGCGATGACGTTGCGCACGAAGTACGTCCGGTCGCGCCGCACCGCGAGGGTGTCCTTGCCGTCCCCGTCCCAGTCGCCCACGACGACAGCGTCCGTGTCCCGGCCGAAGAAGACCGTGCGGGACGGCGTGGACGCCGTGAGGTCGTCGAAGATCAGGTACTGGTTGCCGCGGCGGATCGCGAGGGTGTCCTTGCCGTCACCGTCCCAGTCGCCCACGACCACACGGTCCGTCTCCAGGCCGAACGTGAGGGTGCTGTCCGCGTTGCCTGCGGCGAGCGAGTTCTTGAAGTAGTAGACGTTGCCGCGGCGCACTGCCAAGGTGTCGACACCGTCGCCGTCCCAGTCCCCGACAAGGACATCGTCGTCGGGCCTGCCATAGGCGACCACCCGGCTCGCCGCACCGCCCAGCAGTTTGTCGTTGATGTGGTACAGGTGACCGCGGCGCACCGCGATCGTATCGACGCCGTCGCCGTCCCAGTCCCCGATCAGCACGCGGTCGTCCGCCCAGCCGTACGAGAACGTCGTGTTCGCGACCCCGGTCCACGCGTCGTTGAGGAAGTAGTCCTTGCCGCCGGCCAGCGAGACCTCGCGGCACCCGAGCGCGGCGTCCCCGCCGTTGGCGACCACCGCAGCGCATACGCGGTAGTCGCCCGGGTTGAGCGGCAGCGTGACGTCGAAGCCCGTGCTCGCGCGGCCGGTTGCGGCTTGGACGTCGGGCCGGTTCTGGTTCGCCGCGACCGTCGCTCGGACCGCCCCATCGACGATCAGGCGCACCTGCGCGGGCGCCGTCGTGCTCCCGACCACGGCCCAGCCCGTGACCCGCACCGCCTGGGTCCCCACCGCAGTCGCGGCGTCCAGCGCACCGCCGGTCATGACCCGCTGCCGCAACGCGGTCAGGTCGGCGTACAGGTACTGCCCCGGGCACGCCGTCGAGTCGACGTCACGGTGCCCGTGCACCGCAGGGACCACGCGGGCCGGCACGTTGCGGGAGGCGTTGCCAGCCGACGTGAGCGTCCCCGTCGCCGAGACGCCGTGGATCCCGAACTTCCACGCGATGACGGCGGCCGCGCCGTCGACCATCGCGGTGCTGGTCCGCGCCTCGTCGTAGTTGCCGAGGAACGAGACGCCGAACGCCACCCGGTTGGTGGGCACGGAGTGCGCGCCGACGATCGCCCGGTCGATCCCGCCCTTGCGTCCCTCCCAGACGCGACCCCACTTGTCGACCAGGAAGTTGTAGCCGATGTCCCCCCAGCCCAGCGTCTGAGCGTGGTACGTGTAGATGCCCCGGATCACGGACGCCGTCTGGTCCTGCGTGTAGGCGTTCGTGCCTGCAGTGTGGTGCACCGTCACCCCGCGCACGACGCCCACCTGGGGCGTCCACGTCATCAGGCGCTCGTCGGCGCCCCACGCAGCCCGAGCGCGCACGGTCGGCTGCGGGGGGACGATCGCGGCCGAGGCCGCCACGGCGACCGGCGCGGGGCCGAGAGCGGTGCGGCCCGACCGCGACGCCGCTGCCCCCCGGTCGGCGAGCGCGGAGTCGGGCTCGGTGGTGATCACGCTCAGCACCGGGTCCTCCGGGAGCGCCGACGGCGAGGTCAGCCGGGCCTCGACCGCGTCGACGCGCACCGCGACGAACGGGGCGGTGCCCTCCCGCACCGACTCGCCGTCGGCGGCGTGCGGGGCGGCGTCGACGTCCTGCGCGGTCCACTCCGACCACTCGCCGCCGGCCTGGGTCCGCAGCTCGACGACGGTGTCCCCGGCGTCGCTCCCCGCGACCCACGTGACGCCCACGACCGACAGGCCGCGCAGGTCCGCCTGCGCGGAAAGGACGCGGGAACCTCCCGGGAGGATGCCGGGCAGGTCGGTGGTGAGCGCGGTGTCGTCGGTCTGCGGCTCGAGGAACTCCGCCTCCGGCTCCGTCAGCACGGTGACGCCAGGCTGGTCCTCTGCCGGCGTCGCTTCCAGGTGGGCCGCCGGGACCCCCGTCCAGACCAAGGCGGAAACCAGCCCTGCAGCGACCTGTCGTGCGTTCGCAACCATGAGGCTCCCTCGTCTCGTCGGCCGCGGGACGCCGCACGTGGCTCGGCACCGCGTCGCAGCAGGCTACCCAGGGGCAGGGAGGCGCCCGGGTCGTGTCGCCCTGTGACCCGGACGCCTCTCCGGCTGGCCCCTCGGGAGCGCCGGGTCAGCCCACCGTCCAGGTGCCGTCCGCGGTGATCTCGACGATCGACGGCCCGGCGCGCAACTGGGCGCGGCCCGTGAACGCTCCGATCGCGTTGATCAGGTAGTTCGTTTCCACCCCGCTGCTCGACCCCGTGTACTGATGAACGATGAAGTTCGACTGGCCGTTATGGGTGAACGTCGCGATCTGAGAGACCCCGTCGTACTTGTAGACCCCTGGCCCCGATCCCAGTTGCGTGAGCTTAGGGATCGAACTGATGGGAGCAACCGTAAGAGACCATTGCCCGTCTGCCTGCACGTCAAGCACCTGGATCGGGTTCAGGAACGAGTACGCCTCAAGGCCGACGCCGACAGTGCCGCTGTAGCTGCCGATCTCGTTGACCGCGTAGCCGACCGTTTCCCCAGATATATCGTTCGCGTGCACGATGAAGTTGCTGCGACCGTTGTGCGTCGCCGTCAGCGCAAACGCGCGGACCGGCTCCGCGAGCATGACGACGTCCCTTCCGACACCGGTGTAGGTACGGGTCGTGAACGTCCCGTAGGCCTGCGTGTACCAGTTGGGCGTGACAGGAGCCGCGGGGGCCGCAGGCCGCCTCACCCCCAGCGTGTCGGTTCCGTTCCCGTCCCAGTCGCCGGCGAGCACAGTGTCCGTGGCGCGCCCGTAGTCGAGCACCTTGTCCGCCTCGCCGGAACGGATCGCGTTGGCGATGAAGTACCGGTTCCCGCGCCGCACCGCGAGCGAGTCCCCGCCCACGCCGTCCCAGTTGCCGACCACGACGACGTCGTCCTGACGACCGTAGGGAACTTGCTGGTCGGCAGGGCCCGCGCTCCACGAGTTCTTGATGTGGTAGGTACTCCCTCGGCGGACCGCGGGCGTGTCGGTGCCGTTGCCGTCCCAGTCGCCGACGAGGACGACGTCGTCGGCCCTGCCGTATCCGACGACCTTGTCGGCGGGGCCGGAGCTCCACGAGTTCTTGATGTGGTACTCGTTCCCACGGCGGACCGCAGGAGTGTCGGTGCCGTTCCCGTCCCAGTCGCCGACGAGGACGATGTCGTCAGGGCGCCCGTACGCGACCACCGTCTCGGCCGCCCCGCCGAACGAGTTCGACAGGTAGTACTGGTTGTCGCGACGGACGGCCAGGCTGTCGCCGCCCTTCCCGTCCCAGTTGCCGACGTAGACCTGGTCGTTGGCCTGCCCATAGGCGAACTCGCGGTTCGCCGTCGACGTCCACGCGTCGTTGAGGTAGTACATCGAGCCGCTGCCGCCGACGGGCCGCCCGTCCGCCGCGGCCGTAGCGCCAGCCGCGACGATCAGGCCCGTCCCGATCAGGGCCGCCGCGGTCAAGGACCCGACGACCCTTCCGCGCACGGGACGCGGTGCTCGCGCGTGACACGTTGTGTCGACCTGGCGAAGGCGGCTGCTGTGGCGCATCGTCACTCCCGTTGCTGCGTGCGGCGGCGGATCAGGACTGGCGACGGTACGCGAGATCGTCCGAGCACGAGCGTGGCGCAAACGCACCGCCCGGCGAGCACGAATCGGCGTCGCGGCAGGTCGCAGATCATGCCAGGAGCGCCTCATGCCGGCGATCGTCAGAGCAACCAGCGTCAGACGCCGAGCGTCTGCTCCGACCGGTGCCGCCCGGCAAGCACCTTCGACCCACCCGCCGCCAGCGCGGCGCCCAGCACGTCGAGCAGTGACATCACCACACGGGTGATCACGGCGAGTGCCAACGCGTCGCTGTTGGTCACGACGGTCGCGAGGATCACGACGAGAGCCGCCTCGCGAGGCCCGATGCCGCCGGGCGCAAACGCGATGACGCGCCCCACCGACCAGGCGAGCGCGTAGGCGCCGATGCCGAACCACACGAGGGTGCCGCCCGAGTAGCCGAGGCCGCGGATCAGCAACCACATCTGCAAGCCCCAGAAGATCCAGGACACGATGCACCACGCCGCCGATCGCAGCAGCGCGATGCCGTCGACCTCGACGTCGGCGAACGATGCAAAGCGCTTGTGGATCCGCGCGAGCCGACCCAGGCACCATTCGATCACTGCGGGCACGAGCATGAGCGTGCAGACCACCGCGACGGGGATGAGCCACCAGTACGTGCTGATGCTGCCGCCCGCCAGGAAGATGCCCACGGTCCCGACGATCACGGCGGTCTCCAGCGAGATCACCATCGAGATGGTGGAGCCGAGCGCGCCGCGGGTGCGCGAGACGCCGTAGCGACGCATCAGCTGGACCTGCGCGACGACGGCCCACACGGACCCGGGCACGTACTTGCCGAGCTGGGACACCAGGAAGGTGTGGGTGGTGGGGCCCACCGGGATCAGGTGCGCCGTCGCGGCGACGGACTCGCGCCACGAGAGCATGCCGGTGAACACGGCAAGAGCACCCATCGAGCCGGCCGCGACGATGTCCCAGACGCCCATGCGGCCGACCGCGTCGACGAAGTCGCCCCACTGCCGCACGATGGCGACAGTCAGGAACACGACCGCGCCCACCATGAAGAGGTAGGAGACGATCCGGCCGATCACCTTGGTGTTCACGCGAGTGCCTCCACCAGCGGTTCGACGACGGCGCCGGGGGCGGTCGCCGCCCGGCCTGCTTCGCTGCGGCGGGACGCCTCGGCGAGGTGCTCGCGATCGGCGAGCCAGGCCAGCCGTTCGGCGAGCGCAGCGGGATCCGCCGGGTGCACGAGCTCGGCGTGCTCGCCGACCTGACGCCGCTGCGGCGCCGTGTCGGACGTGACGACGACGCAGCCTGCGGCGATGCCCTGGTACACCTTGTTGGGCACCACGCGGAGCCCCTTGGGCGTGTCAGAGAAGATGCCGAGGCACACGTCGTGGTCCGCGACCAGGGCTGGCAGCTGGTCCGGGGCAACCCAGTCGAGCCAGCTCACGTGCGGTAGGTCGCCGGTCGCGGCCTTCGTGGCGGCGAGGTCCTGCCCGGTGCCCACCATCGTGACCTCCAGCTCGACGCCGCGCTCGGACGCGAGGCGCAGGGCCTCCCCGATCACCGGCGCACCCTGCAGCGGCGTGTAGAGCCCGAAGAAGGCGACGCGCAGAGGGCCGTCGACGAAGGACGCGCGTCGGTCGCCGGCGTCGAACCACGCAGCGGGCGCGCCGACGGGGACGACGAGCCCGCGCGCCCCGTCCGGGAGCATCTGCCGGTGCTCCTCGGTGTCGGTCACGACGACGTCGGCGCATCGGATCGCCAGCCGGTCGAGGCTGCGCAGCAGCCGGACGCGCAGGCCCGCGGCCCCACGGTCTGTCGCGGTGTCGCCGGCGAAGATGAGGTGGTCGAGGACGATCGTGGTGCGCGGGTACACGACCCGCGCGAGCAGCACGTCGAAGTGCCCCATGTACCCGACGACGACCGCCCGCGGCGCCCCGTGCGCGCGACGTGCCCGAGCGGCGCCGCCGACCAGCCCTGCCCAGCACGCGACCAGGCGCACCAGGAGCAACGGCAACCGCCACGGCTGCTGGAGCATCCTCACTCGCTCGGCGGTCGTGAAGCCGAGCGGGCGGTTCACCTCCACGACCTGCTGCCCGTGGGCGCGAAGCCCCTCGATGATGACGCCGATCCGCGGGTGCCGGGCGGCGTCGTACGTCCCGAAAGTGACGATCATCGGGTGAGGTCGGCCTCGGCCTCGCGCACCTCGGTGGCAGCCGCGTCGCGCGCCGCACCCGCATACTCCGGGATCTGCCCATACTGCACTTCCTTGAGCCGCTCGAGGGTCTCCTCCAGCAGCACGCGGTTGGTGCGCTGCAGGTCGGCGATGACCAGCAGCGAGAAGCTCAGCAGCGACCCCACCAGCATAGCGACGCCGAAGATCAGGGACTGGACGTGCCCGCCGGCCGTGCCGACGGCCCATAACACAAGGAACCGCACCATCGGGATGAGCGCCGCCACCAGGAACACCAGGCCGAGCGACACGAACACCGTGTGCGGCTTGAACATGATGTAGCTGCGGCCGATGGCCTGGCCCGACTTGCCCATGTGCTGCCAGATGTTCTTGAACAGCCGCGACTCGCGCGTCTTCGGGTTCGTCGTGATCGGCACCGAGGCGATCCGCAGGCGCTTGTTGCCGGCCTGGATGATCGTCTCCATGCAGTAGCTGAACTGCGTGACCACGTTGAGGTGGTACAGCGAGGCGCGCGAGTACGCGCGGAAGCCGCTCGCAGCGTCGGGCAGGTCGGTGCCGGCCGCGAAGTTGACCACCTCGGAGCCGACCTTCTGCATCGCCTTCTTGAAGGGCGAGAAGTGGGCGATCGTTGCGGTCTGGCGGTCGCCGATCGCGATGTCGGCCTCGCCTCGCAGGATCGGCTGCACCAGCTCGGTGATCGACTCCTGCGGGTACTGGTTGTCGCCGTCGGTATTGACCACGATGTCGGCACCGTGCCGGAGCGCGTAGTCGACGCCATCGCGGAACGAGCGTGCCAGGCCCATGTTCCGGGTGTGGTGCACGAAGTGCGTGACCCCGAGGTTGCGGGCCACCTCGACCGTGCGGTCGCTCGAACCGTCATCGATGACGAGGATCTCGATCTCGTCGATACCCGGGATCGCTCGAGGGATCGTCGCGAGCACGAGGGGAAGGGTCTCTTCCTCGTTGAGGCACGGGATCTGGACGAAGAGCTTCATGAAGGCTTCCAGTCGGGGGCATGGGTGCCACGCTCGGCCCCCAGAGTATAGGTGTGCAGTTCGGAGCCTAGGGGAGGATCCCGGCCGTACTCAGGGCCAGGGGAGCCGCCATGCGTGCCTCGACGCCGTTCCTGCGCCCGGCGAGCAGGGCGCCCAACGCCACCACGGCGAAGCCGACGGAGCCCAGCACCACAGTAGCCATCGGCGGCACGGGCGATGCCCACCACTCGACATGGGCGTCGAGGTTGAAACCCGAGCCGTCCATGCCGGTGGTGAACCGCCGGATCTGGACCCACAGCGCGGCCATCTGCGCGGCAACGAGCCCCAGGAGCACGACGGTCGTCTGGACCCTCGTCAGGCGCTCTGCGCTGTTTCGGACCGGGTCCCACAGAGCCGTCATGAGGATCACCGCGACCAGTGGCGTGAGGTACCGACCCTGTACCTCCGCACCGACGTTCGCGCCCGAGAGCTGGAGCAGCAGCAGCGGCAGGACGCAGAACGCGACCACCAGGCCGAGCAGCGAGATCCCCTTCGCCCAGGTCAGCGACCGGAGCCCCCAGAAGACCGCGGCCGCCGCGAACAGCGTGACGGTCACGCTCGTGAGCGCAGGCACGGAGGTGTCCAGCCAGTTGAGCGGCCCCGCCATCGACTCGAGAAGCAGGGACGGCAGCGCAAAGACGTTGCTCGCGAGCAGGCCGAGCCCGCCGGGTCCGCGCCCGTCCATCCCGTTGGCGACCGCCACGCCCTGCGAGCCGGAGACGTAGCCGAGGACGCCGACGACCGCGATCACGGCGGGCAGGGCCGCGTGCCGGGCGTCGGCCCGGAGCCGGTCGGCGTGCAGCACGGCCACCGCCAGCGCGGCGAGCGCGACGTAGGCGCCGGCGTCGCTGCGTGCGGTGGCGGCGAGCAGCGCGCCGGCCAGGGCCACGGCGGCCAGGCCCGCCCGGCGCCCGGTCGAGCTCTCCGCGAGGTACCCGTGGACGCCCACCCACGCGGCCGCCACGCCGGTGACCGCCCAGCCGGAGGGGTTGATCGACGCGACGAGATAGACCCCCATCGGGACGGACGCGAGCAGCAGGCCGGCGGAGACGGTGAGGCGCCCCCGCGGGGATGTGAGGGCGACCGCCGCGCCCAGGAGCGCCACGGCGACGGCTCCGTTGACGAGCCGCATCGTGAACACCGACTCCGTGAAGCGCTTCCCCACGAACAGGTGCATGGCACGGTAGAAGCCGCCCGGGTACTCGCCGTCGTCGACCCGCGGGGTCCACGACGGTTGCAGGCTGATCCGCTCGACGCACGCCCCGGACGCGTCCGGCTGGCGAGCCATGCACGCCGAGGCGTCGACGAGCCGGCGCGGCAGCTCGACCTCCCGCGTCCCGTCCGGGAGCCGCCGCGTGGGGCACGCGCCCTCGACGCCCGGCGGGCACCAGATCGACGCGAGGTGGTAGTCCTCGTCGGGCGTCGCACCGATCGGGGACGCCGTCGCCCAGGACGCGACCCACAGCAGGGCTCCGACCACGACGGCGACGGTTCCGACGACGCGGGCGACCCGTCCCTGGAAGAGGCGCATCAGCCCCTCACGACCGTGAAGCGCGCGTCGGAGCACTCCGCACGAAGGCCTGCCTCCAGCCCGGGGTCAGTGGTGCGGACGGTCACCGGCACGCCCCACGTGCGGATCGCCGAGCACACCTGTGCCTCCGACTCTGGGTCCATGACGTAGGAGAAGTGGCGGATCGGATCGTCCGACGACTCCGACTCGAGCTGCAGCAGCCAGGCATTCAGGAACTTGTCGGTCGTGCGGCCGTGGTAGCGCGCGGCGATCGTGGGTACGCCGTCCTCCGCCACCGCGAACAGGTCGCGGGCGCGCGCCGCGCCGGCGGCGATGCCGGTGCCGCGCGCGACGCCGGCCAGGGGCAGCACCGCGCGGAACCCGGGCATCGGCACCTGGATCATGAGCACCCCGGCGACGGCGGCCGCGCACAGCCCGGCGAGCACCGACTCCAGGCGCGCTGGCCGGATCACTGCCTCAACGCGCGCGAACCGGCGCGGCCCCAGGACGGAGTGGGCCGACGCGAGCAGCAGGACGAGCAGCAGGCAGCACACCGACCAGGCCATCTTGACCGGGTAGTAGCCCCAGGGGTTCGCGCCCGCGCCCGTGCGCTGGAGCACCAGGTAGCCGATCCCGGCTACCGACGCGACGACGACGGTCACCGCGCCGATCAGCCGGTGCGCACTGCGCTCCCGCAGCGCGTGCAGCAGCAGGACGAGCCCCGTGACGATGGTGACGATAGCGACGTGGTGCGAGCTCACCGGCTGGATCCCGCCGTCGACGGCGAGGGCCGCGCCCTCACGCTGCAGGTCGCCGAGTGTGACGAGGGCCCCGTAGGCGCCGACGGCCGCGATCGCACCCGCCCACCAGGCCCAGCGGAACGAGGGGTTGCGAACCAGGTCGCGGACGTTCCGCACGAGCACCACGGCCGCGAGCGCCAGCGGGATCACGGCGAGCGGCGCCCACGTGGCCAGCAGCGCGATGGTCGCGGCCGCGAGCACGACCGCCGCGACGACGGGAGCCTCGCGCGACTCCAGCCACGCGAGCCAGGCGCCCAGAAGGAGCATCAGGGCCAGGCTCGAGTTGTAGAAGCCGAACTGGAATGCGAACCCGACGACGTACCAGCTCATGGCCGCCAGGCCCGTCACCACCGCGGCCGTCGCGCGCAGCGTGGGCGTGCTGCCCCGGGTGGTGCGGAGTGCGACCAGCGCCGCGAGCGCGCACGCCGCGTGGACCACGAGCAGCCACAGCTCGGCCGCCCGGCGCACGTCGTGCCCCAGCAGCTCGCGGGCGGCGAGCCCGCCCCGCCCGACGGCGGCGGCCATGGCGATGAGCCCGGCCGTGAGGGGGGACGAGTTGGGCCGCGCCGCGGCCACGCCGCCGTCGCCGAGCAGCTGGCGGGCAGTGACCATGTTCCACACCGCGTCGTTCTTCATCGCCCACGTCGGCCCCCAGCCGGTGGCGCCCAGCACGGGTCCGAGCGCCGCCATCAGCAGCACCGGGACCACGATGACCAGCGCGCCGACCACGACGGCGCGTCGGTGCGGCACGCGCAGCACGCCCCGACGGGCAAGGAGGGCGATCGGTATGACGGCCGCGACGGTCAGCGCGACTGCCCCGGTTGCGGCGAGCCCCATCCCGGTGAGTGGCGCGAGCCGTAGAAGCACGGCGTACCCGGCGAGCAGGAGCGCCGGGGCACCGGCGGCGGCGAACGGCCAGGAGGTGCGCTGCCCGAGTGCGAGCGTGACGGCGGCGACAGTGGCGAGCACCAGGAGCCAGGGGGTCAGCCCTTCGGTCCAGGCGGCGAGCCCAGCGGCGGTGGCGACGCCCAGGCCCACGAGCCACGGCCTCCCGCCGACGGCGCGCCAGGCGGGGGGTGCGGGGGTGATCGACGGCTCAGGAAGGGTCGTCGGAAGCGGGGATGCGACGGTGCGCATGGCGTGCCTTCGGTCAGAGGACGAGCGCGCCGGCGGCCGGCGCTGCCCAAAGGTTGTGGGCGCCTAGGCTCGTCCCGTGAGTGATGACCGCCTGGCAGTGGCGATGGTAGTGGAGCAGCTGTGGCAACCGGTACCCGGTGGTTCGGGCACCTACATCCGGGAGATCGCCGCAGCGCTGGCGGCCCGCGGCGACGTCGCGCTGCGGGCTGTGCGCGCCTCCGGGCCGGACGGCGACCGCCACGGGCTGCCCGTCGACGTGCCCCTCCAGGCATCCCACCTGCCCCGGGCCGCCCTCTACGAGGCATGGACGCGGCTGCGCGCCCCGCGGGTGCCGGGCCCCCGCCCACAGGTGCTCCACGCGACGACGTGGGCCGTGCCGCCGCGCTCGGCACCGCTGGTGGTCACCGTGCACGACATCGCCTTCCGCCGGAACGCGGATCACTTCACGCCGCGCGGTGTCGCGTTCTTCGAGCGCGCCCTGGCGGTCACGCGGCGCGACGCCGACGCCGTCGTCGTGCCGTCGATCGCGACGCGGGACGACGCCGTGGCCGCCGGGATCGACCCTGACCGCGTCCACGTGGCTCCTCACGGCGTCACCGCCCTGCCGGTGGATGACGCCGCCGCGGCTTCCTTTCGCTCCCGGCACGGGCTGACCCGCCCGTACGTCATGTGGTGCGGGGCGATCGAGCCGCGCAAGAACCTGGGCGTGCTGCTCGACGCGTTCGCGCGGCTCGTGGGCGACACCGACCTCGACCTGGTCCTCGTGGGCCCAGACGGCTGGGGTGGCGCCGCCGACGAACTGCGCGCGCGCCGCGCCGCACTCCCCGCCGACCGGGTCCACGTGCTCGGCTCGGTGCCCTGGCCCGAGCTCCACGAGGCGTACGCCGCGGCCCGCGTGTTCTGCTTCCCTTCGCTGTGGGAGGGGTTCGGCATGCCCGTCCTCGAGGCGCAGGCGCACGGCGTCCCCGTCGTCACGTCGCTGGGCACGTCGATGGCGGAGGTGGCGGGCGACGGCGCGGTGCTGGTCGACCCGCTCGACGCCGACGACGTCGCCGCCGGGATCCGGGCGGCCGCCGGCGAGCGGCACGACGATCTCGCCGCGGCGGCCCGCGCCAACATCGTGGGCTACACGTGGGAACGGTCGGCCGAGCAGCACATGGCCGCCTACCGCGCCGCGCTCGGGCGGGCCTCGTGACGGGGCCACGGGTCCGGGCCGTCGTCGTCACGTGGAACGGGGCCCACCTGCTGCCCGAGTGCCTCGACTCGCTGCTCGCCCAGGACTTCACCCCGGGTGAAATGGAGGTGCTCGTCGTCGACAACGCGAGCACCGACGGCACCGCCGCCCTGCTCGCCGAGAGCTACTCCCAGGTGCGGGTGCTCGCGCTCCCTCGCAACGCCGGGTTCGCCGGTGGCGTCGCGGCCGGCACGGCTGACCTTGTCGCGCCCGGCGCCGACCTGTCGGCGCTCCCCGAGTACGTCGCGCTGCTCAACAACGACGCCCGGTTCGAGCCCGACGCCGTGCGCCTGCTCGTCGACGCGGCCGACGCGGCCGCGGCTGCCGGCGAGCGCGTCGGCGCCGTCACCGCGACCGTGCTGCTGGCCGAGCGGGACCGTGACGGGCGGGTGCTGGTGAACTCCACGGGCAACGTGCTGACAGCCGCCGGGGCCGCGGCCGACCGCGACTACCGGGTGCCGCTCGACGACGTCCAGCCTGCCCGCGACGTGTTCGGGTTCAACGGGGGCGCGTCCCTGCTGCGCACGACGGCGCTTCGCGAGGCGGGCGGGTTCGACGCGCAGCTCTTCCTCTACTACGAGGACACGGACCTCTCGTGGGCCATGCGCGAGCACGGCTGGTCGGTCGTCCACGAGCACGCGGCTCGCGCCCACCACCGCCACATGGCCTCGACCGGCGGCGGGACCAGCCCCACGTTCCGCTACTACAACACCCGCAACTCGCTCATCGTCGTCACTCGCCACGCAGGGGCGGGGGCCGCGCTCAAGAGCCTCGCCCGGCAGACGGCCGGGGCCGTGCTCCGGACGGTTCGCCCTGCCGAGCCGGCCGCCGTCGTTCGCGCCCGATGGCGCGGCCTGGGCGCCTATCTGGGCTGGCTCGTCACGCGACGCGGGCGCGCCTGATCACGGTCCGGAGGCCGACCGACTCTGTCGATCGAGGGGTTGCCCGCCGCTAGGATCTGCCGCGTGACAACCCGCCCCGATCAGCGCGTGCTCATCGTGCTGCCCGCCTGGAACGAACAGGCTGCGATCGCCTCTGTGCTCGACGAGGTGGCGACCGTTCTCCCGTGGGCGGACCTGCTCGTCGTCAACGACGGGTCGACCGACTCCACGGCCGCTGTCGCGCGCGCGACAGGACGGGCCTCGGTGCTCGACCTGCCGCTCAACCTCGGCGTCGGCGGGGCGATGCGGGCCGGGTACAAGTACGCCCATCGCAACGGCTACGACGTGGCCTGCCAGCTCGACTCCGACGGCCAGCACGACCCCGCCGAGGTGCCCCGCCTGCTCGCCGCGATGGCCGACCAGGGCGCGGACGTCGTCATCGGCGCCCGGTTCGCCGGGACCGGCACGTACTCCGTCCGCGGCCCGCGCAAGTGGGCCATGCGGCTGCTGTCAGTGGTCCTGTCGCGTGTGGTCGGCACCCGGCTCACGGACACCACCTCGGGCTTCAAGGCCTCCAACCGCCGCGCCATCGCGCTCTTCGCGCGCGACTACCCGGCCGAGTACCTCGGCGACACGGTCGAGTCGCTCGTCATCTCCGCGCGCGCGGGCCTCAAGGTCACGCAGGTGGGCGTCGAGATGCGCGCCCGCGCCGCCGGCACGCCGTCCCATCATCCGGCCAAGGCCGCGATCTTCCTGGGGCGGGCGATCCTCGCCCTCCTCGTCGCCCTCAGCCGCCCCTCCTCCGAGTCAGGAGATGCCCGTTGAGCGGGTACTGGTTCGCCCTCGTCACCGCAGTCCTGCTCGTCGTCTTCCTCGTGCTGCTGCTGCGCCAGCGTCGCCTGCGGGAAAAGTACGCGGCCACGTGGCTCGTGCTCGCCGTCGTCGTCGTCGTCATCGGGGCGTTCCCCGACCTGGTGACGTGGCTGGCCGACGTGGTCGGCGTCGAGACGCCGAGCAACCTGCTGTTCGCCGGCGCCCTCCTGATCCTGCTGGGCGTCTGCGTCCAGCTCAGCGTCGAGGTCACCACCCTGGAGGAGGAGACGCGCACGCTGGCCGAGGAGGTCGCGATGCTGCGGCTCGACGTCGAGCAGCTCGCCACCCGGCACTCCACCACGGACGCTCCCGGCAATGAGCTCTGAGGCCGCGCGCACCGACCAGGCCGGCCAGCGGACCAGCACCTTGTGGGTGGCGATCGGCCTGGGCCTGTTCGGGCTGTCCAACTTCGTCTTCATCGCCCTGGTCGGCCGCGACCTCGGACCCGCCGGGTCGGCGCCCGTCGGCGTCGCCTGGACGGTGCTCAACGCCCTCGGCATCGGCCTGTTCCAGCCGCTCGAGCAGGACGCCGGGCGGCGCCTCGCCGCCGGGCGGGCCCGCGGAGTGGGTGCCAACCTCGCGCGCGCCGTGCGGCTCGGCCTGTGGGGGTCGGCCGCGATCGTCGTCGTCGGGCTCGCGCTCATGCCGTGGATCGCCGACGCTGTGTTCAGCGGCGCGCGGGAGATCGTCGTCGTGGTGGTGCTCGGCCTGGTGGGCCAGGCGATCGCCTACTACGCACGCGGCGTGCTCGCCGGTTCCGGGCTGTTCGTGCGGTACGGCGCGCAGCTGGCCGCCGACGGCGCGCTGCGCATCGTCCTGGCGGTCGTCCTGTTCGTGCTGCCGACCCAGTCACGGCTGCTGTACGGGCTGGTGCTCGTGGTCGCGCCTGTGGCCGCCACACTGCTCACCGCGGTGCCGCCCACGCTGCTGCGGTTGGCCCGCGCGCACCGTGAGCTCCCGGTCGGGCAGCACCTCGGGTCGCTCGTGGGGGCCTCGTCGTTCGCGCAGCTCCTGGCCAACCTGGGCCCCATCGCCCTCGCCGCGCTCGCGACGCCCGAGCAGCAGGGACTCTCGGGCAGCTTCGTGGCCGGCGTGACGATCGCGCGCATCCCGCTGTTCGTGTTCGCCGCGATCCAGGCCGTGTTCCTGCCCGCCTTGGCCGCGCAGCTCGCGCGGGGCGACCTCGCCGGCTACCGCCGGTCGGTCCGGAACGCGTTCGCCGCCACCGGCGCGCTCGCTCTCGCGGGCGTGCTGGGCCTGTGGCTGCTCGGCCCGTGGGCGCTGCGCCTTGTGTACGGCGACCAGTTCGACCTGTCCCGCGCCACCCTGACTGTCATCGCGGCGTCCGGGGGCGTGTTCATGCTCGCCCAGGTGTGCGCGCAGGCTCTGCTCGCACACGTGCGCGAGCGTCTCGTCGCCATCGGCTGGTTCGGCGGGCTCGTGGTCGCGCTCGTGACGCTGGCGCTGCCGGGCGCCCTCGACCTCCGGGTCGCCTGGGCCCTGACCATCGGCGCGGCGGTGTCGTTCGTCGTCCTCGCGGGCGCGCTCGTCCGTACGGACCGCGCCGCGCAGCCCGCTCCCGTCGAGGTGTCCCCGTGACCGACCTGTCGATCGTCATGCTCGCCTACGGCGAGGAGCCCTACCTCGCCGAGGCCGTCGCCTCCGTGCTCGGCTCGACCGGCGTCGACCTCGAGCTCGTGCTCGTCGACAACGGGACCACGTCGGACGCCGTGGCCGCTCTGCCCGCGGACCCGCGGCTCACGGTGCTGACCCCGGGTACCAACCTCGGCTTCACCGGCGGCGTGAACCTCGGCGCAGAGCACGCACGCGGCTCGTACCTGGGCACCGTCAACAGCGACGCGATCGTCGACCCGGGCACGCTCGCCCAGCTGGTCGACCACCTGGCGGCGCACCCGGGCGTCGGGATCGCGGGAGCTACGATCGTGCTCGCGGACGACCCCGACACCATCAACTCGGCCGGCAACCCCCTCCACGTGCTGGGGCTCAGCTGGGCCGGCGAGATGGGCCGCCCGGCGTCGGGAGTCCCGGCCGTGTCGGCGCCGACGTCGGTGAGCGGCGCCACCATGGTGCTGCGACGTGACCTGTGGACGGAGCTCGGCGGGTTCCCGCTGGAGTTCTTCGCCTACTTCGAGGACATGGAGCTCAGCTGGCGCGTGCGGCAGGCGGGCCTGACGGTCCACGTGCTCGGCACCGCCCGGGCCCGGCACCACTACGAGTTCTCACGCAGCCCGCTCAAGATGTACCTCATCGAGCGCAACCGCTGGCTGCTCCTGCTCACGTGCTTCGAGCGGCGCACACTGGCGGCCCTGGCGCTCCCGCTGCTCGCGTTCGAGCTCGCGATCGGCCTGGTCGCCGCCCTGCAGGGCTGGGGCAGGCAGAAGGCGGCCGGCTGGCACTGGATCCTCACCCACCGCCGGTGGCTGGGCGAGCGCCGCGCCCTCGTCCAGCGCACTCGCACGGTCCCCGACGCCGAGCTCGTCGGCCTGCTGACCGACACGTTCGACCCCGCCCAGACTCCGCTGCCGTCCGCGGCCGCGCCCCTTGAGCACCTCATGCGCGCCTACTGGTGGCTCGCCTCCCGGATCCTGACCCGAAAGCTGCACCGATGACTCTTCTCGACACGCTCCCTGGGTCTCCGCGCTGGGTGCGGTGGATCGCCGAGGGGCGCCGCGTCTCCCCTCGCCGCTCGTTCTGGGCGACGTTCGCCGCGCTGTTCGTCGTCTCGTCGATCTGGGCGATCGCCAACCCGCTCATGGCGTCCGTCGACGAGCCCGCGCACGTCGTCAAGGCGGCGGCGACAGTCAAGCTCGCCGACGACATCTCGGCCGACGGCTACCACACCGGCATCGGCACGGTCATGCTGCCTGGGTTGTACGAGCAGCTAGCGCTGTTTCCGAACTGCTTCGCGTTCCAGCCGGACGTCACGGCCGCGTGCCAGCCCGCCCTCTCGGGCGACCTGGACGCGCTGCGGCCCGTGCAGACATCGGCGATCAACTACAACCCGATGTACTACGCCGTCGTCGGCCTGCCCGCGCTGCTGCCGGGCGGCGGCGAGCACACCGTCTACTTGATGCGCCTGGTCAACGCGGCGTTCGCCGCCGCGGTGCTGGCGATGGCCGCGCGCACGGTGGTGGAGCTGAGGCGCCGCCGCTGGGTGGGCATCGGCCTGGTGCTCTCCCTGACGCCGACCATCGTCAACCTGCTGGGCTCGGTCAACCCGCAGTCCGTCGAGGTGGCTGGCATCGCACTGCTGTGGGTCGCTCTCCTCGCACTGCTGCGCGAGCCCGACCCGGCCCTCACTGTGCGCCGCCTGGTCCGGGTCGTGCTCGGCGCGCTGCTCGTGGCGAACGCGCGCGGCCTGGGGCCGTTCTTCGTCACGCTCGTGGTGCTGATCTGCCTGGTCGCGGTGCCCTGGCGCAAGGTCACGGCGATGTTCACCGACCGGCGTCTGTGGTGGGGCGTCGGCGGAGGCGTTCTCGCCTGCGTGATCGGCACCCTGTGGATCCTGAAGGGGTCCGCCCTGCCGCAGGGTGCGGCCGGCGCGATGGGCTGGCGCGAGGCCGTGTTGTTCAGCATCGGGCACACCAGCGCCTACATCCAACAGCTCATCTCGGCTCTGGGCTGGCTCGACGTCGCGGTGCCGATCTGGGTGTACCTCGCAGCGTCGGCCCTCATCGGGTTCGTCGCGATCCTCGCCTGGTCGATCGGGCGCGGACGCGACCGCCTGGTGCTGCTCGGCACCGCCGCGCTGGTGCTGCTCATGCCCGTGGCGATCCAGGGGATGCAGGCGCAGGCCCTCGGCCCGTTCTGGCAGGGCCGGTACGTGTACCCGCTCGCCATCGGCTTCGTGCTGCTCGCAGGAGTGGCGATCGACGACCGCGCGGACCTGCTACCCGGCTGGCTGCACGCCAACCTCGCCACGACGCTCGGGCTGTCGTTCGCTGCGGTCAACGTCGCGGCGTTCGCCACCAACCTGCACCGCTACGTGAACGGCGCCACGGGCGGTTGGTTCCGCCTGGACGCACACTCGTGGAATCCCCCGCTGAACCCGCTCCTGCTCGTGCTGCTGTACGCGCTCGCCTGGCTCGCGTTCGTGGGCGTGGTGCTGCGCGTGACGTCCGACGGCGAGGACCGCCGCATCACCGTGTGACGCGCGCCAGCCCGACCGGGTGCCGCGCGAGCCTGGCGGGGATCTCACCGACTGGCGCCTACCGTGAGCAGACTTGTTCCGGGTGGAGGTGGCCGTGCGTCGGTTCTGGGGGTTCGTGGCCGCGCTGGTGGCCGTCGCGAGTATCGGCGCCATCGCCTACGTCGCGCTCACGCGCGGCGCGCAGCAGAGCGACGACGCCGAGCCGTCCGGCTCGTCGACGGCGTCCGTGACGGCCGATCCGGCGCCCGTGGTCTCGCCCTCACCGGAGGAGATCACGTCGCCGGCCGCGTCAGCGGAGCCCGCCACGCCCTCGGAAGAGCCGTCGCCGGCCCCTGATCCCGCCGGTTCGACGCTCGCGCCCACGGACCACCGCCAGACCGCGGACGTCACGATCAGCTTCCTCGAGTGGGACGCCGGCGCACAGGCCGTCGAGGCCGCCGGGTACGTCGCGCGGCTCGACTCCGGTGGGACGTGCACGCTCACGCTCACACACGTCGGGACGGCGGTCGCGATGAACGTGGCAGGCGTCCAGGACGTCTCCACCGTGGTGTGCGGTGGGTTCACGGTCCCGCGCGCCAAGCTCACGGCGGGGCCGTGGACGGCGACGCTCCGCTACGAGTCGACCACCCAGGTGGGGGTCTCCGCGCCGGTGCTCGTCGCGGTGCCCTGACCGGGCGGGTAGGAGGAACCGACCCGGCCGGGCACGGTGTCAGTGCTGCCCGGCGATCCGCCGCACGCGCCCTGAGACGCGCCGCGCCAGCTCCGTGGGGCCACCCGCGTTGAGGTACTCGCGCACCAGCTTGATGTCGGCGGCGAAGCTCCAGGGCCGGTGGAACTGCTCGGCACGCGTGTCCGGCAGCCCCAGCTCGTAGGCGAGGTCGGCGGCGCGGCGCGGGAACCGGCAGAAGTCCACGAGGGGCTGGAGCACCGTGGACCACCGGTAGCGGTCGGCGAACGTCGACACCGCGGCGCGGGCGGAGGCGATCGCCTCGTCGTCGAACAGGTACGTCTCCAGGGCCGCGACCAGTGCGTCGACGTCCTCGGGCGGCACGGTGGCGCCGAGGCCGTTCTCGGTGATGAGCGCGTCGAACGTGTCCCCGCCGGTTGCGACGATCGGCAGGCCGGCCCAGAGGTAGTCGAGGATGCGCGTGCGGAAGCTGAACGCCGTCTCGATGTGGTGGAAGTGCGTCGACACGCCCAGGTCGGCGTCGAGCAGGTAGTTGGCCCGCTCGTTGTACGGCACCCAGCCGGAGTTGAAGAACACGTTCTTGCCGGTGAGCCCCAGCTTGTCGCTGAGCTCGCGCAGCTCCCACGCGATCCGCATGTCCGGCACGCCGGGGTTGGGGTGCTTGAGGCCCAGGAAATACAGCTTGACCTCCGGGTGCTCCTTGACCAGGCGGTCGACGGCGCGGACGAGCGTCAGCGGGTCGAACCAGTTGTAGACGCCGCCGCCCCAGAGGATCACCTTGTCGGTCTCGGAGATCCCTGGGACCACGCCCTTGATGCCGTGCGCGGTCTGCACGGGCGCGTCGTCGGCGACACCGAACGGCACGACTGCGACCAGCGAGTCGAGCGAGGCGTCCTCGTCGTACACGCGGGCGTTGATGCGGCCCTGGCCGGCGAGCTGGCCCAGCCAGAAGTCGCGCTGCTTGTCCGAGGCGCACAGCACCAGGTCGGCGCGGCGCAGCTGTTCGTTGAGCACTCGGGTGGTCTCGCGGATCGACGCGGCACGCCCCTCGGGGCCCAGGTCGCGGGCCTGCTCGAGCTGCTCGAGGTGCATCGGGTCGTAGACATCGGCGACGAGGATCTTGGACGACTCGACCAGCCACGGCGCACCCTCGAGCAGGAAGCCCTGGAACACGATGACGTCGGCCCAGTCGGTGTGCTCGCGCAGCTTCGGGCCGGCGGAGTACACGACGTCGAAGTGCGGCGAGGTGACCTTCGCACCGGCCGTCGAGAGCAGGCGGACGTCGGCGAACGGCGAGACGGCCTTGGCGATCTCCCACGCGCGGATCGCCGGCCCGGCCATCTTCTCCAGCAGCGGCTCGCCCGTGACCACGAGCACGCGCTGCTTGGACACGAAGTGCGAGTCGATGCCGAAGGCCTCGACCAGGGCGTCGTGGCCCGCGTTGTAGCCCTCGATCGCGTAGGCGGCCTCGATCGCGTGGCGGAACAGCGGGAACAGCTCGCGATCGGAGCGTCGGCGGTGGGCCTGGAGCTCCTGGCGCACCTCGTGCAGGCCGGTGGTGATCTGCTCGACGAAGTAGTCGACGGCGAGCGGGCCCGTCAGGGCCATCTTCTGCACCTCGACAGTGCCGACGTCGTCGCCCCCGGGGCGCTTCTGCAGGTCCAGCATCGCCGCGTCCGTGCCCGTGCGGGCCACCGAGCGGCGCACGGCGAGCGCCATCGCCGGCGCGAGAGCCTTGGCGAGCGACTCGTCGTCGAGGTTCTTGTACATGCTCAGCAGCGCGTTGCGCTCCAGGAGGTACGACTCCCGGTAGTTGCCGAACTTCTTCATGGTCACGTGGTGCTTGTGGTACGCGACCGAGCCCGGCACGTAGCGCACACGCCAGCCGAGCAGGTTCAGGCGCCAGCCCAGGTCGACGTCCTCGTAGAACATGAAGAAGCGCTCGTCGAACCCGCCGACCTCGCGGTACACCTCCGTCGGGACGAACATCGCGGCGCCCGTGCCGAACAGCACGTCCTTCGCGACGTCGTACTCCGCGGAGTCCGGCCACTCGGCCTCGCGCTTGTAACCCATGCCGTACCAGGTGAGCGACCCGTCGACGTAGTCGACCAGGTTGCCGTCCCAGTCGAGCACCTTGGACGCAACGGACCCGATGGTGGGGTCGGCCTCCATGGCCTCGACGGCCGCACGGATCCAGCCCTCACCGGGACGCGCGTCGTTGTTGATGAACCCGACCCACTCGCCGCTCGCGTGCGCGACGCCGAGGTTGCAGCCTCCCGCGAACCCGAGGTTGCCCCCGGACTCGATGACCTTCGCCGCCGGCACGGCCTCGCGGATCTTCTCCGCGCTGCCGTCCTGAGAGTCGTTGTCGACGACGATCAGCTCGAGCCTGTCGGCCGGCCAGTCCACCTCGTCGAAGTACTTCAGGCACGTGATCGTGTCGTCCGCACCCTTGTAGTTGACGAGGACGACAGAGACGACGCCGTCGCGCTGGGCGGGCGGCTGCACCTCGGTGCCGGTCACAGGACCTCCTGGGACGGTGTTGTCTGGAACAGCGGTCATCCTAGTGGGCGGTCTCCTGGCGCAGGCGCCGTTCGCGCCTGTCACGCAGGATGACGAGAACTCCGCCGCCCACCAGGATCAGCAGACCGGCGCCCGTGCCCCACAGGCCCTCGCGAAGCAGCGGCGTGTGGTACGTGAGCTCGACGACGTGCGTGCCCGCCGAGCCGACGAACACCGCCCCACCGACGTGCTCGGCGGCGATGAGCGGGACAGGCTTGCCGTCCAGCGTGGCCGACCAGCCCTCTCGTCGCAGCGAGTCGGCCACGACCACCCAGCCGGCCCCGGTCGAGGTCACCTCGGCCGAGATCGTGTCAGTGTCCGTGTCGTGCTCGGTCACCGTCGCGGTCGACGTGCCGTCGAGCCCATGGACGTCGTCCGGGTCGTCGAGGATGACGGCGTCCGGGTTCGTCGACGGGTCGGCCATGGCACGCACGCGCGCGTCCGCGTCCGGCTCGGCGATCTCGGCCGACGCCCATCGCACCCGGGCCAACGCCGTCGTCCGCTCGTACACGGTGGCGTCTCCCGTGTGCACCACGTCCAGGCCGTCGCCAGCTGCCGGCAGGATCGGCGTGAAGCCGAGCGTGCCGTCGTCGGCGATCCCGACGTCGAGGCTCGCCGCAGAGGTGCCGGAGCGCAGCCGGAGGGAGATCTGGGCCGTCCACGAAGTGCCCGCCGGGATGTTGTCGGCGTCGAGCGCGACGTTTCCGACGCCTCCGCCGGGGCGGGCCCAGGTCGACGTACTAGCGATCTGCTTCCCGTCAGCGCCCGTGAGGGTCACGACGACGTCGGCGCCCTCGCCGCCCTGCACCGAAAGGCCGGAGGTGCTCAGCTGGAGGCCTCGGACAGGGCCGGTGAACGCGCGCGTCGTCAGCGTCGAGCCGGAGGCGAGGTGGACGCTGCTCGTCGCCGGGACGCCGGCCCCGGGGGCGCCCTCGAGCTGGGCACCCGGATCCTCGACCACGAAGCGCACTGCGAGCCGGTCGAGCACGCCGCTGCGAAGCGACTTCGAGAGGTTCTGTGGAGCGAGCGTCGAGTAGGTGGGCGACAGCAGCATGTCCGGGTCCGCGGCGAGCATGAGCTCGCGCCACTCCGGCGTGATGAACGCGTGCCCCCCCAGGGCTCGCTGGCCGTACAGCGTGCTGGACCCGGGGAGCATCACCTGCGCGACCGTGGCGTAACGGTCGGTGCCGAGGTGCTGGTCCAGGAACTCGTGGGTGGGCGTGACCGGGTACCACATCGACACCGGGTTCTGCGGCCACCAGCTCCGCGCGACGTCGATCGCCGGCACGCCGACGAGCGCAAGGATGCCGAGCGCCGCCACGAGCGATGTCCACCACCTGCCGACGACCCAGGCGACCAGGACCAGCACGACCGTGCCGACCAGGTACACGAGCGCGACGCGCGTCTGCAGGCCCAAGTCCATGCGGTGGGGGGTGTCGCGCCGCGCGACGACGACCGAGTACAGCACCGTGACCAGAACGCCGGCACCGGCGACCAGGCCGAAGACGCGTGCGGCGACAGTCGAGCGGGCCTTCGGCAGTGACGCCAGCTCATCGCGAGCGGTCCTCGGCTCGAGCACCACCTGGAGCCCGAACGCCGCGACGACGGCGGTGAAGAAGCCGATCATCACGCGCAGCCGGGCCACCGGGTTGTTCGAGAAGATCGGCAGGTTCTGGATGGCCCCGAGCAGAGGGCCTCCCAGGTAGACCGCGATGACGGCGACCACCAGCGAGATCACGAAGAACGGGAGCATCCCCGTGCGCGCCTGGCGTCGCGAGCGCAGCGCCAGCCCCACGGCGACGAGCACGACGACGGCCGCGCCCAGGTAAGAGAAGCTCTCGACGGAGTTGGCGCCACCCCACTGGAGCTGTCCGTCCGGCGTGCCCGTCGACCAGGGCAGTACAGCGTTGGAGAGGAAGACGAATGGCAGATGCATCGTCGAGCTCTGCGCGCGCACACTGAAGTCGAGCACCGTGAGCGCGTTCCAGGCGAATGGCATCAGGAGGAACGCGGAGATCAGCGCGCCGAGCGCGACTCCGCCCAGTGCGGCCAGGCCGCCCATGACGACGCTGCGCACCTTGCGGCGCGCGATCGCGGCCCGCACGATCACGTAGGCCGCCCCCGCGTAGAGGGCGTACCCGGTGACGGCGGGGAATCCGCCCAAGAACATCGAGGCGACAGGTATCGCCGTGACCAGCGCCTCGCGCCATCGCGGGCGCACGGCCGCACGGTCGAGCGCCCAGAAGAGCAGAGGGATGAACGCCGCGACGCGCGTCTGGGGCCAGTTGGTCCAGCTCACCATGAACCCGGACGTCACATAGGCGAGCGTGGCGAGAGGCCAGGTCGCCCTGCTCAGCCCCAGCCGCCGCAGGAAGAGCGACATGCCCAGCCCGACGATGACGATCTCGAGCAGCTTCATCGCGCCCGGTGCATAGGCGTGCGGGAGCACCCACCATGCGAGCGACACCGGCGAGAACATGCCCGTGTTGGGCAGGCCGCCGAGCTCGACGCCGCCCTGGTTGTACGGGTTCCACTCGGCGAGCGCCCCGTCACGGGCGACGTTCGCGATCAGCTCGGCCTGCGGCGCGAACCCGTCGACCGTGTCTCCGAGCAGGGGTACGTGCGGCGGCGTCGCCGCCGCGACGACGCCGTCGGTGCGCCACGGGGCGAAGGACTGCAGGATGTCGACGCCGAGGAACGTCGTGCGCCCGATCAGCGAGGTCCCGACTGTCGCGGCCACGAAGAGCGCGAGGACGGCCCAGCCGACGACGGCGACGATCGTGTCCACCCGACCCGCGACCGGGCGGAGCGACTTTTCCTTGCGTGCATGCACGTGCGTGTTCCCTCTCATCGGCGAGTCACAGTAGCGGGTGCCGCACGGCCACTTTCCCAGCCCAGCCGACAGTGCGCCGAATTGCGGCGCAGGACCCGCGCATGGCCGCACGGTCCCACTGCGCAAGACGGTAGAGTCGACGCGCTTCGTCCGTGTTCCGGGCGTGGCAGGCGAAGTGGAGGACGAAGCACGCCATGACCGTGGAAACGCCCGATCGCGCCGCGCACCTCGCGGCGGAGCCGTTGCGCCCTGCGGGGCCGCGACGCGGCTTCGCCAGCGGGACGCTGGACTCGATCAAGGACCTGCTCGCGCACCGCGAGCTGCTCGGCATGCTCGTGCGCCGCGAGCTCAAGGCGCGGTACAAGGACAGCACGCTCGGCTTCATCTGGAGCCTCGGGCGGCCGCTGGCCATGCTCGCCATCTACTACCTGGTGCTTGGCCAGTTCATGGGTGCGGCGCGGGGAACGCAGCAGTTCGCCGTCTTCATCTACGCCGGCCTGACGGCCTGGGGTTTCTACTCCGAGGCGATCATGGCGGGCACGGGCTCGATCATCGCCAACAGCGGCCTGGTCAAGAAGGTGTACCTGCCGCGCGAGATCTTCCCGCTCGCGTCGATCGGCTCCGCGCTGTTCAACTTCGCGGTGCAGCTCGTGATCCTGCTGCTCGCGACCGTGCTGGTGGGTCAGTTCCCCACGGGCTCGCGGTGGCTGTACTTCCTGCTCGCGGTGATCGTGCTGGTCGTCTACTCGACCGCGTTCGCGCTGGTCCTGGGCGCGGTGAACGTCTACCTGCGCGACGTCCAGTACCTGGTCGAGATCGCGATCATGATCCTCATGTGGGTCTCCCCCGTCGTGTACCGGTGGGACTTCGTCCAGGACACGCTGAACCGGGTCTGGCACAACAACGGGCTGGTGCACGCGGCGATGGAGGTCTACCTCGCCAACCCGGCCACGCTGGCCGTGCTCGGCTTCCAGAAGACCTTCTGGGTGGCCGGTGACACCGCGTACGGGGACATCCCGGCCGCCCCCGCCGTGCCGCACCTCATGGAGCGCATGGGCATCGCGATCGTGGTGGGCCTGCTGCTGCTTTGGGTGGCCCAGCGCGTGTTCGCCCGCCTGCAGGCCAACTTCGCCCAGGAGCTGTGATGACCACCGTCGTCGAGATCGAGAACCTCTCCAAGCACTTCACCATCCGCAAGGAGAAGTCGCTGAAGGAGCGGGTGGTCAACTTCGGCCGCTCCCAGAAGCACAAGGAAGACTTCTGGGCGCTGCGCGACGTCAGCCTCAGCATCAACTCCGGTGAGACCGTGGGCCTCATCGGCCCCAACGGCTCCGGCAAGTCGACGCTGCTGAAGATGATCGGCGGCATCCTCCAGCCCGACAAAGGCTCCGTGAGCATCCGCGGACGCCTGGCGGCGCTGCTGGAGCTCGGCGCCGGCTTCCACCCGGACCTCACGGGCCGCGAGAACGTCTACCTCAACGCCTCGATCCTAGGTCTGTCCCGCGAGCAGACCGACAAGTACTTCGACGCAATCGTCGACTTCTCCGGCATCGAGAAGTTCATCGACACCCAGGTGAAGTTCTACTCGTCCGGCATGTACGTACGCCTGGCCTTCGCCGTCGCGGTCCACGTGGACCCCGACATCCTGCTCGTGGACGAGGTCCTGGCGGTGGGCGACGAACCCTTCCAGCGCAAGTGCCTGGAGCGCATCCGCCAGTTCCAGTCCGAGGGCCGCACCATCGTGCTGGTCACGCACGGGCTCGACCAGGTCGACGAGTTCTGCGACCGCGCCGTCGTGCTCGAGTCCGGGCACGTGGTCACCGACGGCAGCCCCCGCGAGGCGCTGCGCAGCCTGCGAGCCGACTTCGAGGAGGCCCGGCAGGAGGAGCGCGAGCGCGAGCTCGCCGAGGCCGCCGACGCCCGCCCTGAGCTCGCCGCACGGTTCACCGGCATCGCCCTGCAGTCCGACTCCGGGCAGACCGGGCGCCCGACGCTCGCCACCGGCGAGGGGCTCATGGTGGCCATGGAGATCGACTCGCCGGCCCCCGTGGCCGACCCGGTCATCGAGGTCGGGGTGGCGACGCCGCTGGGCCAGCCCGTCTACGCGACGAGCACACGCCTGCTGGGCATCTCGCTGCACGACCTCAAGCCGACGTCGCGGTTCCAGATCCACCTCACCAACATGCGCCTCGGCGAGGGCGACTACTCGGTTCGCGTGGGCCTCACGCTGCCCGACGGCACCGAGGTGCACCGGGTGCCGGAGGCCGGGCAGTTCGCCGTCGCGGGCAGCGGCCTGTCGCACGGCATCGCGGTCGCCGATGCCGACTTCCTCGCGCTGGACTGACGCGTCTTTTCGCGACGAAGGGTCCGAGGCGTTCTCGCCTCGGACCCTTCGTCGCGTGCCGCCCGCCGTCACGGCAGGGACGGGGCGGCCTCCCGCCTGTACCAGCGCCGCTCCGCCACGGCCGTCTCCCCCG
>WRHK01000034.1 GCA_009783295.1 Promicromonosporaceae bacterium
AGACCATCGCGAGCATCCGAGCGATGCTCGCGCGCCGCTGACCCATGCCCACGCACCACGAGAAGGAGACCGTCATGAGCACCCGCCACACCGCGCAGATCCACCCCGACACGCTTCCCGTCCTCATCGTCGCCACGATGCTCACCGCCGGGCTCGCGGCCGTCTCGTTCGCGCTCAGCTACAGCGCCCTCGTCCGGATCGCGTCCTGGGCTGCCGTCCCGGACAGGCTCGCCTGGGCCATCCCGGTGATGCTCGACTCGGCGATCCTGGTCTACTCGCTCGCCGCCCTCGTCAAGCGCTCCCGCCGCGAGCGTGCCGCCGGCGCGTGGGCCTCCCTCGCACTCTGGACGGCCGTGTCCGTGGCCGCGAACGCCGCCCACGCCGCAGGAGTCCCCGAGACGTGGCAGCGGGCCGTGGGGACCGTTGTCGCGGCCCTGGCGCCCGTGGCCGTCCTCCTGGCCACGCACACGATCGCGGACCTCATCGTCGCGCCGGCCCCGGACGCGGACAACGTCGCCCGGCCCGTGGCAGCGAGCGCCACAGACGAGCCGATGAATGGGCGAGCAGACGAGGAGTCGGACACGGACGACGATGAGCAGGACGGCGGACGTCCGGCGTCCGCGGTCGTCGTGCAGCCGTCCGTCGTCCGCGTCCACCGTCCGCGCCCGGCCGGGCGGGCGTCCGACTGCCGTGAGGACATCGTCCGGCTCCGCGGCGAGGGGCTGTCCGTGCGTGCGATCGCAGAGCGCGTCGGCCTCGGCAAGACCGCCGTCGCGGACTACCTCCGGACACTGGACACGGTGGCCGCCTGAGCGCCTTCGACTTCATCCGCACGCTGGGCTGCGATGGGAAGCACACGTCGGGACGATGGGGTCATGAGCATCTGTGTGAAGTGCGGCAGGCCGTACACCCAGCAGTCGTTCGCTCAAGCGCGAAGCGGTCTCTGCAACCTGTGCCAGCAGGAGGCAACCGCAGCTGAACGGGAAGCGGACGAGCGCGGCGTCTCTTAGCCCGCCCGAACGCCTCAAGCGGTAGCACCGCCGGCCTGAGTCATCGGCGCCGGACGTCGGCCGGTGCGAGCCACACGGCGTTGATGCGCCAGCGCTGGTCGGGGACCTCGACGAGTACAGCCCGGGTCGTGTACGCCGCAGCGAACGTTACGAGCTGCTCCTCGCCGTCGCGCTCCCAGACGATGCGCGCGGTCACGGGGATGCGGCAGTCGACCTGGGCGCTGCGGGCCGGGATCGGGAGCGCGTTGAGGATCCGCTGCCAGTCCTGCTCCCAGTGCTGCGACGTCTGATCGAACATGCGTTCGATGATCGCAGACGACGACGAAGCGCCCCCACCCTGCAGCGGCAGGGTTGGGGCGCTTCGTGCTCGCGGGACCTTGGTCCCGGGTGAACTGTGCCCGAATGGGCAGCGCTGTCACTCATCGCTTTGTAGCCTGCGGCAATGGGTAACCCAACTGACACCGACGTGTTCCTCGCCTGGATGAAGGCTGGAGAACCTGGCACCGAGCACAACCCGGATCACCGGGCGAGCCAGTTCAAGCACTGGCTGACAGAGCATGACCAGAAGGTCATGGCCACGCTGATCCGGCGCGAGAAGGTCCGCTCCTGGCTCCCGTGGGGCCGCCGCTAGCTGGCAGAGTCGCCACGACGCCCCCGCCACCTTCGAAATGAAGGCGACGGGGGCGTTCGCTTGCAGTGTGGCGCGAGAGTGAAAGTTAGAGCGGGATGCCGACGTTCAGGTCGACGCCGAGCCACAGGCCCGCCGCCGACGTGGCGTCGCCGGGCGCCTGGCCCGCCGTCGCCAGGGCCGGGTTGTTCATGATGATGCCCTGGGCCATCGTGGTCTTGGCCGGCATGATTAGGGCGCTGTCGCTCGTCGAGGTGAGCGCCGAGGTGAACTTGCCGTCGATGTAGCCGGACCAGCCGCGCGGGGTGTGCACGGACAGGTAGTACGTCTCGCCGGGGATGAGCATGACCGGCGTCGCGAACGGGATGTCCAGCCACGACCCACGGGTGAGCGTCCCGCCGACACCGCCCGCCATCCAGTCCGACAGCACACCGGACGCTGAGGCACGCCACAGCTGGGCCACGTACCCGGTGCCGTCCGCGGTGGACCCGGCGGAGGTCGGGATGAAGATCCGGCCGCCGAGGGCGACGCGGTTAGCGGTGACCTGGAAGGCGTTGGCCAGGGTCTCGGCGGCGTTCGAGTTGTTGGCCGTGGATGCCGGGGCAGTGGAGCCGAACACGTTGCCGGACTGGCTCGGCGTCGATGCGGGCACCGCGCCGTAGGCGGTGCGGCGCCGCTGCATGGACGGGATGAACCCGGGGTCGGACGTGTTGAACGCAGAGTCGAACGCCTTGTACGCGTTCACCGCGTTGGTCTTGGCGGTCTGCTGCGCGGACGACAGGTTCACGGGCCCGCCGAACGCCTGGTTGCCCACGTAGGTGAGCAGCGTCGCCGACGGGGCCGCGTTGAGGTACGCCTGGTGCCCGAACCGGCCGGCGGCTGTGTGGTCCCAGTGGTCCTGGGCGAAGTCGTCGCGCCAGTTCAGCACCCGCACGGTGGCGACCTGCTGGGCGGTGATGATGGCTGACAGGACGTTCAGGAGCTCGGCCTTGGTGTACGTCTGCGCGCCTGGGTCGATCGCCGTCAGGGAGGTGACGGTGCCGTTCCACAGGTTCTTGAGCGGCGAGTCGAACAGGCTGTTGACGTTGTTCAGCCGCAGGAAGTAGATCCGGCCCGGCGACCCGACAAGGTCGTACCGCTGCACCTGCTTGCCCGCGATGGTCTCCATGGTCGACGTCCACGAGTTGGCCACGCCGGCCATCTCCGCCCACGCGGCCTGCACGCCGTTCTCACGGTTCGTGGCGTACCCGGTGCCCCACGCCTGCGAGGCGTTCCCCGCGGTCAGGTAGACGGCCGTCGACTTGATGCCAGCGCCGATCGCCTCGAGCACGTCCGGGTTGATGAAGCCGAGCTCGTCGTCCTCGTGGGCCACGATGCTGATGGATGAGGTGGCTGTGGGCCACACCTTCGTGCTGCCGAGGTAGAGGGCGGACGCGGCAACGTTGCCGACGGCGAACGACGCCGTGCTGTCTCCGAGGTTGAGTCCGGCCACTGGGTCACCCGTTGATGACGTAGAGGGTGGTGGAGGACTTCGTGCCCAGGGCGTTGTAGGCGGCCTGCGTGATGGCGACGATCGCGGTGATGCCCGTCCCGGTGACGGCTGCGGCCAGTGCGGCGGCCAGGCCGGTGACCTTCGCGGGGGTGAACGATCCGTCCGGGACGACCGGCGGTGATGTGAACGTCTTGACCCCGGCGGCGGTCTCGTTGCCGCTGGTGTGCAGGACCGATGCGTCATCGGCCTTCGCGGCGATGGCGGCGGCCTGCGCCGTTGAGACCGGCTTGTTCGCGTCGGAGGTGTTGTCGACGGAGCCCAGTCCGACGTCACCCTTGGCCAGGGTCACGGCCCCGTTGCGCCCTGCCACGGAGGTCACCAGGACGGTGGAGGCGGGCAGCGCGGAGACGTCCGACGCGGTCAGCGTCACGTCGCCGGTCTTGCCGTTGACGGAGTTGACCGCGCCGCCCGTGCCTCCACCACCCGATGGCGGGGTGGCCCAGGCGCCGTCACCGCGCAGGAACAGCGCGGAGGTGGGCGACCCGGTGCCGAGGTGGCTGGGGGCGATGATGCCGGTGCCCGCGTTGACCTGCGAGGCGTTCACCGCACCGTTGAGGCCGGCCTTGGAGTCGAGGGCGGCCTGCAGGCCGGACACATCCGCCACCTCGTGGGTGTGGACAGTGTTCGCCTTGCCGGACAGGGCGGCCGCCTGCGGGGTGGACACCGGCTTGGCCGTGTCCGCCGTGTTGTCCACCTGGGCGAGGCCGACGTCAGCCTTCACGAGGGACACGGCGCCCGTCTTGCCCGCGACGGACGTCACGGCTCCACCAGTGCCGCCGCCAGAACCGGTTGCCACGGTGACGTTCCCGGACGCGTCCGGCCCGACGCCGTTGACCGTGCGGACGGAGGCGGCCAGCGCCGCCGCCGCGGCCGCCGCGGACGCGAGCGCCGAGGACGCGGCACCCTCGGCCGCCGTCTGGGCGGAGCTCGCGGCCGTGGCGGACGCCGACGCCGAGGTGACCGCCGTGGCGGCGGAGTCTCGTGCGGCGACGGCGATGGTCCGCATGACCTCCTCGAACCCGATGCCGCCCTGCAGGCCGCTGCCGCTGTCGCGCCAGTCGAGGTAGAGGCCCTCAGGGGTGTCGGTCTGGATGACGAAGGTAGGCAGGGTGCCGATCGGGGACACGGTCAGCATCGACGACGCGATGGGGTCGAGTGAGCCAGCGTCGAAGATCGGGTACGGCGTCGTGGTCCCACGGGTCACGACCTGGACCTGCTGGCCCGCGAGGGTCAGCGCTACCTGGCCGTTGGCCTGGTCGAGCACGATCCCTGTGTCGATCGTCCACTGAGTGGTCAAGGTGGTCCTCCTGTCACCGGCAGGGGTGCTGCCGGGCGGCTATCTCGGTGGCGAAGAAGTGCCCACACGCGCACTGGTAGCCGTCGACGGACGTACCGTCGAGCGCGTACCAGCGTGCGGGTCGCGGGTCAGGCTTCGGGAGTCGCGGCGGCATCAGGCGCCGGGGCAGGTGCTGCGGTCGTGATCACGGGCACGTCATCGGCTGTGGTGGCGTCGATGACCGGCGGCGCGGACGACAGCTTGAGGCGCGCCACCCAGGCGTCCACGGCGGGGATCGCCATGATGCGGGCGAGCGCGGCCGCGATGGCGGCGACCGCGGCCGCGGCCGCGGCGATGACGGCGACGGCGTGCTGACCGATCAGCGTGCCGAGCTGCTCGCCGATGATCGACGCGACCGCCGGCAGGATGCCGCCGAGCACAAGGATCGCGGAGAGGACGCTCTGGACGGCCGTGCGCCAGCTCGCGCGTGTCGGGTGGGCCTGCTGGGTGGGGACGGGAATCGACATGCTGCCTCCTGGGTCAGTACCGGCTTGTGCGGGCGGTGGCGTTGTTGAGCGCGTGCTGGTGCAGGCGGTTGGTGTTCGGGCCGTTCACGCCGTCGAAGTCCGCCGCGGACACGGCACGGTGCAGGACCGTGGTGGCGAGCTTGTTGAACAGCCAGAACTGGCGGACCTTGATGGTCTTTGGGCCCTCCGCGCCGTCGACGGCGAGCGCGTTCGCTCCGGTCAGGGCGTGGATCTGAGCGGCCGGCACGGCCCGGTTGAGGAACGCCTGGTCGGCCTTGATGAGGGCGGAGCCGGTGGCGTCGATCTTCCCGTCGATGGGGGTACCCATGACCTCCTGCCAGCGGGCGATCGTGGCCGGGCCGCGCATGCCGTCCTCGGCGATCGTGAGCGACCCGTCCGCGTTGCGCGGGCGCGTGTCGACGGGGGGCGGGGTTGGAACGCCCACGCCGGCGCTGTCGTGGCCGGGCGCGACCACGACGCCGCCGAGGATGGTGTTGACGCGGGCTAGGAACGCGTCCCAGGGGAACGTGAGCCCGGGGTCCGTGTGGGTCGACTCGTGGAACGCGTTGCTGACGTCGATGTGGCCGCAGATGCCCTTGGTCGCCCCGTTCTGCACCTCGGGCACGGAAAGGCGCCGTGCCTGGATGCCGTACTGCTTGCACCAGGCGGCGACCTGCTGGGCGGCACGCTCGAGCGTGGCCTGGGAGTAGGCGTCCGACCAGCCGGCCGCGCCCTGCGACGCGTACCCGGCCATCTCGAGCTGCAGGCCGTCGGAGTTTGCGCCCGGCGCGGCCCAGGCCGTGTCGCCGTCGTCGACGCACCGCACCGAGGAGTCGTTGTCCACGCACACGTGCGCGGACGCCATGCGGGCCGGGTTGGCGAACCCGCGTGCCACGGACTCGGCGGCCGTAGAGACCTCGGCGACCTCCATGTCGTGGATGACGATGAGGCGGATCGGCTTGGTCCGACCCGTGTACTTGTTCGGGGACGGGATGGTCTGCATTGCCGGCACCTTCCGTGCATAGGTGAGGGCCGCTCACCCGGTGCGGGTGGCGGCCCTCAGGACAGGGGTTGTCAGGGGGTGACGTGCGGGATGATCTGGATGAGCGTGATGATCAGGCCGAGCGTCGAGCCAAGCGCGACGACGCCAGCGATGATCACGGAGGCGACCGTCCAGCCGCTGGTGCGGTGCGCGGGCGGCGGAGCGGTTGCCGCCGCGGTCGCGATGGCCTGCGCGTGCTCACCCAACTGCCGGCCGTGCTCGGCCAAGGTCATGGTGTGCTCGTGGACCGTCGCAGCGAGGCCGTCGATGCGGGCGGTCTGACCGGCCGCGTAGGCGTCGAGCTTGCCGTCGACGCGCACGATGAGGACATGGATCGACTCGGTCGACTCGTCCGCCATCAGTTCGCGATCTTCTCGGCACGCAGCTCCCACAGAGCGATGGCGCCCTTGGAGTTGGAGTCGATGCGCCCTCGGAACTTGGTCCCGGCGGGGAAGTAGCGCGTCGTCTGGGCAATCCCGCCTACGGAGACGCTCGAGCTGGCCGTGTCGCGCGTTTCGGCGACGACCTCTCCGGTGTCAAGGATGAGGTAGCCGTAGCAGGACCCGCCGTCGGTGCTGGTGGCGACGGCCAGGCGGAACGAGAGCGTGTAGACCCCGCTGGTCTTGAGGACCAGCCGGTCGCCGACGGCGGACCTCGTGTCAGCCTCGTAGCCAATGTGGGCGGTGTAGTCCACGGGCGCCTGCGACGAGCCAGAGGCGTTGGCGCTGTTGACGTACTGGGTACCGGAGATGAGGTCCTGCGACCCGGACTGCCGCGAGCGCCGGTACCAGGGACGCGGCCCGGAGGCGACGGCCGCGTCGATGGCAGTGTCGACATAGTCCTTGGCTGAGGCCACCCAGGCGGGCGAGGCGCCGTTCATGGTGCGCAGGTACTCGATGCCGCCGCGCCACGCGGTAGTCCCCAGGGGCACATCGGTGGGCAGGGCCCGCCCGGCGGGTACATGGATCGTGGGGCCGGAGCGAGTGCGCAGGTCCACGACGGAGGCGACGTTCAGCGCCTGGCCCTGCTTGCGGGTGACTGCCCACAAGGGCAGCAGCTCGATTCCGGGCGGGCCCTCGTCGAGCGTGGGCAGTGCGCTCGAGCCCTCGACTCCGGAGACGACGATGAGGCGGCATGGGCCCGGCGCTGTGGTGTACGCGCCGGGGTCCAGGCGCACGGCGATGATGTCCGTCCGTCCGATCGTTGGGTTCGTGGACGCGGGGACCGTGATCGACTGCGTAGAACCGGCGGCGATCGCCAGCCGGAAACCGCCGACGACGGCAATCGAGCGAACGGTCTGCGACCCGACCTCGACGATGTCGGACGCGGACGGGAGTGTGAGGTTGAACGCCGTCCCGTCGGTGTCCTCGACGATCGAGGCTTCGCCTCCGAAGATGTCGCGCCAGTCGGTGTCCCTCATCGGCTGTCCGACCAGGGGCCCGGACTCCTGAACCTCGGCCATCACAGGCTCCTTTCCAGCGCCGCCAGGCGCGGCAGAACGCGCGCCAGGAGGCGCGCTTGACGGGTGTCTCGGGCGGTCGCGCCCGGGGTGCCCACGACGACGTCGTGACGCTCGGTTCCGCCGGCCTCGACGGTCGTCGTGACCTCGCGGACCCGGTTATCGAGCACCCAGGCATCGGGCAGCTCGGGGGTCTCGAATCCGACCAGCGAGCCGACGTCGTAGTCACGGCCTAGGACGACGTCGTGGCTGTCCGCCACCGTGAACGCGAGCGCCACGGGGGAGGACCCTTGGGCGAGCGAGTCGGCCCCAGCTGCGGCGAGCGCGGTGGCGTCGTTGGTCTGCCGCTGGTCGATCAGAGCCTCGCGGCGACGAGCCCACAGCGTGACGGCGGCCTCGTCGGAGAACCGTGCGCCGACGCGGGCTTCCTCGTCGCCGGCCGCGAACATCACGGCGTCGGTGAGGTCGGGGGCGGTGAGCCGGTACTCGAGGCCGACTATCGGCGCGGTCGCGCGGGCGACCTCCGGCGGCCCGAAGACGACCGTGCCGGAGACGTCCGGCGCCGTCGTGACGGACAGTGCCAGGCGGGGGGCGCCGGAGGACTCGTCGTGCTGCACATCGAGGATCAGGCCGGCCGCCTCGGCAAGGGTGGCGACGAGGTCTCCGAGCACGTCCATGCGGGCCTGCGCCGTCACGGTGCCACCGCGGCCGTTCGAGGACGGCACGACCAGCGAGGCCAGCCTGCGGCGGGAGATCGACGCCGTCGGGCCGAGGTTGGCCGCTATGTAGCCGAGCAGCACCGTCTCGCGCGGGCCAGTGCGCACGTCGTGCGAGACCGCGAAACTTGACGGCGTCGCCCCGAGGTCGTGCGCCGGGTCGGGCCAGCACAGGCGCGACCAGAGCACGTCCTTGTCCGAGGTGAACGCGAGCGTGGTCGTGTCTGTCAGGCGTCCGGTGTCCGGGTCCGCGGTGCGGGTGCGCCAGATCTCGCGCACGTTGCCCGAGTCGACCTGGACGCCGTCGCGGTCCAGGATCACCCCGCAGCCCGGGGCCAGCCCGATGAGCTGTGACGAGGGTCCGGTGAGCGTCCACGTGTTCGGCTGGTTGTACCGCTTCACGTGCACCAGCTGTGACCACCAGGTCAGCGGATCTCCGCGGCGCACAAGGTCCGGGTCGCGGGGCCACACCGTCCAGGCGGTCACCACAGGCTCCGATGCAGACCTCGCCATGACAGCCGCAGCTTGGACGCCTGGGTCGCACCTGGTGCGTCCACCGTGAGGATCGACGTGCCGAGCGCGAACGGCACGAAGCGTGACCCACGCGCGAGCATGCCAGCCGCCGGAGCGTCGCCCAGTCGGATCGAGCGGCGACGTGGGTCGGTCACGATCGTGAGCACCTGGCCGTCCGCGATTGCGGACGTCACCTGTACGTCCATGCCGGTGTCCGAGGTGATGTGCGCCGACGAGACCGGGCCCGTGATGGTGAAGGTCGGCCAGACGGGCACCGCCGAGAACAGCTCGATCGGCCCACCGGAGGACAGGAGGTGCGACGTCGACAGGCCGATCGAACCCCAGTTGCCGCCGAGGAACGGCGTCACGGAGTCGGCCAGCGAGAAGTCCTGGCTCGACTCGTTGCGGTCCTGCGCGAACGGCAGCGGCGCGACAAGGTCGAGAACGACCCTGCTAGCTGTCGTGACCGTGTCGCTGCCATTGCCCTCGAGGCCGCCGCGATAGCCGAGCTCGAGGTGCCGCGCGCCGGCACCGTCCACCGAGCAGACCAGGCGGAAGTTCCCGTCCCTGGTCATGCCCTGCGTCGGGTCGGTCAGGTCCCGCATCGCCTGCAAGGCGCTGCCGTCCGTGTCCCCGGAGAGCAACAGCGGCATGGCCACGGGCCGCTCGAGCGTCATGACGTCGGCGATCGCTGACCCCGGAACGCCAGGCGATCCCTCCGTCACAACGAGCACAGGGGCCACGCCCAGGCCCGTCGACCCGATCTGCAGTTGCCAGGGGCCGTCGTGGTCGGCCGCACCCACCACGATGGTGCGCGACCGATCCCACGACTCCACCCAGAACAGCCGCCGGTCGCCGCCCACCCGGTGCGGTGGTTCAGTCCTCTGGCGGACCGAGGCCAGGACGAAGAACGTCACTACGGCACCTCCAGCAGTTCGGCCATGTGGTCGTAGTGGCGCAGCGTGACCGGGTCCAGACGCGGGCCCTGGTTCACCACGGTCAGGCTCCGGCTCACCGATGCCGGCCCGGTCCCAGCGGGCCCGCCCACGAGCCCGCCACCGGCGTAGCCGGGGAACTGGCCGTAGTTGAGCTGGTTGAGCGCGCCGACGCCGATGCGGTTCGTCGCCTCGGCGGTAAAGACGTACTCGCCGCGGTGGACTACGCCGGCGGGCTGGTACTTCCCACCCGGGCCCGTGTACCCGCCGTCTGCGAACGTCAAGCCACCGGACCCACCACCGCCGACGGCGACATGCTGCCCCGACCCGGCGGCGCGCAGCGCCGCATTCAGCTGCGAGATCGCGCCGTAGGCGGCCGAGGTGTTCGCGTAGACCGTGGTCGTGGTCGACTTCGGGATCGACTGGAGAGCCTTGGTGATCCGGGTGACCTCGGTGTCGACGTTGTCCTTCACCTCGACGTTGGCCGTGGTGTTGGTCGGGATCAGCCCGAGCTGGTCGGCGAGCTTCTCCGCCGCCTCCTTGCTCATGCCCATCGACGTCGCGGCGTCGATGTACGCCTGCCGGGTCGTCGCCATCGACTTCTGCAGGTCCTCCTGCGACGCCCCGTTCTGGCGCATCGAGTCGACGACGTCGAGTCCGGTCGAGGCGATGTCGTCCAGCGCGGCCTGGTTCTTGCGGCCTGCCTCGGTGGTGATGTCGAGCGCCTTGCCCGTCTGCACGTAGGCGGCGACGAGCTCCTGCCCGCGCTTGGTCAGGTTGCCCTGCTTGTCGTACATCTTGTCGGTGACGCCAGCGGACTCCTCGAGGGTCTTCTTCGCGTCGTCCGTGGCCTGCTGATACTGGCGCTGCGCGTCGCGCGCGGACAGCGCACCCTGGGACGCCTTCATCTGCGCTTCCCAGTTGTCCTGCAGCGCCTGGTTCTGCTCCTCGATCGCGTCGTTCGTCGCCTTGGCGGCCGCGACGAGGTCCGTCTGCGCGACGCCGGCAGCCTCGTCGGCTGCAGCCTTGCGCTGCGCCTCCGTCGTGGACTTGGCCAGTGCCGCCGACTGCTCGTCGATGATCTTCGACAGCGTCGAGGCCGCATCAAGGGTGTTCGTGTCCCAGACCGACCGGTTGTCCTGCGCCCCGGCCAGGGCCTTGTTGACGCGATCCTGCGCATCGGCCTCGCCGAGGATCGCCCGAGTGATGTCCTCGTGCTTGATCTTGAGCTGATCCGCGAGCTCGAACGCGGACCGGGTGTCGTTCTCCTTGGGCGCGCCGAAGATCTTCTCCCACAGGTTCACCTGGTTGCCCTGCGAGAGCGTGTCGTTGAGCGTGCGGACGGTGTCGTCGGTCGTGTTGCCGAGGTCGTCCAGCGTCCCCTTGAGCGAGTCGACGCGGCCCTTAGCCTCGGCCACGTTGTCCGCCCACGCGGTTAGCGCAAGCGTGCCGACGGCGAGCGCCGAACCGATGCCTCCGACGGCGATCTTGGCCACCTTGGACGCGTTGCCCAGCGAGCGCACTTGGCCGATCACCTCGACGACGGAAGTCGCGAGCTTGCCCATGCCGGCGATGCCGAGCAGTGCGAGGCCGCCGCCGCCGACGAGCAGCGCGGACGCCTGCTGGATCGGGGCGGGCAGGCCCGAGAAGGCATTGACGACGTCGGTGGCCTTCTCGACCAGGTTGCGCAGGGGACCGTTCGCGCCCTCGCCGGCGCCGATCAGCGCAGTGTCCAGGGCCCCGGTGAAGTTCTCCCAGTCGCCTGCGAGGTTGTCGAGGCGGGTGGCGGCCTGCTGGGCGGCGAAACCGTTGGCGTTGACGGCGTTGGTCATGTCGGCGACGCCCTGGGCGCCCTCGGAGTAGAGGACCGACGCAGCGCGAAGGGCGTCCGTGCCGAAGATCGTCGCCAGGGTCTGCTGGCGCTGCTGCTCGGTCAGGCCACCCAGCTTGGTCTGCAGCTGGTCGGCGAGGGCGGCGACGCCGACGAACTTGCCGCCCGCGTCGTAGGCCGAGATGCCGAGGTCGTCCATCGCGCCCTGAGCCTGCTTCGAGGGGTTCGCGAGGGCGACGAGCATCGTCTTGAACGACGTGCCGGCGTCCGAGCCGATCAGGCCGTTCTTCGCGAACAGCGCGAGCGCACCGACCGTGTCATCGACCGAGAGGCCGAACTGGTGCGCGATCAGGCCGGACTGGTTGAGCGCCTGCCCGAGGTCGCCCGCCGAGCCCTGTGCCTTACCTGCGCCCGCCGCGAGCAGGTCGGCAATGTGGCTGGCCTTCTCGCCGGAGAGGCCGAACTGCGTGAGGGCCGTAGCCGTGAGCTCGGCAGCGTCGGCGACGGCCATGCCGTCCGACGCGGCCAGGTTCAGGGCGCCGGTCAGGGCGCCGCCGAGGATGTCGGACGTCGACAGGCCCGCCTTGCCGAGCTCCTCGATGCCCGCAGCGGCCTCCGTGGCCGAGTAGACCGTCTTGGCGCCAGCGTCGAGGGCCGCCTGCCGCAGCTTGTCCATGTTCGCCGAGGTCTCGCCGGTGGCCGCCTGCACAGACGACATGGCCTTGTCGAAGTCAGCGAATCTCTTCACTGCGAGACCGACCGCGCTGACGGCAGCGGTCCCGACGAGAGCGAGCCCGGCCGACAGGCCGTTGATCGTGGCGGAGTTGTTCGAGATGCCGCGCTCGAGGTTCGACGTGAAGTTCGTCGTCGCCTGCTGGGCGTTGCGCAGGCCGGTGACCAGGCCCTGCGTGACGACGGACAGGACGAGTCGCACGGAGCGGTCGGCCATCTTTCACCCCCGATGATCTCGCTGCGAGTCGGACTGGAACGGGAAGATCGGGGCATGTCTGAGACGGCGCCGGAGAGCACACCGAAGTCCAACGGGAAGAGGCTGGGGCTGGGGTGCCTCGTCGTTGCCATCGTCGTGATCGGAGTACCGGCCGCCTGCACTGCGGTCTTGTCTATGGGCGGCAGCGGGTCGGACTGGACCCCGACAGTCACGGAAGCCCGCACGGTCTGCGAGGGCTGGGTGAAGGATCAGCTCAAGGCGCCAGCGACAGCGCACTTCGTCGATGGGAGCTCGACGGGCAGCGCAGGTACGTACTCGATCAGCGGATCTGTCGACGCCGAGAACTCGTTCGGCGCCCTCATCCGCACGGACTGGACGTGCACGATCGACTACAGCGCCACCGACAAGAAGTGGCACGGCAGCGCAGATCTCGCGAACTAGTCGAGCGAGGCACCCCAGACGGCGACCTTCGGGCGGTGCAGCAGCGCTCCGGGGTTCGGCGCGTCTCGGTACTCTTTGCGGGACGTGTCGAGCGCGTCGGTGACCATGCACCGCGTCGGGGTCTCGGCGCCGTAGACGTAGGTGCCGTAGGGCGCCTGGCAGACCTCCTTGGGCCCACCGCACAACGGGCAGAGGTGCTCATCGCGCCACGCCTGCAGCGCGAGCATCCAGGCGACCTCGGTCTCGTCCCACTCCGGCTCGGGCCGTGACGCGATGACGCGACCGTCGGCGTCGTGCTCGTAGGTCGTGGTCGGCTCCCAGCCGTCGAGCCGCCGCGGAGCGATCCGCAGCCGCTCCGCGAGCTCGATGCGCCGCCTCAGCTCCGGGTCGTCTGCCAGGCGGCTCGGTTGAAACCCGGCGACACCGTGCCCCGGTTGACCGTGAGGACCGGCGTCACGAACGCCTCCCACTGCCCGTTGGACATCTCGTCCGCGAGCGCCATCCACTCGGCCGGCCCGTCGAACGGCTCGGCCTCGCCGTTGGTCTTGTGGGTCACGGAGACGATGGCGCCCGGCTCGGAGAGGACGGCGTCGATGAACGTGGAGAGGTTCACGCCGGTGAACTCGTCGTTCTTGTTGCCCTCGCGTGGCGGGTGCTCCTCCTCGAGCTCCGTGAGCCGCTTGCGCGGCAGGGCACGGATCGTGAAGACGAGCAGCGAGCCGAGGGCCTGGGCCTCGAGGTCGCGGACGTGTGCGCGGGCGTCGACGACAGCGGCCGCCTCACCAGTCTCGCGGTGGTCGGCCGCGTTCTCGCGCACCAGCTGCTCGAGGTCGCTGGACGCCTGCTGCCACTGCGCGTGCAGGTTGGCGTCAGTCCAGAGGTCGACGGCCACCTCGGGCCGATTCGTGCTCACCATGTTCTTCTCCCGGCTCAGGGTTCCGGCTCGGGGTCGTGCCCTGCCCCGCGGCGAGCCGGTGCCACGGGGCAGGGGGTCAGGTCAGGCAGACGCCGTGATCGCGACGTCGACCTCGAGGGCGTCGACGAACGTCGCCCAGGTGGAGCGGAGGACCGAGTTGGCCTCGGCGGAGACCTCGGACTTCACCCCGACGGTGAAGCCGATGACGGTGACGACGTCGCCGGCCGCGAGCGCCTGGCCGTAGGGGACGCCGCGGCGGCGGATCGCGTACCACTTCGAGCCCTCCGTGAGGGCCTCGGCGAGGTCGTTCGGGAGGTCTGCGGGCGTCGGCGTCGCACCGTCGTTGGAGTTCGTGTTGTCGATGCCGGTGATCTCCAGCGTTGGCGTCTTGCGGCCCGGGGCGTTGCGCGTGATCGTGTCGCACTCGCGCTCGTCGGTGATCGTCGCCTGGTCGATCTTGAAGGCGAACCCGCCCGGGGTGAGGTAGCACGAGATGTCGACCGCGGAGGTCGCGGTGGCCTCGGCCACGGTGGGGCCTCCGGTGTTGGCGATGGCGGGCACGAGGACGGTCTTGATCTTGCCGTCCGCCGGCGTCGAGGGGATGTTGCTCCCGGTCATGGGTCACTCCTTCTCGGGGGTGTCGTCGCCAGCGGACGCTGCGACGTCCTGCCGCGCAGGGGCGGCGAGGTTCAGGTGGTGCTTCGTCGGGCGACGAAGCCGGGCGGGCGGGTACTGCTTCGGCTTGACCAGCTCGACGGCGCCGCGCCGCAGGAGGATCGAGTCCTCGTGCACGTCGAACTCGTGTCTGGTCTGCCGGTCGCGCACGCGCACCCATCGGGGCTCAGGCACAGCGCTACTCCGTCCGGGAGAGGGTCAGGTCGAACGGCATGCGCACGACCTGGAACCGCAGGTTCGTGTCGAGCGCGGTGAGGCCGGCCGGGTAGGGACCCGAGGGCGGCCCAGGGCGGAGCGCGCCGAGCGTGAAGCCGGGCACCCGCACGCCGGCGCCGGACCACGCCTTGTCGCAGGCGTCGGCGATGACGCGGGCCTGGCCTGCGGTCTCTGCGCTGACGGTCACCCACCAGCGCGCGGTGCCGCCGTGCGACCCCGTCTCGGCGAGGATCGACTCGGGCACCTGCAGGCCGACGACGACCCACGGCGCGACGGCGCTGCCGGGGGCCTCGTCGTCGTAGATGGTCCAGCCGACCGGGGCGAGCGCGCGCAGCGCCGCGTGGACGTGCTGCAGCGTGGTCACAGCAGCCCTCCGAGGATCTCGCCGACGAACCGCTCGACGGCGGCCGCCTCGGGCGGCAGCAACTCGTCGATGTCCACCGACCCGCCGCCGCCGTTCGCGCCGCCGTCGACTGCGATGTGGCCGAGCGCGCCAGCGCCGTGCATCGTGGGCCCGACCTCGAAAGCGATCTCTGAGGCGAAGCCGCGCCGGTCGTAGGACACGTCGCGGGCGACGGCCTTGAAGTGGGGGGAGCGGGCGAACGCGGCCTGCATGCTCCGCTTGAGGTTCACGGCGCCGTGCGCGAGGACGGTCTCGACGTCGCGTGCCGCCCGCGCGGGCACCTGGCCGAGGTCGGCAGAGAGGCGCCGCAGGTCGGAGGTGTCGATCTCGAACGACATCACGCCTCCTCGACGCCGAGCCGCTGCGCGGTGGCGAGCGACTTGTGCAGCAGCGCGACCACGCGGTACCGACGGCCGGCCAGCTGCGGGTCGGCGGCCGCCGTCACGACGGTGACGACGTCGCCCACGCGCGGGTCGCACGACCCGACCGGGATGTGCACGGCATACCGCTGCACGGTGCGCACCGACGTGCCCGCCTCGGGGCGCGCCTCCTGCGCCTCGTAGGTCTGCACCTTCCCGACTGCGGACTGCTCAGCGGTGCCGTACACGTCGATGTCGGGGTGTGTGACGACTCCGGTCTCGGGGTTCGTCGTCGCTGCGCCGACGCGCGTGATGTGCAGGAGGTCGCGCATCTGGGACTCGGCCTCGGCGCGCAGCTCGGGGAGCACCTCGAGGAGGTCGTCGCCGAGCATGGTCACCACCAGTCCACGGCCCGAGGCCGCGCCGGCCAGTGGTCGTTGTAGTACGGCTGCGGGGGCGTGGATGTGGCCGTGCGGATCGAGAAAGCACCCGCCGTGTTCACGGTCAGCAGCGCCCACTCCGACTCGGTGATCTCGACTTCTCCGATCGAGCGGGATGAGTCGACGATCTTCGTTACCGAGCCGTCGTCCACCGACTTGGTCGTCTGCCGCAGCCCCTCGGGGTTCAAGGCCTTGCGGGCCACCGCAGCGGACTCGACGTCGATGACCCGGTTCCTCAGGTCTGGGTCGTCGGCGACCTTGCTGTCGAGGTCGGGGATCCTCGCGCGGATCTGGTTCTCGGCGCGCTGGAGCCATCGACCCCACTGGGCGAGCTCCTCCGCCTTGGTTGGGAGGGGGCGGCCGAGCTCGGCTGCGACGTCTTGGGGGACTGCGAAGGTCACGGCCGCTCCCTCCCTTCCATCACTGGGCGCTCTGGGCGGCCGCGATCACCTCGAGGATCGCGTCCTTCGTCTTGGCGTCGGCGAGCACCACCGAGTGGTCCTTGGACCACTTGCGCAGCTGCTCGACGGTCCAGTCGCCGCCGGGGTCTCCGTCCGGATAGGGCGGCGCGGGGGCTTCGGCCTCGCCGTCGGGCTCCTCGATGCGGTAGCCGTGGCGCTGGAAGTACGCCAGGGCGCGCGGGTCGTCGGTCTCGCCCTTGCCCTCGAAGAAGGGCACAAACACGACGACGCCGGTGAAGCCCTCCACCGGCGCCGTGATCTGCTTCTTGGCCATCTCAGTTCCCTCCGATGAAGGCCTGCACGGCAGCCGTCGCGGCTGCCTGCGTCGTATACGAGCTGGCGAGACGAACTGCCCCGCCGGGAGTGATCGCGTCGACGTACCAGTCGATCCCGGTCGTCGACGTAATCTCGAAGGCGTCCACGGCGGCCAGGCGCACCTGGCCGCCAGTGGACGTCTGGGCCCACATCAGGGGGCAACCTTGATGTTCCGGAAGACCGCGGCGGCCTTCGTCGCCTTCAGAGCGACGCCGGCGACCAGCTCGACCTCTCCGGTCTTCACGGCCTTCGAGGTGGTGAAGTCCGGCAGCCAGGACTGCACGAGCTGTCCGTCCGCGGTCGTGATGCCGTGGAACCCGTCCAGGCCGACGCGGTAGGCGTACAGGTCGGTCAGGTTCGTCTGCGCGGTGCCGATCGTGCGCGACTCGATCGGGATGATCGGGGTCGACGCGCCGGGCTTGTCACCGGCGTCGATGAGCAGCAGGCCGCCGTACATCTCGCGGCTGATCGGCCGGCCGTTCTGGCCCACGAGGTCCTGGATCGGCTCGCGCACGTACATCGACGTGCGCCGCACGATCGCGCGGACCCGGGCCAGCGCCTTCTGGTTGCCGACGAGCACCGTCGGGGAGCCGTCGAGCAGCGAGAGGAACTCGTCCAGGGCGTCGATCGCCTGGTGGGCGGTGCCAGCGCTGGTGTCCAGGTTGGACCAGTCGGTCACCGAGGTGGCGCGGAACTCCGTCGACGTGCCGGTCAGCAGCTTGTCCAGGCCGTCGAAGCCGTTGGCGTCGACGGCGATGTCGCCGTTGATCAGCTCGTCCTGGAAGTCGGTGACGGTCGCCTTGATCTTCTGCTGCATGTTCAGCGCGACCGCGCCGGACGCCGCCGGACCGACCTTCGCGGTCACGCGGTCGACGTCGAACGCCCCGCCCATGATCGCGAGCGTCGTGGTGACCTTCGTCGTGGTGACGTTCTGGGACGTGTACTCGGTGTTGATCGCACGCGAGGACGCGGTCGCCTGGGTCGTCAGACGGCGGTAGCCGTAGTCGAGCGTGTTTCCACCGCCGGACGGGTTGACGGCGTCGTCGAAGACCAGCGTGTCGAGGATCCCCGACTCCTTGCGGAACTCGTCGATCACCTGCGGGTCGTAGTCGGTCTGGGCGTTGTTCTTCGCCTCAGCGAGAGTGATGGCCATGAGGGTTCCCCTCCTTCAGGGGCCGGATCAGCTGGACGCGTAGTGCGCGCTGATCGCGTCGGACAGGGTCTTGGGCTTGACATCACCGCCGGAACCCGCGGACGGGTCCGGCTTCGGCGCGGAAGGCTTCTGCTCGCCGATCAGCGCCTTGAGCTGGTCCGCGTCGGCCTCGAGCTCGGCCTGCGTGGCGCCCGTCAGGCGCGACGCGAGCTTCAGGTCGAGACCCTTGGCCGCGGCGACCTCATACCGCAGCGCCTTCGCGGCACTGTCGGTGGCTGCCTTCTGGGCAGCAGCGAGGTCGTCGGCGGCCTTCTGCTCGGCCGTCTTCTTGGAGTCGTCGATCTGCTTGCGCAGGTCCGCGAGGTCCTTCTCCGCCTGCGTGCGAGCCGCACGCTCAGCCGCGAGCGCCTTCTTCCCGCCCTCGCCGAGGGGCTCGTCCTCCTTGGCCTCTGGCCCGGCCGGCGGGTCGCCCGCCGCGGGGTCGGCTCCGGGGGAGGGCGCGCCCGGTGTGCCCTCGGCCCCTGCGGGGTCGACGACGAACCGGAGCCGCTCGAAGCGGGCGGGGGTCCCGGGCGTGCGCAGGATCGGCAGGCGCCGGGAGATGGGTGCGGGCATGGTGATGTCTCCGAATCGCTCGGGGGGAACCCGGCCGCGTCGCGCGGACGGGAGCTCTAGTGGGTCTGCCCGCCGGAGGCGAGCAGACGTCGGTAGGCGGCCTCGTACTGGGCTGCCATCAGCGGGGTCACCGGGCGGCCGCGGGTGCCGTCGGCGCTCGAGCGGCCGTACCCGCGCAGCAGGCCCGTCGGGTCAGGCGTGTTCGAGAAGCCCGGGGACGTCTGCGGGTTGTGCCCGTCGAGCACCGCGAGGTACTTCTGCTTGGCGTCGTACACACGCCGCTCGGCGGCCGTCATCGTGTACCGGTTGGACGGGTCGCGGACGCCGGTGCGGCGGGCGGCCGCGAGCGCCTCGCTGGCGGCCTTGCGGGTGCCGCCGCGGCCCATCTGACCGTGGCCCTCGACGCGGCCGCGCAGTGACCCTCCGGAGACCTGGCCGCCAGGGAGGATGTACCCCTGTGCCCGCAGGTCTGCGAGCGCCCCTGCGCGGTCGTCGCCGTGGAGGCGGTAGATCGTCTCTGGGGTCATGCGGCGCTGTCGCGCCTTGAGGATGCTGGACGCGTACCCGCGGCGGCCTGTTCCCTCGGTGGTGAAGGCTCCCTTGCGCCCGCGGGCGGAGTTGACGACCTGGTAGATGTCGCCGCCGTCGCGGATCGCCTGGGCGTTCGCTGCTCCGAAGGCGCGGTCCTGTGCGTTCTGGTCGAGGCTGTGGAAGTACTCGTAGGGGTCGTCGACGAGCCCTTCACGGTGGGCCGCCTCGGTCGACCCTGCGGTGGATGTCACGTGGACGCAGTCGCACCGCGGGTGGCGACGGAACCCGGCGTTCCACCGGTAGAACTTGCCCGCGAGGACCACGCACTTGGGGCAGGACGGCGGGTTCAGCATCCGCACGTACCCGACCCCGGGCCGGGCGGCGACGTCGATGCCGGCGGCGACGCGGCCTGCGTCGCTGACTTGCATGCGGACGATCCCCGAGAGCGTCTCCCAGCCGTGAGCGAGCGCCTGCACCGTGCCAGCTCCGCCGCCGATCGCCTCCTTGGTCGCGACGAGCGCCGTGTCGAGAGTCCCGCCGAGCTTCGCGCCTGACGACGACCACCCGCCGAACGCCTGCGGGTTGACGAACCCATCCGGCGCCTGCCACATGCCCTGCTCCGCGAGCGCAAACGCACCGTAGGTCGCACCCATCGACGCCGCCTCGACCTGCGCGGCGACGAGCGCGGCCAGGATCGGCGGCCGCAGGCGGGTCCACGACTCGCTGAGGTACGCCGGAGCCATGTCCGCCCACGCCTGTCGCGCCGTCCGCTCTGCCTGCCGGCGCACGTCCACGAGCGCGTCGTAGAACAGCGCCGCGGCGATCGGGGCGTCAGCCACCGGTCGGCACCGGCGGTGCTGCCGGGTCTTTCTCGGAGCCGAAGATGTCGAGGGCCTCCTGCTTGAAGTAGCCACGCTCCCGGTCCTTGCGCTCGGTGCCCCAGCCGAGCTCGTCCCAGGCCCCCTCGCGGGAGAGGACCGGCGTGCCGCCGGCCATCTTCTGGATCGCGTCGGCCTTCTGGGCGAACGTCGGCGTGCCCGCGTCGTACCACTCGGTCGTGACACGAGCCCCCGGCAGCCAGGTGCCGGTGCGGAACCGCTCGTACAGGGACATGACGTCGCCCCAGGAGTTGCCGGCGTCGCGGTTCTTGCGCTCGACGTTCTTGACCAGGCGCGACTCGTCGGCGCGGATCGCACCCTCCGCGGCCGGGTTGGCAGGGTTCTGCCCGAAGTACCGCATCGGTAGGCCCGTGACCGCGGATGCCTGCTGGGCGAGCATCGTGATCACGACGATGAAGTTGTTCAGGTCCGCCGGGTCGACCTGGTCGACCGCAGCTTCCTTGCTCGCCAGGGCCCAGATCGCGTCCATGTACGCGTCCCACTCGCCCTTGGGCTGCCCGTCGATGCCTAGGAAGTCGGACTTCTTGGCGCCGCGGAGGATGACCTTCGGGGTGGCCACGATCTCCTGGGCGAGCTGCAGGTTCGCGGTGACGCGCGTCGCCATCTCCACCAGGGGCATGACGTCGGCCATCTCCGACTCACCAAGGAAGTCGTCCGGACGGGGCCGGTTGATGAACTGCACGACCGGGGGCCGGCCGAGCCCATGGTCGTCACGGTCCTTGATCTTCCACTGGCCTGCGTCCCGCTCGAGCCACGTAGTGGAGTCGGGCAGGTACAGCGTCGCGTAGTCCGGCGCCCAGGACCGCCACGGGTCGGAGTACAGCCGCAGCGCGGCCTCGATCCTCCGGTTCGACGGGTTGATCTTCGCGATCATGTTCCGCGACGACTCCGGCACGATCAGCGGGTGCTCGCGGTCGCCGGCGTTCGTCGAGACCGTCACGAAGGTGTGCCCCTGCACGAGGGTCTCGCGGTGCACCAGGGACGCACCGGCGTCCATGTTGTTGGCCTGCCAGCCCTCCCACATCGCCGCGTCGGCCTTCTCGGTGCCCGGCCGCATGAACGCCTTGACGTCCTGCCGGTTCTCGATCGAGTCGACGGTGACGCGGTTCCAGTTCAGCGGGAACTCGAACCCGCGCAGCTCCTGCGGGATCGCCAGACCGAGCATGCGGACCAGCTGCACCCCGCGGTAGGTGCGGTCGAGCTCGGCGTGCCGCGCCCGCTTGCGGTCCAGGTGGAACCGCAGCCGCTTGAACATCGCGAGCTCGTCACCGCCGAGAGACTCTCCGACTGAGGGCACGGTCAACTCCCCTCTGCCGGTGGCCGGCCCCGGCGCCGCCGAAGCTCAAGATGCTGTTGTCGTTCGACGCCCAGCCCTCTGCCCGGGCGTCTGCTGCCGCCTCGTGCGCCAGGACGTCGGCCATGAGTATGTCGATCTTCTGGTGCTCTGACGGCTTGCCGAGGATGTACTTGTCACCCGGCTTAGCGACCTTGCGAGCTGCGAGAGCATGCAGCGTCGCGGTCTCGTCACCGTCATGGCTCGTCAGCCCCTCTGCCGTGTCCTCGAGGAAACGCACGAGGGCGTCGAACATGCGGTTGACCTGGTTCGTGGGCCACGTCACCACGACGTCCTCGCCGTAGGTCGACGCCCACGTGTCTGCCTGCGTCTCCCAGTGCCTCGGGTCGATGTAGAACCGCTCGACCTGGAAGCTCGTGAAGACCTCAGCGACCGCGGCAACGACCTCACCACGCGGGATGCGCCCTTCCCACTCGTCCGGGTTCCAGAACGCCAGCCGGTGGTCGGGCCCATAGGTCGGTGTGAACCGGAACCCGTCGACCGTCTCGGCGCGGAGCGCCGTCCAGTCGCCCGACCGTGACCCGTCGAACCCCAGCGAGATCCGGTTCTCCGTGGACCTGCTCTTGGCCCGCGATCCCTCCCACAGACCCTCGGTCAGGTACGAGCCAAGACCCTGCACCAGCCGGTTGCCGTAGAACCGCTCCGCCTGGGTCGGGTCGGTCTCAACGAGCTCCGCCGCTTCCGCGTCGATCGTCGCCGGGTCCACCCACGGCGAGTCCTTGTACACGTGGACGTGGATCCTGTGACGCTCCCGGACCTTCTTGTAGTCCAGGTTCGCCGGCGGCTTGCGGTAGTAGCGGAAGATGTCCGCCCGCCGCGAGCTGAACGCCTGCTGTGCCGCCGAGTTCTCCATGGGATCCCACGGGTTGGTCAGCTCGATCGTGCGACCCTGCATCGCCGCAATGCCGCGACGCATGGTCTGCCACGTGTCCAGCACCCGGTTCTGCGCCGTGTACAGCCCAGACTCGTCGCCGAGCCCGCCAGTGAGCGGCTGGCCGAGCTTCGACTTCGCCGCAGACGACAGGGGCACGATCTTCCCGCGGTTCGGCAGCCGGATGAACCCCTCGCGCACGTGCACGAACTCACCCAGCGGGCCCGAATGGATCATCGACTGCAGCGGCTCGTACACGTTGTTCGTCTGCGACTCCGCGAACGCGAGCAGGCCCAGCAGCGACTTGCGACGCGGCACACCCATCGCCTCACCGGGCTCGTAGGCGTACTCCCACCCGCACCCGCACCCGTGGTCCTCGCACCGGTACCGCTCGCCGCCGCGAGCCCAGCCCGCGAACAGCGTCGGACCGACACCCTCGGCCAGCAGCATGCCAGCACCCCAAGGCGACTTGCCGCACTTCTGGGGCCCCACGATGACCGAGCGCCGGTACATGAACGGTGCGATCAGGCGACGTGGATCGACGACGGCCTTCGGAAGGATCCGGTAGTGGTTCACGGTCGCGAACAGCTGCCAGCCGTTGAAGATCAGCGGTTCGCCCTCGTACACGCCCCCGGGGACCTTGCAGTGCGCCTCGATCCAGTCCGTGATGAGGAACCCGAGGGTGTGCAGCGGGTCGAAGTCGATCGCGAGCTCATCGCCCGCCATTGCCAGTGACGACCTTCATGCGCGAGCGCGACGACGTCGCCTCCACGGCGGGCGCGCTCGACGTCTCCTCGCGCTTCTCGGCGAGCTCGTCGGCCGCGATGTCCCACCCGAGCTCACGCATGCCGGCCTTCGTCAGACCGATCTGGTCGCGGTACCGGTGCAGCTGCGCGACCAGCGCCGCGTTCGCGTCCGGCTCCGCATCCACGACGGCCTTCAGCCGGCAGAACTCCGCGATCGTGGGCCACAGCCACTGCCACCGCGGCTTCGCCCACGCCGCAGCCTGCGGCGTCGTCCAGACCTCGTCCCAGATCGCCTTCTCCCGGCGGCGGAACCGCTCGGTAGCGGCCTTGTCGGACTCGCGGACACGCTTCCCGTCGATGACCGTGATCGTCGTGCGCTGCATCCGCGGCGGAAGGTGGCGCTCCGACGACGGCGCCGGCCCGGCATACCCCTCGGCGGGAAGCACCAAGAACTGCAGTCCCCGCCGATCCGACCTCCCCGAACCCGGGTTCACCGCCGGGCCAGAACGGTTTCGAGCACCCCCAGAGACCATGCCGATCACCCCTTGTGGTCTGCGGCATCGCGCCGTTGATGTGAGGCATCGCGCCCCACAAACCACGTTTGACCAGCGCAAACGCGGAAATGTTTGAACCCTCCGCAGGTTTTTCAGCCCTCCCCGGCGGGCCTGGACACCGGCGGCGAGGGGTACCCCCCTGGGGTTCATCGTCGACCTCGGATCGACGTCGCTCGTCATCGTTCGCGGCGCGCGTGAACCGCAGCTGCCGCGCCTCGACGACCTCCATCGCTGGCGTTGCATGGAACGCACTGCGGCCCGAGGTATCCGCCGCGCTCGTGATCATGGCCAAGCTGCCAAGCGCGGCCACCCAGGATGACGGAGCACGTGGCACACAGCACCGTCTCGCCCGCATCGATGCGTCGCTGCCATCGCTCACGAAGTCGGTCATGGGCCGCGTCGTACCCCCGTGCCTGCCGTGTGCCTCGGCCGGCCTCGTACTGCCGCGCATGCTCCGGGCAGTACCGCGCAGTGCCCATCAAGATCCTCGGGCACGCAACAGCGCGGCCATCGCGCTCGACCCTCCCCGCACACCGACGACCGGCCACACGTACCTCCCCGGGTCGGTAGGGGGTGAGTCCTCCCCGGGTACGACGAAGCCCCCGTGCCTCGGTCTACCGAGTCGGGGGCTCCCATTCGGTCCAGGGCGTGCGAGAACCCGGAACACGTTGCACCTCGAAGACTACACGGATGTGATTCGTTCGCGCGAGACATGCCGCGCTTCGGCTTCGTCATCCTGCTCGGCAGCCTCGGCCTCGGCCAGTGCCTTGCGCTCGGCGGCCTCGGCGAGGAGCTGCTCGCGCCGCAGGACGAGCGCTTCGACGTCGGCGAGCACGAACCGCAGCGTGGTCGTGTCGACGTCACCAGGACGCCACGGTCCGTGACGCATCGAGTCCTCGACCACGGGCACCAGCACACCGCGCAGGATCCAACTACGCATGGTGGGTGACGGCACGCGCTTCGCGTACAGCTTCGACGCCTGGCCCAGTGTCACGATCGCCTCCGGCCGGGCTGCGGCCGCCACCTCGAGCGCAGCGAGCGCTGCGGTGTGGACGTGGCCGGCGGAGGGCCAGGAGTGGTGGCAGCGGGTGCAGCGGACGGTGTCGTCGAGGCCCTCGTACTTGATGCCGATGCGGCGGCGCACGTGGGATGACTCGCGCTTCGGGGTGTCGAGGGTGGCGCGGGGCTGCCATTCGCGGACGAGGCGGCCGCCGCAGGAGGGGCAGGGGGTGTTCTCGCGGACGGGGGTGATGCCGAGGATGCGCCGGACGGTGGAGCGGACGGCACGGGCGGCCTGGGCGTACTCGGGCCAGCGGGAGGCGTCCTGGTTCTGGATGGCCCAGGGGGTGACATCGGCGAGGTAGGTGAGGGTCGGGTGGGCGACGACGTCGCCACGGGTGGCGATCCAGGTCTGGGCCCAGTCGAGGAGGATGTCGGTGGCGGCCTGCGGGGTGCGTGCGCCCGCGAGCTCGCCGGCGGGGTTCTCGGGGTCGTCGGTGAAGCGGTCCATGCCGAACGGCAGGCGGGAGTCGTCGTCGGAGGAGCGCACGGCGGAGACGTCGTAGCGGATGCCTCGCAGGCCGATCACCTCGAGCATGGTGTGCGAGAACCTGGCCATGTCGTCGAGGACGTCGAGGACCAGGCGTCGGCCACGCTCGATGCACCGCTCACAGGCAGCGAGCGCCGTGCCGGTCAGGGTTCGGCCGCAGTCGACGCAGGTGGGCTCGGTGGTCGTGGGGTCAGTCATCGGTTCCTCCCTGGTGGCGAGGACGACCTCCACGGCGGCCACGACGACGTCGGGTCCGGGGCTGGGTGTCCTGGGGCTGGGTTGGGCTGTGAGCCGTGCGTGAGGTCGTGGAGTGCTCGTGCGTGGGTGGGTTGTTACCCGAGCCGAGAGACTCCCGACCCGTCCCGGCGTTACTAGTTCCGTCGACCCTCGGTGTGGAGTTCGGGGCCGACTTCGGCGTGGTGGGCGCCGGACGTGCTGCCGGCACTGGCGCTGCGGGTCGCACACCCTGGTGGGGTGCGGGGTCCGCTGCGGCCTGGTGCGGCGCTGCGTCGTCGCTCCGGACGTTCGCCTCGGTCGGGTGACCGTTGTCGGTGAGGAACTTGGCTGTCCACTTGCCGTAGTTGGGGTGTGGCGGCGTCGGGCGCAGGTCGTGGTTGTCGTCCCACAGCTCGAGGTTGCCGCCGCGGCCGCCGTTGCAGCCCATGCAGGCCACGACGAACGTGTCGACGGTGGCGGCCTCACCCGGCTTGAGGTGGTCGATGGTCCCTGTGCGGTTCGTCTTCTTGCCGCGCCACTGGACCAGGACCCCGCACCACCGGCAGTTGTCGCCGTCTCGGCGCCGCACCGGCACGGTGAGTGCGGGGTTCCTGGTGTCGTTGCGCTGCTGGCGTTCCCACTCGATCTCTTCGCGCAGCCGGATGTGGATGAACTCCTCGTCCTGCACGATCAGGAACGCCCGGTGACCCTTCGCCGTCGTCATCTCGGTCATCAGACCGGCGCCGACGCACAGGCGGATGAGATCGCCGGTTCGGGTACCGCCGAGCATGCTCGCGGTGCCGTAGTCGACGACGTAGTCCGTCATGTGCGCCCCCGACAGGCTCGCGCAGCGCCAGAGCCAGCCGGCCACCTCGTTGACCGTCCGCTCGTCAGCGGAAGGATCGGCCGCGACCTGCATGAGGGCGGGGTAGGTGGCGGCGGCGTCGCCGGTGCGAACCCAGGGCACGGTTCGGGTCTCCGTTCATCGTGTGGTCGTGGTCAGCTGCAGCGGCACTCGCCCGTGTAGGGGTCGATCTGGCCGCCGCAGGAGTCGCAGCGCTCGAGCTGCTTCGTGGTCTGTTCTGCCATCGGGGTCACCTCCTCTCCCGCGTCGTCTGGGTCGGTCTGGTCAGCGGGCCCGGGACTGCTCGCGGATCCGCTGCCGGCGCTCCTGCTCTGCCTTGATCGCGTCCGTGTAGGACGTCGACGTTCGGGACGCGAGCAGCGCCGCGGCAGTGCGGTTCGGGTCCGGGACTGGGACTGCCGGCGGGCCGTGCTCAGCGCACCGCCAGCCGACGAGGTAGTACCTGGCCGGCGCTCGGCACCCGCACGTGGCGCAGGAGCCGCGAGCGCCGGTCACCTGCTGAGCGCCTCTCGCAGACGCTCGGCGGCGTCCTGCGGGGTGTGGCCGTCCCACGCGGGCGCCCGGGTGACGACGGGGACGTGGAATAGGGGCCAGGCCTCGGCGGGGTAGTGGTTGGACACCTGACCGGTCGGCAACTGCGCGGTGACGATGAACCAGCCGCCACCGAAGCAGGGCTCGCCGTCGTGGTGGCGGAAGGACTTGAACACGGGGATGCCGGCGGCGAGCCACCCGTGGGCGGCGTGGGCGTTGTAGAGCATCCGGTACTCGTAGAGCTCGTCGAGCGTGTGGTGCTCATCGCCGCACACGTGGCCGGTAAGTGCCTCCCGTGCCCCACGCGCCTCAGCCTCGGCCAGCAGGTCACGGCTGGGGATGTACAGCACCTTCCCCCCAGCCGCACGGCGGGCGAGGTCTCGCCCATCGATGGACCCCTCCCCCGTGCCGTACCAGACGTGCGCGGTGGCCTTCTCCCACACGGTCGTGAACCTGCCCCCGTCACGCTCGGTACGCACCACGCTCCCCACAGGCAGCGCGTCGAGCTCGGCGGCGGTGGTGATCTGCTCAGCCACGGTCGCCACCCGCCTGCTCGGAGCGGGCGATGATGTCGGCGGCAACCTGCCGGACGCGCTGGGCGAGCACTCGTGCATCGATCTGAGGTCCGTCGTGCGCCGCCTGGTGCTCCTGCCACACGGCCTCGGCGTCAACTCGCTCGGCCGCCTTCCGTGCCCCGCGCGCCTCCGCCTCAGCCAGCAGGTCACGGCCGGGGACATGGACGACGGTCAGTGGTCCATACGCGAGCACGAGGTCTACCGACCGCATGGGAGCGTCGGAGACGTTCCCCCAGTACAGCGATCGGCGTCCCCACCGTCCGCGCCAACCCTCCGCAAGCCACGGGGCCTCGTCGCTGTCGAGCACCACGCTCCCCACGGGCAGCGCGTCGAGCTCGGCGGCGGTGGTGATCTGCTCAGCCACGGTCGCCTCCCGCCTGCTCGATAAGGTCAGCGACGTGGCTCAGTCGGACTACCTGGGCCGTGATCGTGTATCCCTCGGACTCGACGGACCAGTCGCCTGCCTCGTTGATCCGATCGCAGGCCGCCTTCGCGCGCTCACGTGAGCGGAACGGTCCTGCAGCACTGACGACCAGGTCGGCGTCGATGAATGCGGCGACGATGTACTGCTCAGCCACGGTCGCCTCCCGCCTGCTCGGCGCGGGAACGGAGGATGATCGACGCGCGCTCCTTGCCCTTGGCGACGCTGTTCCAGTAGTGCTGGTTCCCGGTGATGCGGGCCATGTGGGTGACGTCGTTCTCGCGCTCGGCGTCGAGGAACGCCGCCGCGTCCAGCAGCGCCTTCCGTGCCCCGCGCTCCTCCGCCTCGGAGATCGCCTGGTCGTAGGCGGCCTCGTCCTCGAACACGATGCGCACGCCCGACGTCGTGGCGGGCTCGTAGGTCTCCGCGAAGATGTCGGGCTTGCACGGGTAGAACTCGCCCGCGACGCCGCGGATGATCCAGTCGCCGGGTGCCGCCGACATGGTGCCTTCCAGGGTGGGGATCGCCATGTGCCGCAGGTCGCGAGTGCGCACGCCAGGGTCGACATACTCGTGGCCCTTCATCCACCGCTGGATGACGATGGCCTGCGACGTCGACCCGGTGTACCGGATCGCCTCGATGACGACGGGCTTCTTGCGGAACTTCTCAGCCACAGTGGTCCTCCTCGGTAGCGGTGAGTTCGTGGATCTCGAGGCGGACGCGCCAGAGGCCCGCCTTGCCAGTCTTCAGTCCGCGGCGCGGGTCCGGGCCGATCACGTGCTCGTGGTCGTCATCGGGGAACACGCCGGCGTCGACGAGGCCATCGACGAGCGCCTTGAGCACGGTCCCGACAACGTTCCCCGGGTCGGCCCGCCCGTTCGTCGGGTAGGACACGTGCGCAACCACGCGTGCCTGCACGAACCGCGGCGTGTGCTGCGCGCGCGCGGTCCAGGCCGCGATCTCACGCAGCTCGCGCGTCTTGCGGGCGCGGGCCCGCCAGTGCAGACGGTCGTTCGACGTGAACCACACCCGGTCAGACAGGTCGAACGTCAGCACCACCGGCCCGGCCGTCGCAGCGTCGACGGGGCTCACCAGCAGGAGCCTTCGCACTCATGGGCAGCGTCTGGCACATCGAGCTCGACCCTCGCACCGACCAGGGCCACGCCCTCGACCGTCGGCGCCCCGAAGGGCGGCGACGCGACGACGACCTCCGTGTTCGGGTCGATCCCCACGAGCGCCTGGCGCAACTCGTCGACCGTGAGCCTGGCCATCAGTGCTCCCCGTCCTCGTCGTCGTGCCCGTACAGGTACTCCGCGGTCCCAACGAGCGGGTTGACGGCGTACTCGAGCGACGCCGCGAAGTACTCGCGCGCTTCGGAGTGGTCCATGCGCTGCCCGGTCATTCGTCACTGCCGTCGTCGTCGAGGTCGATGACGACGCCGTCGGGCGTGATCCGGAAGACCGTCGCTCCGCCGTCGGCGAGCGCGGTCCCGGCGACGGCCTTGAACTGCTCGACCATCGACGTGGGGACGTGGGCACGCTTGGGGCGCTGCATCGGGGTCAGGACCTTGCGCCACTGCGTGTGCACCTGGTCGAGCACGTCGTAGTCCTGCGCCATCCGGTTGTCGCGGACCATGCCGATGAACTCGTCACCGATCTCGACGAGGACCTGCTCTGCGGGGCCGACCTGGACCAGACGCACGAGCGGCCAGTCCGGGCCGAATGCCTTGGCCGCGGCGGAGAACTTCGACAGGGTCGGCAGGTCGACGACGAGTGCGTCCAGCGCCCTGGTCGATCCGGATGCCGTGGACGGGGCCAGTGCCGCCATGAGCAGGCGCGCGACGTCGGGGTAGGCGTCGTCCCCATCCTGGGCTTCGATCAGCGGGAGCGTCAGCGATTGCCCGGCGATGATGTCGCCGGTCTCCGTGACCGTGATCGACTTCGTGTCGGTGTCGACGCGCATCGGTTGCCGCTCCCACATCTCCCGGGCCGCCTCCGTGGACGGCGCCCGGAAGACCTGCAGGAGCTTCTTCACCTCGCCCACAGCCAGGTCGAAACCGTCAGCGTCCTCGCGGAGGAACTCGGGCTTCCAGATCGCCGCGAGCGCCTGCGTGCCCAGGTCGGTGCAGTAGGCGTAGAGGGCGTCGCCGGTGACGTGGAAGCGGACGCGACCCAGGAGTGGGGTGTCGTCGGTCTGGCGGCCGGCGTGCGGGAGGACGGCGGTCAGCGCGGCGCGGAACTTGCCGCGGGGGATCTCGAGCTTGGTCACTGGTCGGCCCACCCGTCGTACAGGTCGCAGCCGCGGCCGTGGCGGTCACCGACGAGCGGCGTGCACGAGCACGACGCCGGCACCGGGGAATGGTCGGGGTCCATGCTGGCGAGCGCGTCCCGGGCTTCGGCGGCCTCGACGACCATGCGGGCGATCTGCAGGCCGTCGGCGACGCCGCCGAGGTGGCGGGCGTCCCATGCGGTCATGCCGGCGCGCGCGTCGATGTGCTTGCCGCGCAGGCAGTGCAGGACGGTGGCGACGTCGCCGTTGTGCTGGGTGAGCTCGAAGGTGATCTGCTGGTCGAGCCATGCAGTCGTGGTCGCGTCTTCGCGCTTTTGCTGGTCGTCCATCAGATGGCTCCGATGGCAGCGCGCAGGTTCGCCTTCGTCGTCGAGACGGCGTCGACGATCGTGCCGCACACGGTGAGCTCCTCGGTGGCATCGAAGCCGAGCGCCTCGACCAGGCTGTAGAGGTCGTCCATGGCCTCCCGGGCGGCGTCGAGCGTCGCGGGACGCGCGGCCGGCATGGCGGCACGGGTGGGCGTGGGCGCGGGCGCCGGCATGGGGATCTCGGCCAGCGCACGGCTGGCCCGCTCGACCGCGATCCGCTCGAGGTACTCCTCGGCGCTCTCGTGCTCGCCGTCGTGCTCGGGGTCGTGGACGCAGGGCTCCTCTCCCGCGGGCTCGACGCACCCCGGGGTGACGTCGTCGTCGGCGTCGTCGGTGTCGGTCGCATCGACCGTGGTCGGGGTAGGCGTCGTCTGGCCGGGCAGCTCGCCCAGCTCGCGTGCACGGCTCAGGTGGTACCAGCACAGCGAGTACTTGATCCCGAGCCTGTCGGCGATCTCCCGCGTCGAGAGCGGCCTCCCAGGCCCGTCGCCTTGAGTCGAGAGCTTCACGATCGCTGCGCGGATCGCGGCAGCATCGCGGGGCGGCTTCGGCATGACGTTCTCCTTGGGATCTGTGAGCTCGGAGGCAGTGACCGGGCCCGGCGCGGCCACGGGGGCGGTCGGAGGCGCCTTGACGACGTCGGTCTCCGTCTCGCCGCTGTCGGGGCGGACGACGGCGAGGGGGACGGTGATCGTGGCGCCGCGGCCGTCGCGCAGCTCGACGAGGTTGGTGTCGAGGCGGGGGCTGTAGAAGCAGCGCAGCGTGACGCCGAAGGTTCCGGCGTGGTCGCCTGCGACGACCTGGACGTCCTGTCCGAGCTTCGGGGTCCAGTACGACATCAGTCCTCACCGCCGGTGGTCGTCGGGGCGGTGTGCTCGTCGACGTAGGTCTGCTCGATCTCGGAGAGCGTGTAGCCCCACGCCGCGAGCTGGACCAGGTGCCGGGCCGCGACGTCGTCGTAGTGCTGGGCGGCGTGGTGCGCCGGCGTGCGCCAGAAGTCGCGGGGGATGCGATGCTCGCCGATCGCGAACGCGAGCGCGAGCAGGTACCAGGTGCCTCCGGCGGGCGTGCGCCCGGCCCGCGCGACGACGTCGTGCTTGCCCATGCGCTCGCCGAGGAGGTCGTCGAGGACCTGGGAGACGCCGTAGTCGCTGACGGCACCGCGGTCGGACGCGATGACGGCGGCCGCGTGCTGCACGGCGTCCTTGGGCAGGAGTTTCGGGATCGTGAGCTGCTCGCGCAGCCACCGCGTGCGCACCTCACGGGCCGCGTCGGACGCCTTGTTCTGCGCGACGACGAGCGCGCGCTCAGCGGCCTGCTCGCCGGAAGGGGCGGGTGCCTCGTCGGAGCGGCGGTAGTGGCCGTTCGCCTTCCAGTCCATGCAGAACGCGATCGCGGTCGCGTCGGATCCTTCGCGCTCGACCTCGTACCACGACGCCTTCCGCACCCACATGGCGTGCCCTGGGCACGCGGCGTGCTCGTCGACCGTAAGGGCCTTCTCCGGAGGCTTGTTCTTCGCCTTCGGCTTCGCAGACAGGTTGTCGAGCATCTCGTGCTTGCCTCGGCTGTACGACGGGCGCTCCTCAAGCACGGTCACGCCGGCCGCGGCGAGCCGGTTGCGCTCTGCGACGATGGCGGCCGCGACGGAGCGCTCGAGACGGGCGATCGCGGCGGCGTGCTCGAGCGCTCCGCGGCCGGACTCGATGGCCACCGTGCGCAGCTCGTCGACGACGGCCTGGTCGTCCTCGAACTCCGCCAGCGTCGCTGCCGTCTGCAGGTCGATCTCTGGCTCGGCGATCGCCGCCTTCGCGGCCTTCGACCCGGCGACGGCGAGCGCTGCGGTGACCTCGGCCTCGGGGCGGCCGAGCTTGCGGGCGATCGTCTTGGGGGTGCGGCCGAACAGGGCGAGCTGCTCGACGGCGGCGACCTTCTCGGCGTCGGACAGCGGCCGGCGCTGTTCGTTGAGGCGGTACTGACGGGTGATGCGCTCCTCGTCGTCCCCGATGCCATCGACGACCCTCACGGGCACGGTCGCCAGGCCGGCCTGCGTGGCGGCGAGGTAGCGGCGCTGCCCGTCGATGATCAGCAGCTGGCCGACCAGGTCGCGGCGTACCGTGAGCGCGGTCTCCACGCCGTGCTCGGCGACGTCGGCCGCGAACTCCTCGTCGATGCCGGCGTCGGTGCGGATGTTGTCGGCGAGGACCAGCGTTGCCGGGTCGACGTCGAGGTACTCGCCCGAGCGGGACGCAGCGCCTTCGTGCGGGGCGATGTCGATGGTGGGCATCAGCGCACCTCACCGCGGTCGAGGCGCTGGACGAACTTGACCGTGTACGGGGCGAACGACGCCACCTTGGCGATGCGGTCCCCGGCGATGCTGCCGTAGATGTTCAGCTCGCCGTGCTCGCCGAACGTCCACCGCTGGACGTCGGTGAGGATCTCGCGGCCCCCGTCGTGCTCGACGACGATCGCGTGCAGCGGCTTCCCGTCCGGGTCCAGGCCCGACGCGGGCGCCTCGCGGAGCAGCGGCAGAGCGAGCACCGGCACGTCGACGGCGCCGTCCGGCGTCGCGAGGGCCGCGACCTGGGTGGCCCTGAGCGTGCGGGCCGTCTCGGCGGCGCGGTCGTGCACGGCAGCGGTGATGCCGACGACGGTCGGGGTGGTGGGGCGGCGCGCGGTCAGTGGCGTCACCGGGTTGGTCTGGGGCTCGGTCATGGGTCAGTCCTCCGAGGTCGTGGAGTTCATGTCGTTCTGGGCGCGACGCAGGGGGCACGTCGCGAAGTGCGTGATCGCCGGGTGCTCGCCCGGTGCCGGCTGCTCACCGCGGGCCAGGGGCCGGCAGGTCTTCCTGCCCGCGGACAGGGCGTGCGACGGCGCGAACCCGCATGCCGGGTCGTAGGCGACGTCGAGCGGGATCCACGAGCGGGTCGAGCCCTTCGTCGGCACGTCCGGGATCACGGGGACGAGCTGGATCAGCGCGCCGCAGCCGACGCGGCCGCGGTCACCGCAGTTCGACGTCTTCACGGCGCACCGCCCGACGTCGTCGTGGCCATGCGCTCGTATACGACGACGCCGGCGCGGCGCGCCGACGATCCGTCGCGCCAGCGTGCACCTCGTGGCGGGCGACGTCGGCGAGCGCCCGCAGCGCGGCCAGCTCGCGCGCCGAGACGTCGGCCTCCTCGCGGTGCGCCTCGTCCAGGCCGTCGCGGACGGCATCGAGCACCCTGGCGTTGGCGAGCGCCGTGACGTCGTCGACGGTCATGTGCCGCTTCGCCTGCCGCGGGACCGCGACGAGCGTCGGAAGGCCGACGGTGACGTCGAAGGCCGGCACGCTCGCCGGGTTGGTGGTGCCGGCCGACGGCGCGGGCGTCGTTGCCGGCGCGCCGTCGGCCGGGCTCGGGTCATCGCCCGGCCATGCCTGGATCTCGGGCTCGTCGTCGACGATGCTCATCGAGTCGGTGTCGACGCCGTAGACCAGGCCGTCGGCGGTCGTGATCTCGGCGCCGTGGGGCGTCCACCCGAAGTCCCCGTCGTCGTAGCCCGACCAGTACGCCGTCAGCGTCCCGACGACCTCGACCCACCGGGTCGGCGCGTCCGTCAGGGGACCGAGGAGGTAGCCCCTCGCCTCGACGCGGGCGCCGACGAAGAACGGGTCGATGGTGACCGACTTGAGCGCGCCGGCCTCGTCGTAGACCTCGGTGACGTGCGATGCAGGACGCTCGGCCTTGTGCACGAGCACGGGCACCATGCCGTCGCCCTCACGCTCGGGCGTGTGGCCGCTCATCGGGCACCACCCAGCGTGCGACGCTCGACCATGCGGTCCTGCGACTCGACGAGCAGCTGGTATGCCCGCGCGAACTCCATGGCGTAATCCGTGAGCCCTTCGAGCAGCATCCACGTGGCCTTCTCGGCGCAGGCGGCCTGCGCGCGCTCGAACAGGTCGAAGGCGTTCGAGGAGCGTCGGTGCGTGCGCACGATGGCGAGGGCCTTGGCGGCCTCGTGGCGGGCGCTCATCGGTCGCCCCCGAGCTCGGCGACGATCGCCGCGTCGATGTAGGTCGCGTCGACGGCATCGAGCAGGCGTGCCTGCACTCGCAGCGCGGCCCGCCCGGGCTCGTCGTCGCGCAGCGCCGGCTGCTGCCGCTCGTCGCGGATGCCCAGGGGGAGCGATGCGAACGCCTCGTCCGCGCCGCCCATCGCGCCAGCCAGCGCCGCGACGTCGTCCTCGGTGATGTCGCGGACCTGGGCTGCCCAGATGAGGCCTGCCTCCGCGTCGAGGTGGTGACCGACGTGGTCCGGCCGCAGCGTGCACATCAGCTCGCCGTTGATCGCACCGCACAGGCTCGCGATGGACTCAGCGGCTGCGAGCGCCGCCTCGGCCGCGAGCGCCGCGCGGACGTTGGTGGGGTGGGACATGTCGTGGCGGCGGAGCCACGCGTCGAACTTGCCGCGGGCGCTCATCGGGCCACGGCCTTGCGGTTGCGGGTGATGACGGAGGTGAGCGGGTCGAGTTCGACGACGGGGGCGAGCGCAGGCGCAGCCGCAGGGACGGCCTTGGTGTCGGCGGTGACGGTGTGCGCGTCGATGTACGCCTGGATGTGCGCGGTGGTGAAGCGGATCGAGGCGCCGATCTTGACGTGGCCGATCTGCTGCGCGCGGGCCTTGCGGGTCCAGTAGGTGCCGGTCTTGCCGAGCCAGCGGTCGGCGACCTGGTCGGGGGTGAGGAGGGGGGAGGGCATCGCTAGACTTCCTCTCGTTGGTTCGTTGAGGCCGGCCCCCGGATGCCAGTCCGTGAGGGGGTCGGCCTCTTCATGTCGCGAGACGGTTATAAATCCATCAGTCGAGCGCAACAGATATGCGCTCGGAGGGGTACAGGTCAGTCACCGTCGTGTCGAAGTGGTCCGCGAGGACGAAGAGCTCGACGGAGTTGAACGTGGAGCGCCCGGCCTCCTTGCCGCGGTATCCGACCTGGCTGAGACCGAGCACGGAGGCCACGTTCTCCTGGGTCTCGTTCCGGTGCTCGCGGAGCTCGCGGATGCGAGCCCCGATGCTCTTCCGGAAGGCGATGACGCCGGGTGCGGTGGCCATGCGTCGATGTTAGTTAGATATGTAACGGAGCGCAAGGGCGCCACCGATGTATTTTTATCGGGCCGCGTCTACTCTCTTGAGCCATGACGACCACACCGCAGGACTCGCGGGCCGCCGACTTCAACCTCGAGCTGTCTCGCGCACTGCGCGCGTTCATGGACGACCACGACATCACGCTGGTCGCCGTCGCCACCTACCTCGGCCGCACGCACGGCTACGTCTCCCAACGCACGACCGGCCAGGGGGCGCTGCCGGCCGACATCATCGGGGCCGTCGCGGTGCTGGCTCAGCTCTCACCGCGATCGCTCATGGTCGAGCTCACGGCACGGATGCACGGATAGCCCCGAGGCTCAGACCGACGACCACGAGGTCGTCCTCGGTGCCCGAGCACAGCTGATCGTCAGCCACGGGGGCTGCGTCACCGGCGTGGTCCCCGTGGAACCGGCAGCTGATGACCGCGCACGCCGCCGTGCAGACGATCCTGACGAGCTCATGCATCAACGCACCCTCCGGTGGGTACTCGAGCGGTGAGGGCTACCTCAGTTGGGGTCGCCTTTTCCCGCGGGAGACCCAGTGTGCATCGGTGGTCAGACACCGAATGGCCCGTTTCGTGATGCCCGACACCTACCGAGCGCCCGGTTTGCGAATGTTTGCGCAGGTCAACGGCCTTAGGGCGCGTGACGGGGTGAAAATCCTGCATGAGTCCTGGGCGTGAGTCCTAGCCGTTCACGCAGGCAAACGAAAGAGGCCCCCGACCGGGCGTTGTTGCCTGGTCAGGGGCCTGAATCGTCGCTGTCTCAACGAGTGTCCGGAGGGGGACTTGAACCCCCACGCCCTATACGGGCACTAGCACCTCAAGCTAGCGCGTCTGCCATTCCGCCACCCGGACAGGTGACCCGATCCGGCGTTCCCGCCTTCTCGGTGCGGGGAGAAACATAGCACGGGGTCGGGGGGCCCAAGAAACGCGTGCCACCCTGCGCGCCAGCCCCCTGTCGGCGGTGCCAGACTGAGCGGGTCCGGCATCGTGGGAGGTGGCGTGCGTTGACGCAGGACAGGCCGGTCGAGAACGTCCCCCAGTGGCTGCGCACGACGGCGGGGTGGTCGTGGCGTTTCGCTGCCCTGGTGGTGGCGGTCTCGCTGCTCGTGTACGCCGTCGTGCACGTCCGGCTCGTCTTCGTGGCCGTGTTCATCGCCCTGGTGATGACGGCAGTGCTCAAGCCCCTGGCCGACTGGTACGGCCGCGTCATGCCGCGCGGGCTGGCCGTCGGGCTCGCGTTCCTCTCGGCGCTCATCGTGGTGGGCGGCCTCGTGACGTACGTCGTCGCCTCCGTGGCCGGGCAGTGGCAGACGCTCGCCGACCAGTTCACCAACGGCATCGACCAGATCGTGACGTGGCTGCAGGGCGGGCCTCTTGGGGCCAACGTGTCGTGGGCGCAGATCGACAACGCGATCGCCGCCGGGCAGCAGTGGCTGTCGAACAACGCCGCAGACATCGCCGCCAACGCCGCGGCCAGCGCCGGCACCGTCGCCGAGGGGTTCGCGGTCTTCGCCCTCGCCATCTTCTGCACCGTGTTCTTCCTCACGTCCGGCGGCTCGATGTGGAGGTGGTTCCTCGGGCAGGTGCCCGTCGGGCATCGCGGACGGTGGGCCGAGGCGGCGACGTCGGGCTGGGAGACCTTCTCCGGCTACACGCGCGGCACGGTGATCATCGCCGTCACCAACGGCCTGCTCGCCGGCATCTTCCTGGCGATCCTCGGCATCCCGCTCGCCGCGCCGCTGGGCGTGCTGGTGTTCATCGGCACGTTCATCCCGCTCATCGGCGCCCCGCTGGCCATGTTCATCGCGGCCGTGGTGGCGCTCGCGGCCGAGGGGCCGGTCAAGGCGCTCATCGTGGTGATCGGCATCGCGCTCATCGGGCAGATCGAGGGGCACCTGCTCCAGCCGCTCATCATGGGCAAGCAGGTGGCGATCCACCCCGTGGCGATCGCGCTGGCCGTCGCCTCCGGCACCGTCCTCGCGGGCATCCTCGGTGCGGTCGTCGCCGTCCCGGTCGTGGCCGTGACGTGGACCGTCTACTCGGGGCTCCGGCCACCGCCCGAGCCGGTGCCGCCACCGGAGGAGCCGGCGGAGGACGCCGAGGTCAGCGAGTGAGCTCCTCCCGGAGCGCCGACGCCACCGTCGCGTAGTCGTCGACGTCGTTGTACAGCTGGGCGGACAGGCGCAGCAGGCCGACGCCGCGCCACGGCATGAGCTGCGTCTCGATGCGGTGGACGTCGGCCAGACGACGGCGCAGCGCCGCCGCGTCCGCGGGGTCGTCGGCGGCGCCCGGCGGCAAGGGGACCAGGCGCATGCTCGCCTCGGCCTGGCCCAGGCGGCCGTCGAGGGCGGCGTCGAGCAGGTCCTGGCGGGGTGACGCGTCGGGCCAGAGGTCGGCGAGAGCGGTCGTCACCAGCCGCTGGCCGTCACGGGCGAGGGCCGCGTTGTGCGCGCGGACGTCGTCCGGGCCGAGCCGCTCCAGCAGGTCGAGCGCGGCGGGGGCGGCCAGCCAGGGCGAGCTGTCCAGGGTTCCCGCTCGCTCGAGCGCCTGCGGGAACCCGGCATCGACACCCCACGACACCACGAGCGGCCGCAGCCCTGCGCGCCGTTCCGGGGCCACCACCAGGGCCGCCGACGGCCGCGGCGCGAACGCCCACTTGTGCAGGTTGCCGAACCAGAAGTCCGCCCCGAGGGACGCGACGTCGACGTCGAGCATGCCCGGCGCGTGCGCGGCGTCGACCAGCACGGGAACCCCGCGCTCGCGCAGAGCGGCGACGAGCCAGCCCACGGGCAGGACGCGCGCCGTCGGGGACGTGACGTGGTCGACGACGACGAGGCGCGTCCGCGCGGACACCGCGGCGGTGATGCGGTCGACCACCTCGCCGTCGTCGGCGAGCAGCGGGACCGCCACCTCGCGGACCTGAGCGCCGACCCGGTCCGCGACCTCGCGCGCGGCCAGCGCGACGGTGCCGTAGCCGTGGTCGGTGACGAGGAGCTCGTCGCCGGGGGACAGGTCGAGAGACCGCAGCACGAGGGTGGCGGCGGCGCTCGCGTTGGTCATCAGGGCGACGCACTCCGGGTCGGCGCGCAGGAACGCGGCGACGCGCTCCCGGGCGGCGTCCACGGCGTCGTGCAGCTCGCGCGTGTAGAACGCCGTCGGGTTCGCCTCGGCCCGCTCGCGGACCCGCCGCTGCGCCTCCTGGACCGGCGCGGGCACCGCGCCGAACGCCCCGTGGTTGAGGTACGTCACGAGGGGGTCGAGCGTGAACAGCTCGGTGCGGGGGAGGGCGGCGAGGGTCACCCCGGCACCGTAGTCCTGGCATGCTGCCTCGATGGAACCCTTTCTGCTGGCCACCGACCGCGTCCGTCTGACGGTGCCCACGGTGGCCGACGTCAGGCGGATCCACGAGCTGTGCCAGGACCCGGAGATCCAGCACTGGACCACCGTGCCGAGCCCTTACCGGATGGAGCACGCCGAGGGGTTCGTGACCGGGCTCGTGGCGCGAGGGTGGAAGCAGGAGAACCAGTTCACGTGGGCGATCCGGGAGCCCGTGGACGTCGCGCCGGGGGAGCCCGAGCCGCCGCTGCTGGGCATGGTGGGGCTCCACCTCGACGACGCCCCGTTCCCGCACCGGTCCGGCGAGATCGGGTACTGGGCCGCCCCCGAGGCGCGCGGGCGCGGGCTGGTCACAGAGGCGGCCGGGCTCGTCGTCGACTGGGGGTTCGACCCCGAGGGGCTGGGGCTGGCCCGGGCCGAGTGGCGGGCCGTCGTGGGCAACTGGGCGTCGCGGCGGGTCGCGTGGAAGATCGGCGTGCGCGTCGAGGGGGAGGTGCGGGGGCTGCTCGTGCACCGCGGTGAGCGGCTGGACGGGTGGGTCGGCACCGTGCTGCCCGGCGACCCCCGGGAGCCGAACGAGCCGTGGCCGGCGGGGGCGCCCACCGGGCGGGAGTGACGGGGGCGGGGCGCGCCCGTGGCCTAGCGGGGCCGGGGTCGGCACGTAAGCGTCGGGTGCGGTCTACTTAGTGCGCTCTGGAAAGGGCGCAGCCGTGCCTTGGTAAAACGATTTCGGATGGCTCGGACAATGGCGTCCTGGCGGTGCGCAAATTGAAGGCGGCGCGTTTTGTTGCGCGGGCTCCGCTGGCGAGCTCGGCCTGGCGTTGTGGTATATGCGCTGGTCAGGGTGGGTGCGCCGCAGTTCTCCGCTCCGGGGCGGAGCCCTGGCGTCCCGCCAGGCGGCGCTTTTTCGTGATCATTAGGCGCCAGCGGCCGGGTCCCTCTTTCGTGCCACGCGGAATGGGTGGTGAGGTGAAGCACCTTTGCTCCGCGTGAAAGGAAAAGGTCAATGAATGCACGAAAGAGGGCTGGGAGCCGTGTCTGGCTCGGCCTCGTCGTCGCAGCAGCGCTCGGAGCGACCTTTGCGCCGTCCGCGTCCGCCGCACCTCTGATCGACCCGTCGCAGAAGGGTTCGCTGACCGTCGTCAAGTACGAGGCCGACAACGCGGACAAGACGGCCGGCGACGGGACCAAGCAGACGACCCTCTCGGGGACTCCGCTCAAGGACGCCAACTTCGTCGTCTCGCCCGTCGCCACGGACCTCGCCGGCGAGGCCATCGACCTCACGACCCCGGAGGGCTGGGACGCGGCCGCGAAGCTGACCGTCGCGAACGTCTCCGGACACCTCGGCACCGCGCTGCCCACGGGCACCACCGACGACACGGGGACCGTGGTCTTCAGCAAGCTGCCGGTCGGCCTCTACTACGTCTTCGAGGCGGCGCCGACGGCGGATGCGAAACCCCTGATCCCGGGCACCCCCTTCCTGGTCACCATCCCGATGACCAACCCCAGCGACACCACGTGGATGTATGACATCTGGGCGTACCCGAAGAACGACGTCCTGGACGTCCAGAAGGCGCTCTCGGGCGACCCGGCGCAGATGTTCGGCGACCAGATGACGTACTCGATCTCCTCGCACGTGCCCTACGACGTCGACGGCTCGCCGATCGAGTCGTACGTGATCGAGGACGACCTCGACCCGGCACTGGCGTTCGTCAGTTCCACCGACCTGACGCTCGTCTCCAAGGGCGGCACCGTGCTGGAGACGTTCGACCCGGGCACGGACTACACCCTCGTGACGGCGCAGGGGACGCCGCTGCCCGCACCGACCGCGGTGACCTGGACCCTGACGCAGCCGGGGCTCGACAAGATCACGAAGTACGACCCCGCACCCGGTACCGCTGACCCTGAGATGCGGATCAAGACGTCCATCACCGTCAAGGTCACCGCCTACGGCACGGACGGGCCCGGGCCGATCCTCAACTCCGTCTCCCTCACGACGAAGTTCGCGGCCAGCTCGACGCCCCCCACCACGGTGACCAGCCCGCCGGTCGAGGTGGACTACGGGCGGATCAAGCTCACCAAGGTCGACGCGACGGCGACAGCCAAGACGCTCGCGGGCGCCGTCTTCGACCTCTATGCGGCCGACCCGTCGTCGTCGGGCTCGACGCCGATCGCGCAGGGCCTGACGACGGGCGGAGACGGTGTGCTGACGATCGACGGCCTCCTCTACGACGAGTACTGGCTCGTCGAGACGAAGGCCCCCGACCACTACGAGCTCGAACCGGCCCCGATCCACCTCACGGCTGC
>WRHK01000035.1 GCA_009783295.1 Promicromonosporaceae bacterium
CTCGTCGTGGTCGACGACATCGGCATGCTGCCCGCCGGGCAAGCTGCCGCCGAAGCGTTCTACGCGTCGTGGACGCGACCTACGAGAGGCGCTCCGTGGCCGTCTCCGCGAGCCAGCACCCCGCCGGCTTCGACACGATCATGCCCAAGACCCTCGGTACCGCCGCAGTCGACCGGCCCCTGCACCACGCCCCCGTCGTCGTCACCGAGGGCACATCACTAGACGCCGACGCGGTCAGCCCTGCGGGGCGGTGGCCGGGTGCCACGGATCGACTGGCGCGTCGAGCCGCTGCCCGTCGATCACGATGTCGACGCGCTCGTTGAAGAAGGCGACCAGGCCGCCCACGCGCTCTCCCTCGGGCAGCGGCTCGGGCAGCGTCCAGGCGAGGTCCCGGATCAAGCGGTCGCCGACGCGGGCTGAGAAGTACGCTGCCCGCCCTTTGTAGGCACAGGCCGTCTGGGTGTCGCTTGGCTCGAGCTCGACGACGACGTCCTCGCGCGGGATGTAGTAGCGAGTCGGCAGCAGGGTCTCGAAGAGCATGAGTGTCCGTGACGACTCGGCGAGCACCTGGCCGTCACGCTCGAGGCGGACGTGCCGTGAGCTGGCGCGCACGTCGATCCGGTGGAACGGGTCGTGCGGGTGGGCTGAGATGGGCTCGTCCTCCTCGTACCAGGCGTCGAACGAGGTGAAGTCGAGGACGACGTAGCCGGCCAGGTCGGGAGCGACGAGCCGAAGCCCTGACCCGTCGCGGCCCTTCCCACGCACGACCACCCGCGCGCCCTCCGCGGTGTGCCGCGCACGCCGGTCGCCGTCCGAGACGGGCGCCACGCCGGGACGGATGTCCTTCTCGGGCACGGCGTAGGCGGGCACGACGTGCCCGGGCTCCCACACCAGCACGGCCCGGGTGCTGTCGATGACCGTCTCGCCAGCGAGTGCGGCGCGGATCCGGACCGTGGTCGGCTCGTACCGCAGCTCGCCCAGGGCTGCCGCCAGGAGGCCGTGCACCAGCGTGCTCATCGGGCGACCCGCGGTGCACGGTCCTGCAGCATCGTCGGTGCGGTCTTCCAAGCTTCGGACCGGGGCTTTCCCATGGTGGCCCTCCCTACGTCGGCTCCGCGGGAACGTGGTCTGCGCTCCATCACTCGATTCGACAAGGCGGAGGTCTGGTTCGTGACACTGCGGCGATGTCGGCGCGGGTTCCGACGGTCCCGGCCGCCCGGGGCCGCCGACGCGTTCGTCACAGAGCGGCCGCCTACCCGGTCGCACTCACTGACAGGGACGGTCGAGTCGCAGGTAAGGACGAGTCCGACCGGGTTTCACCGGGGCGGGTCAGACCGCCAGTCCGGAAGCAGAGAGCGACTGGACCCGCTTGTCACCCCTCTGTCGGCTGAGCGACTTCCCCCGGTCAGCCGTGCCGGCCGCCTTCCCCAGGCCGGCCAGGACGAGGTCCCGGCGTACTCGCGCCGGGGCCTCGTCCACCACCGGGCCGCGGATGACTCGCACCAACCAGCTGGGCCCGGCACGTCTCGCACGCTGCCCTGCCGTCCCTGGTGGCCGGCAAGGGCACGCTCGTGCAGACCTCCTCGAAATCCGGGCGTGCCGGCCGGGGCCCGCTGCCGTCGGCGGGTTCACCCGTCCGACGGCACCCGGCCCAGCAGCTCCTCGCTCAGCGCCCACAGTCGCCGAGCCGACACGGGGTCGATCGCGTAGGGGACGACCGTGGCCTGCGGGTCCTGCTCGGTGGCGAAGTCGATGGGCTGTGGGTCCTCGTCGAGCACGGAGATGTCGTTGTCCTTGAGGTAGACGCCGCCGATCCCGTCGAGCAGCGGGCTCGTGGCGGCGAACACGGTGGTGCTCGCCCCCTGCTGGAGCGTCTTGCGCTCGTGGTACGGGTCGATGATCGGCCGGCCGGCGTCGTCGAGCAGGCCCATGGTGTGGTGCTGCTCGTCGCTGAGCTGCTGCCCGGCCTCGCCCTCGGGGTGCCAGGGGCCGAGGTTGGTGCCGAGGATGATGCCCGGGTGCACGGCGAAGCCGCGGATGCGGTCCGGCGCCCAGCGGCGGTCGAGCTCGACGGCGAAGAGCACGTTGGCGGTCTTGGACTGGCCGTATCCGAGCATGCCCGCCGGGTCGTAGCCCTCGTGGAAGTGGGGGTCGTCCCAGCGGATGTCCGAGAGCCGGTGGCCGCCCGAGGTCAGGTTGACGACCCGCGCGCCGTGCGCCGCACGCAGGGCGGGGAGCAGGCCGAGCGTGAGCTGGAAGTGGCCGAGGTGGTTGGTCGCGAACTGCGACTCGTAGCCGCGGGTGTCGCGCACCAGGGGGCCGCCCATCAGGCCGGCGTTGTTGATCAGCGTGTGCAGTGCGTGGCCTTCGGCGAGGTGCTGCTCGACGAAGGCGTCGATCGAGCCGGGGTCGAGGAGGTCGAGCCGGCGGGTCTCGATCCGGGCCGCCGTCGCGGGGTCGACGTCGTGGAACTGCTCTCGCGCTCGGTCGGGGTTGCGGGACGCGACGGTGACGTGCGCGCCCGCCCCGGCGAGCGCCAGGGTGGTCTGGCGTCCGAGGCCGGAGTGGCCGCCGGTGACGACGACGTTCCGTCCGGTCAGGTCGACGTCCTTCAGGACGTCGTCGGTGGTCGAGGCGGGGGTGAAGCCGGTGCCGAGGGGGTGCTGTCGATGTGTCATGGATCCATCGTGCGCCGGGCGGGCCGAACTCCGAATACCTAGGCATCCGTATTTTCTTCGCGAGAGTACGGAGGAGGGTACGCTCGCCGGTATGGCACCCGACCAGCTCTCGCGCGCGTTCGACCTCGTCGAGGTCCGCGGGGTGCTCACCGGCGGGGTCGTCGCCGACGGGGCCTGGGTGACTCGCGCCAGCCTGACTGAGCTCAAGTTCTTCGCCGTGATCGCGGGAGTCGTCCGTCTCACCGCCGACGGCGTCGACGACCCCATCGACCTCACGCCCGGCGACGTCGTCGTGCTGAACCGGCGCTCATGGGTGGAGCTGCGGGGCGGGCCTGTCGGCCAGGTTCCGCACGCGGTGGAGCCCGAGGCGGACTTCGCCTCCCTCCGCCGCCTCGGCCTGCCGGCCGCGCTCGCCTCCGGGCGCGACGTGGTCGTGGGCGGCCGCGTCGACCTGAACCCGGTCGGCCAGGTGCTCCTCGCCGAGGCGTTGCCACCCGTCGCGCTCGTCGGCGGGGCCGGGCCGACCGCCGACCACCTGCGCGGCAGCGTCCACCGCCTGATCGAGGAGGTCACCAGCGACCGGCTGGGCGCCGCGTACGCCGTCCGCCAGCACACCCAGCTCCTGCTGCTCGAGCTGCTGCGCTCGGTCGCGGAGCAGGCCGACCTTCCGCCCGGATGGCTGCGAGCGCTGGCCGACCCCGGGCTCCGCCCGGCGCTGGACGCCATCCACACCGACCCGGCCCGGCCCTGGAGCCTGCCCGACCTGGCCCGCACGGCCGCCATGTCGCGCACGACCTTCGCTGAACGGTTCCGCACCGTGGCCGGCGTCCCGCCGATCACCTTCCTCAGCCGGTGGCGGATCGTTCTCGCGCAGCGCGCCCTGCGCGACCGGGACGCCCGGGTCGGGGCGCTCGCGGCGGAGCTGGGCTACGCGTCGGAGAGCGCGTTCAGCACCGCGTTCAAGCGGGAGACCGGCCTCTCGCCGCTGCAGTACCGCCGTCAGATGCGCGAGGGCGTCGCTGCCTGAACGCCTGGGTTGCCCATCGGGCGAGGGTGTCGATCAGGCGGCCGCGCCGCGCCGGTCGTTGAGCACCCAGGCGGCCGCCGCCGCGGTTGCTGCCGCGGTGAAGACCGCCGGCCACGCGCCGATCTTCTTGGCCAGCGGGTGCGAGAGCCCGAACGCCGCGACGTAGGTCGCGGCGAGGACCGCCGTCGTCGCAGGCCCGGAGGTCTGGGCCCACTGCCTGCCCGCCGCGACACCGGCCGCGGCCAGCACGACTCCGGCCAGCGGGCGCTGCTTGGTGGCACGTCCGACGGCGAACCCTCCGACCAGGCCGGCGGCGACGATGGGGGCGGTGGGAGTCGTGGTCGACATGGAGGTGACCGTACCCCGCTCGGCTTGGTGCGTTCGGCGGCTCAGCCCTGCCTGCTCGACGGCAGCGCGCTCTGGGGGAGGGCGAGGCCCTCGCGGAACCGGCGGCCGATCAGCAGGTAGCCGAGCCAGATCGCGGAGGCCATCGGCACCACGAGCAGAGACACGGGGGCCGTGACGAGCCAGAAGGTGAGTGGGTCCAGCCGGCCGCGAGAGCGGACGAGGCGGACCAGGCCCAAGACCAGAGCGGCGGTCGCGACGACGGCGAAAGTGACCCAGAAGACAGGAACGGCGCGTCCGGAGCCCACGTTGACGAGTGCGAGCCAGCGCACGCTCGACCAGACCACGAAGGCGGCGGTGAAGGCGAGGGCTGCGGGGATCATCGTGCGGTGAGTCATGCGTCGGCTCCTTCGAGCAGGGCCGCGGCGGCGGCGAAGACGGGAAGGGGTCGGCGCGCAAGGCGCGGCGTCGTGCTCAACTTTACAGGTTTGGTCACGAGATCACCAAGTTTCCGCCGTTCAGGGCGCGCGACGCTGGCGTCAGGCTGAGGCATCGAGCGCCAGCATCCTCGGGTGTCGGTACGAGGTCGCCGACCATGAGGCGCGAAGCCGACCCGGAGGGAACGACTCATGGACATCGACGTCCCGCACCGCCTGCGCCCGCGTGGCGCCAGGCTGCTGAACGCCGCCGCTGCCACGGCCCTCGCGCTGGGAGGCTCCGCCGTCGCCGACTGGTCGGCGCTCGCCCAGGGCGCCGAGGCCAAGGTCAGCGCCGCGACCAGCGCTGTCGCCACCGTGCCGACCGGGCTGCTGGTCTTCCACACCTACGTCTCCTACGCCGACGGGAGCGGCCGGCTCTGGGTGCACGACGTCGGCGCCCAGACCACCACCGACGTGTCGGCCGGCTGGGTCAGCGGCGGTCTGCTGCGCGACCCGATGAACGGCGTCATCTCCCCGGACGGGCGGTACCTGCTGTTCATGGCGATCAGCGAGGGCGAGTGGAACGTGTTCGCCTGGCACCTCGACACCGCCGACGACCCCGTCAACCTCACCAAGAACGGCGATCCGGGCCTCGGGCTGACCTGGGGTCGCAACGAGGACCCGAAGTGGTCGCCCGACGGCAGCCGCGTGTACTGGAAGCACGAGGGCGACATCGTCACCGCCGACGTCGACATCGCGCTCGACGGCACCCCGAGCCTGTCCGGCCGGCGCAACCTGACGAACACCCCGTGGGACCGCACCGCCAACACCGGCGAGGACTGGATGCCCTACCCGGCTCCTGACGACTCGGTCGTCTACTACACCACCGGGGTCGGGGTCGACGCCGACATCTGGATGGTCGACACGACCACGGGCACCACGACGGCGGTGGCCGCGACGCCCGGCGTCCAGGAGTACTACCCCGTCCTGGCCGAGGACGGGACGCTGTACTACGCCCGCTGGGCCTCGACGAGCACGCGCGACGACGAGGTCTGGGCCAGGTCCACCACGGGCGTGCACGCCCCGGCGCCCTTCAACCTCGCCGGTGCGAACAGCTCCGACCCCTGGCCGGTGCCGGGCACCACGTGGGTGGTCTTCGTCGCCACGGAGTCCGACGGCTTCTACCACCTGTACGCGGGCGACAGCCTGACGGGGAACACGGTCGCTCTGGCCACGCTGGGCCTCGACGTGCCCGGCACGAACATCCTCGGGCCCGCGTACTGGTCCGGGACCTAGGCGCGAGTGCACGTGACGCCAGCGGCGACGCGCCCCCGCCGCGGCAACCGCGCCGGCACCAGGTGACCGCGCCGACGCGCGACCCGGAGCAGGAACGCCGTCACGGCGAGGCAGACGAGCAGGGCGTAGATGCTCGCCTCCGGGCCGAACTTCCCCCCGCTGATCAGCACGGACCCGGAGGTGGCGGCGTCGAGCAGGCCGTGCCGGTCGATGTTTCCCGAGACCTCGGTGCCGAAGATGCCCGACTCGGCGAAGTTCCACGCGAAGTGGAGGCCGATCGGCAGCCACAGCGTGCGCGTCGCGACGTACGCCGCGCCCAGCATCCCGCCGGCCTCGACGGCGATCGAGAGAGCGCCCCACAGGGTGGCGTCGGGGTTGAGCAGGTGCGCCATCCCGAAGACCAGGCCGGTCGAGACCAGTGCGGCCCACGTCCCGAACCACTGCTCGACGTGGCGGAAGAGCACGCCGCGGAAGAGGAGCTCCTCGGTGACGGCGGCGGGGGCCAGGAAGCCGAAGAGCCACACCGCGTCACCGACCGAGCCCCAGCCGGCGACGTGGTAGTCACCGCCGAGGGCGATCGCGCCGATGACCACGGCGAACAGGACCAGGCCGACGACGGAGCCACGGCCTAGTGCCTGGAGAGCACCGCGCCGTCCCAGCTCGTCGACCGGCCGTCGTTCGGTGCGCCGCACCACCCAGGCGTAGCCGGCCAGTGCACCGAGGGTGGCGACGAGGCCGAGCGCGAAGGTGAGCCAGGCGTGCTCGCCGGCCGCGCCGACGACGGCGCTGGCGAGGTAGGAGAGGGCGACGAGCGAAAGGAGCTGCAGGACGAATCTCATGCCGACGACGCTACGGACGGCCGGACGCCGGAACATCGCCCCACGGTGGACGTTTGGCGGTAGCTCCGATGGGGGACAAGCGCGCGCAGAACAGGGGCCCGCCTGACGGCAGAGCCCCTGTCCCGCACCCGCGAGCGCTCAGACGGTCAGCGCCACCGGAACAGCTTGACCGCGAGCGGCGCGCACACGGCGGCCCAGGCGGCCAGCACGAGCATCTGGATCCACGGGAAGGTCTCCCCGCCCACCCAGCCGTACTGGATGATCTGCGCGGCGGCGCCCATGGGCTGCGCACGGGCGACGTAGTACAGGAGCTCGCCGGGGGCCGAGGCCCCGCCCATGGCGCCCGAGGTGAACATGAACGCGAAGAACGCGACGTTGCCCACGAGCGTGCCGATGTTGGCCTTGGGCACGACGGCCGAGATGAGCGACCCGACGGCGAGCAGCGCGGCCATGCCGAGCAGGAATCCGACGAGGACCATCGCGACGTTCTGCGGCATCGCGATCGGGAAGAACGCCGCGGTGACGGCGACCAGCAGCACGGTGCCGGCGAGCGAGGCGAGCACGTTGATGGTCGCGTGCGCGGCGAACAGCGCCTGCGGGCTCATCGGCGAGCTCGAGAACAGCTTGAAGATGCCCTTCTCGCGGAACCCGCCGAAGGTCACCGGCAGGATCGCCAGCGTCGTCATGCCCATGCCCATCGCGATGAACGCCGGGAGGGCGAGCAGCACGACGGCGGAGCCGTACACGGGGTGGCCCTGAAGGTTCTCGAACCCGTAGCCCTCGGCGACCTCGCGCAGGCTGGGCGACATGATCAGGTTGAGGATCAGGATCAGCGTCGGAAACGCGACCCAGAAGATCGAGGAGTCACGCAGCCACACCTTGGTCTCGGTGGTGAGCAGCGTGCCGAAGCCACGGCCGAGCAGGCGGCGGGGCGTCGCGGGAGGGGCGGCCTGGGTGGCGGCCTGGCCCACGGCGAGGGAGGGAGCGGCAGTCATGGTGGTCAGTCCTTCGCGGAGGTGTTCGCCCGGCTCAGGCGAAGACGTGCTTGGCAGCCTGGGCTGAGGTCAGCGAGACGAAGACGTCCTCGAGCGAGGTCGCGTCAGGCGTCGCGGCGATGAGGTCGGTGGGCGAGCCCTCGGCGATGATCCGGCCGCCGTCGATGAGGACGAGCCGGTCGCACAGGCGCTCGGCCTCCTCCATGAAGTGGGTGACCAGCAGCACGGTGGTGCCGGCGTCGCGCACCGCGCGGATCGCGTCCCACACGTCGCGGCGGGCCTGGGGGTCCAGGCCCGTGGTCATCTCGTCGAGGATGGCGACGGTCGGCTTGCCGATGAGCGCGAGCGCGATCGAGACGCGCTGCTTCTGGCCGCCGGACAGCGTCTTGAAGCGCGCGTCGGCCTTCTCGCCGAGGCCGAGCATGGTGATGAGGTTCTCGATGTTCGCCGGGTTCGCGTGGAAGGCGGCGAACATGGTGAGGGCCTCGCGCACCGTGATCTTGTCGTGGAGCTGCATCTCCTGGAACTGGATGCCGATCTGCTCGCGGACGGCCTCGGGCTGCGTCTGCGGGTCGACGCCGAGCACGGTGATGTGCCCGCCGTCGGCCTGGCGCAGGCCGGCCACGCACTCGACGGTGGTGGTCTTGCCGGCCCCGTTGGGGCCGAGGACGCCGAAGATCTCGCCGCGCTCGACGACGAACGAGACGTCGTCGACGGCGACCTTCGAACCGTAGGTCTTGTGGAGGTTGCGCACCTCCACCACGGGGGCGGTCATGGGACTCCTCGGGCTGTGGTCCAGTGGGCCGCGCGGGTGCGCGTGCTCTACCGGACCACGGGCGCGCGGCGCCGTTCAACCGACTGGGCACATCGCGCCGCCCGGACGGGTTACGGCGCGCCGTCGTCGGGCTCGCGGTGCCCTACCGCCGGGGCCAGCACCCACAGCGCGGCGGCGGCGAGGACGTGCCAGACCGCGTGACCGGACCAGCCGGACGCGAACCACGCGCTCGACGGGTCGCACCAGGGCCAGCCCGGGCGGCTGAGCGTCCCGACCACACCGCCCACGGCCAGCAGCCCCAGGGCCACGACAGACCGCGGCCGCACCGCGGGGCGCCGCCACGCCCGCACGAGCGTCACCGCCACGGCGGCCACGGCCACCGCGCTCTGCGCCGCGGCGGACACCCCGGGCGACAGGGCGGCCAGGACGAGGCACACCGCCGTCGGCACCACCCACCAGGCGTGCCGCAGCCGCCGCCCGGTGAGGTCGGCGATGCCGTCGGCGGCGACGAGGGCGAGCGCGCCCATGAGCGGCGGGTCGTGCAGCACCGGGTTCCAGGTCGGGGCCGGCCCGTGCTGCACCACCGAGCCGACGCCGTTGAATGCGGTGAGCACGGCGAACGCGATCTGGAGCCGCCCGGCGGGGGTGCCCCGCCGTCGCCACGCGACCGCGAGGATCGCGACGCCCGCCACGACGAACGCGAGGCTCGTCCAGGCGCTCATCGGCTGCTCCCACAGGGGAGGACCCAGGGGCTCGCAGGAGGGCGGGACGGGCGGCATGGGTCCAGGGTCCCCGGGTCTCGCGGCGGTGTCCGGCCCGATGGCGCGTCCGGCCGGGCGCGAGGGCCAGACGCCGTCGCCGCTGCGACGGCGTATCCTCCACGCCGTGATCAATGAGACCCCGTACCAGCCCGCCCGCGTCACGATGCAGGTGCGGTGGTCCGACGTCGACTTGTTCGGCCACGTCAACAACGCCGCCTTCTTGCGGTACCTCGACGACGCTCGCTTCGCCACGTTCCCGCGCATCGGCGTCGACGAGCTGGGCGCGCTCACCGAGGCGCTGCTCGTCGTCGTGAAGCACGAGATCGACTACCGGGCGCCGCTGACGTTCACGCAGGCGCCCGTCGTGGTCGAGGTGTGGGTGCCACGGGTGGGGCGGTCGTCGGTGGACTTCTGCTACCGGATCACGTCGGGGAAGACGGAGCACCTGCTGGCGCGCTCGCGCATGGTGCAGCTGGACCGGGAGTCGCACCGGCCGCGGCCGTTCACCGACGACGAGCGGGTGTCGTTCGAGGGGCACCCCGGGCCGGAGGTCGTGCTGCACGGCTGGTGACCGGCCGGGCCCCGACCGGTCACGACACCTACGGGGTGCCGCCCATCCGTGCGGCCAGCTCGCGGAGCATGGCGGGGACCGACATGCCGGCGAGGCTCGCGGCGGCCTTCAGCATGTCCGCGCATGTGGATCGCGCCTAGTGCTCGCCGGCGGCCGCCAGGATCTGCTCGCGCAGGATGTCCGCGTGCCCGCAGTGCTGGGCGAGCTCGCGCAGCATGTGCAGGAACACCCAGCGCAGGGGCAGGGGACCGCGGCGGTTCCCGGTGACGACGTCGTCGAGCCCGAGGTCCGCGATGGCGCGGCGGGAGTCCGCGCACGCCTCGAGGTAGGCGGCGCCCACCGAGGCGATCGTGTCGGTGTCGGCGAGGTCGAACGACTCGTCGGGGGTGTCGGGGATGCCGATCTCTGAGCGGGGGCGGCCGAAGACCGCCTCGTCGAACCAGACGCGCTCGATGAACGCGCCGTGCTTGACCAGCCCGAGCAGCGTCGTCTTCGACGGAACGAGCCGGCGGCGGGCCTGCTCCTCGGTCAGTCCCTCGAGCGAGGCGAGCAGGTGCTCCCGGTGCTCGTCGAGGAACACGCGGAACTGCGCGTCGAGCGGCTGCTGGAAGACGTCGGGGTCCATGGTGCGCACGTCCCGCACCCTAGGGGACCGGCCGCTCAGTCGGACAGCAGCGCGCTCAGCTCCGCGGTCCGGGCGCCGGTCCACCCGTCGGGCGGGACGAGCGAGGCCCACGCGGCAGTCGCCTGGGCGGTGCCGTAGGTGTGTCCGTGGCCCGCGGGCACCTCCGTCGACAGGGCCAGGTCGGCGGAGACCTGCCAGAACGTCACGAACGGGTACCAGTGCATCTGCGGCGAGACGCCGGGCGGGTGCGCGCCGACCAGCCAGTCGGGCCGGTGCAGGGCGAGGTCCCAGGACCACCAGACGATCGGGTCGGAGGGGTTCTGCAGGAACAGCACGCTGGGCCGCACGGGGCCGGCGTCGGACCACGCGACCTGCGACGGCGTGGAGCCGAACCGCACGGTGCGGCCGCCCTGGTACACCGGCCGCCACGGGGGAGTACCGGGCTCGCGGGCCGCGGTGAGTTCGCGCCAGAGGCTGCTGTCGTTGGGCGTGCCCACCCAGAGCGCCGCCGACGTCTGCGTGCGGACGTCGTCGACGGTGGGGAACGCCGCCTGCGACCCGAGCGAGCCCAGGCTCTCCCCGAGCGCGACGAGGCGCGGGCGCCGGCCGGCGGGCAGCTGCTCCCAGCGGGCGTGCACGGCGTCGAACAGGTCGCGGCCCGCCTGCCGTGCGACGTCCTGGTCCACGAGGAACGAGATCCAGCTCGGCAGGTGCGAGTACTGCAGCGCGACGACGGCGGTGTCGCCGCCGTACATGTACTCGAGCGGCGTCATGACGCGCGGGTTGATCCACCCCGTCCCGGTGGTGGTGGCGACGACGAGGACCTTGCGCTGGAACGCCCCGGTGCGTTCGAGCTCGCGCACCGCGAGTGCCGACGCGTCCGTGAGCGACGTCGTCGCGGTCACGCCGACGTAGGCGCGGATCGGCTCGACGGCGGGCGTGCCGGTGAACGCGGCGATGTCGTGCGGTGTCGGGCCGCTGGACACGAACGTGCGGCCCTGGCGGCCCAGCGCGCTCCACGGCACGAGCGAGCCGGGCCCGCCCGAGCGCAGCGACGACGTGGGCGGCCTGACGCCGGGGTCGGTGGCCGTGTCCTGGCTGAGGAACACGCCGTCGGCCCAGGCCATGGCGGCCCGCGGAAGCAGGCCCGTGACCAGCCCCGCCAGCACCGCGACGACGATCACCGCGGCCCCCACGCCGGCGACCCGCCGCGGCGCGAACCCGTGCAGCCCGCGCGCGACGATCCCGACCAGGGACCGGACGGACCGGGCCAGCAGCACGGCGGCGCTCGCCATGGCGATGGCGACGACGACCACGAGCAGGTAGCGCGACTCGGAGGGCTGGTCCACCCCGACCAGCGCGCGCGTCTGGTGCTGCCACCGCGCACCCAGGACCCCGAAGAGCGGCACCAGAACCAGGGCGGCGCCGGCCAGCGACCACCGGGCCGCGCGGCGCACCGCCGGGGTGGGCTGCCATCGGACGGTCCGGCGCGCCAGCCAGCCGAGGAACGCGCCGAGCGTGTAGCCGATCGTCACCGAGACGCCCGACACGACCGCCTGGAGGAGCCACGCGCGCGGCAGCAGGGACGGCGTGAGGGACAGGCAGTAGAAGAGGAGCGCGCCGGTCAGGCCGGCCGGGCACTTGCGCGCGAAGAAGTCGCGGACCGCCTGCACGGGCATCGCGCCCCCTCTCCCCGGAGCCGTCGGCGCGACCCGTCCGGCCCTGCCGATTGTGCCAGGGCCTGCCGTCCTCGCCTGGTGTGGTGGCGTCGCCAGAACGCCCTGGTGAGGACGCATTCCGTTCATCCTGCGTACACGTGGCCGCGGCCCGGCAGGTGCATCGTGCGAGTGCCTGTGCCGAACGTGCCCACCGGACGGGGAAGGGCCGCGTCGCCGGGTCACCAACCTGCGAGTCGATGAGGAGTCGAGCGTGAAGTCAGTGATGCGACGTCGTCGCGAGGGCGACGGAGGACGGCGGCCTGCCGCCCTGGCCGTTTCGGCGCTGACCGTGTCAGCCGTGGTGGCGGGCATGTGGACGGCCGCGGCCGCTCACGCCGCCGACCCGGCGACCCCGGCCGGGCCCCAGATCCGGATCACCGAGGTGGCGTACGGCGGCAAGATCGCCGGGGCCGACGGCGACGGCGAGTACGTGGAGCTGACGAACGTCGGCGACGCGCCGCAGGACCTCACCGGCTGGACCTACACGGGCAAGACGGGCGCCGGCACGCTGCCTCTCGACGGTTTCGGCACGGTGGCGGCCGGGCAGTCGGTCATCATCACCGACGTCACGCCGGCGGAGTTCCGCGCCGACTGGGGCATCGGCGCCGGCGTGAAGATCGTCGACGACAAGGCCGACGGGCTCAGCGTCACCCTGGACAAGGGCCCGGACACGCCCACGGTCTACGACGGCACGGGCGCCGTCGTCGACTCGATGAGCTACCAGGCGGGGTTCTTCCCGGGCAAGGGCACGTCGGCGTGGGTCGACGCCGCCCACCTGGGCGCGAAGGCAGGCACGACGGGCTGGACCCTGAGCACGGCCGGCGACGCCGAGGGCTCCTGGGCCAGCGCCACGGGCTCGATCGGCTCGCCCGGCACGTCGACCTTCGGCACGAAGTCCGCGCAGGTCCGCATCACCGAGGTCGCCTACGGCGGCAAGATCGCGGCGGCCGACGGCGACGGCGAGTACATCGAGCTGACCAACGTCGGCAACGCGCCGCAGGACTTCACGGGCTGGACCTACACGGGCAAGCCGGGCGCGGGCACGCTGCCGCTGGACGGCCTGGGGACCGTCGCAGCGGGCGAGTCCGTGCTCATCACCGACGTCACGCCCGCGGAGCTCCGAGCCGACTGGGGCCTCGCCGACTCGGTGAAGATCGTCGACGACAAGGCCGACGGCCTCTCCGTCACCCTCGACAAGGGCCCCGACACGCCCACCGTGTACGACGGCACGGGTGCCGTCGTCGACTCGGTCGCGTACCAGGCGGGCTTCTTCCCGGGCAAGGGCTCCTCGGCGTGGGTCGACGAGGCCCACCTCGGCGCGAAGGCCGACACCACGGGCTGGACCCTGAGCGCCGTCGGCGACGCCGAGGGCTCCCGGACCAGCGCCACCGGCTCGATCGGCTCGCCGGGCACGTTCACGGCCGCCAGCGCGGGCGAGACCGGCGGCAACGGCGGCGACACCAGCACCGGGACGGTGAGCGACACGTGGCGCAGCCCCACCTCGGCCGGGATCACCGCCCAGCCGTGGCCGGGCCCGCAGGACGTGACGAACGCCGACAGCATGGACTTCGGCCAGAACATGTCCGGCCTGTTCTACGTGCCCGGCGCCACCCCGAGCCAGGACTTCATGTGGGGCGTGGAGAACGGTGACTCGGGCGCTCCGCTCAACACCGGCCAGTCCAGCCTCTTCAAGCTGGTGCGCGACGCCGCCGGCAGCTGGGGCCCCGCCGCGGGCTGGGAGCATGGCATCAAGCTCCACTACACCGACGGCACCGGCCAGCCCGACTCCGAGGGCGTCACCGCCGTCGGCGGCAAGGTGTTCATCTCGACCGAGCGCGACAACACCAACAGCGCCGTCTCGCGCGTCTCGGTCCTGGAGTTCGACCCGAGCACGGCCGCGAACGGCGCCATGAACGCCGTCGCCCAGTGGGAGCTCGAGCCCGACCTGGGCCCCGGCACCGACGCCAACCTGACGTCCCCCGACGCCAACCTGGGCGCCGAGGCCGTCACCTTCGTGCCCGACGCCTACCTGGTGGCGCACGGCTTCCGCACCGACGCCGGCGCGCTCTACGACCCGGCGCAGTACGGCGAGCACCAGGGTGGCGTCTTCTTCGCCGGCCTGGAGAAGAACGGCAACCTCTACGGCTACGTGCTCTCGGCCGGCGGCGCCATCACCCGCGTCGCGACGTTCTCCAGCGGCTTCAACCAGATCATGGACGCCTCTTGGGACCCGTCCCAGGACGCCATGTGGCTGGACTGCGACAACGGCTGCCAGGGCCAGACGTCGATCGTGAGGCTGAACGACGCCGGCCACTTCCAGGCCGTGACGATCTTCGACCGCCCGACCGGTGGGGCCAACATCAACAACGAGGGCTTCGCGGTCCAGCCCCCCAGCGAGTGCGACGCGGCCACCCACACGCGCCTGGTCTGGTGGGCCGACGACGGCGACGACAACGGCCACGCGATCCGCGCGGCCGAGGCGCCCTGCAGCACGCCGATCGCCGGGCAGGTGGGCGCGACCGTCGCGCTCTCCTTCACCGACCAGGGCACCAGCACCCCCGCCACGATGAACGGCTCGGGCGCGTACACGGGCCCGGTCACCGTGAGCTTCACCTGCACCCACGGGGACGCCGTCCTGCAGCAGGCGTGCCCCGCCCCGATCGACGTCACCACCAGCCAGGACGCGGCCACGGTGGCGACGCTGACCGACACGCTCGGGAACGTCTACACCGTCGACGTGCCCGCGATCGCCATCGACCCGCTGTGGGGCCGCACCACCGCGTACGCCGCCGGTGACCGCGTCAACGACCTTGGCGTCTCGTGGGTGGCCACGCACGCCGTCGTTGGGCAGGAGCCGGGCAAGGGCCCGTTCTGGACCCAGGTCGTGGGCAGCGGGTACGCGCTGTGGACCACGGGCGGCAAGTACGTGACCGGCGACCGCGTGACCTACCAGGGTCAGGTCTGGGAGGCGTCGCGCGCCGCCAACGGGCAGGAGCCGGGCAAGGGCAAGTTCTGGACGCTCGTCTCCTAAAAAGGGGAGGAACCAGCGGGGGCCTCGGGCGTCGTCCGGGGCCCCCGCGGGCTCTCTGCGAAATAGAGGGCGCCCTCTCGCGTCGCGGTGGCTAGCGTCGGCGCCTGTGATCTATCAGGACCCGTTGGCGTACCTCATCGGCCTCGAGGGCGTCGCGCTGCTCGACGGCTGGGCGGGCGACCACCCCAAGGAGTTCACCGAGGCGCGGCTCGCCGAGGTGCGCCGGCTGCTCGACGACGCCGCCCTGCGGGAGCGGGGCGTGCACGTCGAGTCGGTCGACGCCGCGACGGCGTACCGCCAGCAGGCGCCGGGCTACGACGCGGGCGGGGGCGGCGGGCTGTTCGACCTCGACACGCCGCTCGTGGCGGAGTTCCTGGCGGGCCGGCCCGCCGGCGTCGCGCTGGACGCCGCGTGCGGCACCGGCAGGTTCGCGGAGCTCCTGGCGGCCGCGGGCCACCAGGTGGTCGGGGTCGACGTCTCCGAGGACATGCTCGCGATCGCCCGACGACGTGTCCCGGGCGGCACATTCCACATCGGCGACCTCGACCGCCTGCCGCTGGCCGACGGCTCCGTCGACGTGGTGGTGTGCGCGCTCGCCCTGGTGCACGTGCGCGACCTCGGCCCCGCCATGGCCGAGCTCGCCCGCGTGCTGCGCCCCGGCGGCGACCTGGTCGTCTCCGACATCCACCACGAGCTCACCACCCGCGGGTCGGCGATCACGGGCCTCGGCCCGGCCGGCGAGCCGCTCCGGGCGCCGACCTACCGCCACCCGGTGGGCGACTACCTGCGGGCGGCGCTCGCGGCGGGCCTGATCGTGCGGCGGTGCGAGGAGCCCGGCGCCGTCGTCTGGGACGGGCCGCTGCCGCCGCGCTCGGACGAGGTCGGCGACTGGGAGCACTGGCCGTGGTCGCTCATGAGCTACGAGCCGGCCGCCATCCGGGCCGCCGGCGGCCGCCCGGCGCTGCTGCTGTGGCACTTCCGACAGCCGGAGCGCTGAGGCGCTAGCGGGTCCGCAGCACCTCACGGACGAAGCGCTCGGACCGCTCCTGCAGGCCCAGGATCCGCAGGCCCGTGTACTCCTCGTGCGCGACGGGGTCGTTGCCGGCCTCGGCGTAGGTGGGCTTGCGGCGGACGTTGCGCGAGCAGCCGAACTCGGTGCACAGGAGCGTGCCGATGGTGTCGCCCTTACGGCCGGCCGCCCCGGCGCGGCGCGCGGCGTACAGCGAGACGTCGTCCGTGACGACGACGTCCTCGCACCACGCGCACACGCCCTTGCTGCGCCGACGGTCCGCCCCCGCCGAGGGCGCGCGCAGCAGCACGCTGACCGGCTCGCCGTCGGCCCAGACGGTCACGTACGCGGAGAGCGGCGCCTTGCGGTCGCGCCAGCCGAGGTAGTCGTGGCGCTCCCAGTCGATCTCCGCGAGGTCGGGGAGGGTGGCCTGGGCGACCTCGCGCTTCGTCGCGTTGACGAAGGAGTCGCGGATCTGCTTCTCGGTCAGGGGGTTCACGAGGCGGGCTCCGGGTCGGTGGCCGGGGTGGGCCAGTGGCGCAGCAGGGTGTCGAGGGCGTCGACGGCGCGGTCCCAGCTCTGGTCGGCGCTGGGCGTCGAGTGGTCGAAGGAGCCGGACTGCTGCAGGTCGAGGTACCCGTGGATCGCCGCGCCGATCAGCCGCACGGCGTGGACCTGCTCGCTCTCGGGCAGCGCGTAGCCGCGCAGGACGGCCCGGTTCAGGTCTGCGATGCGGGGCCCGGCGCTGGCCCGGGCGGTGGCGGCGTCGACCGGGTACCGGGTGGCCTGCCAGCGGCCGGGGTGCGAGAGCGCGAACTCGCGCTGGGCGGCGGCGAGCGCCGCGAGCGCGTCGCGGCCGGAGCGGCCGGCCAGGGCCTCCGCGGTCCGGTCGGCCAGCTCCGCCAGGGCCCGGACGGCGACCTGGGCGCGCAGGTGGTCGAGGTCGTCGACGTGCGCGTACAGGCTCGCGGTGCGGACGCCGAACCGGCGCGCGAGCGCCGACAGCGTCACCTGGGCGAAGCCGACGTCGTCGGCGAGCTCGGCGGCTGCCGTCACGAGGAGATCGGGGGAGAGGCCGACGCGGGGCATGGGCGGATACCTTCTGCTGGTTGGTGTGCGCCTACAGCCTATAGGAAGTTGGGATGCCTCCGCGCTCGGTCAGTCGAGGTGGAACACCTCGACCAGCGGTGCCCACGTCTCGCCGGCCCGAGCCGAGGCGACGGGCCTCTGGCAGGGGTCGGTCAGCGTCCACCACTCCCGCGTCACGGGGTCGGCGGCGATCCTCGAGGCGTCGCGCGCGTAGTCGTCGCCCGTGTACTCGAGGTACGAGAAGAGCATGCCGTCGCGCTCGAAGATCGAGTAGTTCGTGACGTTGTTGCGGGTCAGGCAGGCGAGGACGTCGGGCCAGACGGCGCGATGGAGCGCGCGGTACTCCTCGGCACGCTCCGGTCGGAGCTCGATCACCTCGGCTCGGCGCATGACATCGGGCATCTCATCGCTCGCTTTCCTGGGTTCTTCGGTCGCGTCCCCGGATCAGACGCGCCGGAAGTGGACGAGCTCTGCGCTCTCGGGCCTGCGCGCAGGGCCGGGCAGGCCGTGCTGCGCGAGGACAGCGCCGGTGAGCACCAGCCCGTCGACGTGCCACTCCGACGACGAGGCATCCGGTGCGAGGCGTCGCACCCGATATGCCGCGTCGGGCGTGAGCCCGCGGACACGGAGCCGCGGCGGGACGGGCCCGACGTCGTCGAGCTGCGCGTAGCTGAACACCGCCTCGCTGCCGTCGTCGGCGACCACGCCGGTGACGACCAGGCCCGGGCCCAGGTCGCTCCGGGTCAGGCGTCCGGTGTGCAGCAGCTCGCGGTGCTCCTTGTAGAGGCGGCACCACGCCGCGATGCGGTCCCGCTCCGCCCGGTCGGTGCGGCGCAGGTCCCACTGGATGCCGAGCTGCCCCATGAAGGCGGTCGCCCCGCGGAAGTCGATGGTCGTCGCTCGTCCGGTCTGGTGGGAGGGGCTCTCGGCGAGGTGCGATCCCAGGTACTCCAGCGGTGCGAGCTGTGCCGTCCACGGCTGCACCAGCTGGCGCGTGAGGGGGTCGGTGTTGTCCGACGTCCACGCGCCCTGGACGCGCTCCAGGATCGCGAGGTCGATCCTGCCGCCACCCGACGCGCACGACTCCCACGCGATCCGCGGGTGGTCCCTTCGGAGCCGGTCGAGGAGCGCGTAGAAGCCGAGCGTCTGCGCACGCGCGGCCGGCGCACCGCGCCGGCGCGTGAGCCCGGCGTCGATGAGGTCGCGGTTGTGGTCCCACTTGACGAAGTCGACGGGGCAGGCACGCACCAGCTCGTCGAACGCTCCGGCGAGGTGGTCGCGGACGTCCGGGTTGGACAGGTCGAGCAGCAGCGAGTCGCGCTCGAGCGGAGGGAGCCGGTGATGCTGCGCGAGCACCCATTCCGGGTGCGCGCGGTAGAGGTCCGAGTCCGGGTTGACCGCCTCGGGCTCCCACCAGATGCCGAACTCCATCCCGAGGCGACGCACGTGGTCGGCGAGGGGTCCGATCCCGTCGGGCCACTTGGCGGCGTCCGGGGACCAGTCGCCCAGTCCCGCGTCGAGGGTGTGGCGGCCGTGGAACCAGCCGTCGTCGAGCACGAAGCGCTCGGCCCCGAGCTCCGCAGCGAGTCCGGCGAGGTCGCGCAGCGGCTCGAGGTCGTGGTCGAGGTAGACGGCCTCCCAGGCGTTGAACATCACCGGCTGGCGCCGCGGATGGGAGGGCAGCGAGCGCAGGTAGCGATGGTTCGCCGCGGCCAGGCCGTCGAGCCCGCCCGACGACGCGGCGATATGGACCCACGGCGTCTCGTACGCCTCACCCGGACCGAGGACGATCTCGCCGGGCATCAGCAGCTCGCCGGCCCGCAGCGTGGCGGCACCGCTGCTCAGGCGCTCCACGGTGTAGCGGTGGTTGCCGCTCCAGGCGATGTGGACACCGAGAACGTCTCCGTCTCCGAAGCCGAAGCCGGGATCGCCCACCACGATCATCGACGTGGCGTCGAGCGCACGCATGCCGCGACGGTGCTCTCGCATCCAGATGCCGTCGGCGATCGCGTGGCGCTGCGGCTGCTTCTCGCGCGCCCAGCGTCCGGTGAAGTCGAGCAGCTCGCGAGCGGTGTCAGGGACGGGGACGACGACGTCGAGGGCCTCGACGACGTAGGGAGTCCCGCCGGTGTTGGTGATCCTCGAGCGCGCGCGCAGCGAGCCGCCGGCAAGTGCCTCGAGCTCGTGGGCGAGCGACAGTCCCGCGGCAGGGTCGTCTGCGCGGACGTGCAGGTGCCCCGCGTCGCGCGAGACCGTCGTGCTGCCGAACAGGGGTGACCACGCAGAGTCGTCGTGTGCCTCCGGGCGGAAGCCCAGCAGGGCCGGCCGGCCGAGGTGTCCCTCGGCGTGCTGGGGCGAGACGCTCGGTGACGACCCGACGAGCCAGGCGTCCCACGCGGTGCGCGCGGTGTCGTAGGGGCTCGCCGCGCGGGCGAGGCCGTCTTCGTCCAGACCTGGGCGGTCGACCCCTGCGAACGACCAGGTCGGCATGCGGCCGTCGTCGTAGGCCAGGGCGGTGAGCCGCGTCCGCTCCGGGCCCTGACCCCCGACGATCCCGATCGCGCGCCGCGGCGGGGCGAGGGGAGTCGTGGGGGAGATCGCCACGGGCTCGAAGTCGGTCTTGGTCGATGTGCTGTGGTGGTTGTCGCCGCTCATACGGTGATCAGCGCGTCCCGGAAAGCGGTGCTCGCCAGCTGTGCTGCGCCGAGCGCCACGGACTCGCTGCCGAGGGTGGACACCTCGACGCGCGGCGCGTGGAACGAGGTCTCCTCGAGATGACGGCGGAACGGCTCGGCGAGCGCGCTACCGACGCGCGAGAGACCGCCGCCGAGGATCACGAGCTGAGGGTCCGTGGCGTGGACGAGTGCGGACGCGCCCAGCGCGAGCGCGAGCGCGACGGCTTCGACGGCGTCCGCGGCGCGACCGTCACCCTCCGCCGCGGCGGCGAAGAGCTCCCGGGTCCCGTCCGATCGCGACTCGGGCGGGCGCAGCCGCGCGCGCTCCTGCTCGAACAGGTCCATCGCGGCGGACCAGCCGAACAGGCGCATCGCCCCGATCTCCCCGGCGAGCCCGTGCCGACCCTGCAGCACCTGGCCGTCGACCATGACGGCCGAGCCGAGGCGTCTTCCGGCGTGCATGTACACCAGGTCGCGGACGCCCGATGCCGCGTCCTGCCCGTGGCCGTGCTTGGCGAGGGCAGCGACCTTGATGTCGTTCCCGACGTGCACGGTGCTCCCGAACGCCTCGGCGCAGCGGGCGGCGATGTCGAGCTCGGCGAAGCCGGGCAGCGAGTAGGGGTGGAGCCCCGGGCCTGAGGGGAGCGCCCGGATGTCGACGGGCCGGCCGCCGTCGAGGACGACTCCGGTGATCCCGCACCCGGTCCCGACGAGCTGGTCGGCGCTCACGCCCGCCTTGTGCAGCGTGGACCGGACCAGGTTCGCGGCGCTCGAGAGCCGGCTCGCGGCGGATGCGCTGGGGTCGACCGTGTGGCGAGCGGTACCGCGTACCTCGCCGCGCAGGTCGGTCACGGCGCACGCGACGGAGTGGGCACCGACGTCGACGCCGACGACATAGCGGTCCGCGGAGGAGAAGCGGTACCGGCGGGCCGGGCGGCCCGCGCGCCGTTGCTCGACGGGCGCGTCGACCGCCTCGACCTGTCCCTCGGCCAGCAGGCCGCTGAGGACGTCCTCGGCGGTGGGGCGGGAGACGCCGACGGCGCGCTGCAGCTCGCTCACGGTGAGCGTCCTCGCTGCCAGGAAGGCCCTGAGCGCTGCGGAGACGTTGAGCCGCCGCAGCAGCGCAGGATCGCCTGCTCGACCGCTTGCGGTTCCGTCCATAGTGACCTCTTGACTCACGCCGGGAACGCTATCTAGTCTGACGCCGCGACGCAATAGTGATAAGCAACCTGCTTAATATTACTCGTCGCGAGGCGTGAGGAACGCCCGGAGGCCGCTCGAGGTGGAGCGGGTCTGCCGGTCGCGGAGGACACGGCGCCTTACCCGGTTCGTCTGCTCGACCGGCTGCTTGCAGCCCCAACACTCATGATCAAAGGAGACGCAGAGTGAACAAGAAGGCCTACCTCGCGGGGGCGGCCGCCGCTCTCGTGGTGACGCTTGCGGCAGGGTGCGCGTCGAGCGGCTCCGCCTCACCGGGCGGTTCGTCGGACTCGAAGGTGACGCTGAGCTTCACGAGCAACATCGTGGGTGCGCAGGCCGACGCGCTGGGCGTCGCGGTCAAGAACTTCACCGCGCAGACCGGCATCAAGGTCGACTACTCCGCACCCGGTGCGCCGTACGAGGACCTGATGAAGACCAAGATGGCCTCGAACGACATGCCCGACCTGTTCACCACGCACGGCTGGAGCGTCATGCGCTACTCGCCGTTCCTCGCGAGCGTGAACGACCAGCCGTTCTTCGCCAAGGTCACCTCGCAGATCAAGCCCGTGATCACCGACGAGAGCGGCAAGGCGTACGTGCTTCCCGTCGACGAGGACGTCGCCGGCATCGTGTACAACGTGGACGTCCTCAAGAAGGCGAACATCGACCCGGCGACGCTGACGACGTGGGCGAAGTTCACCGACGCGCTCGGCAAGATCAAGGCCGCCGGCGTCACGCCGCTGCACGTCGGAGGCAAGGACACCTGGCCGATCGGGCAGTTCGGCGACTGGATCGCCCCCTCGTTCTTCGTCACGAACGACGCGGACAATCAGCGCGACGCCCTCAAGAAGGGCACGTTCGACAAGGGGGCCTGGGAGAAGGTCGCCGGCCTGATGTCGAGCTGGGTCAAGGCGGGCTACTTCAACGCGGACGCGATGACGGCCGACTACAACGCCGACGCCGCGTCGATCGCTCAGGGCACCTCGGCCTTCGGGTTCTACGGGAACTCGTTCGTCGTCGACGCTCACAAGACCAACCCGAACGCCAACCTCGGCGTCATGCCGATCCCCGCGGCCACCGACTCGGACACCCCGAGCATGGCCGCCGGTGAGAAGCTCGCGATCGGCGTCTGGAAGGACTCCCCGCACAAGGACGCGGCGTTCAAGCTGCTCAACTACCTGGCGCAGGACGACAACGTCAAGACGCTCGCCGAGGCCTCGGGCAGCCAGGCCGGCCTGGACGGCGTCAAGCCGGACCTCGGCAGCCTGCAGCCGTTCCTGGACAAGAACGCGAACGTGCGCACCTTCCCGTACTTCGACCGCGCCTACCTGCCCAGCGGCATGTGGGACGTCATGTGCTCCACCGGGGCGGACATCCTGTCCAAGAAGCCGAACGCCGTGGCGCAGGCCGGCACGACGATGGAGCAGAGCTTCAAGGACAAGTTCCAGGCGTCATGAGTCGACTCGACACGTTCGACGGGGAGGCGACCCGTGCCGCCTCCCCGTCGGCGCCCACGCGAGGCGCCGCGTCGCGGGCGACGAAGCAACGGCGCGGTGCCGCGTCCGCGCGGCGGGCCACCATCAACCTGTTCTACGTGCCGGCCGTGCTGCTGTTCGCGGGCCTGGTCGCCTACCCGCTCGTCCGTGGCCTGTGGGTCTCGACGACGAACTGGAACGGCTACTCGCCCGTGTACAAGAGCGTCGGGCTCGACAACTACGTCCGGCTGATCGGCGACCCGAACGTCCGGACCGCGTTCTTCAACACGATCGTGTACGGCTTCGGCAGCACCATCCTGCAGAACCTGCTGGGCCTCGCGTTCGCGCTGTTCCTCAACTCGCGGTTCCGCGGCCGGACGGCGGCCCGCACCCTCATCTATCTCCCGGTCATGATCGCGCCCCTGATCATGGGCTACATCATGTACTTCTTCGTGAGGTACGACCACGGCGCGCTGAACGACGTCATCGGGCTGTTCGGCCTCGCGCCGGTCGACTGGATGGCCAACGGGCCCAGGGCGGTCACGATCATCACGATCGTCAACACGCTCCAGTTCGTCGGCGTCGCCATGGTGATCTACCTCGCCGGACTCCAGGCGATCCCCGCGATGTACTACGAGGCGGCGTCGCTGGACGGCGCCAGCTCGTGGCAGCGGTTCCGCAACGTCACGGTGCCGATGCTGATCCCGGCGATCACCTCGTCGGTCATGATCAACCTCATCGGCGGGCTCAAGCTGTTCGACGTGATCATGGCTCTGGTCGGCGGGAACTACGACACGAACTCGCTCTCCACGCTCATCAACCGCACGTACTTCGGCAGCGAGTCGGCCGGCTATGCCGCCGCGATCGGCGTCGCCATGTTCGTGTTCATCATGATCGTCTCGGCGGTGGCGCAGCGCTTTCTGTCGCGTAAGGAAGTGGTGCAATGAGCGGCCTCGTCTCCGCGGAAGTGGCCCCGCGTCAATGGTGGAAGACCGTCGTCGCGATGGCGATCGGGATCTTCTACGCCCTGCCGGTCTACATCGCCCTGAGTGTCGCGTTCCGGTCGCCGACCGACACGCGTTCGCTGTGGGTGTTCCCGTCCCGTCCGGTGCTGAGCAACTTCGCCGACGCGTTCCGCGAGGGCGGCGTCGGGCGTGCCCTCGTCAACTCCACGATCATCACGGCCTGCTGCATCGTGCTGATCGCGCTGGTGGGAGCCTTCGCGGCCTACCCGCTCGCGCGCCGCCGCACGCGCCTGAACTCGGGGATCAAGGGCTTCGTGCTCGGCGTCATGATGGTGCCGCCGCTGTCGATCCTCGTGACGCTCTACACCACCATGGCCCGCGTCCACGGCGTGTCGCAGTACTGGGGCATCGTGCTGACGATCACCGCGTTCGAGCTGCCCTTGTCGATCTTCCTGTACACGAACTTCATCGGGGCGATCCCGGAAGCGCTCGACGAGGCGGCCGCGATCGACGGCGCGGGGCCGGCCAGGACGTTCTTCTCCGTGATCCTGCCCCAGCTCGCACCCGTGACGGCGTCGGTGGTCATCCTCACCGGGATGCACGCCTGGAACGACTACCAGTTCTCGCTCTACATGCTGCAGAAGCCCGAGATGCGGTCGCTCCCCCTAGCGATCGCGTCCTTCTTCTCGCAGACGACGAGCAACGTGTATGCCGCCACCGCGGCGGCGCTGATCGCGATCCTGCCGGCGATCATCCTTTTCCTCGCGCTGCAGCGCTTCTTCATCCGGGGAATGGTCGACAGCGCGGTGAAGTAGCCGGTCATCGGACCGGCGCTCGGTCGAGAGAGGAAATCGTCGCCGGCGTGAGCCATGCCGAAAACGTCCTCCCGGTGCGTTTTTCGTGAGGATGCTCGAAAGCAATACCGACTATATGCAATCACTTCAACACCCTCGTTCAAGGAGTCGATGTGAGACGCTCTCCCATTGTTGTGGTATCCGCATTCGCGCTACTGGCCGCCCCGCTGGCGACCGCCGCCCAGGCCGCTGCAGGGATGCCCCAGGTGCCGCAGGCCGTGCTCGACCACCTCCAGCAGGACGACTGGGGCACGCTCCAGCAGATCCTCTCCGGCATCTCTGGGTCCGTGACGTCACCCCTCAAGATCAGCGACGTCGACAAGGGCAGCTACACCACGGGCCAGCTCATGGGCAACGGCGACATCGGCGCGATCGCCGCTGGTGTCTCGACCACGTCCCAGCAGTTCTACTTCGCGAAGAACGACTTCTGGGGCACCCTGCACGCCCAGGGAACGTCGGTCAAGGACAACGCCGGGATCCTCTCCGGCGGCGGGCTCGACGTGCTGCCGACGACGGGCGCCGGCTCGGACGCCGCCACGGCGTTCAGCATGAGGCAGGACATCCTCGACGCCGAGGTCACCACCAACCTCCAGCTCAAGGACGACGAGGGCAGCGACGCCCCGATCCAGATGAGCTCGTTCACCGCCGACACCGCGAACGTGTTCGTCACCCAGATCCGCAACGGCGGCTCCGCACCGGTGACGCTCAAGGCGAAGCAGTGGGTGCCCGCGATGGCGTACGCCAGCTCGAGCGCGACCGACCTGACCGACGCACAGAAGACCTACCCCTACACCGGGGGAGTGGACACCTCGCAGGCCGACCCCGTCCTGTGGACCACCCGGGACAGCTCCACGAGCAACGTGAGCGGCTTCCGCAGCCGGATGGCGACCGCCACGGCGGTCGTCGGTGCGCAGCTCCAGGACCCGGGCCAGGTCGTCGAGGCGAACGACTACTACGACAGCAACAAGGGCAAGTACTACGACTCGCTGGGCGAGCAGGGCAGCTTCGCGGTCGCCCCGGGCGCCACCGTGTCACTGGTCACGTACCTCGGCAGCAGCAGCGGCAGCCCCGCGGCCATCAAGAGCGTCGACGCCGTGCAGCAGGACGCCGTCGACGCCGTCCGCGGGTACGCGACGCAGGGCGCCGTCGACCAGCTCAAGGCGGAGCACCAGGCGTGGTGGAAGGACTACTGGCTGCGCAGCTACGTCCAGTTCAACGATCCGCAGCTCGCGCAGTACTACTACGGCTCGCTGTACGTGCTGGGCAGCTCCAACCGCCCGACCAGCGCGAACGGCAAGGTCAACCCGCAGAACCTGCCCGGCTCGATGTACGGCGAGTGGGTTCCCGCCGACAACGTCGGCTGGGGCGGGCGGTACTTCCTCAACTACAACCAGCAGGCGCAGTACTACGCCTCCGGGTCGACCAACCGCATCGAGACGGCCGAGCCTTACGACAGGGTCATCGCCTACGACCTGCCGTGGCAGCAGAACAACGCCGCCGCTCAGGGCTTCGACGGCGCCGCCCACGTGCGGACCGAGTCGCCCTTCGACGTGATGGCGAACCCGCAGCCGCCGCTCGCGGCGAAGGCGGCGGTGCCCACCTACGGGTTCAGCTCGGGGTCGACGGACCAGAAGTCGAACGGCTACTTCTCGGCCGTCACCATGGTCTCCCAGTACGAGTACACCTTGGACGACCAGTACCTGCGTTCCGTCGTCTACCCGTACCTCAAGCAGCTGCTCGCGTTCTACAGCTCCTACGTGCTCAAGCAGGACGACGGGAACGGGCAGTACCACTACGCGGTGATCGGGTCGTCGATCCACGAGGGCGACGCCGCCGACATCAACCCCGACCTCGACATGGGCGCCATCAAGTACATGGCGACGTTCCTGTCCGCGCACGCCGCCGAGATGGGCGAGCCGCCCTCGACGGTGGCGCGCTGGAAGGACCTGGCCGACCACACGTCGTTCCCCGAGGCGATGCTGCCCCAGGGAATCTTCTCGGCGAACAACGACGGCAACCTCGTGCCGACGCTCGTCGCCACCGACTACCAGTCGCCGAACCAGCCGCACGTCGACATGATCGAGCCCGGCGACCAGCCTGTGGAGCTCGAGGGCGTCGTCTTCCCGTTCGAGAACGTCCAGCTGCTCGACGGTGACCCCGGGCTGCTCGCCAAGGTCCGCAACACCCTCGAGTACATGAACGCGTGGGCCGCCACGGGGTTCTCGGGCTGGAGCAGCCAGAACAACGGCTTCCCCAAGGTGTTCCCCATCGCGGCACGCGCCGGCTGGCCGGCCGCCGACCTGCTCGCGAAGTTCAAGACCGCCCTCACGGCCAAGGTCCGCGCCAGCAACCTGACCTACTACGGCAGCGGCGGCGCCGTCGAGACGGTCGGGGCGATGGAAGGCCTGGACTCGATGCTGCTGCAGAGCAGCACGACCCCCGACATGCCGACGACGCTCGAGGTCTTCCCGAACTGGGACCGCAGCCAGTCCGTCAGCTACGAGCGCCTGGGCGCGAAGGGCGACGTCGAGGTGTCGAGCGCGTTCGACGCCGCAACCGGCTCGGTGTCCTACGTCGACCTCACCAGCAAGCGTGACGGCCGGATCGCCCTCGTCGACCCCTGGGCCACGGGACGTCCCGTCATCCAGGAGGTCAGCTCAGACAACACGCTCGGCGCCCGCGTCGAGTACGACGTGCACGCCGGCAAGATCGTGTTCAACGCGAAGCAGGGCCGTCGCTACATGGTCATGGTCGACACCACCAACCAGTCCCACGTGGTCACGGGCCTGTCGCTCTCGACCTACTCGACGACGCTCGTGTACGACGCCGCGCACCGCACCGCCCCGGCGGGCAGCGCCACCGTGTCGGTCGCGCTCCAGGGCGGCAAGCCCGGCGACACCGTCGAGTGGACGACGTCGGACAACAAGGTCGTGAAGGTGACCGGCGACGCGACGTCGGCGACGATCCAGGCGGTCGGCACCGGGACCGGCAAGGTCACCGACGCGACGATCACCGCGCGGAGCGTCACGCCCGGCGGCCTGGACGAGAACGGGGTCAGCCAGACGATCAAGGTCAAGGTGGCCGACGTGTCGACCGTGCCGACCGCGCTGACGCTGCTCAGCCCGGCCGACGCGACCATCTACGGGCCCTCCTCGACCAGCGCCAGCACCTCCAAGGTGACCGGCACCGACCGCCTGCAGCTCACCGCGCAGGTGAGCCCCGCCAACGCCTACGACCGGAGCATCATCTGGCGCTCGAGCGACCAGGACGTCGCGATGGTCGACAAGAACGGGCTCGTCGTCGCGCGCGGTGCCGGCACGGTGACGATCACGGGCACGAGCACGGCCAACCCGGGCCTTCCGCCTGTGACGACCACGGTCACCGTCACCGGGTCCGGGAAGGACTACAGCGCCTACGCCGGACTGACCTCGGCGCTGACGGCCGCCAGGTCGATCTCGGTCTACAGCGGCAACACCACGGGCTCGGGCGGGTTCCGGAGGGTCTCGGACAGCCCGGCGTGGGAGGGCCAGCAGCAGCAGTTCCAGGTGGCGTACATCAACGCGCTGGGTGTGGCCGCCCGGTACTCCGGGTACTCCGCGACGAACATCAGCAAGGACACCGCGTACTTTGCGGCGGTCGCGCTGAACGAGGCCATCAAGGCGATCGACCCGAGCGTCGCGGTGACCCTTCCCGACCGGAACCTCGGCGACAAGGCCGACCTGGCAGCCGCCGTCGCGCGGGCGTCGCTCCTGACGGCAGACGACTTCGCCACCTCGGCGGGGTGGGACACGCTCCAGTCGGCCCTCGCTGCGGCTCAGGCCGTGAACGACGACCCGAAGGCGACCCAGCAGGCCGTCGACGCCGTCCTCGCCCCGCTGACGGCCGCGATGGCTGCCACGAGCATCGCGGACGTGCCGCAGGTCGACGTCGACGGCGTCGCGACGGTGAACGTCACCAACGGGCACCTGGTCCAGCTGCTCGCCGGAGCCGGCCGGACCTGGACCGTGACCCCCGGCAACGGCACCGCCTCCCCGGGAGCCACGATCGACGCGAGCGGCGGCCTGCTGTGGGTCTCGGGCGACGGTACGTATGACGTGACGGCGACCGCGCCCGGGGAGCCGGACGTGAGCGTCGAGGTGACCTTCACCGACGTGCCGCCCGCGCTGCGCAACCTCGCGCTCAACGACGCGGGCACTGGCACGGCGTTCGGGTCGACCACCTCGGGGTCGTACCCGCCGCGGAACGCCTTCGACGACAACCCGTCGACGTTCTACGACCACAGCTCGACGACGCCGTACGTCGGCTGGGACTTCGGCAGCCCGACCGCGATCAACGTGCTCCGCTTCCTGCCGCGCTCCGGCACGAACGCCGCCCGGATCGCCGGCGCCACGCTCCAGGGATCGAACACGTCGGCGACCGCCGGCTTCGTGGACCTGGTGACGATCACCGACACCCCGGCGACGGCCAACGCGTCGTCGTGGTACGTCAAGGCCGTCGACAGCACCACGCCGTACCGGTACTACCGCTGGCTCGGCACGAACGGGTCGCACGCGAACGTCGCCTCGTTCGAGCTGTACGCGGCCAACGACCGCGGCGTCACGGTCACGACGACACCGGCCGACTGACGGCAGGCAGCGGCGGCACCCCGGGGTGCCGCCCCTGCAGGGTCGGCGCGTCGCTCACCACGAAGGTCCCCGGACCGCGGTCCGGGGACCTTCGTCTGTGCACAAGCTGCTGCCGATCTCAGCGGTCCGCCCGCAGCCACGCGACGTAGTCCGCGGCCGCTGCAGCGACGTCGTACTCCGGCACGAACCCCGTGTCCGCGCGCAGGCGCGACGTGTCGAGCCACTGCTGCGGCGCGGGAGTCTCGCGGACCGGCAGGTCGACCTGAAACCCCGGCACGGTCGCCTCGATCGCGGCGATCACGTCGGCGTTGCTCGTGGCCCGGCCTGACCCCACGTTGTACGTCGCGTGGTGGAGGGAAGGCGCCGTCAGCAGCAGGGCAAGAGCCCGGCCCGTGTCCTTGACGTAGCAGAGGTCGAGGGCGTCGTCGGCGTACGGCGGGCGCATCAGGCCGCTGAGGTCGGGCGCGGCGCCGCGCGCTGCGCCGTCCGCGAGGGACGGGGCGGCGAAGAACGGGTCGGGCAGGTGGCCGCCCGGGCCCCAGGTGCCCGAGATGCGCGCGGTGACGATCTCGACGCCCGTCGCGGCCGCGACCTGGCCGGCGAGCAGCTCGGCGATCTTCTTCTGTGTCGGGATCGCCGCCGACGGCGCGAGCGACAGCGGCCGGTCCTCCCGCAGCGCGCCGGCATCCGGGACTCCCGCGTACACGCCGATGGTGCTCGCCATGACGACCCGTCGCACGCCCCACTCCTGCGCCACCCGGACCACGTTGAGGAGACCCTCGACGGCCCGGCCCGCGGCGCCGATCGGGTCGTCGTTCCCGGGCTCCCAGGGCAGCGTGATCGCCAGGTGCAGGATGCCCGTGATGGTGTGGTCGCGACCCGCTGCCCGCAGGCTCTCGAGGTCGCCGATGTCGCCCTGGACCATCCGTACCGGCAGGTCGGCGAGGTGGGGCGGCACCTCGGGGCTGCGCCGCTGCAGGAGCAGGCACTCTTCCCCCTGCCCGTGGAGTGCGCGCACCGCGTGCGATCCGATGAAGCCGGCCCCGCCTGTCACGAGAATCATGATGGATCCTTCCGTCGTTCCGCTGATCGTCAGTGTGACTGATGATCAGACTAAGGATAGAATCCTGCCCATGGCAAGTACCCGCCTGGAGCCCCGGGATCCCGAGGACGCGCTCGGCTACCTGGTCAAGCACGCCCATCAGCGGCTGACCGCGCTCGCCGACACCGCGCTGGCGCCGCTCGCGATCGACAGCAAGGCCTTCGGCGTGCTGCGTGCCGTGGTGGGCCGCGAGCCGATGTCGCAGCAGGAGATCGCTGCCCGGCTCGGTGTCGACCGCACCACGATGGTCGCGCTGATCGACGGGTTCGAGTCGCGGGGCCTGGTCACCCGCACGCCCGACCCTCGCGACCGCCGGCGCAATGCCGTCGAGCTCACGCGGGCCGGCGTGGCCCTCTACCGCAAGGCCGACGCCGCGTACGTCGCGGCCGAGGAGGCGTTCCTCGCGCCGCTCGACGCGGCCGGCGCGTCGCAGCTCCGCGAGGCGCTCCGGGCCGTGCTCGTCGCGGGCGACGTCGAGCAGGGTGCCTGAGCGTGCCAGCATGAGCGACCATGCACAGTGAGCGACTCATCCCGCGCGGCACCCCCGAGTCGCGGGCGGTCACGGAGCGGGTGCAGGTGGTGATGGACCTGACGTCGCGGCTCAACGTGCTGCGGCACGGCGACGTCGAGGGCCGCACCGCGCTGCTCGCCGAGATCCTCGGCCGCCCGGTGCCTCCGACCCTGACGCTCTACCCGCCGTTCTACTGCGACCACGGGCTACGCCTCGACTTCGGCGAGCGCGTGTTCGTGAACCAGAACTGCTCGTTCTACGACCTGGGCGGCATCACGATCGGCGACCGCACGATGATCGGCCCGGGCGTCACGCTCGCCACCGCCGGCCATCCCGTCGGCCCGGGCGAGCGGTTCGACGGCATTACGACCGCGCCGCTCACCATCGAGTCGAACGTCTGGGTCGGGGCCAACGTCACCGTCACGCCCGGCGTCACCATCGGGGCGGGGTCGGTCGTCGCGGCGGGGGCCGTCGTCGCCAAGGACGTGCCGCCGGGCTCGCTGGTGAGCAGCACGGGCTGGGTCCGGCGGCGCGAGCTCATCTGACCCGCGTGGCATGATCCGTGCTCATGCGTGAGGGACAGCCCAGCCGGACAGCCGTGCTCGTGTGTCAGGGCCGCGCCGTCGCCGACGGCGTGCTCGCGCCGGGCGTCTTCTCCGACCCGTTCGCCGCGCAGGTGCTGCGCGGGGACGAACGGGCGGAGGTCGGCCTGGGCCGCGACCCCGAGCCGCCGCAGGACCCGCGCGACCGGATGCGCTGGGAACGCCTGCGGGCCCTGGCCGAGGTGGCGGTGCCGCGCACCGTCGCGATCGACGACGCCGTCCGCGACGCCGCTTGCCCGCAGGTCGTCATCGTCGGCGCGGGCCTGGACTTCCGGGCGTGGCGCCTGCCAGGGCTCGCGCGGGTCTTCAGCGTCGACCACCCGGCCACGCAGGCCGAGACCCGGCGCCGCACCGTCGCCCTCCCTGCGCCCGACGGCCTCGTGTGGGTGCCCGTGGACCTGAGCAGGGACGCGCTCGGCCCCGCCCTCGAGGCTGCGGGCCACGACCCGGCACTGCCCACGGCATGGGTCTGGGAGGGCGTGGTCCCGTACCTGACACGCGCGCAGGTCGCCGCGACGGTGCGCGAGCTCGCGGGCGCCTCGGCGCCGGGGAGCACGCTGATCGTCAACTACCAGAGCCCGTCGCCGTCCGCCCGGGTGAGCCGCGCCCTCATGGCGCTGCTCAGCCGCATCGGCGGGGAGGCCACGCTGACCGCAGGCGAGCCATGGCGCTCGCTGTGGAGCCCCGCCCGCATGGCGGGCCTGCTGTCCCGGCACGGGTTCGACGTCGAGCACGACGACGATCTGCTGGCCATGGCGGCCCGCATCGGGTCGCCGACGGCCCGGGCCCAGACGCTGAAGAACGGCCGGGTGGCCGTCGCGCGGCGCCGATAGCGAGCGCCGGTGTGTCGCGTGCCAGGCTGGGTCCGTGAACCGTCCGCGGGCCGCCCGCGTCCCGAACCTCCTCGCCCTGCTCGTCTTCGGCGCGGCGTTCGGGTTCGTCGAGGCGGCCGTGGTGGTCTACCTGCGCCACCTGCTCGGCGTGAGCATGGCCTACGTCATCGGCCCGTACCGCACGCACCTCGACCTGGGCTTCATCCGGTTCGTCACGCCGACGACGCCGCTGCTGGTGTCGGCCGAGATCACGCGCACGGAGACGTTCCGCGAGGCAGCGACGATCGTGGTGCTGGCCGCCGTCGCGTGGCTGTCGGCGCGCTCGTGGGTGCGGCGGCTCGGGGCCTTCCTCGTCGCCTTCGCGACGTGGGACATCACCTACTACGTGTGGCTGCGCCTGCTGGTCGGCTGGCCGCAGGGCCTGCGCACGCAGGACGTGTTCTTCCTCATCCCGGTCACGTGGGTGGGGCCGGTGGCGACGCCGGTCGCGATCTCGACGGCGATGCTGCTCGCCGGGGCGTGGCTCTACCTGCGCCGCCCGCGGGGCTCCCGGCGGGCCGAGCCGGCGGCGCTCGACCACGACTGAGACTGAGGCGCGCATCGCATCGGAATGGTGCGCGCATTCCTCTGCGCGGCCATTCTCCCAGGGCTGGCGCGAGATGATCCGTCGCTTGTCCGGAGATGTATCTCGGATAACCGCCCGCGGTATCATTCGGCACATATCTCAACACCTTGGAAGGAACCCCGATGAAGATGTTCATGGGTACACCCCAGGATGTGCTGAAAGCGCTGCGCGCCGATGCGGTCACCGGACTGCCGAGCGCCCAGGTCGCGGACCGTCATGCTGAGCACGGGAAGAACACGTTCGACGAGGAGAAGCCCACTCCTCTGTGGCGCAAGATCCTGCACCACCTGAAAGACGCGGCGATCATCATCCTGCTGCTCGCCGTCGTCCTTTCCGTGGCGATGGCGATCACGCACCCGGACGCGGGCTGGATCAAGCCGGGCGTCATCTTCTTCATCGTCGTCCTGAACGTCACGCTGGCGATCACGCAGGAGGCCAGCGCCGAGAAGGCGCTCGCGTCGCTCGCGCAGATGTCGAGCCCCTCCGCCAAGGTGGTCCGCGACGGCGTGCAGGTGCAGGTCGACGCCGTCGACGTCGTGCCCGGCGACATCATCGTGCTGGAGACCGGCGACCTGGTCCCCGCCGACGCGCGCCTGCTCGAGTGCACCGACCTCGCGGTCGACGAGTCCGCGCTGACGGGCGAGAGCGAGCCCTCCGAGAAGGAGCTGGCTCCCGAGCTGGGCGAGGACGTGCCGCTCGGCGACCAGAAGAACATGGTGTTCTCGTCGTGCCTGGTGACCGCCGGGCGCGCCCGCGCCGTCGTCGTGGCCACGGGCATGCAGACCGAGATCGGCAAGATCGCCGGCTATCTCAACACCACGCAGAAGCTGCGCACGCCGCTGCAGATCCGCCTCGACAAGATCGGCAAGGCGATTTCGCTGGTCGCCGTCGTGGCCGCGCTGCTGCTGGTCGTCGTCGGGCTCCAGCGGGGCGCCGACGCCTGGGACCTCGTGTTCCTCGCCGTCGCGCTCGCCGTCGCCGCGGTGCCCGAGATGCTCGCGCTCATCGTCACGCTCACGCTCGCGCACGGCGTGAAGCAGATGGTCAAGAAGAACGCGCTGATCCGGAAGCTGCCCGCCGTGGAGACCCTCGGGTCGACGTCGGTCATCTGCTCCGACAAGACCGGCACGCTGACGCAGAACCGCATGACCATCACGCGGCTGTGGCTGGGCGACGGCGAGCCCGTCACCGCCGAGGACCCGTTCGGCGACGCCGCCCGCACGTGCGTGGAGCAGTTCGCGCTCGCGTCGAACGCCGTCACCAAGCCGGGCGACGACGGCCAGCCGCAGTTCCTCGGCAACCCCACCGAGGCCGCCATCCTGCGCCTGCTGCACCAGCAGGGCGTGGAGCAAGTCGAGCTCGAGGCGCGCTACCCACGCGTGGCCGAGGTCGCGTTCTCCTCCGAGCGCAAGATGATGACCACGGTCCACGAGGACCCGGCCGGCGGCTACCTGGTGCTCACCAAGGGCGCGTTCGACCGCCTGCCGTTCGCGGCCGGGCCGCCGGGGGAGCAGGCCGAGCGGCTGCGCGTCCACGACGCGCTCGCCGGCCAGGCGCTGCGCATCCTGGCGCTCGGCCGCAAGCGCGTGGCCGTGCTCCCGGACAACCTCGAGACGCTCGAGGCCGACCTGGAGTTCGTCGGCATCATCGGCCTCATCGACCCGCCGCGCCCCGAGGTCAAGGACGCGATCGACCGGGCCCGCCGCGCCGGCATCCGCACCGTCATGATCACGGGCGACCACGCCGCGACCGCCCAGGCCATCGCCACCGACCTGGGCATCCTCGGCGAGGGCGGCAAGGTCATCACGGGCGTCGAGCTGTCGAGGCTCTCCGACGAGGAGCTCGTCGAGAACGTCTACGACTACAGCGTGTACGCGCGCGTCTCGCCGGAGGACAAGCTCCGCATCGTCGAGGCGTGGCAGGAGCACGACGAGGTCGTGGCCATGACCGGCGACGGCGTCAACGACGCCCCGGCGCTCAAGGCCGCCGACGTCGGCGTCGCCATGGGCATCGCGGGCACCGAGGTGTCGAAGTCGGCGTCGGACATGATCCTCACCGACGACAACTTCGCGTCGATCGTGGACGCGGTCCAGGAGGGCCGCAACGTGTTCGCGATCATCAAGAAGCTCATCTACTTCCTGATCACCTGCAACTTCGCCGAGGTCATCATCATCATCGGCGCGTTCTGGATGGGCTGGGGCAGGAACGGCGCGATCATCACACCGGTGCTGATCCTGCTCATCAACGTGCTCGCCGACGGCATCCCCGGCCTGCGGCTCCCGCAGGAGCGGGCAGGCGGGTCGATCATGCGCAGGCCGCCGATCGCGCGCAACGAGTCGTTCTTCGGCGGCGGGCTGATGTTCCTCATCGGCAAGCAGGTCATCGCCTTCGTGGCAGCCACCTGGACGGCCTACTGGATCGCCGCGAACGTGGCGGTCTCGTCGAGCGTCGCGCCGAGCTCCGAGGTCGGGATGTCGGTCGCGTTCCTCACGCTCGCCTTCTGCGCGGTGCTGCACATCTTCACGGCACGCACCAAGAAGTCGGTCTTGAAGAAGTCGTTCCGGGAGAACTGGCCGCTGACGGTCTCGGCGCTGGCGATGCTCGCGCTCATGAGCTCGTTCGTGCTGCTGCCGCCGTTCCAGCTGCTGTTCGACCTCACGCCCATCGGCGGGATGCACTGGCCGCTCATCATCGGGCTGGGCCTGGTGCCCACGGTCGTGGCGGAGATCGGCAAGGCCATCACCGCCGCCGGCGACCGGCGCGCGGGGCGGCGCCGCCTGGTGCGGCACGAGTGGGTGCACACCACCGACGACAGCGTCGAGTACAGCCACTAGCCGGGTGCGAGAGCGGCGGCGTCCCTCCGGGGGCGCCGCGGCTCTCTGCCGTGCGTGACGTCCGCGCCGCTACCGGCGGGCATCGCGCTGTGCCGCGCCGCCGGCGCGGTCGTCACGGCGCTCGACGGCGGCCCGCTCGGCCCCGGCGCCGAGGGCCTCGTCGCTGCGGCCGACGGCGCCACGCACGCCGCGCTCCTGGCCAGGCTGTGGCAGCTCAGCTGAGCGTCTCGGGCGCAGGCTCCGGCTGCCGCGCCCCGAGCGTCCGCGCCAGGAACGCGAGCAGCCGCTCGAGGAACACCTGGCCGGCCTCACCATCGAGGTCGAACTGGTACTCGTGGCCGAGCGGCGGCACGTGGTCGTCGGGCCACAGCACGGTCTCGGGCTCGGCCCCGAGGTCGCGCAGGGCGTTCACGAGCCGCTCGGTGTGCAGGGCCAGCGGGTCGGCGTTGCCCACGGTGACCAGCGCCGGCGGGTACGCGGGGGAGAGGTTGGCCGGGATCGACCAGTCCCGGGCGGCTGGGGCGTCGAGGAAGTGCCGCGTGCCCGTGTAGGCCCACAGCGCGGTGGTGATGAGGTGCCGACCGGCCGGGCTGCTGGCCTCGCGTGCCAGGGTCGCGTCGAAGGGGCCGCACGCCAGCACCAGGCCGCGCAGCCGGGCGGCGTCGAGGGCGGGGCGGATCCCGACACGGTCCGCGTAGCCGGGCGTGGTGACCAGCGCCGCGAGCTGGGCGGCGAGGTGCGCGCCCGCGCTGTCGCCGGCGATCACGATGCGGTCGGTGTCGACGCCGAACCGGTCTGCGTTCGCCTGCACGAAGTCGAGGGCCTGGGCGAGCTGGCGGACTGGCGTCGGGTAGCGGTGCTCCGGAGCGAGCGAGTAGGCGGGGGCGACCACGACGTGCCCGGCGGCCGCGAGGCGCTTCGCGTAGCCGGACACCTCCTCCTTCGCCCCGCCCACCCATGCCCCGCCGTGGATCCAGACCACCAGCGGCAGCGCGCCGTCGGCGGCCTCCGGGCGGTAGACGTCCAGCAGCATGTCGGCGTGGTCGCCGTACCGCTCGTCGGCGACGACGCCGATCCCCGCAGGGGCGTGCCGCTCGAGGGCGGTGCGCTGGCGCTGCCCGCTGGCCCGGAAGATCCGGCGCAGCAGCAGCGCGGCGGGCCGAGGGCTGAACCACAGCGTGACGCCGATGGTCGCGCCCAGCAGCCCGCCGACGAGCCGCCGGGCCCGGCCGTCCGTGTCGGGCACGAGGGGTCGGAACTCGGCGGAGTCGTGATGGTGCCCTGCGAGCTGGTCCGTGCTCCCGGTCATGGGAGCCAAACTAGGGCGGCAGGCTCGGGTGGTGCTCGCCGGAGGGGTGGCCCACGCGGCCGCCTTGGCGCCCCCCGCGCCCGCGCCCGGCGCGGGCTCCGTGCTGCCACGCACACTGGCACCGCGTTCCCCGGAGCCGCGCTCCGCCACCCGGCCGCCGCCGTCGACGCTGGCGCAAGACGATGCACGCCGACGGGGACGGAGGAGCCATGACCGCGAAGCTCGACGCCCTCGTGGCGGCCACGCCCGCGACGCGCGAACGCGTTGTCGACCTGCTGCGCGTGGCGAGCCTCGGCGTCGTCGTGCTGTGGCACTGGTCGCTGTCGATCACGCAGTGGAACGCGGCCGGGGCGCTGACCATGCCGAACCCATCCGCGACGTGCCCGGCGGCTGGGCCATGACCTGGGTGCTGCAGGTCATGCCCGTGTTCTTCGTGGTGGGCGGCTACGCCAACCTCGCGGGCTGGCGCGCCGTGACGCGCGACGGCGGCGGAGCCTCGCGGTTCCTCGCCGCGCGGATGCGCAGGCTGCTCGGGCCCCTGGTGCCGTGGGTGGCGTGCTGGGCGGTGTTCGACCTCGTCGTGCTGGCCGCCGGCGGCCGCTCCGTGCTCGCGTGGGGGATGGCGGTGCTGGCCCCGCTGTGGTTCCTGGGCGTGTATGCCGCGGTCGTCGTGGCCGTGCCGCTCACCGCCCGCCTCCACGCCGCGTTCGGCTGGCGCGTGCTCGCTGTGCTCGGGATCGCGGTGCTCGCCGCCGACGCCGTGCGCCTCGGGCCCGGCTGGGGCGGCCCCGTGGTGGGGCTGCTCGGCTCGCTGGCCGTGTGGCTGTTCGCCCACCAGCTCGGCTACTTCTGGCGCGACGGCTCCCTGCTGCGTGGCGGCCGGCGCACTGCAGCGGCCGTGGCGGGGGCCGGGCTCGCGGCGCTCGTGCTGCTCACTGCCCTCGGCCCGTACTCGCGCTCCATGGTGTCCGTGCCGGGCGAGGGCGTGAGCAACATGTTCCCGACGACGGCGCCCATCGCGGCGCTCGCGGCGTTCCAGCTCGGCCTGGCGCTCCTGGCCCGGCCCTGGCTGGCGGCGCGGCTCGAGCGGGCGCGCACGTGGCGCGTGGTGGTCGCGGCCAACGGGCTCGCGATGCCCGTGTTCATCTGGCACATGACCGCGCTCGTGGCGTTCCTGTGGCTCTACGAGCGGGCTGGGTTCACGCTCGCCACCGAGGCGAGCGCGGGCTGGTGGCTCACGCGGCCCGTGTGGGTGGTGGGGCCCGGACTCGTGCTGGCGGGCATGCTCGCGGTGCTGGGGCGGGCAGCGCGGGTTACGGCATCGGGAGGGTCAGCCTGAACGTTGAGCCTTGGGCCGGCTCGCTGGCCGCCGTGACCGTGCCTCCGTGCAGCTCCGCCACCTGCCGCACGATCGCCAGGCCCAGGCCGCTGCCGCCCGTCCCGCGCGTGCGCGACCGGTCGGCGCGCCAGAACCGCTCGAACACGTGGGGCAGGTCGGCGGCGGCGATGCCCTCCCCGGTGTCCCGCACCTCGACGACGACGGCGTCGCCCGCGTGCCGTCCGGCGACGGTGACCGTGCCGCCCGACGGCGTGTGCCGGATCGCGTTCGCCACCAGGTTGGTCACCGCCTGACGCAGGCGCAGCGGGTCGGCGTCGAGCGTCGTCGCGGGGTCGGCGCTCACCTCCAGGCGCACGCCCTTGGCGGCCGCGACCGCCCCGTGGCCGCGCACCACCTGGTCGAGCAGCGCGGCGACGCCGACCTGTTCGCGGTGCAGGCGCAGCTCGCCCGCGTCGGCGAGCGCGAGGTCCTGCAGGTCCGCGACCAGGTGCTGCAGGTGCAGAGCCTCCTCGTGCAGGGAGTCGACCAGGCGGCGGTCCGTCGGGGTGAGGCCGTCCTGCGCCGCCTCCAGCCATCCGCGCACCGAGGCGAGCGGGGTGCGCAGCTCGTGCGCGACGTCGCCGACCATCGCGCGCCGTAGCCGCTCCT
>WRHK01000036.1 GCA_009783295.1 Promicromonosporaceae bacterium
GGCGGCGGGACGCGCCGCGCCGGGGAAGCGGGGTTCGGCGGGGGCGGCCAGGGCCACCCGGGCCGCTGCGGGGGGGGGCGCCGGGCGGGCCCGGCCGCCCGCCACCCCTCGGACCGCCTGACCAGGACGGTGAGAGAGAAGTGAGCAGCTCGATGTCAGCCACGGTCGACCGCGTCCCCACGCCGGAGTCCAGCACCGAACGGTTCGGCGCCGCCGACACCACCCGCCGCAGGCACCTGCGGCCCACCGTGTGGGCCGGGCTCGGGTTCCTCGCGCCCCTGCTGGTGTACCTGGCGATCTTCTACGCGTACCCGCTCTACGAGAACGTGTCGATGAGCCTGCACCGGTTCACCCGGGCCACCTTCGTCACGGGCCTCGCCCCGTTCGTGGGCCTGGACGTATACCGCGAGGTGATCTCGTCGCCGCTGTTCTGGTCGACGGTGCGCCAGACGGCGCTGTTCGTCGTCGTCTCGCTGGTGTTCCAGTACGCGATCGGGCTGGGGCTGGCCGTGTTCTTCCAGCGGCACTTCCCGATCTCGGGCGTGCTGCGGGGCCTGTTCCTGGTGCCGTGGCTGCTGCCGATCATCGTGTCGGCCACCACGTGGCAGTGGATGATGGACGCCGACTCCGGCATCCTCAACCGGTTCCTCGGGCTGTTCGGCGTCGACCCGATCTGGTGGCTCAACGCCCAGCACTCGCTGATGTCCGTGACCATCGCGAACATCTGGCTCGGGATCCCCTTCAACCTCGTGATCCTGTACTCGGGCCTGCAGAACATCCCGGCGGACCTCTACGAGGCCGCGTCCCTGGACGGCGCGGGCGCCTGGCGCCAGTTCTGGAGCCTGACGTTCCCGCTGCTGCGGCCCGTCTCGGCGATCACCCTGCTGCTCGGGTTCGTCTACACGCTCAAGGTCGTCGACATCATCTGGATCATGACGCTCGGCACCGGCAGCTCCCAGACCCTCGCGACCTGGGCCTACGGCATGGCGTTCGGCAAGGGCGCGTCGTCGATCATCCGGTACTCCCAGGCCTCCGTGCTCGGCACGATCCTGCTGGTCATCGCCCTGGTCATGGGCTTCGTCTATCTGGCCGCCCAGCGCCGGCAGGAGGACTGACATGGAACGCACCACGGCCCGGCGCACCTGGTGGAAGACCGTGCTCGGTCTCCTCTTCACCGCGCTCATGCTGTTCCCGCTCTACTGGATGGTGAACGTCTCGTTCACCCAGCGCGACGCCATCCGCTCCGGGGACGTGTTCCCCCGGCACTTCACGCTCTCCCACTACGCGGTGGTGCTGCACCAGCAGCTGCCCTATCTGGGCACCAGCATCGTGGTGGGCCTCGGCACGGTCGTGCTGACGCTCGTGATCTCCGCGCCGGCAGCGTTCGCGCTGTCCAAGCTGTACGTGCCCGGGCGGAGGGCGCTCACGTTCTCGCTGCTGGTCGCCCAGATGATCCCCGCCGTCGTCATGGCGCTCGGGTTCTACACGATCTACACCAAGCTCGGCATCCTCGACACCCTGCCCGGGCTCATCCTGGCCGACTCGACGATCGCGGTGCCGTTCGGCGTCATGCTGTTCACCGCGTTCATGTCGGGCATCCCCGCCGAGCTGCTCCAGGCCGCGCACATCGACGGCGCCTCGCACTGGCGCACGTTCCGCTCCGTCGTCATGCCGATCGCCCGCAACTCCGCCGTCACCGTGGGCCTGTTCGCCTTCCTGTGGGCCTGGTCGGACTTCCTGTTCGCCTCCACCCTCAACCGCGACGGCGGCAGCCTGCGCCCCATCACGATGGGCCTCTACGACTACATCGGCTCCCAGAACCAGGAGTGGGGCCCGCTCATGGCCACGGCCGTGCTCGCCTCGATCCCCACCGCGCTGCTGCTGCTGGTCGCCCAGCGCTACGTCGCGGCGGGCGTGACCGCCGGCGCCGTCAAGGACTGACCCCGCCGCCCCTCCGTCTCCTTGCCCCGAGGACCCTCATGACCCCTCCGCACACCCGGCCCGGCGCCGACGTCGCGTTCGACGTCCGGCAGATCCCGTTCTCCTACCGCGGGGCCTGGTTCGACCTGTCGCCCGTCGTCGGCCTCCACCAGCGCTCCGAGACGGTCCACCTGGTCTCGCACCGCAACGGCATGCACGCCGTGCTGGCACTCCAGCCGGTCGCGAACGGCGCCCCCGCGCCGACGCGGTGGAACGCGTCGCCGTCGACGCTGCGCTGGACCGCCGACGACGGCGGCACCGTGACCGCGGCCTTCGACGGCCCCGACGTGCTGCGCCTGCGGGGCCGCGGGCTGGGGCTGCGGATCGCTGACGCGGCCTCGGAGCTGACGCCCTTCACCGGTACCTACCTGTTCACCGACCCGGTGGACGGGACCAGCGTGTTCACGTCGTACGAGACCGGGCGGCGCTACCGCCTGACGCGTGTCTCGGGGGCGCTGCAGGTGGCCGGCGCCGAGGCGCTGGGCGCGGCCGACCGCTCCGTCGTCGCGGGCGCCAACGGCGGGGACTGGGAGCTCGCCATCCACGAGACGACGGCCGGCGCACCGCCCTTCACACCGCACAGCCCCTTCCCCGCGGTGGTCGCCGCGGCGGACGCCGCGTTCGGCGACTACCTCGAGGCCGTCGCACCCTGGCGGGACACGCGCACGCCCGCCGCGGCGCTCGCGGCGTACGTGCTGTGGTCGGCGACGGTGGCACCCGAGGGGTTCCTGCGGCGCGAGGCGGTGCTCATGTCGAAGCACTGGATGGACAAGGTGTGGAGCTGGGACCATTGCTTCAACGCGCTCGCCCTGGCGCGCGGCCTGCCCGACGTCGCGCTCGACCAGCTCCTCACGCCCTTCGACCACCAGGACGCGACCGGCGCCCTGCCCGACTCGGTGACGCACTCCGAGGTCCTCTACAACTACGTCAAGCCGCCCATCCACGGCTGGGCGCTGGCCCGGCTGCGGGGCCTGAGCGGCCGGGGGCTCACCGACGCCGAGCTGCGCGAGGTCCACGACCGGCTCGCGGCATGGACCCGGTTCTGGCTGGTCCAGCGGCGCCGGCCCGGCCACGCGCTGCCCTTCTACCAGCATGGCAACGACTCCGGCTGGGACAACTCGACCACCTTCGACCGGGACCGCGTCATCGAGTCGCCCGACCTCGCGGCCTTCCTGGTGCTCCAGCTCGAGACGCTCGCCGACCTCGCCACCGAGCTGGGCCTGCCCGCCGACGAGTGGAAGCGCGAGCGCGACACCGTGCTGCGCGCCCTGACCACCGAGCTGTGGCGGGAGACCGAGTTCGTGGCGGTCGGCGCCCTGTCCGGGCGCGAGAGCACCGCCACGAGCCTGCTCAACCTGCTCCCTCTGGTGCTGGGCGAGCGCCTGCCCGACGGCGTGCGCCACGCCCTCGCCGACAGGCTCCAGCACCACCTGACCGAGCACGGCCTGGCCACCGAGCCGCCCACCTCGCCGCGCTACGAGGCCGACGGGTACTGGCGCGGCCCCATCTGGGCGCCGTCCACCGCGCTCATCGAGGACGGGCTGCGCACCAGCGGCTTCCCGCAGCTCGCCGACGAGGTCTCCAGCCGGTTCCGCGCCCTGTGCGAGGGCTCCGGCTTCGCCGAGAACTTCGACGCCCTGACCGGCGCGGGCCTGCGGGACCGCGCCTACACCTGGACTGCCGCCGTGTACCTGATGTTCGCGGCGGACCACGTGCACCGGCTCTAGTACGCGCGGTCGTGCACGACCTGGGGATGTGAGCGCCCGCCTGCGCGCAGGCTCGCTCACCGGATGCAAAGGAGCACCACCGCATGTCTCGTACGGCACCTCCAGCACAGAGACCGACCGCCCGGGTCGGCCGGCGCCTGACCGCCGCGGTCGGCGCCGCTGCCCTCTCGCTCGTCGGGCTGCCGGCGCTCGCCCCGAGCGCCGGGGCGGCGTCAGACCCCGTGCCGACGCCCGTCGTCGCCTACACGTTCGACGACGCCGGCCCCGGCGTCGCCACGCTGCACAACTCCGGGTCGGGCGGCGCGAAGTACGACGGCACGGTCGTCAACGCGTCCGCCCTGCTCAGCGGTTCGCGCGACGGCGGCGGGACGCTCGCGCTGCCCGGCGGCGCACTCGGCGCCCCGAGCGCCTCGATGCCCTACGTGCAGATCCCGAACGGCGTCTACCAGGGCATCAGCGGGATCACCGTGTCGACCTGGGTGTACTGGGACGGCAAGAACGTCACGTCGGCCGCCGCGCCGTGGACGTACATCCTGGGCGGCGACCAGCTGCCGAACAACAACTACGGGGTGTTCTTCGCCCCGTCCGAGAACGGCAAGGTCACGGTCGCCGCCAACGACGGCCCGGAGTTCAAGGCCAACAGCGCGAACGCGCTGCCCGCGAACACCTGGACGCACGTCGCGGTCACGGAGGACGGGTCGAACCTGGTGCTGTACGTCAACGGTCTGCGCACCGACAGCCGCCCGTCGGCCGTCGACTTCTCCAAGCTGTACTCGGCCTCGAGCACGTTCAGCGGCCTGATCGGGCGCACGCAGTGGACGGCGCAGTACGCGTCGTACTTCGGCGGGCAGCTCGACGACTTCCAGGTCTACGACAGCGCTCTGACGGCCGACCAGGTCGCGCAGGTCGCCGGCGACGTGCCGTCCGTCACCGGGCTGGCGTCGACGTCGTTCGCGCTGGCCACGCTGGCCGGAACTGCGCCGTCGCTCCCGACGTCGGTGCAGGCCACCTACTCCGACGGCTACGCCCGCGACGTGGCCGCGACGTGGGACGCCGTCGACCCGTCGTCGTACGCGGCAGCCGGGCACCTCACCGTGCACGGCACGGCCGCCGGGGTCGACCTGACCGCCACGGTCACGGTGCTCTCCCCCGACGCGGCCCAGCCGGTCGCGCACTACACGTTCGACGCGGCGAGCCCGTCGGGCACCGTCGTCGACACCTCCGGCAACGGGCTCGACGCGACCCTGGTCAACCCGGGTACCGCCACGGTGGTGGCCGGGGCCGGCGGGTCGAACGCCCTGCAGCTGCCCGGCGGGGCCTCCGGCTCCACGACCGCGGCGTACGTGTCGCTCCCCCGCGGCGTGCTGGCCGGGGCCACCGACCTGACCGTCTCGGCGCGCGTCCGCTGGGGCGGCGGCGCGGCGTGGCAGCGCTTCTTCGACCTGGGGACCAACAGCACGAGCTACCTGTTCTCCACCCCGTCGAACGGCGACGCGCTGCGCTCGGCCGTGACGACGAGCGGGGGCGGCGGCGAGGCCTCCAACACCGGGTCGGCGGCCTTGCCCACCGGCTCCTGGCACACGGTCACGGTGGTGCTCGACACGACCGCCGACCGCCTGACCACCTACCTCGACGGCGCCGCCGTCGACACCGCCCCGACCACCCTCACGGCGGGCCAGCTCCTGTCCGGCTCGGCCACCACGTCGGGTGCGCTCGGCAAGTCGTTCTACGCCGACCCGTACTTCGGCGGCGCGTACGACGACGTCGCCATCTACCGGGCCGCGCTGACGCCGCAGCAGGTGGCCGACGCGGTGCTCGGCACGGTGCCGACCGCCACCGGCCTCACCACCTCCACGTTCGACGTCGCCACCTCGATCGGCACCGCGCCCAGCCTGCCGCTGACCGCACCCGCCACCTACTCCGACGGGTACACGCGCAACGCGCCCGTGACGTGGGACGCCGTGGACCCGACGGCCTACGCGGCGCGGGGCCAGCTCACCGTGCACGGCACGGCCGCCTCGCTGGACGTGACCGCGCACGTGACCGTGAAGGCCGAGAACGAGGTCGACATCGACCTGTCCCAGGACACTGGTCGCTTCATGGGCGGCGCCGTCGGCACGCTCTACGGCCTGTACGGGCAGGGCATCCCGTCCAACAACGTCATCGACGGCATCAAGCTGCGCACCGTCGCGACCAAGGCGCAGGACGGCGTCCAGCACCCCGGCGCCGACGCGCTCGAGGTGGTCAAGCCCCTGGTGGACAGCTCGGGCGGCGACGTCTACATCTACATGACCGACATCTACCGCGGCTTCCCGTACGAGTGGCCCGGGGACAGCCCCGAGGCAAGGCTGAACGACTACAAGGCCAAGATCGCCACCGAGGTGGACCAGGTCGCCAGCCTGCCGGAGAAGTACCGCAGCCACGTCGTGTTCGTGCCGTTCAACGAGCCCGAGGGCAACATGTTCGGCACCGGCACGTGGAGCTACAACGGCATCAGCTGGACCAGCGACCCGCAGTACTACTTCGCGGCCTGGGACGCCGTCCACGCGATCATCAAGGGCAAGATCCCCGACGCCCGCATCGCCGGCCCGAACACCAGCGTGCTGTACTCGCAGGTCCAGGGCTTCATCCAGCACGCGCTGGCCGCCGGCACCATGCCGGACGTCATCACGTGGCACGAGCTGAGCAACCCGGCCACCATCCGGTCGAACGTCGCCAAGTTCCGCTCGTGGGAGACCGCGCTCTACGCGGGCACGGCCTACGCGGGCAGGCACCTGCCCATCAACATCGACGAGTACGCGTACAACTACCACACGTCCGTCCCCGGCCAGATGATCCAGTGGATCTCCGCGCTCGAGGACGCGAAGGTCGACGGCGACGTCGCGTACTGGAACATCGACGGCAACATCTCCGACACCGCGGTGCAGGCCAACCGGGGCAACGGCCAGTGGTGGCTCTTCAACGCCTACGGGCAGATGACGGGCGACACCGTCCAGCTCACCCCGCCGCGTCCCGGCGTCAACTACACGCTCCAGGGCGTGGCGACGCTGGACACGTCGAAGAAACAGGCGCAGGCGATCATCGGCGGCGCCTCCGGGTCGTCGCTGGTCAGCTTCGCGCACGTCGACCCGGCCGTGTTCGGCACCACCGCGCACGTATCCGTCAAGGAGATCCGCTGGTCCGGCCAGGTGGGCGACAACTCCGGCCCGCGGCAGGTCGCCGAGCTCAACCTGCCCGTGACGGACGGGTCGCTCGCGGTCCAGCTCGGCTCGGGCGACCTGCCCGCGCTGAACGCGGAGTCGGCGTACGTCATCACGGTCACGCCGGGCGCCCACGCCTCGACCAGCACCACCCGCCCGTTCCTCTGGACGGGCACGTACGAGGCCGAGGACGCCGCGCACACCGGCACGGGCTGGTCCAAGAACGGCCCCGAGGGCACGACGTCCAACGTCTCCGGCTTCTATACGTCGGGCGGCTACGACGTGGGCGGCCTGCGCACCGGGTCCGACGTGAGGCTGAGCTTCACGGTGGACGTGCCCCACGACGGGAAGTACGACCTGAGCGTGTTCGCGAACTCGCTCAACACGTACCCGGCCGTCGCGCAGCAGGGCCCGACCAACGTGTTCCTCACCGTCGACGGCGCCGCCGAGCAGCAGCTCTACCTGCCGCTCGCCTACAAGTGGGTGGTGTGGGACCACACGGACACCACCGTCGACCTCACAGCCGGCAAGCACACCCTGACCCTCGCCGCCACGAGCCTGGACGGGACCAGGTCCACGACGGGCGACGCGATCGTCGACAAGATCGACCTCGCGCTGCCCGACCCGGCGGCCAAGGATGCCGTCTACGAGGGCGAGAACGCCGAGCTCGCGGGCGGCGCCACGGCCGACTACACCCAGCCCGGCGTGTCCGGCTCCGGTACGGCCCGGCTCGCCGTCGGCGGCTCCGCGACGTTCTGGGTCTACTCCCCCGACGACGCCGAGCACACCCTCTCGGTGGACGCCCTCGGCAGCGGCGCCGCGACGCTCACGGTCAACGGTCACGACGTGACCGCCCTGACGGCGTCCTCGCAGCTGCCCGTGTTCCTCGACGGCGGCATCAACAAGGTCACCGTCACGGGCACGAGCGGTGCGCTGCTCGTGGACCGCGTGCGGGTCGGCGCGTCCACGGCCGCCCTCGCCTCCACGGTCTACCCGGCCGAGGACGCGACGACGTCGGGCACCGCCGCCGTGCAGCCCTACCCGCTCGCGCAGGGCGGCAAGGCCGTGACCGGGATCGGCGGCGACCCAGGCAACCACAACGAGCTCACGTTCCACGTCACCGCCGCGGCGGCCGGCACGTACGCGATCACCGTGCGCTACTCCAACGGGGAGCAGTCCATGGCGTCGCACTACAACCCCGACCCCCTCGCGCGGCACGCCGACGTCTCGGTCAACGGTGCTGTGGCCCAGCGCGTCTGGTTCCCGCACACGTTCCACGACGACAACTTCTGGGACGAGACCTTCTTCGCGACCCTCGCGAAGGGCAGCAACACCCTCACGTTCCACTCCGAGGAGCTGCCCAGCTTCGACGGGAAGACGTACCTCTCCCAGACGTTCCCCGACGCCGACATGCGCTCGCCGTGGGCTCCCAACATCGACCAGCTCACGGTCACGCCGTCCACGCTGGGCGAGTGGTCGAAGTCGGCCGTGTACACCGAGGGCATGCAGGTCGCCTCCGGCGGGTCGCTCTGGCGGGCCCTGTGGTGGACGCAGAACCAGAAGCCCGGCGACCCGTACGGGCCGTGGGAGCAGATCGTGACCGCCCCGGACGGCACCGCCGTCTGGACGGCGACGCGCATCTTCGACACCGGCGACCGGGTCACCTACCGCGGCACCACGTACGTCGCCCAGTGGTGGACGCGCAACCAGGCGCCCGGCGACCCGAACGGGCCCTGGAAGGCGGCCGGCTGACACATCCCGCACGACGGAACACCGCCGGGGCGGCACGCATCGCGTGCCGCCCCGGCTCCGTCTGCCTAACCTCGACTCGTGCTCGACATCAACGCCCTCGCGGCGGTCCTGATCGCCGTCGCGGTCGCGCCGATCGTCACCCACCTGCTCGGCCGCCTCGTGCCCGTGCCGCTGCCCGTCGTCGAGATCCTGCTGGGCATGCTGCTGGGCCCGTCGCTGCTCGGCTGGGTCGCCCCCGGCGGCCTGCCCGCGACGCTGGGCCGCACGGGCATCGCGGTGCTCGTGTACCTCGCGGGGTACGAGCTCGACTACCGCTCCATGACCGGCAGGCTGCTGGGGCGCGCCACCTACGGCTGGCTGCTCACGCTCGGCGTGTGCATCGGGCTCGGGATGGCCGTCGCCTTCGGGGCGAACGCCGCGGGCGTGGCCGTGCGCGCCGACTCGACCGTCTCGCTCGCGACGTCCGGCCTGCTCATCGGCATCGCGCTGACCTCCACGGCGCTCGGGTCGTCGCTGCCCGCGATGCGCGACTCGGGCACCATCGACACGGCCTTCGGCAAGGCCGTGCTGACCTCCGGGGCCATCGGCCAGTTCGCGCCGCTCATCGCCCTGTCGATCCTGTTCAACCACGACCGCCCCGTGTGGCAGTCGGCGCTGGCGTTCGTCGGGTTCGCCGTCCTGGCCGTCGCCGCCATCCTGGTCTCCCGCCGGGGCATGCCCGGGTGGGCGCAGCGCATCGCATCCTCGACGTTGCACACCTCCGGGCACTTCTCGGTGCGGCTCGCCGTCGCCGCCCTGTTCGGCATCGCGGCCCTCGCGCTCGACGTGTTCGGGATGGACCTGCTCATCGGCGCCTTCGCGGCCGGCGCGCTGATGCGGCAGCTCATGCGCAACGTCGACGAGCCCATGAAGGGCATCACCGAGCGCAAGATCCAGGCCATCGGCTTCGGGTTCCTGATCCCCGTCTTCTTCGTGTCCACGGGCATCAACTTCGACCTCGAGGGCTTCGCGCGGGAGCCGCTCGCGCTGCTGCTCATCCCGGTGTTCGTCGTGTGCCTGTTCGTGGGCCGCGGGCTGCCCGGCTCGCTCGTGCTCGGGTTCCGCGGGGTCACGGGCCGCGACCGCGTGGCGGCCGCGCTGTGGACGTCGGTCGCGCTCGCCGTCATCGTCTTCATGGTCAACATCGCCACCGACGCCGGGGCCGTCAGCTCCGTCGTCGGGGCCGCGATGATCGGCGCGGGGATGATCTCGGTGCTCGTGTTCCCCACGCTCGCGATCGCCCTGCGGGGACCCGGCGTGCGGCCGTCGGGGCCGTCGGCCGTCGAGGTCGCCGCCGCCGAGGCCGCCGTGATGCTCGCCCGCGAGGCGGAGGAGCGCCGGAACAAGGGGGCCTGAGCGCCCGCCGGCGCGGCGGAGCCGGGCCCCGGCCGGGGCCCGGCTCGCCCGGCTACATCGCCTGGCGCGCCTCGCGCGCGGCGTCGAGCTCGGTCGTCGCGCCCTCGGTGGCGAGCGCCCCGCCCGAGCTCTCCAGGTGCGCCCTGACGAACCAGTGGAACAGCTCGAGGTCGTGCAGGTGGCCGATGAGCAGGTCGTTCGTCACGGCGTCGAGCTGCTCGGTGTCCGCCGCCGCCTGGCGGTGCGACGCGATGACCCCCTGGTACACCTCGTCGAGCGCGCCGAGGTGCTCGATAGCCGACGCCCGCCCCAGCGTGTAGTCGTCCCACGTGCGGGCCGCGACCAGCGCACCGGGCGTCCCGACCGGCGCGACGCCCAGGGTCGCGATGCGCTCGGCGACGGCGTCGGCCATCCCGCGCACGGCGTCCACCTGCGGGTCGAGCATCTCGTGCACCGCGATGAAGTGCGGCCCCACCACGTTCCAGTGGATGTGCTTGAGCGTGAGCTGGAGGTCGTTGAGCGAGTGCAGGCGCTCCTGGAGGATCTCGGCGACCTTCGCCCCCTGCTCGAGCGTCAGGGACGGGACGGTGTATCGGGGCAGAGCCATGGTCTCTCTCCGGTTCAGTCGACGGGAGTGCGGTCGCCCCCAGTCTGGTTCCGGACGTGACCGCTCGCTAGGGGGTGCCGGGTGACTCCGGCGCGCGGCAGGTACACCTCGACGGTGGTGCCGTGACCGGCGGCGCCGCGGGGCGCCTCGTCGGCGGTGCGGCTGCTCACCTCGACGCGCCCGCCGTGGGCGGCGACGATCGACTGGACGATCGCGAGCCCCAGCCCCGTGGACCCGAACTGGTGGCCGCGGGCGGCGTCGCCGCGCGTGAAGCGGCGGAACAGCACGGGGCGCAGCGGCGCGGGGATGCCCGGGCCGTCGTCGGACACCGACAGCACCACCGAGCCGCCCGGGCCGTCGTCCTCCGCCCTCACCCCGACCTTGACGCGCGTCCCGGCCGGGGTGTGCACGCGGGCGTTGGCCAGCAGGTTCGTCAGCACCTGTCGCAGGCGGGACTCGTCGCCGACGACGGCGGTGGCGTCGACGTCGTGCTCATCGTCCTCGGACCACTCGAGGTCCGGCAGGTCCACCTCCCACGCGTGGTCCGGGCCTGCGGCGTGCGCGTCGGTCACGGCGTCGACGGCGAGCCCTGCCAGGTCCACCGGCGCGCGGTCGAGCGGGCGGCCGGCGTCGAGCCGTGCGAGCAGCAGCAGGTCGTCGACCAGGGTGCTCATGCGCGTCGCCTCAGACTCGATCCGCTGGAGCGCCCGCGAGGCGTTCGGCGGCACCACCTCGGGGGCGCGGCGCACCAGCTCCGCGTACCCGCGGATCGAGGCGAGCGGCGTGCGCAGCTCGTGGGAGGCGTCGGCGACGAACTGCCGCACGTGCGTCTCCGACTGGTGGCGGGCCTCGAGCGACGCCTCGACGTTGTCGATCATCCGGTTGAGCGCGGCGCCCACCTGCCCGGCCTCGGTGCGCTCGTCGGTGTGCGCGGCCTGGACGCGGGGCAGCGCGGCGACCTCGCCGCGGGAGAGCTCGAGCTCGGACACCCGGCTCGCGGCGGCCGCGACCGACTCGAGCGGCCGCAGCGAGCGCCGCACCAGCCAGGTGCCCCCGGCGGCGGTGACCAGCAGCCCGACGACGCCGATGGCCGCCTCCACCGCGAGATAGCGCCGCACGGTGTCGGTGACGCTCGACGTCGACAGCGCGATGACGGCCGACTCCCCGTCGAAGGTCACCGTCGCGACGGCGCGGTAGTCGCCCAGGCCGGCGACGCTGACGTCGTGCCGCGCCCCGTCGTTCGGCACTGCCTGGAGGTCGGCGACCTGCTGGTCCGTCAGCTCGGTGAAGCTGTTGTGCTGCGTGAGGTACCCGGCGCGCTCGAGCTGCCCGCCCGAGAAGATCGCCACGATGGTGCCCACGTCCTGCCCGATCCACGGGCCGTACGCCCGCCCGGTGCCGGACGTCCGCGCGGCCGGCCCGCTGCCGCCGTGGCCCGGCCCGAACGGGCCGTTGGCGGGCGGCGGCATGACGAGCCGCTGCGCCGCCTGCGTGAGCTGCGCGTCCAGCCGCGACACGAGCTGCGTGCGCAGCGCGAGCGTCGAGGCGAGCGAGACCGCGGAGGTGAACGCGAGCAGCACGGCGATCAGCACCACGACCAGCTGGCGCCGCAGGGGCCAGCCGCGCCCCCGTGCGCCGCGCGCGAGGCGCCCGGTCATGCGGCGTCCGCCCCGGGCTTGAGCACGTACCCGACTCCCCGCAGGGTATGGATCATGGGCGTGCGGCCCTTGTCGATCTTGCGGCGCAGGTAGGACACGTAGAGCTCGACGATGTTGGTCTGGCCGCCGAAGTCGTAGTGCCACACCCGGTCCAGGATCTGCAGCTTCGACAGCACGCGGCGGGGGTTGCGCATCAGGTAGCGCAGCAGCTCGAACTCCGTCGCGGTGAGCGAGACGGGCTCCCCGCCGCGGGTCACGTCGTGCGAGTCCTCGTCCAGCACCAGGTCGCCGACGACGAGCACCGCCTCCTGGGCGGCCGTCGCGGCGCCGGTGCGGCGCAGCAGGCCCCGCAGGCGGGCGACCACCTCCTCGAGGCTGAACGGTTTGGTCACGTAGTCGTCGCCGCCCGCCAGCAGCCCGGCGACACGGTCCTCGACGGCGTCGCGCGCGGTGAGGAACAGCACCGGCACCTGGGTGTCGTGCTCGCGGATGCGGCGCAGCACCGTCAGCCCGTCGAGGTCCGGGAGCATGACGTCGAGCACGATGACGTCGGGCGCGTCCTCCCGTGCGGCCCGGATGGCGCCCTGCCCGTCCAGCACGGCGTGCGCCTCCCACCCCTCGTAGCGCAGCGCCGCGGTCAGCAGCTCCGCGAGGTTGGGCTCGTCGTCGACCACCAGGACGCGCAAGGGGCTGCCGTCGGGGCGCGTCAGGGCCGGCTGGGCGCGCGCCAGAGGCCCGGTGAGCGCCGAGGGCAGGGTGGTCGACGAGGGGTCCGTGCCGTTCATGGGTTCCATGGTGACGGGCGCTCCCGCCCGGACCCTGTGGCCTTGCTGTGCGCGCCCTGTGCGACGTCCTGCCGCGGCCCGGGCGACGACGGCGAACCCGCAACGCGCGGAGGGTCGCGGAGCGCCAGGTCAGGCCGACAGCCCCGTGAGCAGCGGCATCACGACCTCGTCGAGGATCGCGTCGATCGTGGCGACCGGCACGGGCTTGAGGCTCATGAGCATCTCGGCGCGCACCAGGTCGAACGCGAGCGAGCGGACGCGCGGCGTCAGGCGCGCCAGGTCGAGCTCGCCACGGGCCACGGCCCGCTGGTAGATGACGTCGGAGCGCGGAGCGCGGTCGCCCACGACGGCGTCGCGCAGGTCGACCAATCCCGTGCCCGTCTCCGTGAAGTACCCGCCCAGCCGGGTGGCGCCGACGATCGCCACCCGGACGCGGGTGCGGTTGGCCCACGTCAGCAGCGCGTGCAGGTCGCCGCGCAGGGTGCCGGTGTCGGCGGGCTCGAACGGCTCGCTCGCGGCCCCGTGCACGACAGCGGCGTGCGCCAGCTCGGGCTTGGTGGGCCAGCGGCGGTAGACGACCGCGCGGCTGGTGGCCGCGCGCGCCGCGACCCCCTCGTAGGTGAGCCCGTCGTACCCGTGCTCGACCAGCGCCTCCCATGCGGCGTCGAGCAGAGCGGCCTCGAGCTCCTCGCCGCGGCGGCGGCGCCGGACGGGTCGGTCCGCATCGACAAGAGACATGGTGTTCCTTCCGGGCGCCCGAGGGTTTAAGATCCACTCTGTATCCACAGCATGACACAGGGAGCGTCACCATGACCGCCACCGGCACCGCGAGCCCCACCCGGTCGCGTCTCGGCATGGATCCGCAGGTCATGCGGACCACCTGGACCGTCCTGGTCGGCGGCATGGCCGTCCTCTTCGACACCACCATCGTCGCGGTCGCCATCCGCACGCTCGCCACCGACCTGAACGTCGGGCTCGCCACGATCCAGTGGGTCTCGACCGCCTACCTGCTCGCCCTGGGCGTCGCCGTGCCGCTGGTCGGGTGGGCGCAGCGCGTGCTCGGCGCCAAGCGGCTCTGGATGATCGCCCTGACGATCTTCCTGGTCGGGTCGATCCTCAGCTCCCTGTCGTGGTCCGCTGCGAGCCTCATCGCCTTCCGCGCCGTCCAGGGCCTGGGAGGCGGCATGCTCATGCCCCTGATGATGACGATGGTCATGCAGGCGGCGCGCGGCCAGAACCTCGGCCGGATGGCCGTCGTCATCGGCCTGCCCGTCGCCCTCGGCCCCATCGTCGGGCCCGTCATCGGCGGCCTGATCCTCCAGCACCTGCACTGGTCGTGGCTCTTCTGGGTCAACGTGCCGTTCTGCGTCGCCGGCCTGATCCTCGCCTCGCGGTACCTCGCACCGGACGGGCCGGTGCAGCGCGTGCGGCTCGACGTCGTCGGCCTCCTTCTGCTGGCCCCCGGCCTCGTCGGCATCCTCTACGGCCTGAGCAACGTCTCCGGCGACGGCGGGTTCTCCCGCGCCGACGTCTGGGCGCCCGCGGGCGCCGGCATCGTGCTGGCCGCCGGGTTCTGCCTGTGGGCGCTGCCGCGCGGGCGGCGCGCCCTGGTCGACATCGGGCTGCTGCGGCACCGCCCGCTCGCGACGTCGTCGGTGCTGATGTTCCTGTCCGGCTTCGGGCTCTTCGGCGCGATGCTGCTGCTGCCGCTCTACTTCCAGACGGTGCGCGGGCACGACGTGCTGACCGCCGCCCTGCTCCTGGCCGCCCAGGGCGTCGGCGCGCTGGCGAGCCGCGTCGCTCTGGGCCGGGTCATCGACAAGGTAGGCCCGCGCTGGATCACCCTGACGTCGTTCGTCGTGGTGCTGCTGGCGACCATCCCGTTCGCGCTCGCCGGGGCGGCGACCAGCGAGTCCTGGCTGATCGTGGTCCTCTTCTTCCGCGGCCTGGGCCTGGGGTCCGCGATGATCCCGCTCATGGCCCACGCCTTCGAGGGCATGGCGCACGACGACGTCCCCGACGCCTCGATCGTCAGCCGGCTCTTCCAGCAGCTCGGCGGCTCGTTCGGCACGGCCATCCTGGCGACGGTGCTCGCGAGCGCGACGTCGGGCGCCCACTCCCTCGACGACGCCGCGACCGGCTTCGACCAGGCCTTCTGGGTCGCGGTGGCCTTCACCGCGGTGGCCGTCGGGGTGTCGTTCCTGCTCCCGGCCACCCGGCCAGCGGCCACTCTCCCGGAGTAGCCGCGCGGCCGACTGTGTAGCGTTCTCGCGTGACCCGACAGGAGCACCACACGACGGCTGACCACGGCACGGAACCCGGCTGGGTCCGGCACGCGATCTGGTGGCACCTGTACCCGCTCGGGTTCGTCGACGCCTTCCCCGAGCCGCCCTCCGGCCCCGCCCAGCCCGAGGAGCACCGGCTGCTTCGCGTGATCGGCTGGCTCGACCACGCTGCCGGCCTGGGCGCGTCGGGCATCGCGTTGGGCCCGATCTTCGACTCCGCCACCCACGGTTACGACACGCTCGACTACCTGCGGATCGACCCCCGGCTCGGCACCGACGACGACTTCGACCAGCTCGTCACCGCGGCCCACGCGCGCGGGCTGCGGATCAAGCTCGACGGCGTCTTCAACCACGTGGCCCGCGAGCACCCGCGCGTCCAGGCAGCGCTGGCGGCCGGGCCCGGCAGCGAGGAGATGCGCTGGTTCCGACCCAGGGTCACCGACGACGGGCACGTCGAGCTCGACACCTTCGAGGGCCACGAGCAGCTCATCGCGCTCAACCACGACGAGCCCGAGGTGCGCGCGCACGTCGCCGACGTGATGAGGCACTGGCTCGACCGGGGCGCCGACGCGTGGCGGCTCGACGCCGCCTACCGCGTCCCCACCGACTTCTGGGCGGCCGTGCTGCCCGAGGTGCGCCGCACCCACCCCGACGTCTGGTTCGAGGCCGAGGTGATCCACGGCGACTGCGCCGCCTTCGTCGAAGCCTCCACGGCCGACACCGTCACCCAGTACGAGCTGTGGAAGGCGATCTGGTCGAGCATCGAGAACCGGAACTTCTTCGAGCTCGACTGGGCGCTGCGGCGGCACAGCGAGATGCTCCAGGACTTCGTGCCCGCCACCTTCGTCGGCAACCACGACGTGACCCGCATCGCCAGCCAGATCAGCGACCAGCGGCACCTGCCGCACGCCGTCGCGCTGCTCGCCGTGCTGGGCGGCACGCCGAGCATCTACGCCGGCGACGAGCTCGGCTACCGGGCCGTCAAGGAGGACCGCCCCGGCGGGGACGACGCCGTCCGGCCGGCCTTCGCACCGGACGGGCCGGGCCGGCTCGACGCAGGCTCCGCGGAGGTGCTGCGGCTCCACCAGCGGCTCGTGGGGCTCCGGCGCCGGCACCCCTGGCTGCGCGAGGCCACCAGCCAGGCCGTGGCGGTGCGCAACGAGCAGTACGTCATCACGGTCGGCGACGGGGGGCAGACGCTGACTCTCGCGCTGAACCTCTCGGATGCCGAGCTCGGCGTCCCCGGTGGGACGGTGCTCGACGGCGACCCGCGGTCGCGGGCGGGCGACGGGGTGGTCGGGCCACACGGGTGGGCGATCCTCGAGGCGTGACAGGCGGGGCGCTCCGCTCCATGAGCAGACCGCCCCGCCGCCGCGTTCCCGACCAGCCTCAGCTCTCCGAGAGCTCCTCATACGCGGGCACCGTCAGGAAGTCCGGGAACTCGTCGGCGAGCGCCACGCGCTCGAACAGCCGGGCCGCCAGCTCCACCTGCTCCGTACCGACGAGGGCCTCCGCCACCAGAGCGGCACGCTCTTCGGCGAGCAGCTCCCTGACGAGCCCCGCGGTCACGACGGTCCCGTCCTCGAGCCCGATGCCGCCGTGGACCCAGTGCCAGATCTGGGACCGCGAGATCTCCGCGGTCGCGGCGTCCTCCATGAGGTTGAAGATCGCGACGGCGCCCGAGCCGCCCAGCCAGGAGGCGAGGTAGCGCAGCCCGACCGCGACGTCGTTCCGCAGCCCCTCCCGGGTGACCGACGCGTCGGTGGAGGCGACGTCGAGCAGGTCGGCGGCGCGGATCTCCCGCCAGTCGCCGGGCACCTCGAGCTGGTGCGGCCGCTCCCCCAGCGCGGACCCGAACACCTCCGCGCACAGCCCGACCAGGTCCGGGTGCGCCACCCAGGACCCGTCGAACCCGTCGCCGGCCTCGCGCTTCTTGTCGGCGCGCACCTTCTCGAGCGCGACGGCGTTGACGGCCTCGTCGCGCCGCGAGGGGATGAACGCGGCCATGCCGCCGATGGCGTGGGCCCGCCGGCGGTGGCACGTGCGCACCAGCAGGTCGGTGTAGGCGCGCATGAAGGGAGCCGTCATCGTGACGGCGTTGCGGTCGGGCAGCACGAACTGCGGCCCGGCGTCGCGGAAGTACTTGATGATGCTGAACAGGTAGTCCCACCGGCCGGCGTTGAGGCCGGAGGCATGGTCGCGCAGCTCGTAGAGGATCTCGTCCATCTCGAACGCGGCCGGGATGGTCTCGATCAGCACGGTGGCCCGCACGGAGCCCTGCGGGATGCCGAGCAGGTCCTGCGCGGCGACGAACACGTCGTTCCAGAGCCGCGCCTCGTGGTGCGACTCCAGCTTCGGCAGGTAGAAGTACGGGCCCGAGCCGCGGGCGAGCAGCTCGGCGGCGTTGTGGAAGAAGTACAGCCCGAAGTCGACGAGCGCCCCGACGGCGGGCCGGCCGCCCACGAGCAGGTGCCGCTCGTCGAGGTGCCAGCCGCGCGGCCGCATCACCACGGTGGGCAGCGGCTGGTCGGTGCGGATGCGGTACTGCTTGCCCTCGGGCGTGGTGTGCTCGAGGGTGCGCCGGGTCACCTTGGCCAGCACGTCCTGCCCGCCGACGACGTTGGCCCAGTGCGGCGTGCTGGCGTCCTCGAGGTCGGCCAGCCACACCTTCGCCCCGGAGTTGAGCGCGTTGACGGCCATCTTCGGCTCGGTGGGCCCCGTGATCTCGACGCGCCGGTCGAGCAGGTCGGCGGGCGCGGGCGCGACGGTCCAGTCGGACTCGCGCACCGTACGGGTCTCGGCCAGGAAGTCGAGCGTGCCCGTGGCGGAGGCGGCAGCACGACGCCCGGCCCGCGCGGTGAGCAGCTCGTCGCGGCGCGCGGCGAACCGGTCGTGCAGCTCGGCGACGAAGCCGAGTGCTGCGGGCGTGAGGATCGCGGAGTCGAACGGCGTGGCCGGCCCGGTGACGGTGATCTGAGACATGTCGTCCCTTCGTGGTGGGTTCAGTGGGCGCGCGACGCCGTCGTGACGGCCACGCGTTCGAAGTCCGGGTCGAGCGAGACGCCCCAGCCCGGCTCGGTGGGGAGCGCGACGAGCCCGTTGTGGACCTGCATCAGCGGCGCGTACACGCCCTGGGTCCAGGCGGTCTGCTCGATGCTCCACTCCTGCCGCTGGTGGCAGGCGGGCATCGCCGCCGCCAGGTGCACGGTGAACACCTGCAGGAGCGAGTCGTTGGCGCAGTGCGGGGTGCACGGCAACCCGATCGCCTCGGCGAGGACGGCCACCTTCCGGGCCCGGGACACGCCGCCGAGATAGCCGATGTCCGGCTGCACGATGTCGACCGCGCCCGTGGACAGCAGCCGGTGGAACTGCGGCAGCAGCGTGTCCTGCTCGCCACCCGACACCGAGATGTCGAGCGCGTCCGCGACGCGGCGCATCTGCTCGACGTCGCCGAACGGCACGGGCTCCTCGTAGTGGAAGTACCCGTGCCTCTCGAGCAGCCGGCCCACCTGCACCGCATGGCCGGGGCTGAATCCGCCGTTGGCGTCGGCGGAGATCGCGACGTCGTCGCCGAGCACGTGCCGCATGAGCGGGACGATCGCCTCGGTGCGCCCCGGGGCGGCGTCGACGTCGCGGCCCATGGCCTCGCCGACGCGGATCTTGACCCCGCCGAACCCCTGCTCGTCGATCAGCATGGCCATCCGGTCGGCCTCGTCGGCCGGGCTGATGGAGCGGAGCATGCTCGACGCGTACACGGGCACGGACTCGCGCGCGTTCCCGCCCAGCAGCTTGTACACCGGCACGCCGGCGGCCTTGCCAAGGACGTCCCAGCAGGCGGTGTCGATCCCGGCCAGCGCCCGGAGGATGAAGCTGGAGGGGAACTTGTAGGTCTGCCGCAGGCAGTGGTCCACGAGCGCCTCGACGTCCCACGGGTCCTGGCCCAGGAAGTAGCCGGCGACGATCTCGTGCAGCACGTGCGCGGTGGTGGCGGCCTCGTACGGTGCGGCCTGGCCGACGCCTACCGCGCCGTCGTCGGTGCGCACCCGCACGACCGCGAGGTTGCCCCGGACCAGGGTCTCGATCTGCTCGATCCTCATGCGCGGGCCCCCTCACGGGCCGGGGCGGCCGCGTGCGCGCGGAGCGTCTCGGCGAGGCGCGTGCGCTCGACCGTGCGGTCGAACGCGAAGGCGCCCGCGAGGGCCCGCGCCTCGTCCGGCCCGACGCCGCGGAACAGCCGGGCGAACTCGTCGACCAGGGGCTCGGCGAAGAGGATGTGCCGCACGAGAGTCTGCACCCAGGGCTTCTGGCCCCACGGCGCCGGGTCGAAGTCGGGGAACTCCTGGGCGACGCGCCGCTGGAGGGGCTCGAGGATGTCGCGCAGCCCCTCGTCGGTGGAGCCCCAGACGTCGACGCCGAGCCGCGCCTTCTTGCGCAGGACGGGGTCGATGAGCCGCAGGTAGGCCGAGCCGGGGTCGGCGTAGCGGACGCCCTGCAGCCCGATGTCCTTGTACGTCCACAGGCTCCAGCCGCCGCCGTGCCGGTCGTAGAGGTCGAGCTGGTCGGACAGCACCCGGTACCGGTGCTCGTCCCGCGCGGGGTCGCCGGTGTAGACGGGGCCGAACTCGCCCACCCAGATGGGCGTGCCAGTGCGCCGCATGTACTCGGACCGCTCGAGGAACTTCTTCTCGAGCGTGCCCGCGTCGACCCACTCGCCGCGGGAGTAGCCCGGGTAGCTGCCGCTGTCCGGGAAACCCGCGAGCGCGTAGTCGTGGAGCGTGTAGACGGTGTTCTCCCACGGCTCGGCGAACATGCCGAACGCCGTCCCGTGCCGGTTCCCGTCGAGGAAGATCACGTGGTGCGGATCGATGGCACGGATCGCGTCGCGCAGCCGCGCGTAGAACGGCTCGAGCGCCTCGCCCGTGTCGTCGCTCGGCTCGTTGAGCGGGTTGTAGCCAGCCACCCACGGGTTGTCCTTGTAGCGGTCCGCGAAGGCCTCCCACAGGTGCACCACCCGGTCCTGGAACTCGCGGTAGCGCCACAGCAGCGCCAGGTGCGTGGGGTTGTCGGAGTGCCACCGCTTGTTCTGCGCGCCCGGCACGGCGTGCAGGTCGATGACGGTGTAGACGCCGTGCGCCGCGCACGCGTCGATGGCGCGGTCGAGCAGCCGGAAGCCCTCGTCCTTGAGCTCCGTCGGGCGGGCGTCGTCCTCGAAGTGCCGGTAGTTCACGGCGATGCGCACGCAGTTCACGCCGAGCGACGCGATGTAGCGCGCGTCGTCCTCGGAGAAGAAGTCGGCGAGGAAGGCGTCGAAGAAGGCCGCGTAGGCCTCGTCACCCATCTCGCGGCGCAGCGCCTCGCGGTGCTGCTGCTCGGTGGCGGGGAACCCGGTGATGAAGTTCTCCATGTTCATCCAGCCGCCCAGGCCAAAGCCGGTGAGCCGGACGGGGGTGCCCTGCGCGTCGGCGAGGTGGTCGCCGTCGACGTGCAGGAGGGGGGAAGGTTCAGGCATGGCTCGTTCTCCAGAGGTGCGGGTGGTGCATCACTTGCCGACGCCGGCCGTCAGGCCGGAGACCAGGTAGCGGCGGCCGAAGACGTACGCGGCGAGCAGGGGCAGGGTCGACAGCACGACGGCGGCAAGGACGGCGGGGACGTTGACGGTGAACTCGCCCTGGAACGCCCACAGCGCCATGGGCAGCACACGGAACCTCTCGGACTGCGTGAGGATCAGCGGGAAGAGGAACCCGTTCCACACGTGCAGGGCGTTGTAGATGGCCACGGTCACGAGGGCCGGGCGGGCCAGCGGCACCACCAGGCTCCACAGCAGCCGCCAGTCGCCTGCGCCGTCGAGCCGCATCGACTCGAACAGCTCGGCCGGGATGTCCCGGATGAAGTTGGACAGGATCAGCACGGTGATCGGGATGGCGAACCCGACGGTCGGCAGGATCAGGGCCAGGAAGCTGTCGTACATGTGCAGCCGGGTGATCAGGTAGTACAGCGGGATGATCGTGGCGTGCGTCGGGATGGCGATGCCGAGCAGGAAGAGCTGGAACGACCGCCGGGCCAGCCAGCCCTGGCCGCGGACCACCACGTAGGCCGCCATGAGCCCGCACGCCGCGATGAGGGCGACCGAGCAGACGGTGATCAGCAGCGAGTTGCGGAAGAACATGAAGAAGTTGTTCTGCAGCACGAGCCGGTAGTTGTCGAGCGTGGGGTTCGTGGGCGGGGCCAGCGGGTTCTGGGCGAAGAACCCGGCCTGGTTGCGCAGGCTGGAGATCACCACGTAGTAGACGGGCACGATGATCACGGCCAGCCAGAGCCAGCCGCCGATCGCGCCGAGCACGTTGGGCCGTTCGCGGCGGCTCGAGCGCCGGCGCCGGACGGCCGGGGCGGCTGCGCCTCGGGGGGCGGTCGAGGTGGGTGCCGAGACGGTGGTCGCGGTCATCACATACCCTCCTGGTCGCTCTTCATGCGGGCGAAGCCGGAGAACTTGGTCAGGGCGAACGCCATCGCCAGGCCGATCACCACGAGGATCACGGAGAGCGCGCTGGCCGGGCCCATCTGGTAGCTCTGGAAGCCGGTGAGGTACATCTGCAGCGCGAGCAGCCGCGTCGCGTTCCCGGGCCCGCCGCCGGTCAGCACGAACACGACGTCGAAGTAGGTCAGCGACCCGACCACCATGAGGGTGGACGACATGATGATCGTGTTCCGCAGCTGTGGCAGCGTGATGTACCAGAACTGCTTGACCCGGCCCGCGCCGTCGAGCGTGGCGGCCTCGTAGAGCTGCGCCGGGATGCCGCGCGTGCCCGCCTGGTAGAAGAGCGTGTGCAGCGGCACGAACTGCCACGAGATCACGAAGATCACCACGTAGAAGACCAGGCTCGGGTCGCCCAGCCAGTCCTGGACGAGGAACGGCAGGTGGAACGCCGCCCCGATGCCGAAGTTGGGGTCGAACGCGTTCTTGAAGGCGATCGCGACGGCCGCCGAGGACAGCAGCAGCGGGACGAAATAGAGGACCCCGAGCAGGGCCCGGTACCGCTGCCGCCCGGCCACGAACACGCCGAGCAGCAGCGAGACGGGCGTCTGCACCACCCAGGCGACCACCATGACCTTGAGGGTCAGCAGCAGCGACCGGAACGTCTGGGCGTCGCCGAGCACGTGCCGCCAGCTGGTCAGGCCCGTGAACTTGAGCGGCGACAGCCCGTCCCACGTCGTGAAGCTGAGCACGAACGCGCCCACGAGCGGCACGATCGCGAACACCAGGAAGAAGGCGAGTGCGGGGACCAGCAGGACCGGGTTGGGGCCGGTGCGGCGGCGGCTCGCCACCGCCGCACCGGTCGCGGCGAGCGCCGTCATCCCTGGCCGATCGTCTTGTTCATCGCGTCGACGAACTGCTGCGGCGTCAGCTGCTTGAGGAAGATCTGCTGCAGGTTGGTGGTCAGCGCGGTGGCCGCGTTGGGCGCGAGGGCCTGGTCGATCGAGAGCTGGAAGCTCGGCGCGTCCTCGGCCGCCTTGTAGAGCGTCTCGTAGTACTCCGGCTGGTCGGTCTTGGCGAGCTGGTCGTCGATGCCCTTGACGGCCGGGATGTTGCCGGTCGCGAGCAGCGAGGACACGTAGTCGGGGCTGGAGAGCTCCGCCTTGAGGTAGTCCTCGGCGGCCTGCTGGTCGGCCTTGGACGCCGACGCCGACACCGACCAGTAGTTGCTCGTGTTGCCCGTGACGTCCTTGGGGTCGCCCTTGCCGCCGGTCACGGCGGGGAACGGGATGATGCCGACCTTGCCGGCCTTCACGAACGCCGGGTCGGCGGTGAGCATCGTCTGGTACGCGGACGGCAGGCCGAGCGTCATGGCCGCCTTGCCCGAGTAGAGGAGCGCGACGTCGGCGCCGGAGTCGGTCGACGTCGACGCGAAGCCCTTCTGGAACCCGCCGGCGTCGACGAGCTGCTGGATGTCCTTGAGCGCCTCGGTCACGGCCGGGTCGGACCATGCGTCGGGCTTGTCCGCCGCGATGTTCGCGAACACCTCGGGCCCGCCGATGCGGTCGACGAGGTAGGCGAGGTACGGCAGCAGCGGCCACTGCGCCTGGCCGGCCACCGTGAAGGGCGCGACGCCCGCGTGGACCAGCTTGGGCACCATCGCCATGAGGTCGTCCCAGGTGGCCGGCGGCTGCAGGCCGAGCTTCGAGAAGACGTCCTTGTTGAAGTAGATCATCACGGGCTTGGTGCCGTTGTTGGGCAGTGCGTACGTCTTGCCGTCCACCTCGCCGGTGGCCAGCACGGACGGGAGGAACTTGTCCGCGAACGCCGGGTCCTGCGCCAGAGGGCTCAGGTCGACGACGACGTCGTTCTTCGCGTACTGCCGCAGCGTGCCGCCGCCCCAGCTGTAGATGAGCGTGGGCGCCTGGCCGGCGCCGATCGCCGTGTGCACCTTCTGCTTGTAGGCGTCGTTCGCGAACGACTGCGACGTGAACGACTGGTCCGGGTGGGCACCGTTCCACCGGTCGAACGAGTCCTTGAACGTCTTCTCGGTGACACCGCTCATGATCCACACGGACGCGGACCCCTTGCCCGCAGCAGCGCTGCCGGCGGCGGCCGGAGCGCCGGCGCCGCTCGGGCCCGAGGTGCCGCAGGCCGCCGTCAGCCCGAGGACCGCCACCGCGGCGACCGCCGCGAGCGCCGGCCGGATGGTTCGGTGTGACATCAAAGTTCCGCCTCTCTGCGTCCGGTGGCACGCCTGCGTGGCACCGGGTCTCGATGAGACCTTCGTGGCGAAGATCTCTGTCCCTACGGGTTCCGCTCGTGGCACGAATTCCGTATTGTGGAACTGACAACCTGATATGTGGAATCATAACGATACGATCGTCGACGATGTCAACAGGCGCCCACGCCCAGAGCCGAGCGGAGACCCGAGACCCATGACCGAGAAGCCCACCGACGACGCCCGCGGCGGCGGCGTCCAGTCCGTCGTGCGCAGCGTCCAGCTGCTCGACGCGCTCGCCGACGCCGGCGGCCGCATGACCCACCTGGAGCTGTCGACGGCGACGGGCCTGCCGGGCGCGACGGTGCACCGGCTGCTCCAGACGCTGCTCCAGGTCGGGCTGGTGCGGCAGACGCCGACCCGCGAGTACGCCCTCGGCCCCCGCCTCGTGACGCTCGGCGAGGCGGCGACCATGGGCTTCGACGTCTGGGCGATGCCCCACCTGCGCCGCCTGGTCGACGAGGTCGGCGAGACCGCCAACCTGGCGATGTTCGACCGCGACGCGATCGTCTACGTCGCCCAGGTCCCGTCGTCCCACTCGATGCGCATGTTCACCGAGGTGGGCAAGCGCGTCGAGACCCACTGCACCGGCGTCGGCAAGGCGATGCTCGCGCAGATGACAGACGCCGACGTCGTGGCCATCGCCCGCCGCGCCGGCCTGAGCCGCAAGACCGACAGGACGCTGACCACCGAGGAAGACCTGCTCTCCGCGCTCGGCGAGATCCGCCGCGACGGGTACGCCGTCGACGACGGCGAGCAGGAGCTCGGCGTGCGCTGCATCGCCATGCCGCTCCCCCACACCGGCCGGCGCTTCGCCGTGTCCGTCTCCGGCCCCGCCGCCCGGGTCACCGCCGACAGGGACGCCGACATCGTGCCCGCGCTCCGGCGCGCAGCCGCCGCGATCGCCGCGGAGCTCACCCGCTACGACGCCTGACCGCCCCGGGCCAGGATGGCCCTATGGCCCCCGTGAACCCCGACGTGTCCCGGTTCCTCCACGACGGCCGCCTCGTTGCGATGCCCCGGCGGTGGGAGCACCGCCGGGCCGTGGCACGGTGGCTCGCCCACCAGACGCTTCCCGACCTGCTCGAACCCGTCGGCGAGGCCGAGCTCACCGGGCGGCTCGCGGCGCTCGCGGCCGACCCCGTGGGGGTCCGTCGTCTGCTCGTCGACCTCGGCGTGGCGCACCGGACGCGCGACGGCGCGGAGTACTGGCGCACGGAGCTCACGGAGTACGACGACGTCGGCGACCGCCGCACCGTCCACCTCGACGGCGGCGCGGCCGACTCCGTCCCGGAGTTCTACGGCGAGCTCGGCCGCGTGCTCTCGGCGGGGCAGCACCGGCTCGAGCCGAGCGTCGACGCGCTGGACGACCTGCTCGGCACCCTCGACGGACCGGCGCGTGTCACGGTCGTCTGGCACGACGTCGAGCACAGCCGGGAGGCGCTGGGCTTCGCGGCCACGCTCGCCTACCTCCAGGGCATCGCGGCTCAGGCTCCCCCCGGGGAGCAGGTCAGCCGATGGCTGGCAGACCTGGAGGCTGGTCGGGGCCGGACGTACCTCGAGCTGGTGCTCGGGACGTTCGCCGCGCACCCCGAGATCGAGCTCGTCCTGCGCTGACGTGCGGTCAGGCGGCCGCCTCGGACGCCGGAACGGTGATCACCGGGCAGACGCTGTGGTGCAGCAGCGTCTGGCTGGTCGAGCCGAGGAGCAGGCCACGGAACCCGCCGCGGCCGCGCGTCCCCAGCACCAGCAGGTCGCTCTCGCGCGTGGTGCGGAGCAGCACCTCGGGACCGGTGCCCTCCTGGACCGACTGCTCGATCCTGATCCCGGGGTGGGCCGCCGCGACCGCGGCGACGCCCTCGTCGAGCCGTTGCGCGAGCTCACGGACAAGCCGGATCCGGTCCACCGACTCCGGGAGCCACGAGAGCAGCTCGGACCGAGACCGCACCGGCACCCCGACCACGGCCAGCACCTCGCAGTCCCACAGCTCCGCCTGGGCGATCGCCTCGACGACCGCCGCGGCCGAGGACGGCGAGCCGTCGACACCGACAACGACACGACGCGGCCGGGAGATCCCCAAGTCGTCGTCAAGATCAGGATTTGAAAGCGCCCGGCCGAAGCGCGCGGACGACGGCGCACGGGTCGGGACCACGACGCACGGGCTGTGCGAGTGGCTCGCCAGCGCCATCGACACGGACCCCAGCTGGCGGCCGTCGAACCCGCCCCGCCCGCGCGAGCCGATCACCACCAGGCCGTGGCTGGCGCTGAGCCGTGACAGCGTCCCGGCGGCGTCGCCCACGTGGATGGACCCGTCGGCCGTCACGCCACGCCCGACCAGCCACGTCACGGCGTCGTCGAGGACGCGGACGGCGCGGGCGTGGTCGCCCGCGAGCTCGCCCGTGACCGCGGGCTCGTCGGGGAGCATGGGCGCCGGCGACGACCCGCGCCCGTGGCAGACGCTCACGACGTGGAGCGGGACGCCGAGGCGCGCCGCCTCCAGCGCAGCCCAGCCGAGGGCGCGGCGACTCGAGATCGAGCCGTCGACCCCGACCAGGATCGGCTTCGTCGTGTCCATACTCAACAACGGTAGCAAGTCAAGACACGGTAAAGTCCGGGCGCTGTCGCCGGGCGACCGGCCGCACGTATCACACCTGCTCGCGGCGCCTCCCGACATGCGACCTACCCACCCCACGCAAAGGCAACCGAGACCGATGCTGCGTACCCCGAAGTCCCGCGCCCTGGCCGTCACCCTGGCCTCCGCCGGCGTCCTGTCAGCGATCCTGCTCCCCGCCGGCGCCGCGAGCGCCATGAACCCGTGCGCCTCCGACAACCCGCCCGACTACTGCTTCGCCCCGCTGCCCCCCACCGTCGCGCCGAAGCCGAGCGCACCGACCGGCCTCACGCTCACGTCCGTGCTGCAGACCAGCGTGACGCTGCAGTGGACCGACACCTCCACGAACGAGACGCACTGGCGCGTCCAGCGGGACATGGTGGTCGGCAACACGTCGACGACGACGTACTTCCAGCCGTCGTCGACGACGACGACCACCACCGGCACCGCTTCGTGGACGGACACCTCGGTGACCCCGGACGCCTCCGTCTACTACCGGGTGCAGGCCGTCAATGCGAGCACGGCGTACGACGTCGCCAGCTACAGCAGCCAGCTCGGGCCGATGAGCGGCCGGACCAAGTCGAAGCCCGCGAACGCGTTCGGTGCGATCACCGGGATCACCGCCGCCGGCGGGCGCGTGACCGTGTCCGGCTACGCCTACGACTGGGACACCACCGGCCCCGTCCAGGTGCAGGTGTGGCAGGACGGCGTCGCGCAGACCCTGGTGACGGCGAACGGCTCCCTGTACAGCAGCCCCTACACCTTCCCGGGTGGGTTCAACGCGACGAACCCCGGCTACGGCGACAACCACGGCTTCACGGCCACGATGCCGTCGAGCACCGTCAAGGGCACCCACCAGGTGTGCGCACAGCCGGTCGACGTGGGCGGCGGCACACCCTCCGCGCAGAGCTGCACCACCTACCAGGTGTACGGCCCGCCGTCGGCCGCCACGAACGTGGCCGCGACAATCGGGACCAACCTGGTGACCGTCACGTTCAAGGACAACGCGAACGACGAGACCAGCTGGTACCTGCAGCGGTCGACCGACGCCCAGGCCAGCTGGCTCCAGGTCGGCAGCGCGTACTCGCCGATCACCGGCACGGGCGGCACCGGCACCGCGTACGACTACAGCACCCCGCCCACCGGCACCTGCTACCGGATCCTCATGGTGAACAGCTACGGCTCGACGGCCAGCGCGGCCGTCTGCCCGGCCTGATCGCGGTCACGAGCGCCGCGCGAGAGCCCCTCCCAGCCTGTTCGCTGGAAGGGGCTCTCGCGTCCGTCGGACCTGGGGGTCAGAGCCGCGGGTCCTCCTGGACCTTGAGGGCGCTCAGGATCGGGTCGCGCTGGGCGATCGCGCCCTGGAGCTGGACCGTCAGGTCGCCGCCGGAGTGCACGACGGTGACCTCCTGCGTGTCGGCGGTCAGCCCGCCCACGGTGCCGACGACGTCGTGCGCGTAGAGCGCGGCCTTGCCGTCGACGAGCACGTCGAAGGTCCGCGCACCTGCCTTGACCTGGTCGGTCTCGGCGAAGTCGAGCCCGATCCGGTAGGTGCCGGCGGGGGCGTCCTTGAACGTGTACGTGAACGTCTTCCCGGTCCGCTGGGTCTGGAACAGGGAGTCGTCGTCGGTCCCGCCGATGGCGGCCGTGCTGGTGCGCACGGTCCCTCCGGTGTAGCCCCAGGCGCCCGATCCGAGCGCCTGGTCGGCGGACCACACGAAGCCGTCGGCGCCGGTCAGGCCGGCTCCGCCCACGTCCACGCCGAGCCAGTAGGCCGAGGTCGCCAGCCTGGCGGGCTCGTACTGCGTCGCGTTCTTGCCCGCGTCCGACGCGACGAGCACGTCGCCCGCGAGCACCCCAGGGTCGACGCCGGCGGTGCTCGCCGTCGCCGTCACCGTGGTCGACTCGCCGACGGCAAGCACGACCGAACCGTCCGCAGCCTTGCCCGAGAGCGTCAGCCACGGGAGGTCGGCGGCCTGGTGGCCGCCGTCGGCGGTGCGGGCCTGCTCGCTGAGCCTCACCGTGAGCGGGGCGGACCCGGTGTTCTTCACCGTCACGTCGGCCTTCGCCTTCTGGTCGCGACCGAGGAACCAGTCGAGCTTGCTGGTGACCGTCGCGACGCCCGTGGTCAGGGCGGTGTCGAGCACCTCCGCCTGGTCCTTGTGGTCGAGGGTCACCGTGTGCGCGGACGTCACGTAGTTCGGCGCCGCCACCTCGACGGTGGTGTCACCGAGCAGCGCTTGCGCCTTCCACCGGCCCTGCGCGTCGGCGCTGATGGTCCGGTCGCCCGACGTCCCGTGCAGCGTGACGACCGCTCCCGCGATCGGCGCGCCGTCGTTGGCGTCGGTGGCGGTCCCTTCGATCGTGCCCGACGCCGGGATCGAGTACTCGAGCCCCAGCCCCGCCGTGAGCACGGGCTGGTCGAAGGAGTACTGGCTCGCCGGGTTGTGGTTCAGGCTCTCCACGCCGACCGTCGCCGACGACCCGCGGGTGAGCGGGTTGTCGCCGCCGACGCCGTCGCCGTACCCGATCTGGATACGGCCGTCGGCGATCAGGGTGACCGAGAAGCTCACCCGGGCCGTCCGGTCGGAGTAGAAGGTGGCGTTGCGGTACTCGATGACCTGGGCGGCGAGGCCGTCGACGGTGGTGGTGCCGACGTAGATCCCCGCCTGGTCGTCGATGTAGAGGTCGTCCCAGAGCGGGTAGATCGAGTCCGCCGGGTACGGCGACGGGAGCGACGTGTTGCTGCCCAGGGTGCTGGCCCGGTCGAAGGTCAGCGCGCCGTTGGTCGACACGCACACCCCGTCCCACGTGGTGTCGTAGAAGGGGAACAGGAAGCCCTTGTCGAACCAGAGCACCCCGCACAGGTCGTCGCCCTGCCACCCGGTGTCGGTGGTGCCCTGGCGGTACAGGCCGTCGGTCACCTTGAGCGAGTACGACCTGCCGGCCGGCGAGACCGGCACGGGGCCGGGGTCCGGCTGCGACGGCGTCGGCGGGGTCTCCGCCGCGGTGCCGCGCGGGTCGAGCGTGACACGCAGCGCGGCGATGCTCGGGGCCCGCAGGCCCATCCCGCCCCGCAGCTCGACCGTCAGCGGGCCGCCGTCGTGCTGGACGACCGTGCTGTGCCAGTCCGCGGTGTCCTCGCCGACCGTGCCCTTCGCGTCGTACGCGTACTGCGTGAGGTGGCCGTCGACGAGCACGTCGAACACGCGCTTGCCCGGGTCCACCTGCTCGGTCTCGGCGAAGCCGAGGTCGACGGCGTAGGTGCCCTTCGGCGCGTCGGGGAACGTGTACACCAGGTCCTTGTCGGGGCTGGTGCGCTGGGACTGGAAGAGCGCGTCGTCGTCGGTGCCGGCGATCGCGGCGGTCGTCGACGTCGTCTTGTCCTTGCCCTGGTACCCCCACGTGCCGTCGCCGGCGGCGTGGTCGGCGGCCCACGTGAAGCCCGTGGCGTCGGCGAACGCGGCGCCGCCCGCGTTGACGCCCACCTGGTACTTGGTGGTCGTGAGCGTCACCGGGACGTACGTCTTGGACTGCCGCCCGGACTCGGACCGCACGACGATGTTCGCGCCGAGCGTGCCCGGCGCCTGGCCCTTCGAGGAGATCGAGACCTTGACGGTGGTCGACTCGCCGGGGGCGAGCGTGCCGCCCGACGACGAGAGCGAAAGCCACGGCAGGTCGGTGATCAGGTCGTCCTCGACGTCGACGAGCATGACGTCGTCGGCGAGCTGGTCGACCGCCCACAGGGCGCCCGTCGAGTCGGTCTCGAGGCCGCCGCCCGCGCCCACCTTCTGGCCGGGGAACCACCACGCGTTGACCAGCGAGCAGGTGTCCGGGTCGACCTGGAGCAGGCGGGTGGGCCTGTCGGTGGTCAGGTCGGTGTACCAGATCGTGTTCGACGCCTGGTTGTACGCCATGCCGATGATCTCCGGCAGCGGCGGGGAGCAGAAGGACAAGAGCTGGCCGGCGTTCGGGTGCGACGTCCCGGCCACGGTGCCGATCATGCCGTTGTAGCGGCCGCCGACGTAGAACACGTCCTCCTTGGGGTTGTAGGCGAGGCCCGTCAGCGGCAGCGTCGACCAGTCGCCCTTGATCTGGCGGGTCTCCTTGCCGGTGCTCCGGTCGAAGCAGTGGATGTAGCTCGCCGGGCTGTCCTCCATCTGGCACATGTCGCCCGTGGTGGTATCGAGCGCCATGTCGAAGGCCCGGTAGTCCGGGTTCCAGTTCGCGTCGAACACCTTGCCGGTCGGCTTGCCCGTGACGGTGTAGGCGGTGTTGGTCTTCGCGTTGTAGTCGTGGATCCAGACGTCGCCGTCGTACCCGACGCCCGTGGGCTCCTTCTGGTCGTCCGTGCCCGGGATCTCGAACTTGGTGATGACGTCACCGCCCGCGGTCGGCCCGACCTTCGCCGCGGCCGCCGCCTCGGCGACGGCGGACGACTCCGGCTTCCCGTCCACGTTGGACTTGCTGAACCCGGACGCGCCGTTCTTCCACCCGGCCAGGTCGATCGTGCTGGTCGCGCCCGTCCCGGTCCGCGTGGTGGCGGCCGGGGCGTCGAGCTCGGGGTGGCGCGCCGCCTCGCCGAGGGTGTAGGTCATCGGCGCGGACCCGTGGTTGGTCAGCGTCAGCGTGCCGACGCCGTCCTGGTCGGTGCCCAGCACGGTGTCCAGCCCGTCGGTCTTGACGTCGGCGAGGCCGGTGGCCAGCCGCGCGTCGACCGTCTTCTGCGCGTAGAGCTTGTCCAGCGTGACGGCGTACGAGCCGGTCACGTAGTGCGGCGCCTCGACCGTCATCGTGTAGTCGCCCACCGGCAGCTGCCGGTGCACCAGTCCGGTCGCGTCCGTCGTGACGCTCTCGACGAGCCCGTCCTTGGTGGCGAACGAGACCTTCGCGCCGGTGATGGGCTGGCCGTCGTTCGCGTCGACGACCTTCGAGTCGACGGTGCCCCACGCGGGCAGGTCGTACGTGACGACCTCGCCGTCGTGCAGCGCCGCGACGTGGTCCGAGAACATGATGCCGTCGACGCCGGCCCAGCCCTGGATGCCCGTGACCGCGGTGACGCCGGCGGTCACCGGGTCGTCGGTGCCGATGCCGTCGCCGTACGTGTAGATGACCTTCCCGGAGCGTGTGAGCGTCGCCGAGAAGCTCACCGGCGCCGTGTCCTCCGACCGGACCGGGTACGCCCAGATCTTCGCGTTGCGGAACTCGATGGTGAACGCGTCCTCGCCGTCGACCTTCGTGGCGGCGGTGAACACGCCGCCGCCGGGCGCGAAGTCGAGGGGCGACTCGACGTAGAACGGGAACAGGCCCGCGCCGCCGAAGCCCGGCTCGGCGTAGTCCGACGGGCTGATCGTGCCGCGGAGGCTGATGGTGAGCGACGTGTGGCTGCCGTTGTAGAGCGCGACGGGGAACGGCAGGTTCACCGTCGCCGAGACGCCGGACGTGAACTCCACGGGGTCGGTCCCCTGGAGGTACGCCCCGTCCGAGACGGCGCACGTGTAGCCGCCGCCGTCGACGACGTGACCGACGGAGACCCGCAGCGGGTCGTTCTGCGCACCCACCGTCAGCGCGGCGGACGCCGGCGCGAAGCACGAGTTCGGCGTGACGGTGACCTTGTACTGGCCCTCCGGCATGTTCGGCAGGGCGAACGTGCCGTCGGCGGCGGTGTGCACGGTCGCGACCGGTGTGCCCGCGACGGCGACGTCGGCGTTCGGCACGGGGTCGCCGTGCTCGTCGACCACGCTCCCGCTGATGTCGTGCCGCGCGGCCGCGACGAGCGGGACCGCGACCGACGTCTCCTGGCCGAGCGTGAGCGTGGCCGTCGTCGTCGCCGCCTGGTAGCCGAACGCGGTGACGCTCAGCTGGTAGTCGCCGACGGGCAGGGTCACCGAGAACGTGCCGTCCCTGTCGGTCACGACCGTGCGGTTGAACGGGCCGGTGATCGCGACGGACGCGCCGGTCAGGGGCGTGCCGTCGGCCGTCACGGTGCCGCTCAGCGTGCCGCCCTGCCGGGGCGCCAGCGCGAGCAGGCGAGGCAGGTCGAGCCGGCCCTCGCCGTACATGTTGTTGTCGTCGGCGGTGCCGCCGCACGAGGTGTCGTCGACGTCGACCGCCGACTCCGCGAGCAGCTTGCGCGTCGCGTCGACCTGCCCGATCAGCGTCGGGTCGTAGCTCCACAGGTCCGCGACCGCGCCTGCGACGTGGGGCGCCGCCATCGACGTGCCCGACATCTCGACGTACTGGTTGCCCGGGTACGACGACCGGATCCCCACGCCGGGCGCGGAGATCTCCGGCTTGATCACACCGTTCTCGCCCTCGCCCTTGCGGGAGAAGCTGGCGAGGTCGCCGTTCTGGTCGTAGGCGCCGACGGAGTAGGCGTCGGGCGCGGACCCCGGCGAGGAGACCGTGTCGCACTCGGCCCCCGGAGACGTGTTGCCCGACGACCAGACGCTGAAGATGCCGGACGCCGTCCACGCCTCGTCGATCGACTGGAAGAAGTCGTCGAAGTTGTGCTCGACGTCCTGGCCCCACGAGTTGTTGATGATGTGCGGGCGCTTGGAGACGTCGGGGTTGTTGCCCTGCAGGTCGGTCGGGGCCAGCAGCCACCAGCCCGACTCGAGCAGCGACTCCACGCCGGTGGAGCAGCACCCGTTGGTCGAGATCCACTGGGCGTCGGGGGCGACGCCGATGCCGTCGGCCCCCACCATCGTGCCCATGGTGTGCGTGCCGTGGCCGATGTCGTCGCACGGGGCGTCGGAGCAGCCGCCGCGCGTGGCCATCCAGTTGTAGTTGTGGTCGAACGTGCCGTCCGGCTTCGTCCCCCGGTACTGGGCGACGAGGGCCGGGTGGTCGAACTGGACTCCCGAGTCGAGGCTCGACACGACGATGCCGGCGCCGGTCGCGCCCATCGCCCACGCCTGCGGAGCGCGGATCTGGTCCACGCCCCACGAGTCGGTGGTCGCGTCCGCGGGTGCCGCGGCGGCGTTCGTGGTCGTGCCGGTGGTCGCGGCGGCGGCGTCCGGGCGGACGGCGTCGTCGGCCGGCGTCTTCTGGTCCACCGGCTCGACCAGCGACGCCTGCGGCGACGCGTGAATCTCGGCGACCTGCCCCACGGAGGCGACGTCGAGCGCGAGCTGCTGCGTGCCGCCCTTGACCAGCACGGCGTTGACCAGCGGGTACGACGTGTACTTCACGCCCGCCGCATCGAGCTGGCGGGCGACGGTCGCCTCGGACTCCTTGGCGGACTTCTTCAGCGCGTCGTAGACGAACTGCCCTCGCTGGGTCCAGTCGGTGATCTTGGACGCGGGCGAGAGGTCCGCGTTGGTGCCGAACGTGATCCAGAAGTCGTTGACCGGGTCCTGGTGGAAGCGGTCCTTGAGATCGGGGGCGATCTTGGCGGCGGCGACGCCGGGGTCAGGTGCGGGGTCGGCGGCGGACGCCGGTAACGGCGTCGCCGCGACCAGGCCGGCCGCGACGGCCAGCGAGGCGACGATGGCGGTGAGTCTCATGGCAGGGGCCTCCGGCCTACAGGGGTTGGTAGGGGTCCTGGCTCGGGTCGGCGGGGTCGTCGATGGCGTCGTCGGACCCATCGACCTCGTCGTCGAGGTCGATGACGTCGTCGGTGCGCTCCCCGTCGGGCCGAGGGTCGGGATCATGCAGCATGCAGGCCATGCTCAGGGCACCGGACAAGCCGTCGCTATCGTGCGAACACGTCAAAGTTCACGACGACGCGGCCAGGTCCTCGTCTCCTGAGAGGATGCCCGCCTCGACCACCTTGACCGCGAGCGCCGTGCGCGTGGTGACGCCGACCTTGCGCATCGCCGAGCGCAGCTGCTGGTCGACGGTCGCGGGCGACTTCACGAGCAGCGCGCTGATCTCGCGGTTGGTCTTGCCCGCGACGACGAGCCTGACCACGTCGAGCTCGCGGGGCGAGAGGTTGTCGCCGTAGCCCTTGCGGCCGCCGCGCCAGAGCCGCGGCACGTCGCCGCCGTGCTCGCGCAGCAGCCCCGCCACCCGGTCGGCGTCGCGACGGGCGCCGAGCCGGGACAGCTCCTCGTACTGCGTGGCGAGCAGCGCGAGCGCGTGGGCCGTGCGGCCGTCGGCGAGGAGCGCGACGGCCTGGAGCTCGCGGGCGAGGAGGGCCGCGTAGGTGCGTGGGATCGCCTCCCAGGCCTGCGCGGCGCGCTCGTACCGGGCTGCCGCGATGGCCGGCTCGCGGGCCGCCGCGGCCAGGTGGGCGCGGCACAGCGCGAGGGCGGCGCGGGGCGCGGGGGCGGTGTGCCCCTCGAGCCCGCGCTCGAGCTCGTCGGTCAGGGCAGCGGCGGCGGCCGGGTCGCCCGCGCGCAGCAGGGCCTCGACGCGCGCGGGCACGATGTCCGTCGCCCACAGCCACACGTCCTTGGTCCGCACGGTCTCCAGCGGCGCGGCGGTGATCGCGAGCGCCCCGTCGACGTCGTCGGCGGCGAGGCGCAGGCGTGCCACCGCGGCGGCGGGCTCCATCGTGTCGTCCACGGCGCCGAGCCGTGTCGACGCGTCGAGCACCAGCCGGTACTGCTCCTCGGCGTCGCGCAGCCGCCCCGCGGCGGCGGCGAGACGAGCGGTCACCCGGACCGCCGACAGATGGTGCGAAGGGCGGTCCGCGAGGGCCTCGGCGAGTGCGGCGCTGCGCTCGGCCAGGCCGTCCCACCGGCCGGCGTACCAGTCGAGGTTGCCCTGCTCGAGCTCGACGGTCCTGCGCAGCCGCGACGAGTCCTCGGCGTCCGCGAGCCGCAGGGCAACGGCGAGATGCCGTTCGGCGTCGGCGTTGCGCCCCCACACCAGGGCACCCGTGCCGATGTTCGCGTGCGTGCGCGCCAGGTCGAGCCGCTCGGCCGAGGTCGCGGCGTCCTCGGGAAGACCGGCGACGACGTCCCAGGCCTCGTCGTCGCCCAGCATCAGGAGGGCGGTCGCACGGTTGCCCGCGAGGTTCAGCCGCACCGCCGGGGACTCGATGCCGGCCGCCAGGTCGGCGGCCCGGCGCAGCCACAGCCGATGGGTCGAGGCCGCCCAGGGCGCGACGTAGGCCCAGCCGAGGTACGTCATCGCCTTCGCGGCCTCGACGGGGTCGTGCCCCAGGTCCTCGACCGCCTGCTCGAGCTCGACGCGCGCGGCTCCCGCCTCGCCGATGGTGATGAGCACCCGGCCGAGCGGGTTGCGGATCTCGGCCTGCTGCCGGGCCGTCAGCCCCGGGACCTCCAGAACCGTGCGCAGCGCCTGCACCACGCGGCGTTGGACGTCGTCGACCAGCTCGCGCCGCCCCAGGGCGGCCAGGCCGGCGGTGCGCGCGACGCGGGCGAGGTCCGACGCCGGAAGACCGCGCGCCGAGAGCAGGTCGACCAGCATCACGACGGCCGCGGTGTGGTCGCCCGAGGCGATGGCGTGGCCCGCCGCCTGCTCGGCATACCGCGCCCAGCGCGCCGTCTCCCCCGCCTCGCGGAAGTGCCGCGCCAGCCGCGCGACCGGCGGCGGCTCGACGCTCTCGAGCGCGCGCCCGGCGCGCAGGTGCAGCGGCCCCCGGTCGGCGAGCGCGACGGCGTCGTCGACGGCCGACGCGACCAGCACGTGCCGGAACTGCCACCGGCCCCGGGCGTCGCCGTCGAGGATCCCGGCCGCGGCGGCCTCGGCGAGGCCGGCGCGCACCTCCTGCGCGCCCAGGCCGGCGGTCGCACGGATCGTCTCCTCGGAGGACCGCTCGCCCAGGACGGCGGCGGCCCTGAGCACCTGCTGCGCGTGCGGCGAGAGGCGGCCGACGCGCTCCCGCGTGGAGTCGCGCACCGTGGGCGGCACCTGGAGCTCGGCGATCGCGAGCCGGACCCACTGCCCGTCGCGGAACGCGATGTCGGCCCGGTCGTGCAGCAGCCGCACGGACTCCTCGATCGCCAGCGGGATACCGCCCGTGCGTTCGTGCATGAAGGCCGTGAACTCGGCCGAGATCGCCTTGCCGTCGAGCATCGACGACACGAGCGCGGCGGTGTCGTCGGGGCGCACCGGCGCCAGCGCGACCCGCGCCTGCGTGACCCCGGCGGGCAGACGCGACGTCAGGCGCAGCAGCAGCGACCCCGCGTCGACCTCCTCGAGCCGGTACGAGACCACCAGGCTCGGGCCGCCCGCACCCTGGCGCGACGCCAGGAACAGGAGGAACTCGAGCGTCACCTCGTCCGCCCAGTGCGCGTCCTCGAGCACGAGGACGTCGACGCCGACCGCACGGAGCACCTCGTCCAGGGCCCGGAACAGCCGGTGCCGGGCAGCCCTGACGTCGTCGAGCGGCTCCAGCGCGGCGGGCAGGTGCGCCGACCACTCGGGGAGCAGAGGGCGCAGCGCACCGGCGAGACCCGTCAGCCTCAGGTCCGCGATGTCCCCGTCGATCCCGCGGAACGCGTCGATGATCGGGCCGAGCGTCAGCGACTCCCGCAACGGGGGGCACACCGAGACCAGGGCGGTGAGCCCGTGCGGCCCGGCGAGCCACTCCTGCAGGAGCCGGCTCTTCCCGATCCCCGCCTCCCCCTCCACCAGCACGATCGCGGGCGGCCGCGCGACGGCGCTCCGGAGCACGGCCAGCTCGTCGTCGCGCCCCACGAACCCCGGCGCGGAGACCTCCTGCGAACGGGCATCGGCTGCGGTCGGGCGCTTGACCATGCGCGTGATGCTCTCACCGATCCCGGCGCGCGCAACGGGCGGGTGAGAACCGTCCCGGTGCCTGGGCTGCTGCACCGACGCGCCACCACGGCCGTCTGGCAGCCGTGGGCGAGAGGTCCCAGGGACCTCCCTCGACCTTCCCTGAGCGCCGGCCGTGCCCCGGGGTTACGTTGGCGAACGTAGCCTCGGTCAGCAGTTGCCCCGGGCGTTGTCTGGACCGCTCTCGAGCCCGGCCCCGGGTCAGACCGGCTGCGGTCCCACCCGTGCAGTTGTCAGAGAGGACAACACCGATGCGCAAAAGACAGCGCTGTCTTCCCGCCCGAGCACTCGTCGCCGCGACGGCGGTGCTCGGCTTGACCGTCACCGGGGTCTCCGCCGCGTCCGCGGCCACGACCGACCCGAACCCCTCCCCCCGCGAGCTCGCCAACGCGGCGCTGTCGCGCCAGGCGGCCACCGAGGGGATGGTGCTCCTGGAGAACCACGACCAGGCGCTCCCGCTCGCGCGTCCGGGGAACGTCGCGCTGTACGGCGTCGGCGCGATCCGCACCGTCAAAGGCGGCACCGGCTCCGGTGCGGTCAACAACCGGTACACGATCTCGGTCCGGCAGGGGTTCGAGAACGCGGGGTACGCGGTCACCACGAACACCGACTACTGGACGGCCCTGACCGGCTCGGGCAACAACGACCCTGCGCTCACCGCCGCGACCGCCCAGCCGACAGCACCCACCGACACGGCGGCGAACGTCGCCGCCCGCAACTCCGGCGAGGGCCGCGACCGGAGCCCCGGCCCCGCCGACACCATGCCGCCAC
>WRHK01000037.1 GCA_009783295.1 Promicromonosporaceae bacterium
CCCCCCCGGGAGCAAGAACGACCGCCGGCGAGAGAGCCCCCCCCCCCGGGAGAACCGGCGCGCGGCCCGCTCTCTCCCGGGGGCGGGGGCTCTATCTCGCGGGCAGTAGTACGGGTCAGACCAGCTCGATCAGGTTCGCGATCGAGTCCACCACGCGCGACGGCCGGAACGGGTACTTCTCCACGTCCTGCGGACGCGTCGACCCCGTGAGCACCAGGAACGTCGTCAGCCCCGCCTCGATCCCGCCCACGACGTCGGTGTCCATGCGGTCGCCGATCATCGCGGTGCTCTCGCTGTGCGCGCCGATCCGGTTGAGCGCCGAGCGGAACAGGATCGGGTTGGGCTTGCCCACGTAGTAGGGCTCCCGCCCGGTGGCCGACTGGATCAGCGCGGCGACGGCGCCCGTGGCCGGCAGCGGCCCCTCGAGCGACGGACCGGTGGTGTCGGGGTTCGTGGCGATGAACCGCGAGCCGCCCTTGATGAGGCGGATCGCCTTGGTGATCGCCTCGAACGAGTAGGTGCGGGTCTCGCCGAGCACCACGTAGTCGGGGTCGGACTCCGTGAGGGTGTACCCGGCCTCGTGCAGCGCCGTCGTCAGCCCGGCCTCGCCGATGGCGTACGCGGAGCCGCCGGGGATCTGGTCGTGCAGGAACTGCGCGGTGGCCAGCGCCGACGTCCAGATGTTCTCCTCCGGCAGCTCGATGCCCGACGTCGCCAGGCGGGCCCGCAGGTCGCGCGGCGTGAAGATCGAGTTGTTGGTGAGCACCAGGAACGGCCGCTCCGCCTCGCGCAGCGACTTGATGAACTCGGGGGCGCCGGGGATGGCGTGGCCCTCGTGGACCAGGACGCCGTCCATGTCGGTGAGCCAGGCGTCGATCGTGCGGGTCATCGTCGTGTCTCCCAGGTGGGGGGTCAGCGGGCGTGCCGCGGCGGGTGGGTGCCGTCGTCGTCGAAGGTACCGGGCACGGCGTCGTCGCCCGATGCCGAGGCGCCCGACGTCGCCGCGCGCTTCTGCTTGCGGCGCTCGCGCAGCACCTCGACGACCATGGGGATCACCGAGACGAGCACGATGAGCACCACGAGCGCGTCGACGTTGTTCTTGACGAACGTGATGTTGCCCAGCAGGTAGCCGATCAGCGTGATCCCGGCGCCCCAGATCGCGGCGCCGAGCGCGTTGAACGCGATGAAGTGGCGGAACGGCATCTTGCCGATGCCCGACGCGACCGGGGCGTACGTGCGCACGATCGGCACGAACTGCGCGATGGTGATGGTGCGGCCGCCGTACTTGTCGAAGTAGGCCTGCGTCTGGTCGATGTACTTGCGCTTGAAGATGCGCGAGTCGGGCCGGTCGAACAGCCGCGACCCGAACACCCGCCCCAGCGTGTACCCGGTCGAGTTGCCCAGCACGGCCGCGCAGAACAGCACGATCATGACCACGGGCAGCGGCAGCGTCATGGCGTGCTGGGCCGTGAAGGCGCCGGCCATGAACAGCAGCGAGTCGCCCGGCAGGATCGGGAACAGCAGGCCCGTCTCGATGAAGATGATCACGGCGATCGCCAGGATGGCCCAGCTGCCGTAGTCCCGCAGGAACCCGTGGATCAGCGAGTCCGGGTTCATCCACCCGATCAGGGTGTGGACGGGGGCGGCGGTGGGCAGGTGCGCGGCGAGCCCGGGCAGGGCATCCGCGAGCGCAGTCGTCGTCATGGTGCCGAGGGTAGTGGGGGAGGATGCGCGTATGAGCGCGCGTCCCGGATCTACCGACCAGCCCTCCACCATTCCCGCACCGGGCACGCTGGGGACGCCGCTGAGCCCTCACGCCACCCGCGTGCTGCTGCTCGGGTCCGGCGAGCTGGGCAAGGAGGTGGCGATCGAGCTCCAGCGCCTGGGCGCCGAGGTGGTCGCCGTCGACCGGTACGCCGACGCCCCCGCCATGCAGGTGGCTCACCGCAGCCACGTGGTCGACATGCTCGACGCCGACGCCCTGCGCGCCGTGATCGACGCCGAGCGCCCGCACGTGGTGGTCCCGGAGATCGAGGCGATCGCCACGCACGTGCTCGCCGACGTCGAGGCGGCCGGCGTCCGCGTGGTGCCCACCGCCCGCGCCACGCGCCTCACCATGGACCGCGAGGGCATCCGTCGCCTCGCCGCCGAGGAGCTGGGCCTGCCCACGTCGCCCTACCGGTTCGTCGACAGCCTCGACGGCCTGCGCGAGGCCGTCGAGGCTGTCGGCCTGCCGTGCGTGGTCAAGCCCGTCATGTCGTCGTCGGGCCACGGCCAGTCGGTGATCCGGTCCGACGACGACGTCGCCGCGGCCTGGGACTACGCGCAGACGGGCGGCCGCGCGGCGGGCCGTGGGGTGCGCGTCATCGTCGAGGGGTTCGTCCACTTCGACTACGAGATCACCATGCTCACGGTGCGCTCCGTCGCGGGGACCGTCTACTGCCCGCCCGTGGGGCACGTCCAGGTGGACGGCGACTACCGCGAGTCGTGGCAGCCGGCGCCGATGAGCGAGCGGGCGCTGCACGCCGCGCAACACATGGCGTTCCGGGTCACCGAGGCCCTCGGCGGCTGGGGCATGTTCGGCGTCGAGCTGTTCGTGGTGGGCGACGAGGTGCTGTTCTCCGAGGTCAGCCCCCGCCCGCACGACACCGGGCTCGTGACGCTGGCGGGGCAGGACGTGAGCGAGTTCGGCCTGCACGCGCGCGCCGTGCTGGGGCTGCCCGTCGCGACGCCGTCGCCCGTGGGCGGCCCTGGTCAGGAGGCGTCGGCGTCGTGCGCCGTGCTCGCGGACGGGACGGGCGTTCCCGTGTTCCGTGGCGTCGACCGGGCCCTCGCGTACCCGACCGTCCAGGTGCGCCTCTTCGGCAAGCCGCGCGTCGACGGCCACCGCCGCGTCGCGGTCACGCTGGCCCGGGGCCGCACGGTCGACGAGGCGAGAAGGCTCGCGCGCCGAGCCGCCTCAGCCCTCGAGGTCGACCTTGCCTGACGTGCACGCCGTCGGCGTCGGGCCCTGGATCGGCGACTGGCCCGTCGGCCCGCAGTGGGACCCCCACCTGCTCGAGAACGGCGACGCCCGCAACGTGCTCGACCAGTACCGCTACTGGACCGTCGAGGCCATCGCCGCCGACCTCGACGCCCGCCGCGACCCCGGCCGCGCCCTCCACGTCGCCATCGAGAACTGGGCCCACGACCTCAACATCGGCTCCGTGGTCCGCACCGCGAACGCCTACAACGTCGCGGGCGTCCACATCGTCGGCCGGCGCCGCTGGAACCGGCGCGGCGCGATGGTCACCGAGAAGTACCTGCACGTGCACCACCACCCGGACGCCGAGGCGCTCGCGGCGTGGGCGGCGGCGGAGGGGCTGCCGCTGGTCGGCATCGACAACACGCCCGGCTCGGTGCCGCTCGAGGGGCGGCCGCTGCCTGCGCGCTGCGTGCTGGTTCTCGGCCAGGAGTCCACCGGGCTCACCATCCCGATGCAGGCGGCGTGCGACGTCGTCGTGCACATCACGCAGCACGGCTCGACCCGCTCCCTCAACGCCGGGGCGGCCGGCGCGATCGCGATGTTCGCGTGGGCGCTGCAGCACAGCGCCGGCGGGGAGGGCCCAGGACCAAGGTCCTGATGTGCGCCAGGGCATCTCGTGGACGGCCACCGGCATGACGGTCTGGCCACAGCCGTGGGAGGATGCCAGAGGCATATCCCCCTTTTTCTGCTTGGAGTATCAACGATGCCCATCGCAACCCCTGAGGTCTACGCCGAGATGATCGACCGGGCGAAGGCTGGCAAGTTCGCCTACCCCGCGGTCAACATCACGTCGTCGTCGACCGTCACCGCCGCCATCCAGGGCTTCGCGGAGGCCGAGTCGGACGGCATCATCCAGGTCTCCGTGGGCGGCGCCGAGTACGCGTCGGGCTCGACCATCAAGGACCGCATCGCCGGCTCGCTGGCGCTGGCCGCGTACGCGACCGAGGTCGCCAAGGGCTACAACGTCAACATCGCGCTGCACACCGACCACTGCGTCAAGAAGAACCTTGACTCGTGGGTGCGCCCGCTCCTCGCCCTCGAGGCGGAGCAGGTCAAGAAGGGCCTGAACCCGACGTTCCAGTCGCACATGTTCGACGGCTCGGACATCCCGCTGGACGAGAACCTGGTCATCGCCGCCGAGCTGCTCGAGCTCTCGCAGGCCGCGCGCACCATCCTCGAGATCGAGGTCGGCGTCGTCGGTGGCGAGGAGGACGGCCACGTCGCGGAGATCAACGAGAAGCTCTACACGACGGCTGAGGACGGCCTCGCGACCGTCCGCGCCCTCGGCGCCGGCGAGAAGGGCCGCTACCTGACGGCCCTCACCTTCGGCAACGTGCACGGCGTGTACAAGCCGGGTGCCGTCAAGCTGCGCCCGTCGATCCTGGCCGACATCCAGAAGGCCGTCGGCGACGAGATCGGCAAGGCCAACCCGTTCGACCTGGTCTTCCACGGTGGCTCGGGCTCGACGGCCGCGGAGATCGCCGAGGCGGTCGACAACGGCGTCATCAAGATGAACATCGACACGGACACCCAGTACGCGTACACGCGCCCGGTGGCCGACTGGATGCTCAAGAACTACGACGGCGTCATCAAGGCCGACGGCGAGATCGGCAACAAGAAGCAGTACGACCCGCGCGCCTGGGCGAAGGCCGCTGAGGCCGGCATGGCCCAGCGCATCGTCGAGGCCAGCCAGCAGCTGCGCTCGGCCGGTCAGAAGATGCGCTGACCTGGACCTCCAGGACAGACCGAAGGCCCGCACCCCCGAGGGGTGCGGGCCTTCCGCATGTCTCAGTCCACGCCCTCGTCCTCGTCGACGATCTCCAGGAGCTCGCCGATCCGCGTGACCTCGAGCAGGAACTTCACCGTGGGCGGCGCCCGCAGGATGCGCACCCGGTGCGGCATCCGCGACGCGAGCCTGGCCAGGAAGGCCACGCCCGAGGAGTCCATGAACGTGATGTGGTGGGCGTCGATCTCGACCGGAAGGCCCGTGGCCTCGGCCTCCGCCGTCGCCTCGCCGAGCTCGGCGCCGATGTCGGCGTCGATCTCGCCCGACAGGACGATCCTGGCGCGAGACGCGCCGACGATGAGATGGACGCTCGCGGGGTCGCCGAGCTCTGGCAGACCGTCGTGCGTGCCAGTCCCAGAGACGATGGCGGACGTCGGGTCCGATGTGTCGCGCACGATGCTCCTTTCCGCGTTCCCGGCCTCGCGTGCTTTCGGGGACCACATTACGGTTAAGTGACCAGCAGGAACACCACCTGACCCCTCTCGAGCACAAGGCGGAGGCCATATGGGCGATTTCCCCGGCCATGCGTCCGGGCCTTCCCCGGCCCTGTTCGCCGAGCTCGTCGAGGGGACCTCGCTGTGCATGTTCCTGACCGGCAGCTTCGACGACGGCCTGCCGCTGCTGTGGGTCAACGACGCGTTCCTGCGCAAGACGGGGGTGGGCGCGGGTGCGACCGCCCCTCCGGGCACCCCGGGCCGTGCCTCGCTCGGCCCGCTGGAGCGTGTGCTGGTGGACCCGGCGTCGGGGGCCCTGGCGGTGCCTGCCCTCGCCTCGGGCGACGGCGGCACCTTCACCATGCAGTGCCGCAAGGCGTCCGGTGACACGTACTGGTCGCACGTGACCTTCACGCCGCGCCGTGACGACGCCGGCCGGCTGACGCACTACCTGGGCGTGTCGGTGGACGTGTCCGAGTACGTGGACGAGCACTCGGCCCAGCTCCAGACCCTCGCGGCGGAGCGCCGCCAGCGCGCCGACCTCGACCTGATCGCCCAGACCACCGAGCTGCTGGGCGACCTCGAGTACCCGTACGCCCTGCGCGACATCGCCGAGCTGCTGCGCTCCGTGGTGCCGTGGTCGGCGTTCTACCTCAACGACGACGGCCTGCTGTACGCGGAGGGCATCGACGTCGCCGCGCCGCCGCGCGGCCGCGGTCGCCGGCACGCGCGCTACGTCGTCGAGTCCGACGCGGACCAGCTCGACCCGCAGGCGCCGATGCCGCTGCCCGGGCTGGAGGCGATCGACGCGGTCCAGGACCTGCTCGACGGCCTGGTCGACGGGCCCGTGCTGGTGCGCCTGGACGTCGAGTACCCGCCGTACTCCGCCTCGGGCTGGCTGCGCCGCGACCTGGTGCGCCGCGTCGTCGACGAGACGGGCGTGCGGCCCGGGTCCGTCGTGGTGCACGCCGTGGGCGGGCGGCGCCAGGTGCTCGGCCTGCTGGTCACGTGGAACGGAGACCAGGCCGGCGTCGGCGTGGCCGCCGACCCGTTCGCGATGTCGCTCGGTGAGCCCGACGACGTCCGCACCGTCGTCGAGGTGGTCGCCCGTCGTGCCGGCGCGGCGATCGACAACGCCCGCCTCTACGCGCGCGAGCACCGCCTCGCCGAGGCGCTCCAGCGGGCCATGCTCCCGGAGCAGGCCGACGTCACCGGCCTGGACGTGTGGACCTACTACGCCCCGAACGCCGAGCACGCCCAGGTGGGCGGCGACTGGTACGACGTGCTCGACATCGACGGGTCGACCGTCGGCCTGGTGATCGGCGACGTCGTGGGGCACGACGTCGAGGCCGCCGCCGCGATGGGCCAGCTGCGCTCCGTGGTGCGGTCGTACGCGTACGAGCTGACCACGCCGGCCGTGGTGCTCGACCGCGTGGACACCCTGGTGCAGGGCATGCGCATCCCGCGGTCCGCGAGCCTGGTCTACGCGACGCTCCGGCGCCGCGGCGGCGACGACGCCGACGGGCTCGAGCCCGACGCCGACGAGTCGTGGGACATGGAGTACACGCGCGCCGGCCACCTGCCCCCGCTGCTGCTGCGCAACGGGGAGGTGCGCCAGCTCGACGGCGCCGCCGGATCGCTGGTGGGCTTCGGTTTCGTGGAGCGGCGCACCGCCCACGAGGTGCTGCTGCCCGGCGACGTGCTGCTCTTCTACACGGACGGCCTCATCGAGCGCCGCGACCGCTCGCTCAAGGTGGGCCTCGACGCGCTGGTCGGCGCGTCCGCGCGGATCACCGCCCGCGACGCCGCCGGAGTGGGCGAGGAGCTCCTGTCGCGCCTCGCCGACGCGCCCGAGGACGACGTCGCGATCGTCGTCGTGCGGCTGCCCGACCCGGTCGCCGACGCGACGACGCCGTCGCTCAGCCCGCGCTCCCGGCGGTGGCTGCTGCCCAGCGAGCCGGCCTCGATCGGGCGTGCGCGGCACGCGGTGCTGCGCTCGTGCCAGGCGTGGGGGCTCGCGGACTCGGCGTCGGCGGAGCTGGTGGTGTCCGAGTTGGTGGCGAACGGCGTGCTGCACGGCTGGGGCAACATCTCGCTGCGGCTTTTCGACACGGGCGACGGCCTGCGCATCGAGGTCGAGGACGCCAACCCCGCGCCGCCCGTCACCACGGACGGGCACCCCAACCGGGTGGGCGGGTTCGGCATGCAGATCGTCGAGCGGCTGGCCGACTGGGGCTGGCGTCCCGCCGGGTCGGGCAAGCTCGTGTGGGCCAAGCTCAAGCAGCCGGTCCAGGTGGGCGGCTGACCGCCCTCAGGTGGCGTACGGGCTGGTGCGCTTGCGCTGCGGCAGCGGCGTGGTGCGGCGCTGCGCCGAGCCGGACTCCGGCCGGGTGAACGCCACGGCCCCCGTGATGGTGCCCTCGCACGAGTGGTCGCGGTCCACGCGGAACATCTCCAGCGCGCCGCACACCTCGAGCACGAACAGGTCGCGCTCGTCGGCGCCGCGCAGCACCGTGGCACCGCCGCGCTTGCGGCCGGCGTCGGCCAGCGAGATGAGGAACGCGGCGCCCGTGGAGTCCATGAACGTCACGCGGCACATGTCGATGACCAGCAGCTGACGGCGCAGGCCCACGACCCGGGACGCGATCTCCGGGAACTGGTCGCGTTCGGCGAGATCGAGGTCACCGGTGATCACGAGGGTCGTCGTCGTCGGCGACGTCGCGATCTCGATCATGCAGCCGAGGGTACGGCACTCCATCACGGCGGGAAGGTCAACTACGGGTAAACTGCCCACCGGCCCGGCCGACCCCGCACGTGGTGGCGCCGTGGTCCCCGTGCCATCCAAGGGAGAGGATCCCCATGCCAGCGGTCGTGCTCGTCGGTGCTCAGTGGGGCGATGAGGGCAAGGGCAAGGCGACAGACCTGCTCGGTTCCCGCGTCGACTACGTCGTGAAGTTCAACGGCGGCAACAACGCCGGTCACACGGTGGTCATCGGCGACGAGAAGTACGCGCTGCACCTGCTGCCGTCAGGGATCCTGTCCGAGGGCGTCGTCCCGGTGATCGGCAACGGCGTCGTCGTGGACATCGAGGTGCTGTTCGAGGAGCTCGACGCGCTCATCGAGCGCGGCGTCGACGTCTCGCGCCTGCTGGTGAGCAGCCAGGCGCACGTCATCACGTCGTACCACCGCACGCTGGACAAGGTGACGGAGCGGTTCCTCGGCAAGCGCCGCATCGGAACCACGGGCCGCGGCATCGGCCCTGCGTACGCCGACAAGATCAACCGGCTGGGCATCCGCATCGCGGACCTGTTCGACCCGAAGATCCTGCACGACAAGGTCGAGGGCTCCCTGGACCAGAAGAACCACCTGCTGGTCAAGGTGTACAACCGCCGCGCGGCCGACGTCGACGCCGTCACCGACGAGCTGCTGGCCTACGCCGACCGCATCAAGCCCATGGTCGCGAACACGCCGCTGGTGCTGAACAAGGCGCTCGACGAGGGCAAGACGCTCCTCTTCGAGGCGGGCCAGGCCACGATGCTCGACATCGACCACGGCACCTACCCGTTCGTCACGTCGTCGTCGGCCACGGCCGGCGGCGCGGTGACGGGCTCGGGCATCGGCCCCACGCGCATCGACTCCGTCATCGGCGTCATCAAGGCCTACACCACGCGCGTGGGCGAGGGCCCGTTCCCCACCGAGCTGTTCGACGCCGACGGCGAGTACCTGCGCAAGACGGGCGGCGAGTACGGCGTCACCACGGGCCGCGCGCGCCGCACCGGCTGGTACGACGCCGTGATCGCCCGCTACGCCTCGCGCGTCAACGGCCTCACCGACCTGGTGGTCACCAAGCTCGACGTGCTCACCGGCCTCGACAAGGTCCCGGTCTGCGTGGCGTACGACGTCGACGGCGAGCGGTTCGACGAGATGCCCGACGACCAGTCCGCGTTCCACCACGCCAAGCCGATCTACGAGGAGCTGCCCGGCTGGTGGGAGGACATCTCCGGCGCCCGCGAGATCAGCGACCTGCCCGCCAACGCGCAGGCCTACCTGCGGTACATCGAGGACATCTCGGGTTCGCGCATCTCGGCCGTGGGCGTGGGCCCGCGCCGCGACGAGATCATCCCGGTGCACGACCTGATCCACAGCCGCTGACCTGGGTCTCGACGGTCTCGACCACCGGCGACGGGCCCGGCCACCGGTGGCCGGGCCCGTCGGCGTCTCGCGGGGTCGCTCGTTGAGCCGCCCGAAACGGCCTTCCGCCTAGACTTCGCCCGTGAAGATCCTCGTCGTCGGGAACGGTGCCCGCGAGCACGCCATCCTCCACGCGCTGGCCGCCGAGGGCTCGCACGAGCTCCACGCCGCCAACGGCAACCCGGGCATCGCCGCCGAGGCGACCCTGCACGCCGTCGACCAGAACGACGGGCCGGCCGTCGCCGCGCTCGCGACGTCGCTCGGCGTGGACCTCGTGGTGGTCGGCCCCGAGGCACCGCTCGTGGCGGGCGTGGCCGACGCCGTCGTCGCCGCGGGGATCCCTGCGTTCGGGCCGTCCGGCGCAGCGGCGCAGCTCGAAGGCTCCAAGTCCTTCGCCAAGGACGTCATGGCCGCCGCGGGCGTGCCGACGGCGATGGCGCACATCTGCACCACGGTCGACGAGGTGGCCGCCGCGCTCGACGCGTTCGGCGCCCCCTACGTCGTGAAGGACGACGGCCTGGCCGCCGGCAAGGGCGTGGTCGTCACGTCCGACCGCGACGCGGCGCTCGAGCACGCACGCGAGGCCCTGGCGGCGCGCGGCGCCGAGGGGCGCGTCGTCGTCGAGGAGTACCTGGACGGGCCCGAGGTCTCGCTGTTCGTCATCTCCGACGGCGCCACGGTCGTGCCGCTGGTGCCCGCGCAGGACTTCAAGCGCATCTTCGACCTCGACGAGGGGCCGAACACGGGCGGCATGGGCGCCTACTCGCCGCTCGACTGGGCACCGGAGGGCCTCGTGGACGAGGTCGTGGAGCGCATCGCCCAGCCGACCATCGACGAGATGGCGAGCCGCGGCACCCCCTTCGCGGGCGTGCTCTACGTCGGGCTCGCGCTCACGTCGCGCGGCACGCGCGTCGTCGAGTTCAACGCGCGGTTCGGCGACCCGGAGACGCAGGTCGTGCTCGCGCGGCTCCGCTCCCCGCTCTCCGCCCTGCTGCTGGCCTCGGCGACGGGCACGCTCGCCGAGCTGCCCGCGCTGCACTGGTCGCCGTCGCCCGTGGTCAACGTCGTGGTCGCCGCGCACGGGTACCCGGGCACGGTCCGCTCGGGCGACGCCATCACGGGCATCGAGGCCGCCGAGGCGCTCGACGGCGTGCACGTGCTGCACGCGGGCACGGGCCTCTCCGGCGAGGGCACGCTCGTCGCCTCCGGCGGCCGGGTGCTCTCGGTCATCGCCGCCGGCGCCTCGCTCGACGACGCCAGGGCACGGGCGTACGAGGGCGTCGCCCGGATCGGGCTCGACGGCTCGCAGCACCGCACCGACATCGCGCTCAAGGCTGCCCGGGGCGAGATCACCGTCCCGTCGCTCTGACGGGGCGGCTCTCCCGGCTCAGAGCATCGGCTCCAGGCCGGGAGCGAAGCCGAGCAGCGTGCGGGTGATCGACTCGGCGTCCGCGGTCAGCTCCGCGACGGATGCTCGCAGGTCGGCGTCGGTGAGTGCGTGGTCCTGCTCCGCTGCCCGCAGCACGGCCCGGCGGATCGCCTCCTTGACGAACGACGCGATGGTGCCGGCGGTCGCGTCGGCCGCCGCATCGAGAGCCTCGGGAGTGAACGGGAGCGACCGCGCGTAGAGCCGGAACAGGCGCCGCCGCGCGCCGTCGTCGGGGAGCGGGACCTCGACTGCGAGGTCCACGCGCCCCGGGCGTTGCGCGAGGGCTCGCTCGAGAAGGTCGGCCCGGTTGGTCGTGAGCACGAAGGCCACGTCGGCGTCGGCGGCCAGCCCGTCCATCGCGTCGAGCACCTCGAACAGCAGGGGCTGCGGCTCGCCGTGGAAGGAGCGGTCCTCCGCGATCAGGTCGCAGTCCTCGAGGACGACGATCGCGGGCTGCATGGCCCGTGCGGTCTCCGCCGCGAGCCCGACGAACCGCAGCGTCCCGCCGCTGAGCACGACGACGGTGGTGCCGTCCGCCGCGCCGACGAGGTGGCGGACGGTGTGCGTCTTGCCCGTCCCGGGCGGCCCGTACAGGAGTACGCCCCGCTTGAGGTGCTGCCCCGCGCGACGCAGCGCCTCCCGGTGGCGAGCCACGCCCAGCACCTGCCCGGCGACTCGGTCGAGCGTGCCGGGCGGCAGGATCACGTCGCAGGCCGGGACTGCAGCGCGGCGCAGGAACGTCACTCCCGCGTTGCCGGGCGAGTAGGGGTCGCCGGTGAACGCGACGACCTGTCCTCGCAGCACCGAGTGGGTGAGCATCGCCTCGCGCACCTCGGCGAGCAACGCGAGCGTCGTCTCCTCGCGTGCACACATCACCTCGATCGCCGCCGTCTGGCCGAAGCGTGGTGACGACGTCCGCTGCAGCACGGCGACCGGCTCGCCGTCGACGGCGAACAGGTGCAGGCCGAAGGCCACGACCCGGCGTACCGAGTCCGGACCCGTCGCCGTGCGCGTGTAGTCGACCGCGCCGACCGGGAAGTGGTGGAACTGCGCGGCGCGGTCGACGAGCTCCGAGAACGACTGGTGCATCCGCTGCTCGCCGCCCCCGACCCCGACGAGCCGGCCGCCGCCGTGCGCCGCCACCACGACCTCGAGCGCGACGTCGGCGTCGACCTCCCGCAGCGGGATGATCTCCTCACGGACCACGGGCAGCCGCCGGGGGTCGGCGCCCAGGTGCTCGCGGAGCACGTCGGCGACCGACGGACCGTCGTCGTCGCCCGCGGCCTGCTGCAGCAGCTGTTGTGCGGCCTCGGCGATCTGGGTGAACGCGCGGAGGAACGCGGGCAGGTTCAGTGTCTGGGGTGCGACGTCGTCGTCCGGCATGGATGGGACACTAGGCGGCGTGACCGAGACGCGCGATGCTTTCGAGCCCACCGACGCCTTCGCAGGCGGACCCCTCGACCTGCCCGGCTGGCGGCACGTCTACTCCGGCAAGGTCCGCGACCTGTACGAGCCCGACCTGCCCGCGCTCGGCGGCGCGCACCCGCTCGGCGACGTGGTGCTGGTGGTCGCGTCCGACCGCGTGTCGGCTTTCGACCACGTGCTGCGCCCGGGCATCCCGGACAAGGGCGTGGTGCTCACCCAGCTGAGCCTGTGGTGGTTCGACCAGCTGGCCGACCTGGTGCCCAACCACGTGGTCAGCACCGAGGTCAGCGCGGAGCCGTTCGACGGGCTGGTGCCCGACGTCGTCGCCGGGCGCGCCATGATCTGCAAGCGCCTGGAGATGTACGCCGTCGAGTGCGTGGCCCGCGGGTACCTCACCGGGTCGGGGCTGGCGGAGTACCGCGAGTCCGGGTCGGTCACCGGCATCGCGCTGCCGGACGGCCTGGTGGACGGCTCGCGGCTGCCCGAGCCGATCTTCACGCCGGCCACTAAGGCCGAGGTGGGCGAGCACGACGAGAACGTGTCGTTCGACGTCGTCGCCGGCTCGATCGGGGAGCAGGCCGCCTCGACGCTGCGCGACCTGACGCTCGCCGTCTACTCGCGCGCCGAGCAGATCGCCCGCGAGCACGGCGTGATCCTCGCGGACACCAAGCTGGAGTTCGGCGTCGACCCGACGTCGGGCGCCGTGGTGCTCGGCGACGAGGTGCTCACCCCGGACTCGTCGCGGTTCTGGCCGGCCGACGAGTGGGAGCCGGGCCACGCCCAGCCGAGCTTCGACAAGCAGTACCTGCGCGACTGGCTGACGTCGCCGGAGTCGGGCTGGGACCGCAAGCAGGACACGCCGCCCCCGGCGCTCCCGGCCGACGTCGTGGAGCGCACGCGGGCCCGCTACCTGGAGGCGTACGAGCGCCTGACGGGCGCCCCTCTCCTCTAGCCCTGACACGCACGTGTCCGGCCCACCGCGGTGCATGCACCGCGGTGGGCCGGACGACATCCGAGAAGGGGTCAGGCGCGGGGCCGGTTGTACGTACGGATCGCCAGCACGTACGCGATCGCGCCGATGCCGACCAGCCAGGCCAGGGCGATCCAGATGTCGTTGCCGACCGGGTCGCCCTCGACGAGAGCACGCATGCTCTGCACCACCGCGGTGACCGGCTGGTTCTCGGCGAACCAGCGGATCGGGCCGGGCATGGTGGCCGTGGGCACGAACGCCGACGACAGGAACGGCAGGAAGATCAGCGGGTAGCTGAACGCCGACGCCCCCTCCATCGACGACGCGGTGAGGCCGGGGATGACGGCCAGCCAGGTGAGCGCGAGCGTGAACAGCAGCAGCACGCCCACGAACCCGAGCCACCCGCCGATGCCGGCGTGCGGGCGGAAGCCCATCGCGAACCCGACCGCGACGATGATGGCGGCGGTGACCATGTTCGAGACCACCGAGGTCACGACGTGCGACCACAGCACCGCGGACCGGGAGATCGGCATGGTCTGGAAGCGGGCCGTGATGCCCTTCTGCTTGTCGGTCCAGATGCGCAGCGCGGTGTACGCGACGCCGGAGCCGACAGTGATGCACAGGATGCCGGGCAGCAGGTAGTTCGTGTAGTTGCCGTCGGACTGGATGGCCCCGCCGAACACGTACCGGAACAGCAGGAACAGGGCCAGCGGCGTGATCGCCACCGTGACGATGGTGTCCGGGGAGCGCAGGATCTGCTTCATGAGGCGGCCCGTGAGGGCGCTGGTGTCGCGGAACATGGTCAGGCCTCCTTCGTGGTGGAGCCGGTGATGGCGAGGAAGATCTCCTCGAGGGTGGGCTGCTTCTCCACGTACTCGACCGTGGCCGGCGGGAAGAGCGCCTTGAGCTCGCTGAGCGTGCCGTTGGCGATGATCACGCCGCCGTGCAAGATGGCGATGCGGTCGGCCAGGGCCTCCGCCTCGTCGAGGGTCTGCGTGGTGAGCAGGATCGTGGTGCCGCCGTCGGCGAGCGCCTTGACCGTCTTCCACACCTCGAGGCGTCCCTCGGGGTCGAGGCCGGTGGTGGGCTCGTCGAGGAAGATCACCTCGGGCGTGCCGACCAGGCTCATCGCGATGTCGAGACGACGCCGCATGCCGCCCGAGTAGGTGGAGGCGCGCCGGTCGGCGGCGTCCGCGAGCCCGAACCGCTGCAGCAGCCCGGTGGCGACGTCGCGCGGCGACGCCTCGCGGCGCAGCGTGGCGATCAGCTCGAGGTTCTCGCGGCCGGTGAGGATCTCGTCGACGGCGGCGAACTGGCCCGTCAGCGAGATGGCCCGGCGCACACCGGCGGCGTCCGTGGCGACGTCGTGCCCTGCGAGGGACGCCGTGCCGCCGTCGGCCTTGAGCAGCGTGGACAGGATGTTGATCGTGGTGGTCTTGCCGGCGCCGTTCGAGCCGAGCAGGGCGAAGATCTCGCCGCGCTGCACCTCGAACCCGACGCCCTTCAGGACGGCGTTGTCGCCGAACGACTTGCGCAGGTCGGTGACCTGGATGGCGTGCATGGTGGGTCTCCTTCGTGCGTGCTGGAAGTGCGGGGGAGTGCGGTGGGTCAGACCCCGGTGAACGGGGACGTCGACTCCGGGCGGCGCACGAGGACGTCGCCGTAGGAGGTGGAGGCGTGGATCTCGGCCGTGGGGCCACCCTCGTCGGTGGCCGGGGCGGCCGACGGCGTGAGCTTGTTGCGGACGTTGCCGAACGTGGTGGACGCGTCGACCCAGGCAGCGGTGCCCTCGGGCACGCCCACCTCGACCGAGCCATAAGCCGTGCGCAGGGTGGCGGAGCCCGAGTCGAGCGAGTCCACCCGAATTCCGCCCGAGGCGGTCTTGAGGTTGACGGTGCCGCGCACGCGCCCGACGACGATCTCGCCGTGGGCGCCCGACACCGTCAGGGACCCGCCGACCGAGCCGACGGTGACGTCGCCGGCGGACGACTTGATCTGCGTGTCGCCGAGCAGCTCGCGGATGCGCACCGACCCGGCGGACGAGCGGACGTCGGCCGGCCCGGTGACGCGGCCGACCACGACGCTGCCGGCCGAGGCCTTCACGTCCAGGCGCGCGGCCTGCTCGATGGTGCCGTTGCCGGCGGACAGCGTGACGTCGACGACGCCCAGCGGCCCCTCGGTGTACAGCGGGCCGAAGGCGAGCTTGCCGCTCAGGTCCGACCCGGCGGGCAGCTCGACCGTGACGGTGACGGCGCCCTTGGGGCCGATCACCAGCCGGCGCAGCGAGGGCGGCGAGCCGATGGTCAGGACGTTGTTGGCGAACGCGACCGTCGTCTCCTGGGCGAGGCGGGCGTCGGCGGCCTTGCCGGGGTTGGCGGGCAGCACCGTGACGACGACGTCGTCGCGCTCGCTGGCGGCCACCTGGAGGGTGCCGACCACCTGGTCGACGACGACGGTGATCGGGGCGGGGGCAGGGAAAGTAGGCATGGTTGCTCCAAGGAGGGTGGGTCTGCGGGTCGGCGGGTGCGCTCAGCGCACCCACCCGGTGACGTGGGTGCTGCCGACGGCGCGCGTGACCAGGCTGGTGATCGCCTCGGCGGGGGACGGCGCGAGCGCCGCGGTGACCGCGCGCACGAGCCACGTGTTGACCGAGACGCCGTCGCGGGCGGCGGCGACCTCGACCTGGGCCTTGAGGGAGTCGGGCAGGCGGAGCGTGGTGCGGGTGGTGGCGCCCTCGTCGGCGTCGGGCAGCGCCGTGCTCGCCGGGGTGGGGAGCGGCGCGGCGGCCGCCTCGGCGGGCTTCGCGGTGGCGGGCGGGAGAGCGACGACGAACTCGGGCTCGCCGCCGCGGAGGCGCACGTCGACCGAGCCGGGCGCGAGGTCCGTGGAGATCTCGCCCGCGGCGGCCGACAGCGCGTCGAGCAGCACGAGGCGCACGGCGGCGTCGAGCGGCGCGGTGAGGCGCTGCGCGAGCTGCTGGGCCTCGGGGCCCCCGGCGTCGGCGGCCTGGGCGAGCCGCTGCTGGAGGTCGTCGACGTAACGCGTGATGTCCATGACGCCACTATGACACCATCATGGTGTCGTGACAACACCAAATCTGGTGTCATCGGTGATGCTGCAGGTCAGGGCGCAAAAAGAGACCCGCCTCCTGGTCTCAGGAGACGGGTCGGGGGCGCTCTGGGCCCCGGTTCAGCCGCCCTGGGTGAGCTGGGGCATCACGGACAGCGCCGCCACCACGAAGGCCACGCCGAACAGCAGCGAGACGACGCCGATGCCCATCGCCACGTACGCGAGCACCCGGCCGCCCTGCCCCGAGCGGCGGATCCGGCGCAGGGAGACCCCGCCGAGGATGATCGGGACGATGCCGAAGAGGCACGTGATGATCGCGGCGATCGCGAAGCCGTCGACCCCCTCGCTGCGAGGGGCGGGCGCGGAGAAGGAGCCGTAGCTGGACATGCCTCGATCCTCCCAGAGACATCGGGCGACGGTGGCGCGGTGCGCTCCCCGAGACGGCGGGCCGGCGGGCCGCCCCGCCCCGGTAGACTGACCGCGCACACCCCCCTTCCTCTCGCGAGAGATACACCGAGGAGCCCCTGTGGGACGCGTCGTCGTCGAGGTCATGCCCAAGCCCGAGATCCTGGACCCCCAGGGCAAGGCCGTCGTCGGGGCGCTGCCGCGCCTCGGGTTCACGCAGTTCACCAGCGTGCGCCAGGGAAAGCGGTTCGAGCTGGAGGTCGAGGGCGACGTCACGCCCGAGGTCCTCGCCGCCGCGCAGGAGGCAGCCGAGACGCTGCTCAGCAACCCCATCATCGAGGACGTCGTCAACGTCTTCGACGCGTCGCAGGTCGACGCCTGATGGCTGCCGAGCTGGACGGCGCGCGGATCGGCGTCATCACCTTCCCCGGCACGCTCGACGACCGTGACGCGCAGCGCGCGGTCCGCCTCGCCGGCGCCACCCCCGTGGCGCTGTGGCACGCGGACGCCGACCTGCACGGCGTGGACGCCGTCGTGATCCCCGGCGGGTTCAGCTACGGCGACTACCTGCGCGCGGGCGCCATCAGCAGCTTCGCCGCCGCGATGACGTCCGTCGCCGACGCCGCCCAGGGCGGCATGCCGGTGTTGGGCATCTGCAACGGCTTCCAGATCCTCACCGAGGCGCACCTGCTGCCCGGCTCGATGATGAAGAACGACCACCTGCACTTCATCTGCCGCGAGCAGGTGCTGGTCGTCGAGAACAACACGACCGCCTGGACCAACCGGTACGAGCTCGGGCAGCGCATCACCGTGCCGCTCAAGAACCAGGACGGCCAGTACGTCGCCGACGAGCGCACGCTCGACGAGCTCGAGGGCGAGGGCCGCGTCGTGTTCCGCTACGACGGCTGGAACCCGAACGGGTCGCGTCGCAACATCGCGGGCATCACGAACGAGCGCGGCAACGTCGTCGGCCTCATGCCGCACCCGGAGCACGCCGTCGAGGCCGGCTTCGGCCCCGACTCGTCCGACGGCACCCGCCAGGGCACGGACGGCCTGACGTTCTTCACGTCGGTCCTGTCGACGCTGCTCCACGCCTGACGGTTCCTTCTCGTTGTGGGTCCCTGGGACTCCGGTCATCGCGGCCGACAACCGGAGTCCCAGGGACCCACAACGTCTAGTGGGCGTGGTGGCGTGAGCCCGGGACGTACGGGCACAGCGGGTCCGACTCCAGCGGGTCGCCCGTGTGGGCGTACGCCCGCGCGCGGCTTCCGCCGCACCACAGGTGGTACTCGCAGTCGCCGCAGCGGCCCTTGAAGCCCTCCGGGTCGCGCAGGGCGCGCATCGTCGGGTGGTCCCGGTAGAGGTCCACGAGCGGCGTCGTGAGCACGTTGCCCACCGGCAGCGGCAGGAACCCCGACGGCGTCACGTCGCCCGTGTGCGACACGAACACGATGCCGTTGCCGTCGCGGATGCCGAACCCGCGCGCGAACGGCATCGCCTCGATCTCCTCCGCCGACCTCCCGGCCTTCTCCATCCGCGCCGCCGCGATGCGCCGGTAGTGCGTCGCCTCGGTGGTGCGCACCATGAACGGCGCCTCCCGGCTGATCCCGCCCAGCCAGCGCATGAGCTTCTCCGCGTCGCCGGGCGTCGGCTCGGTGAGCTGCGTGCCGCGGCCCGTCGAGATGAGGAAGAACAGGCTCCACGTCATCAGGGTGCGCGTGCGCAGCAGCTCGTAGACGGCGGGCATGTCGGGCAGCGTGTCGGCCGTGACCAGCGTGTTCACCTGCACTGGCACGCCGACGTCGGCGGCCATGTCGAGTGCGGCCATCGTCGCGTCGAACGTGCCCGGCACCTGCCGGACGCCGTCGTGCAGCGCCGACGTCGACCCGTCCAGGCTCAGCGAGATCGCCTGGACCCCGGCGTCGCGCAGCACCTCCAGGCGGTTGCGGCTCAGCAGCGGCGTGACGGCCGGGGCGAGCGAGACGCCGATGCCGCGCTCGTGGGCGGCCGCGATGAGGTCGTCAAGGTCGATGCGACGCAGCGGGTCGCCGCCCGTCATCACGACGTGGGGCAGCGGGTCGCCGAACTGCGTGATCTGGTCGAGCACGCCGATCGCCTGGCGGGTGGTCAGCTCGCCCGGCGCGGGCTGGCGCACGGCCTCCGCGCGGCAGTGACGGCACGCGAGCCCGCACGCCGTCGTCAGCTCCCAGTACACGATCATCGGCGCGCGCTGGTAGGCGAACCCCTCGTGGCGGACGGCGCCGATCGCCGTCGGGGTCGAGGGGTGCGGCGGTGCGATGGTCATCGGCCGGCTCCTTGGTCGGGGTGCCACCGAGGCTAGCCACGGGCCGCGCCGCGGGGCTCGGGCCGTGCGCTGGGCGATCGGTCGGGCCGCCGGTCGGGGTGTCCGGTGTGGCGTCAGGCGCGGGGGAGGGGCCCGTCGAGCACGCGGGCGCGGTACGCCTCGGGCGTCAGCCCGGTGGCCTTGACGACCGCCCGGTGCAGCGCGGAGGCGGACGCGTACCCGGCCAGCGTGGCGACGTCGTCGACCGGGCGGTGCGCCAGGCGCGGGTCGCGCAGCAGGCCGAGCGCGAGGTCCAGGTGGGCGTGCGCGATGTGGCACGTCACGCTCATGGGGCCGTGCTCGAACAGGCGGTTCAGCGTGCGCAACGAGATGCCCTGGTCCGCGGCCAGACGCGCGGGCGTGAGCTCCGGGTCGTGGGCCTGGGCCGCGATGTCGGCGACGACGCGCGCCCGCAGCTCGGTGTGCGAGCGGTCGAGCAGCGGCGGACGGTGCCGGCCGAGCGCAGCAAACGGCCTCGACGGGAGTCTGAAGGCGACCTGCGCTGGCATGTCCCGATGATCCGCGCGCGGATCGGCGCGACGCGCGGCCAGGGCGCTGGATGTCCGACAGGTCGGCGCCGGATGGCGCCGACCCGCGCTGTCAGTCGCCCGACGGGGCGTCAGACGGCTCGTCGCCGTGCTTGAGCCAGCCGCTGACCTCCTGCGGCAGCGGCGCGACGACGGCGTCCGTCAGGAGCGAGCGGATCGACGTCAGCTGCTCCTCGAGCTCCGTCTTGCGCGTCGCGAGCTCGGCCAGCTCCGTGCGCGCCGAGGCGAGCGTGCGCGACGTCTCCGCGTGCGTGCGCGCAAGCAGCGCCTGGGCGTGCTCGTCGATCTCCGCGCGCAGCTCGGCGACCTCGTCGCGCACGCGGCGGCGCATCTCGTCCGCCTCCTGGCGGGCCTCGGTGACCACCTGCTCCGCCTCCTGGCGGGCGCGCTGGGCAGCGGCAAGCTCGTCGTCGCAGCGACGCTGCGCGGCGGCCACGAGCTCGGCGGCCTGGCGCTGGGCCGCGGCGATGGTCTGCTCGGCGTCGAGGCGCGCGGTCTGCGTGAGCTGCGCGGCCTCCTGCTCGGCGTCCGACCGCGTGTTCTCGGCCTCGGTGACGGCCGCGGCGATCAGGCGCTCGATGCGCTCGCCGAAGCCCGTGCCGAGCTCGGCCACCGGGGTGGGGATGTCCTCGAGGGGCTCGTCGTCGGCGGGGTGCTCGACGGCGGGCTCCTCCTCGGCAAGCTCTGCGGCGGGCTCCTCGACCGGAGCGGGCTCCTCGGCGGGAGCAGCGTGCTCGGCCGGCTCGAGGGTCTCGGTCGGCGTGAGGTCCTCGGCCGGTGCGGCGTCCTGGGCGGGGGTCTCCACCTCGGGGGCCTCCTCCGGGGCAGGCTCCTCGGCGGGGGCGAGGTCGTCTGCCGGGGCGGCCTCCTCGTGCTGCTCCGGCTCCGTGGCCGGCTCGTCGAGCACGTCCTCGTCGGCCAGGCGGAAGACGGGCAGGTACGCGTCGGGCGAGGTGGCCGGCGGGATCGACGGCGGGATCGACGGCGGCAGGGTGGTCGCGGCCGGAGCCGCGCCGAGCACCGTCCGGCGCACCGGGGCCTCCGGGGCGAACGCCGCCGGGGCGAAGGCGTCGGGGGTCTCGACGGGCTCGACCACCGGTGCGGCCGAGGCCGCCGGTGCGGCGGGCGCGACGGGCGCCCCGCCGATGATCGTGTCGAAGCCCGGCTCGCGCGGGGGCACCCCGGCGGCGTCGGGCGTCTCGTCCCACCACGGGCGCGAGGTCTCGGCGCCCGCGGGGGCGTCGTCCTGGGGGTGGTTGCGGAACCAGCGCATCACCGCTCGTCTCCTTCGTGCGTCTCGCCGGCGGGGGCCGGTGCGGTGACGGCGCCCAGGCCGAGGGAACGGCGCAGCGCCTCGAGCTGGACGGCGATCTGGTCGCGGCGCTGCACGAGCTCGCGCGTGCTGCGCTCGGCCTCGGCGCGTACGCGCGCGATCTCGGCCTGGGTCTCGGCCAGCAGGCCGGCGGCGTGGGCCTGGGCGGTGGCCGCCTTCTCCTCGGCGTCGGCGTGGGCGTGCCGGCGGATCTCCTCCGCCTCGGTGATGGCCTCGGCCCGGAGGGTCTCGGCCTCCTCGCGCATGGCTTGGGTGCGCGCCTCGATGCGGGCGGCCTGCGTGCGGGACTCCTCGACCACGCGGTGCGCCTTCTCCTCGGCGTCGGCGATCGTGCGGGCGGCGTCGTGCTCGGCGCGGCGGCGCTCCTCGCCGGCGGCGTGCGTGGTCTCGCGCACCAGGGTGTCCGCGGCGGCGGCCGCCTCGCGGCGGGCCTCGGCGGCGTCGTCGCGGGCCTCGGCGCGCAGGCGGTCGGCCTCGGCGCGGGCGGCGGCGATCGTCGTCGTCGCGTGCACCTGGGCCTCGGTGACGGTGGTGTCGGCGTCGCGGCGGGCGTCGGCGAGCAGCTCCTCGGCCTTCGCGCGTGCGCTGCTGACGGCCTCGGCGGCCTCGGTGGCCGCCAGGGCCACCATGCGTTCCATCCGCTCGCCGTACCCGTGGGCTCCCGTCCGCGGTGCGACGGGCTGCGGGGGACTGGCGATGAACCCGTCGGTCACTCGTGCTCCCAAGTCGAACGTGCCGGGTTTCCGGCGACAAGAGAACGCTACCCGCCGCGGGCAGGGCCGAGCGCCGGGTGTCCGCCCCGTGAGGGTGGCACCGACGCCCGCCCGGATCGTGTAGCGGGTCCGGCGACGCGCTGTCCAGGGAGATGGCCGCGAACCCTGGTGGTCACGTCGCGAGACGGTCTACTCATTCGGGTGCCGAACGCCACTTACGGTGGCACGGTCTGACCACGAACTGGCCGCGGGATACCCCAGCATGGGGGCAGCTCCCCCCGCTCGCCGAAGAAGGGCACACCTATGACGCTCATCGACCAGCCGAGGGCGGACGTCGATGTCGTCGTCGACGCCCCCTACGTCGCTCCCCGCCTCGAGCTGACGGCGTGCCCGCGGACCCTCAACACCTTCGACGGGTTCCAGGTGTCCGGCCGGGCGTTCGGCTCGGAGGTCGAGGGCGCGGAGGTCGAGGTCACCGTCGCCGGCGTGGTGCGCACGGCGCGCGTGCACGACGGCTCGTGGGCCGTGCAGTTCGAGCCGCAGGCCCTGTCCATGCGGCACGCCGGCGTCCGCTCGGCGACCGGCCGGGTGGTCGACGCCTGGTTCAACACCGCGCAGGCCACCGAGTGGGTCACGATCGACGAGTTCGTCGACGGGTTCGTCCACGTCGACTCGCGGCACGACCTCGCGTCGGACGACGCGCACCTGGTCGCGTCCGGCGAGCTCGGCCTGGGCTCGCACGACCGCGGCCGCGAGCTCGTCGTGCTGCTGGTGCGCGACGACGTCGAGGGCGTCGTCGTGGCGACCGGCGTCGTGGAGCCCGGGTGGCACCACGGCGAGTGGTTCGCGCGGCTGCCGCTGGCGGGCGTCACCGCGGGCTCCTACCGGGTGCGGGCGCTGCTGACCGACGAGGCGTGCGCGGGGCTGACCCGCCTCGCGGTGGGCCGCCCCTTCACGCTCGCCTGACCGGACCCGTCGGGGCTCAGCGCGCGGCGAGCGCCTGCTCGACGTCCTCGATGATGTCCGCCGGGTCCTCCAGGCCCACCGACAGGCGCACCGTCGTCTCTGCGATGCCCACCTTGGCGCGGCCCTCGGGGCCGAGCTTGCGGTGCGTCGTGGTCGCGGGGTGCGTGACCATCGACTTGGCGTCGCCGAGGTTGTTGGAGATGTCGACGATCTGCAGCGCGTCGAGGAACTGGAAGGTGCGCTTCTTGGCATCCTCCGGGTCGGTGCCGGCGGGCACGTCGAGGTCGAACGTCACGACCGTGCCGCCGCCGGTCTGCTGCGCGACGGCGAGGTCGTGCTGCGGGTGCGACCTGAGGAACGGGTAGCGCACCACCGAGAGGCCCGGCAGCTGCTCCAGCGCCGTCGCCACCTCCAGCGCCGCGTCCGTCTGGGCTCGCACGCGCAGGTCCAGCGTCTCCAGGCCCTTGAGCAGCACCCACGCGTTGAACGCGCTGAGCGACGGCCCGGTGTTGCGGATGAAGGTCTGGACGGGCCCCTCGAGGAACTCGCGCGAGCCGAGGATGGCCCCGCCCAGCACGCGCCCCTGCCCGTCGATGTGCTTGGTCGCCGAGTAGACGACGACGTCGGCGCCCAGCTGCAGCGGCTTCTGCAGCACCGGCGTCGCGAACACGTTGTCGACGACGACGACCGCCCCGGCCGCGTGGCCGAGCTCGGCGACGCGGCGCACGTCCACGAGGTCCTGCATGGGGTTCGACGGCGTCTCGAAGAACACGACGTCGGCGGGGCGGCTGAGCGCCTCCTCCCACTGGGACAGCACGTGACCGTCGACGTAGTCGACCGTGACGCCCCACTTGGCGAGGATCTCCTCGTAGATGACGTTGGTGGAGCCGAACAGCGCGCGGGCCGACACGATGCGGTCGCCCGCCTTGACCAGCGCGGCGAGCGTGGTGAACACGGCGCTCATGCCCGTCGAGGTGGCGTAGCAGGCCTCGGCCTCGGGGCCCTCGACCAGGCGCAGGCGCTCCTCGAACGCGTGCACCGTCGGGTTGCCGTAGCGCGAGTACACGAACCGGGACTGCTCGCCCTTGAACGCCGCCTCCGCGTCGGCGGCCGAGTCGTACACGTAGCCCTGCGTGAGGAACACCGGCTCGGAGGTCTCCTGGAACTCCGTGCGGCGGTGGCCGCCGCGCACCGCGAGGGTGCGGGGGCGGGCGCTCGCGGGCAGCGGGCCGCGGCCCGAGCCGCCGGGCCGTCCGGCGTCGGCGACGGGGCCGGTGATGGACGGGATGCTCATCGGGCGTCGCCCGCGGGAGCGCCGTCGGCGAACGTGGTGCGCCACGGCAGCCCGGCGACCTTCCAGCCGTCGCGGTCGCGCACGCCGTCGTAGCCGGGCGCGCCCTCGAAGCCCTGCAGCACGTTGTACGACGGGCCGAGGCCGGCGCCCGTGGCGAGGCGGGCCGCGCCGATGGAGCGCTGGCCCGAGCGGCACAGGAACACGATCGTGGCGTCCGGCCCGGCGCCCACCTCGGCGAGGCCCGCCTTGAGGTCGGCCAGGAACGCAGGGTTGGGCGTGCCGTTGTTCAGCACCCACTGCGTGAACACGGTGCGCTTGCCCGCGCTCGCCAGGTCCGGGACGCCGATCTGCTCCCACTCGCCCTGCGTGCGCACGTCCACGAGGACGGCGGCGGGGTCGGTGGTGAGCAGCTCCCACGACTGCTGCGGGGTGATGTCGCCGGCGTAGCCGTCGGCGGGCTGTGCGGTGATGTCGCTCATGAGTGCTCCTCCATCGGTCGTGGCGGAAGCACCCTGCGCGTCAGGGTTGCTGCGGTGTCGTCGTGCCACGTCACTCGACCGCTCGGGATGGTCGGCGCGATCGTACGACCTCGCCGGTGTGCGGGCAGCCATGGTCTCGCATGCTGGTTCCGCATGGTGAGACCGTGGCGCGCTGGCGTTGACCGAGCGGTTCCGCACCCGTCAGGGTTGACTCCGGTCAAGAGCGCCAGCGACAAGCCCCGGCTCGCTGGCCGGCAACCCTCCCTCCGCGGCGGGGTGCCCCGGGTGACGACCAGGCCGCGCGGTCCCGCGCGGCAAGCGCCGAGAGGAGATACCCATGACCGCTGTCGCCGAGCAGGCCAGCCCCACCTACGCCCCCGCCCGCGTGGACGACGTCGCGCCGGTGCTGCCGGTCGTCGGCGCCTCGACGCTCGTGCCCCTGGTCGACGGGCGGTCCGTGCCGTACGCGAACCTCGACGTCGCGGCGTCGGCCCCCGCCCTCGAGGCCGTCGAGGAGCGCGTCACGCGCGTGCTCCCGCTCTACGCCTCCGTGCACCGCGGGGCCGGGCACCTGTCGCAGGTGTCCACGGCCCTGTACGAGCAGGCGCGCACCACGATCGGCGCCTTCGTCGGTGCCCGCGAGGACGACGTCGTCGTCATCACCCGCAACACCACCGACTCGCTCAACCTGCTGGCCGGCTGCGTGCCCGCGGATGCCGCCGGGCATCCCGGGCGCGTGCTCGTGCTGGACGTCGAGCACCACGCCAACCTGCTGCCCTGGCAGCGCGACCTCGACGCCACGGTGCTGACCGGCGGGGCGTCCGTCGCCGCGACCGTCGCCGCCGTGCGCGACGAGCTCGCCGACGGCGTCGAGACCGGGGCGCCCTACGCGCTCGTCGCGATCACCGGCGCCTCGAACGTCACCGGCGAGGCGCTGCCCGTCGCGGCCGTGGTCGAGGCCGCGCACGCCGCCGGGGCCCGCGTGGTGCTCGACGGCGCCCAGCTGGTGCCCCACCGCCCCTTCTCGCTGGCGGAGTCGGGCGTCGACTACGTGGCGTTCAGTGGGCACAAGACGTACGCGCCCTTCGGCGCGGGCGCCCTCGTGGGCCGGCGCGACTGGCTCGACGCCGGCACCCCCTACCTGGCCGGCGGCGGGGCGGTGAAGCGCGTGCGCGTCACCGAGACGCTCTGGCACGACGGCCCCGCCCGCCACGAGGCCGGCTCGCCCAACGTGATCGGCGCCGTGGCGCTCGCGGCCGCGGCCGAGGCGCTGTCCGCCGTCGACCCGCTGACTCTCGCCTGGCACGAGGCGACGCTGCGCGCGCGGCTGGTCGCGGGGCTCGAGGACATCGACCGCGTGCGCGTGGTCCGGGCGTGGGACGACGCCGTCGACCCGGTGGGCGTCGTGACGTTTACGGTCACCGGCTACGACCCCGGCCTGGTCGCCGCCTACCTCTCGGCCGAGCACGGCATCGGCGTGCGCGACGGCCGCTTCTGCGCGCACCCGCTGCTGGGCCGCCTGGGCTTCGACGCCGGCGCGGTGCGCGCCTCGGTGGGCGTCGGTACGCCGGGCTCCGACGTCGAGCGGCTGCTCACCGCGGTGCGCGCGCTGGTCGAGGTGGGCCCCCAGGCGCAGTACGACGTCGTCGACGGCCTGTGGGTGGTGGTGGGCGACCCGCGCCCCGTGCCCCAGGGGCTGGGCCTCACTGGGCTGCTCGCCACGGCCGCCCTCGGCGACCCGACGGGGTGCACGCCGCTCGTCGCGGGCTAGCTCTAGCTCCCCGGCCGCGGCTACTCCGGCGGGCGGCGCTCCGGCCAGCGGAGCACCGACTCCAGCTGTGCCGCCAGCGCCAGCAGCGTGTGCTCCCCGCCCGGCCGGCCCACGAGCTGGATCCCCATCGGCATGCCGGCGGGCGCAGTCGGCGTCGGGTCCGTCCACAGCACCGGCACGGTGATCGCGGGCAGGCCGGCCACGTTGATCATCGACGTGTACGGCGTGAACCGGCACTGCTGCTCGAAGTTCAGCTCCGGGTCCTCCGCGTCGAACCAGCCGATCTCCGGCGGCACCATGCCCAGCCCGGGCAGCACGACGGCGTCGTACGGGGCGATGCGCTCGAGCGTGGTGCGCTCGAACGCGGAGAGCGCCCGCAGGGCCTCCAGGAGCTCGCGCGCTGACACCTTGCGGCCCACGCCCACGAGCCACTGGGTGAGCGGCTCGAGCAGGTCGAGGCGGTCCGGGTCGTCGATCGGCAGCGCCGACGCCCCCGCCATCCACAGGGTGCGGAACGCGGGGCCGTAGGCGGCGTCGGGCTCCCGGACCAGCGGCTCGAGGTCGTGGCCCAGCCCGGCGAGCGCCGCGACGCCGGCCTGGTGGGCGGCCAGGGCCTCGGGCGCGGGGGTGATGTCGTAGAACCCGTCCCACGAGCTGAAGGTGCTGACCCCGATGCGGAACGCCCCGGGCGCGCGGCCGGGCACCGCGCCGTCGAGGGCCGCCGCCAGGTAGGACCAGCGCGGCCCCACCGGCTGCCGGAGCGTGAACGGGTAGGCGGCCGACCCGTCGGGGTGCCGCGTGACCATCCCCTCGAGCAGCAGCGCGGTGTCCGCCGTCGTGCGGGCGATCGGGCCGTTGACCACCAGCCCGCCCGCGCTGTCGACGCCGCTGCCCGCGGCCAGCAGGCCGCGGCTCGGCTTGAGCCCGACGACGCCGCACGCGGCCGCCGGGATGCGGATCGACCCGCCGCCGTCGGACCCCGGGGCGAAGGGCAGCATGCCCGCCGCGACGGCGACGGCCGCCCCGCCGCTCGACCCGCCCGCCGTGCGCGTGGGGTCCCACGGGTTGCGTGCCGGCGCGAACGCGAGCCCCTCGGTGTAGGCGGGGAACCCGAGCTCGGGCGCCGCCGTCTTGCCCAGGCTGACCACCCCCATGGCGTCGAGCTGCTCCACGATGTCGGTGCTGATCTCGGGCACGTACGCGTGCCGGCCGGCGAACGCGCGCGACCCGAAGCCCGTCGGCACGCCGGCGCGGTCCCACAGGTCCTTGTCGCCGGAGGGCAGGCCCCACAACAGCTCGCCGTCGCGGGGCTGCCCTGCGCCTTCCAGGGCTGTGGCCCGGGCAAGGGCGGCGTCGGCCGTGACGGTGGCGAACGCGCCAAGCCGGTCGTTGAGCGCGGCGACCCGCCCCAGGAAGTGCTCGGTCACCTCGACGGGCGACAGGGACCCGCCGAGCAGGCCCTCGCGCAGGTCGACGGCGGTCCGCTCGTGGATCTCGGTCATGCCCTCACCTTAGGTACCCGCCGGCGGGCGGCTACCCGGCGAGCAGCGGCGCGACGTCCGTGCCCAGCCAGGCGGCGACGTCCTCCGCGTGCCCGTCGAGGGGCAGGACGGCGACCGTCGTGGCGCCCGCGTCGGCCCAGGCGCGCAGGTGGTCGGCCGTCGCCTCGGCGCCCCGCGCCCGCACCGGCGGGGGCAGCGGCACGAACGAGCACACCGTGAACGGCCCGCTGCGGCCCGCCGCCTCGCGGCCCTCGGCGATGAGCGCGAGCGCGGCCCGCACGCCGTCGGGCGTGGTGCTGCCGGTCAGCACGACCCCGTCGGCGACCTCGCCCACCAGCCGCAGCGTCTTGGGGCCCTCGCCCGCCGAGAGCACGGGCGGCGGCGACGCGGGCGGCCAGTCGAGGGCGACGTCGTCGAGCGTCACGTACCGCCCGCTCACCGTGACCCGCTCGCCCCTCAGCAGGGCGCGCAACGCCTCCACCTGCTCGCGCAGCAGGGTCAGCGGCGACGCGGCCCGCGCCCCGACCTGCCCCATCCATCCCTGCACCCCGTGCCCGAGTCCCGGCACGAGCCGCCCGGGGAACATCCCCTCGAGCGTCGCGAGCTCCATCGCGGTCAGGGCGACGTTGCGCAGCGGCGTGGGCAGCACGCCCAGCCCCACCCGGATGCGCGACGTCGCGGCCAGCACCGCCCCGGCCGCCGCGATGCCCGACTCCTTGAAGCAGTCCTCCCACAACCACAGCTCCTCGACCCCGGCGGCGTCCGCCGCGCGGGCGACCGAGAGGAACCTGTCCGGCGCGAGCTCCGGCGCCGCGATGCACCCCAGCGTGACCATGCGGCGACCGTACTGAACGGTGCCGCGGGATCGCTACCGCGAATGCAGGGGGGCGACGGTCCCCGCGAAGTGCCGCGACTGCCGCCCGGAGTTCCAGCCCACATAGGCGAAGCCGTGGTCGTCGGCGGTGATGGCGACGTCGACCGTGCTGGGCAGCAGCACCGGGCGGGAGAAGTCGACGGTCCACCGGTAGGCGGAGCCCCGCTGCGGCCCGACCTCCGCCAGCGCGCGGGCGGCCGTGTACATGCCGTGCGCGATGGCGCGGGGGAAGCCGAACGCCTTGGCGGACAGCGACGACAGGTGGATGGGGTTGCGGTCGCCGGAGATCGCGGCGTACGCCCGGCCGGTGCCGCCCGGCAGGGCCCAGCGGCCGGTGGGGAGCGGGGGCACCCAGTCGCCGCGGGGGGCGGGGTCGGCGGGCGCCTCGGCGGTCGAGGGCGCCTCGAACCCCTTGGCGAGGTACGTCGACACCCCGTGCCAGGCGAGCTCGCCGTCCGTGTGCACCTCGGCGACGAGGTCCACGGTGACGCCCCTGCGGTGCGCGCGCAGGTTCTCCGACCAGGCGCGCACCTCCAGCGGCTCGCCCACCGTGACGGGCCGCAGCAGCGACGCGTCGTTGGCCAGGTGCACCATGCCGAGCAGCGGCAGCGGGAAGTCGCCCCGCACCATCACGGCCGTGGCCAGCGGGAACGCCAGCACGTGCAGGTAGCCCGACGGCAGCGCGTCCGCGCCGGGCTCGTGCAGCAGCCGCTGGTAGTCGCGCAGGTGCGTGCGCAGCCCGGCGGTCTGCACGCCCGCCACGCGGTACGCGGTGCGCGGCAGCGCGAGCGGGGCGTCGTCGGTCGGCGCCGACGAGCCCAGGCCCGGGATCGCCGGCAGGGCGCGCCCCGCCGCGATCCGGCCCGCCGCCGCCGCACCCCGGGCATACAGCCCGCCGAGGCCCGGCACCGCGGGCAGGGACTCGACGTCCAGCGGCTCGCCCGTCGACGTGGTGAGCGCCGCCGTCATCTGCCCACCATGTTCTGCCCGCACACGCGCAGCGTCTGCCCGCTGATGCCCGCCGCCAGCGGCGACGCCAGGAACGCGATCGCCTCGGCCACGTCCACCGGCTCGCCGCCCTGGAGCAGCGACGACAGCCGCCGCGCCACCTGCCTTGTGGCGAACGGGATGTGCTGGGTCATCTCCGTCTCGATGAACCCCGGCGCGACGGCGTTCGCGGTGCCGCCGTGCGGGGCCAGCAGCGCCGCCGTGGCGGCCGTGTGCCCCATGACGCCCGCCTTGGTGAACGCGTAGTTCGTCTGCCCGCGGTTGCCGGCGATCCCGCTCGTCGAGGCGAGCGACACGATCCGCAGCCCGTCCACGTCGCCCGCGGCGGCCGCCGCCAGCAGCGCCTCGTTGATGCGCAGCTGCGCCTCGACGTTGACCGCCACCACCGAGTCCCAGCGGGCGGCGTCCATGTTGGCCAGCAGCTTGTCGCGCGTGATCCCCGCGTTGTGCACCACGATGTCGAGCCGGCCGTGCCGCCCCCGGGCGTGCTCCAGGATCCGGGCGCCGGCGTCGGGCGCCGTGACGTCCACCTGCAGCGCCGTGCCGCGCACGGCGTTCGCGGTGCGGGCCAGGCCCTCGCCCGCGGCGGGCACGTCGACGCAGACGACGGTGGCGCCGTCGCGCGCGAGCGTCCGGGCGATGGCCGCCCCGATGCCGCGGGCGGCCCCGGTGACGACGGCGACCCTGCCCTCGAGGGGGCGGGCCCAGTACTCGGGGCCCGGGGCGTCGGCCGCCGCGCCCGTCGAGACGGTCAGCAGCTGACCGTCCACGTAGGCGCTCCGGGCCGAGAGGAAGAACCGCAGCGCGGCCTGGGCCGACGGGTTGTCGACGGCCGCGCCGTCGGCCAGCACGATCCCGTTACCCGTGGCCCCGGCGCGCAGCTCCTTCGCGACCGACCGCAGGAACCCGTCGACGCCCTGGCGCACGGCAGCGAGCGCAGGCGCGTCCCCGGGTGCGTGGGCCCGCGACACGGTGACGACCCGCCCGTGAGGCGCGAGCCGCTTGAGCGCAGGCCCGGCGGCGAGCACGGCGTCGGAGACGTCGGAGGGCCGGCCGCTCTCGGTGAGGACGAGCAGGATGGCGCCCCACCGGACGGGGGTCGTCTGCGCCGGGTCGAGGCCCTCGGCCGGTGTCGAGGCATCAAGCCCTCGACCCGAGCCGGAATCCTCGACCCCGCCGGCCGGGGCGCCGCCGCCGGAGCGCGCAACCTCCACCCCCCAGCCGGCCAGCACCCCCTCCAGGGCGTCCGCCGAGGCGGCGCTCGCGGCGTCCGCCAGCAGCAGCACCGGCCCCACGGTGAGCGGCGCGCCGGCCTCGAAGCGGCGCAGCAGGGCCGGGCGGGGGAGGCCCAGCCGCGTGGCGAGGGCCTTGGTGAGGCCCGTGTTGACGGCTCGTGTGTAGGCGTCGGTCATGGGTCAGGCCGACTCGATCAGCGCGGTCGCGCCCAGCCCGCCGGCGGCGCACACCGAGATGAGCGCCCGCACGGGCTCGCCCGTCGACGCCGCGCGCTGGGCCACCAGCTTGGCGGCGGTGGCGAGGATGCGCCCGCCCGTCGCGGCGAAGGGGTGCCCGGCCGCGAGCGACGACCCGTTGACGTTGATCCGGGCCCGGTCCACCTTGCCGAACGCGCCGTCGAGCCCGAGCTCGGTGCGGCAGTACTCGTCGTCCTCCCAGGCCGCGAGGGTGGTCAGCACCGTGGAGGCGAACGCCTCGTGGATCTCGAAGAAGTCGATGTCGTCCACAGTCAGCCCGTTGCGGGCCAGCAGGCGCGGCACCGCGTGGACGGGGGCCATGAGCAGCCCTTCGTGCCCGTGGACGAAGTCGACGGCGGCGGTCTCGGCGTCCACGAACCGCGCGAGCACGGGCAGGTCGTGCTCCTGCGCCCACTCGCGGGAGGCGAGCAGGACGGCGGACGCGCCGTCGGTCAGCGGGGTGGAGTTGCCGGCCGTCATGGTGGGCTCCGCGGTGCCCGCGAGGGCCTTGCCGAACACGGGCGCGAGCGCGGCGAGCTTCTCGGAGGAGGTGTCGGGGCGCAGGTTGTCGTCGCGGGTCAGGCCGTGGAACGGCGTGACCAGGTCGTCGAAGAACCCCTCGTCCCAGGCGCGGGCGAGGTGGCGGTGCGAGGCGAGCGCGACGTCGTCCTGTGCCTGCCGCGTGATGCCCCAGCGGGCCGTGGTGATGGCCTGGTGCTCGCCCATCGACAGGCCGGTGCGGGGCTCGTCGGTGACGGGGGTGAGCGGCTTGAGGTCGGCGGGGCGCAGCTTGGCGAGCGCCTTGAGGCGGCCCTGGAGCGTCTTGGCGTGCGTCGCCTCGAGCAGCACGTGCCGCAGCCCCTCGCTCACGGCGATGGGGGCGTCGGAGATGGTGTCGGTGCCGCCGGCGATGCCGGAGTCGATCTGGCCGAGCCGGATCTTGTTGGTCACGGCGATGGCGGCCTCGAGGCCGGTCGCGCAGGCCTGCTGGACGTCGTAGGCCGGGGTCTGCGGCGAGAGCGACGAGCCGAGCACGCACTCGCGCACCAGGTTGAAGTCCCGCGAGTGCTTGAGGACGGCGCCGCCGGCCACCTCGCCCAGCCGCTCGCCCTGCAGCCCGAACCGGGCCACCAGGCCTTCGATCGCGGCGGTGAGCAGCTCCTGGTTGGAGGCGTCGGCGTACTTCCGGCCTGCTCGGGCGAAGGGGATCCGGTTCCCGCCGACGACGACCGCGTCGCGCGGGCCGGGCGGGGAGGTACGGGGAGCATCGGGCTGCGGCGACCGTGACATAGGACACAGAGTACCTGATACTGTCGGTTCTGTGAGCCCGATCACGGGCTGCCGGGACCGGGAGACGCGATGACGCGAGACCAAGACGGACGATCGACGCGCTGGGACGACCACCGCGCTGCCCGCCGCGCCGAGCTGGTGAACGCCGCCCGCAAGGCCGTGCACCGGGGCGGCCCGGGGGTGTCGATGGAGGAGATCGCCGCCGCGGCGGGCACCTCGAAGTCGATCGTGTACCGGTACTTCGAGGACAAGGACGGGCTGCGCCTCGCCGTCGCCTCTGCCGTCGTGGCCGACATGCACGACGCCCTCGCCCGCGCCGCGAAGGACGCCCCGACGCCGCTCGGCGGCCTGCGCGCCATGGTGCGCGTGTACCTCGAGATGATCGAGCACTCGCCGCGCGTCTACTGGTTCGTCACCCGCACGTCCATCGCGGGGGTCGAGGTCGACGACGTCGGCCCCGACGGCGCGCCCCTGTCGTCCTACCTGAACTCCGTCATCGACATCGTCGCGCGCCCCTTCGCGGAGGTCGCCGGCGTCTCCGGCGACGTCGCCGCGGTCTGGGCGGCCGGCGCCGTCGGGCACGTGCGCGGCGCCGGCGAGTGGTGGCTGGCCCACCGCGAGGCGGGCACGACGTCGATGACCCGCGAGGAGCTCACCGAACAGGTGACGCTCTGGCTCTGGCAGGGCCCCGTCGGGGTGCTGCACCACGAAACCGCAAGGGAGAGCTGATGACCACGACCGACGCCCCGGTGACCCCGGCGGTTGAGCCCGTCGAGACGCCGGCAACCACGCCGGCCGACCCCGCCGGGAGCACGCACGAGGTGGACGTCCCCGCGCTCCACGACGCCCTGCTGGGACGGTGGCCGCAGTGGCGGTCGGCGGCGCGCGCCCGTGCCGCGGAGCCGGAGTTCTGGAAGGACGAGTCGCTCTCGATGGAGGCGCACCGGGAGCGCGTGCTCGCGCAGTGCCGCGCGATGGCCGCCGACCCGGAGCACCAGACGTGGCTCGCGTTCCCCGAGCGCCTCGGCGGCGGCGACGCCCCCGGCGCGAACCTGGCCGGCTTCGAGGAGCTCGCCATCGCGGACCCGTCGCTGCAGATCAAGGCGGGCGTCCAGTGGGGCCTGTTCGCTGCGGCGATCCTGCAGCTGGGCACCCCGGAGCAGCAGGACCGCCTGCTGCCGGGCGCGATGGACCTGTCGGTGCCGGGCGCGTTCGCGATGACGGAGACGGGCCACGGCTCCGACGTCGCCGCCCTGGGCACGACGGCCACGTACGACCCGGACACCCAGGAGTTCGTGATCCACACGCCGTTCCGCGCGGCGTGGAAGGACTACCTCGGCAATGCGGCCGCGCACGCGACGGCGGCCACGGTGTTCGCGCGGCTCGTCACGGGCGGCGTCGACTACGGCGTCCACTGCTTCTACGTGCCGGTCCGCGACGCGTCCGGCGAGTTCCTGCCGGGCATCGGCGGCGACGACGACGGCCTCAAGGGCGGCCTGCGCGGCGTCGACAACGGGCGGCTCTGGTTCGACCACGTCCGCGTGCCCCGCGAGGACCTGCTGGCCCGCTACGGCCAGGTCGCGCCGGACGGTACCTACACCTCCTCGATCGACAGCCCCGGACGCCGCTTCTTCACGATGCTCGGCTCGCTGGTGCAGGGCCGCGTCTCGCTCGACGGCGCCGCCGGGGTCGCGTCCCGCATCGGCCTCGCCATCGCCACGCGGTACGCGGCAGAGCGCCGCCAGTTCGCCGCCGCGACCCCCGACGACGAGGTGACGCTGCTCGACTACGCGACGCACCGCAAGCGCCTCATCCCGCGCATCGCCGAGACCTACGCGCTCGGCTACGCGCACGAGCAGCTGCTCGACCTGTTCGACGACGTGTTCAGCGGCCGCGGCGACACCCCGCAGCGGCGCGAGGACCTCGAGACGCTCGCGGCCGCGCTCAAGGGCACGTCCACGGACTTCGTGCTCGGCACCCTCCAGGAGTGCCGCGAGGCGTGCGGCGGGGCCGGGTTCCTTACCGAGAACCGGATCACGTCGCTGCGCGCGGACATGGACGTGTACGCCACATTCGAGGGCGACAACACGGTGCTGCTCCAGCTGGTCGCCAAGCGGCTCGTCGGCGACTGCGCCAAAGAGCTCGGCAAGCAGGTGCGCACCGGCCAGGGCAAGGCCAAGTTCGTCGTGGGCCGCGCCGTCGACGCCGCGCTGCACCGCACGCCGCTGCGCCGAGCCGCGCAGACGGTGTCCGACGCCGTCACGCGCCCGGCGGACGGCGCGCTGTTCGGCGTCGACGACCAGCGGGAGCTGCTCGCGGGCCGCGTGCGAGCCAAGGTCGAGGCGGTCGCGCTGGGCATGCGCCCGGCCCAGAAGGCCGACCCGGTGACGGCCCAGCGGATCTTCGACCGGCACCAGGTGGCGATGATCGACGCCGCCCGCTCGTATGCCGAGAAGGTGCGCTGGGACGCGTTCACCGCCGCCGTCGACGCCACCGCCCACGCGGGCACGCGGACGGTGCTCGGCTGGCTGCGCGACGTCTACGCGCTCACGGTGATCGAGCGCGACCTCGGGTGGTTCCAGGCGTCGGGACGGCTCTCGGCCGGGCGGGCGCGCGCCGTCGACGCGGAGCTCGACGCCCTGCTGCGCCGGCTGCGCCCGCACGTGCTCGACCTGGTCGACGCGTGGGGCCTGGGCGACGACCACCTGCGGGCGGCCATCGCGACGGGCGCCGAGCGCACCCGCCAGGACGAGGCGCGCGCCTACTACGCCAAGGAGCGCGCGGAGGGTCGCATGCCGGTCCCGGAGAAGTCGTTGCGCGCCGCGAGATAGCAGGTCAGGCGGCTGCAGGCGTCGGCAGCACGGCCGGCGGGACGGGCGGCGCGTCGGGGAGGGCCAGGTGGGCCGGGTGCGGGGCAGGCAGCACGTCCGGCTGCTCCGCCTCGGTCACGGGCTGGGGCTCCGGCGACGCCGGGATCCCCAGGGTGACGAGCGCGTGCTCGGGCTCCGGGGCGTCTGGGGTGAGCCACGCGCACACGACGGCGGCGGCGAGCCCCACGATGAGCGCTGCGGTGGCGGCGGCCTCCCGCCCGAGCGCCGTCGCGACGCCTAGCGCCGCTCCGTCCACGAGCGCGATCCCTGCCCCGGTCAGCAGCACGGCCTTCATGCGAAGCTCCCTCCGGTCACCACCTCCATGGGACGACGATCCGGCGCTTCTTGCATCCGCAGGGCCTCCGCCTGCGGGTCGGCTCAGCGGCTGACGGGGAACCAGGCGGGTGCGGCGCGCTCGGGAGCGGGGGCGGCCGGGGGCTCGGCGGTCCACAGCATCGGGCTCGGTGCGGGCGCCGCGGCGCGCAGCAGCTCGGCGTGCACCTGGCCGGCGAGGCTCAGTGCCAGCTCGAAGCGGAGCGGCGAGCACGACTGGGCCGCCAGGCGGCCGCCGGCCGCGGGGTGGGGGACGAACGCGTACACCTCGTCGTCGCGCAGCCACACGCAGGCGTCGAGCACCTCCTCGAGGATGTCCTCGAGCAGGATCTCGTCGCGGCCCTGGTCGGAGTCGAGCTCGGCGTACAGCTCGTCCAGGGTGCGCCAGCGGAGCGTGAGGGTGCCCTCGATCGTGTCGAGCAGCCACCAGCCCTCGGCGGACTCGAGGAACACGTCGCCGAACGTCGTCGTGAAGGCGGGTGTCTTGTCATGGAGCCCGAGCCAGGACCAGGCCGAGAGGCCGAACGCGTAGGCCTGCGGGCTGAAGCTCCGGAGCATCTGCACGTGCGCATCAAACCACTCCGTGATAGCGGAGGCGAACCTGCACGTCAGCCGCGGCGAGACGGCGTCTCGCTACTGCTCGGCCTCGTCCTCGGCCAGCACAGACAGGACGGCGAACGCCTCGCGGCGCAGCCGCACCCCAGCGAACGGGCGCACGGACTGCGCCAGCAGCCACGCCGCCGCGCACCCCACCAGCAGGGCCGCGGGCAGCGAGATCCCGGCCGAGACGGCGACGACGAACACCACGAAGAAGAGCAGGAACGCGCTCAGCAGCAGCAGGCCCACCCAGCTCGCGGGCATCGGGGACGGCAGTCGCAGCCGCCAGCGGACCCCGGGCACCCGGGTGTGCGTCACCAGTCGCGAGCGCGACGGCGTATCGCTCAGGCCCCAGCACACCTCGTCGGGGATGGCCATGGCGATCACCTCCTTGCGAAGCCGCCCGGGCGCTGCCCGGGGTGCCCATCATCGGCGACGGCGCGTTCCGACGGTACCCGTGGCGCTGCGTGCCCGACGGCGCCGCCGCGGCCTGTGGACGACCGGGCCGGTGCCTCGCCGTCCGCGGATAGACTGTCCGGGCGCTCGACGCGCATCCCCAGTGCGAACCCGAGGGAGCTTGATGACTGCCGCCTCCGCCGCCCGCCCGACGCTCGACACAGTCGAGAACGCCGCAGCCACCCCGGACGAGGTGCAGCCGTACGCGGAGCTCGGCCTCAAGCCGGACGAGTACCAGCGCATCCGCGACATCCTGGGCCGCCGCCCCACCGCGGCCGAGCTCGCGATGTACTCGGTCATGTGGTCGGAGCACTGCTCCTACAAGTCCTCCAAGGTGCATCTGCGCAAGTTCGGCGAGCGCGTCACCGAGGACATGAAGAAGCACCTCCTCGTGGGCATCGGCGAGAACGCCGGCGTCGTCGACATCGGCGACGGCTGGGCCGTCACGTTCAAGGTCGAGTCGCACAACCACCCGTCGTTCGTCGAGCCGTACCAGGGTGCCGCGACCGGCGTCGGCGGCATCGTGCGCGACATCATCTCGATGGGCGCCCGCCCGGTGGCCGTCATGGACCAGCTCCGCTTCGGCGACGTCGACCACCCCGACACCGCCCGGGTGGTGCACGGCGTCGTGAGCGGCGTCGGCGCGGATAAGCGGGGCGCGAGGTACGAGCGCCATCCGCAGACCGGCGCTCACATCAGGGGGGCAATCATACCCTTCTGGCGGGAGGCGCTGAGCATGTGCGAGGAGGCCGCGTCGGTCGTGCCCCAGGTGCGCTATGTGGCGTGGGATGTCGCGATAACCCCTTCCGGTCCCGTGTTTATCGAGGGCAACAGTTTTCCCAGCCACGCGATACCGCAGTTCGCCGCTCATTTCCCGGATGGGATAGGCATACTGCCGCGCTACAAGGAGTTTATCGATCTAAAATAATAAAGCTTTGCCGGGCGCGCCCGGTTAACGCGATAATTGCCGGTAAAGCGCTGCGCTTATCGGCGCAAGGAGGCTGTGAAATGAAGATCATCGTACGAAATACGGCGAAGGAGGCCGCGGCGACCGCCGCCGCCATCGTCTGCGCGCAGCTGACGCGCAAGCCGGATAGCGTACTCGGCCTGCCTACCGGCTCAACGCCCGTTGCCTTATACGCCGCGCTGATAAGCATGTATGAGGAGGGCCTCATCGATTTTTCAGAGGCGACGTGCTTTAACCTTGATGAGTACATGGGCGTCGCCGCCGATCATCCGGCGAGTTATCGCAGGTTCATGCACGACCGCTTGTTCGCGCGCGTCAACGCCGAGCCCGCGAGGCTGCACATACCGGACGGCATGGCGGCTGATCCGCAGGCGGAATGCGCGCGTTACGAGCAGGCCGTGACGAACGCTGGCGGCATTGATTTGATGATACTCGGCATCGGTCTGAACGGGCACATCGGGTTTAACGAGCCTTCCGATACGTTCGCGATGCGCACGCACCTCGCGGTCCTGTCGGAAGCCACGCTGCGCTCGAACAAGCGCGATTTCAGCGCGGGCGAAGCGGTTCCGCTCCGGGCCTACACGATGGGCGTGGGCACGATTTTCCGCGCAAGGGAGATCATGCTGCTCGC
>WRHK01000038.1 GCA_009783295.1 Promicromonosporaceae bacterium
AGCGCCCGCCCCCGCGAGCTGGCGCGGGTGCTATCTCGCGGGGCCGGGCTCTATCTCGCGGTCGGGGGTGCTATCTCGCGGCGGCGTAGGCGTCCACCTGGGCGGCGAACGAGCGGCCCAGCGTGATGACCAGGTCGGCCAGCTCGGCCGATGCGGCGTTCATCTGCGCGTCCACGGACGGCGAGTCGACGTCGTCGTGCTGCAGCGCCCAGCCCAGGGCCAGCGACTTGCCGGCCTCCGGGTGGAACTGCACGCCCAGCGCCGAGCCCAGGCGGAACGCCTGGTACGGGTACTGGCGAGACCAGCCGAGCCACGTCGCGTGCTCCGGCAGCTCCGAGATCGCGTCGGAGTGCATGGTCACAGCCTTGGTCACGCCCGACGTCGCCGCCGCGACCACGGGTGCGAGCACCGGGTCGGACGCCGCGCCCTCGCGCCACTGCACGTCGACCACGCCGGACTCGCGCCCGGGAGGCGCCGAGACGGCGACCGTGCCGCCCCCGCCGACGGCGAGCAGCTGCGCACCGAGGCAGATGGCGAGCGTGGGGACGCCGGCCCAGGCGGCGTCGGCCAGCAGGGTGCGGGTCGCGGGCAGCCAGGGCGCGACCACGTCGTCGTAGGCGGACATGGGGCCGCCCAGCACGACGAGGCCGGACCCGAGCTGGTCGGGGGCGGGGACGGGTTCACCGAGGTCGAGCCGGACGATGCGGACGCCCTCGCCGAGCAGCGGGCCGAGAAGCCCGAGAGGGCCGTCGGCCGCCTGCTGGAGGACCGTGATGCGCGCAGAGCCGGAGCCGTCGACACCGGTGAAGGTGTCGTCTCGCGCCAGGATGTCGAGAGTCACGGCGGGCCACGCTACCCCCGCGCACCCGATCCTGGACAGTCGCCCGAATCGCGGGCGCCTCGCCGGCCCGCATCGGGCACGACCACGCCCTAGGCTGACGGCATGTCGCAGCCGCACGCCGCCCCCGCCGGGTCCAACGGGTCAACCGGTCGCAAGACGTACCTGCTGGTCGACGGCGAGAACATCGACGCCACGCTCGGCATGAACGTGCTGAACCGCCGCCCCAACCCTGACGAGCGGCCTCGCTGGGACCGCATCACGTCGTTCGCGCACCAGGTGTGGGGCCAGGACGTCGTGCCCCTGTTCTTCCTCAACGCGACCAGCGGCCAGATGCCGATGCCGTTCGTGCAGGCCCTGCTCGCGATGGGCTACCGCCCGATCCCGCTGGCCGGCACCGGCACGGAGAAGGTCGTCGACGTCGGTATCCAGCGCACGCTCGACGCGCTCGCCGCGCGCGACGGCGACGTGCTGCTGGCCAGCCACGACGGCGACTTCCTGCCGCAGATCGAGGCGCTGCTCGGCGCCGGCCGCAAGGTGGGCCTGCTGGCCTTCCGCGAGTTCGTCAACGCGCGCTTCGCGGAGCTGAACGGGCGCGGGCTGGAAATGTTCGACCTCGAGGGCGACGCTGACGCGTTCACCACACTTCTCCCGCGCGTCAGGATCATCCCGCTCGACGAGTTCGATCCGGTGCGCTACCTGTAGCCCGGCACAACTTCCAGGGATCGTTCAGGGAAACTCCCAGACATCACCCAGAGATCCGGCGCACACTGCCCATATGAGCACTGCCACGACGCCGGAGGCCCGGCTGGTCGTCGTCGACGACGAGCCCAACATCCGCGAGCTGCTGTCCACGTCCCTGCGGTTCGCCGGCTTCGAGGTCCATGCCGCCGGCGACGGCCAGGGTGCCCTCCAGCTGGTGCGTGACCTCGAGCCCGACCTGGTCGTGCTCGACGTCATGCTGCCGGACATGGACGGCTTCACCGTCACCCGCCGCATGCGCGAGACGGGCCGCCACACCCCCGTCCTCTTCCTCACCGCGAAGGACGACACCCAGGACAAGGTCCAGGGCCTGACGGTCGGCGGCGACGACTACGTCACCAAGCCCTTCTCGCTCGAGGAGGTCGTCGCCCGCATCCGCGCCGTGCTGCGCCGCACCAACGCGGCCCTGCCGGAGGAGGACGCCGTCCTGCGCGTCGGCGACCTGGAGCTCGACGAGGACTCGCACGAGGTGCGTCGCGCCGGCATCGAGGTGGAGCTGTCGCCCACCGAGTTCAAGCTGCTGCGCTACCTCATGCTCAACTCGGGCCGCGTGCTGTCCAAGGCGCAGATCCTCGACCACGTGTGGCAGTACGACTGGGGCGGCGACGCCAACATCGTCGAGTCCTACATCAGCTACCTGCGCCGCAAGATCGACGCGCTGGCTGTGCCCGGCCGCGACGAGGCGCTCCCGCCCCTGATCCACACCAAGCGCGGCATCGGCTACCTGCTCCGAGCCCCGCAGGTCGCGCGCGTCTGACGTGTTCGAGGTCCCGCTGAGCGCCGACCCGCCGACGCCTCCGGTCGAGGCCTCGGCGGGTCCCCGCCGCTCGTCCTGGTTCGACAAGCTCCCGCTGCGCGCCCGCCTGGTCGCGATCATCGCGATCCTTCTGGCCGCGGGGCTGGCCCTGACCGCCGTCGCGACGCAGACCATCGTGTCGCGCTACCTGGTGGGCCAGGTCGACAAGCAGCTCGAGCGGACCAGCGCGAACCTCACGGCGCTCAACGACACGATCGGGTCGGCCGGCGCCGGGCCGACGGACTACTACGTGCTGGGCCGCCTCCCGTCGGGCGAGCAGGGCGCGCGGGCGTGGCCGCCCACCGTCTCGCTCTACGGCCAGCCGCAGATCCCCACGATGTCGCTGGAGGCGGTCGCGCGGCGCGGCGGCGAGCCGTTCACGGTGGGCTCGAAGGGCGGCTCGCATCCCACGCAGTGGCGGGTGCGCGCCATCGTGGCTCCGGTCCAGGTCAACTCCGCGAGCTCCCCGCAGGGCACGGTCTTCGTGGCGCTGCCGCTCCAGGGCGTGACGGAGGCGTCGAGCTTCCTGGCGCGCGTGTTCCTGGTGGCCGCCATCGGCATCATCCTGCTCGGCGCCGGCGCGGCCTGGCTGCTGGTGCACCGGTCGCTGCGCCCGCTGCGGGAGATCGAGACCACGGCGGCCGCGATCGCCGCCGGCGACCTCACGCAGCGCGTCCACGCCGCCCCGCCCACCACGGAGGTGGGTTCCCTCGGGGCGTCGCTCAACGTGATGCTCGCCCAGATCGAGCAGGCGTTCGCCGCGCGCGAGGAGTCGGAGCAGCGCATGCGCAGGTTCGTCTCCGACGCCTCCCACGAGCTGCGCACCCCGCTCGCGACGATCCGCGGCTACGGCGAGCTGTACCGCATGGGCGCCCTGGACACGGGCGACAAGGTCGACGACACGATGAGCCGCATCGAGGACGCCGCGCGCCGCATGGGCACGCTCGTCAACGACCTGCTCGAGCTTGCCCGCCTGGACGAGGGCCGTCCGCTGCGCGCCGACCGCGTCGACCTGGCCGCCATGGCCGACGACGCCGCCCAGGACCTGCGCGCCCTCGACCCCACGCGTACCGTGCGCGTCGTGGGACTGGACGACGACGCTCCGCCACCGGCGCTCACCGTGACCGGCGACGGCGACCGGCTGCGCCAGGTGGTCACCAACCTGGTCGGCAACGTCGCCCGGTACACGCCCACCGGGTCGCCCGCGGAGGTCGCGATCGGCACGTCGGTCGACGCCGGTGCGCCCACCCGGGCGAGCGCCGTCGTCGAGGTGCGCGACCACGGGCCTGGCGTCACGCCGGAGCAGGCGGAACGGCTCTTCGAGCGGTTCTACCGCGCGGAGTCGTCACGCACGCGCGAGCAGGGCGGGTCGGGCCTGGGCCTGGCGATCGTCGCCGCGATCGTGGGCGCGCACGGCGGCCACGTGAGCACGCGCCCCGCCGACGGCGGCGGCCTGGTGGTGCGCGTCGAGCTGCCGCTCACGGGCGCGACGGCCGCTCAGCCCGAGCCCGTCTCGCAGAGGCAGTGACGGCCGGGCGCCCCGCCCGGCTACGATGACGCGTCGTCGCGCCCTGCCACACCTGGATGACCGCTCGCCGGTCGTACGCTGGCAGGGACGGGACAGCCGTTGTCACCGACCAAAGGTCTGATATCCATGGGCGTCAACTGGACTGACGCACCGCAGTGGTTCCGCTCCTCGTTCGCCCGCGCTGCGCGGGGTGCCGGCGCGACCGCGACCGACGACGAGCTCGCCGAGGCGGCAGAGGCCCTTGTCGAGAAGTGGTCGGGCGAAGACCGCCACTTCCACAACCTCAAGCACCTGGCCATGACGCTGCACCGGGTCGACGAGCTGTCGCAGGAGACGCACAGCCCGGACCTGGTGCGCCTCGCCGCCTGGTACCACGGGGCGGTGTTCGCGTCGGACAGCAAGGTGACCTACGAGCTGCAGGGCGGCGAGCAGACGCCCGCCAGCGCCGAGCTGGCCCGCAAGGACCTCACGGCGCTCGGCGTCCCGGCCGCCCACGCGGACCGCGTCGCGGCGCTGGTCGACTCGCTGCTGCGCCACGTGCCGCCGGCCGACGACTCGGACGCGCAGGTGCTCAGCGATGCCGACCTGTCGATGCTGGCCACCGAGCCGCAGCACTACAGGAAGTACGTCGAGGCGGTGCGCGCCGAGTACGCGCACATCCCCCAGCGCGACTTCCTGCGGGCCCGCATCCGGATCCTCCAGCGGCTGCTGCAGCGCGGCAAGATCTACTCGAGCCCGATGGGCGCGGCCTGGGAGAACCCGGCCCGCCAGAACGTCGAGGCCGAGCTGGCCCGCCTGACGAAGGAGCAGGCGGCCCTCCCGGAGGAGTGACCGGCCGGGCCTGTGGATAACCTCCGCCGCCCTCGCCCACGTCGCCCTACCGTCGTCGTGCCCGGGACGTCCGGGTGACGACGACGGCGGGCCGCGGGCCCGCAGGACGGGGACGGACATGCGCTACGACGTCGACAGCGAGCGGGTGGCCCAGGCGAGCGCGGCGGTGAGCGGCTCGGCCGGGGCGATCCGCGGCGAGGTCGCGGGGATGGTGCGCCACCTCGAGGACCTCCAGGCGAGCTGGCACGGCGGCGCCGCCACGGCGTTCGGGGGCGTGATGACGCAGTGGCGCGGCGCCCAGACGCAGGTGGAGCAGGCCCTGGACGCGATCCAGACGGCGCTCGCCTCGGCGGCCCGCACGTACGCGGACGCGGAGTCCCAGGCGGCGCGCCTCTTCGCGACGCACTGAGCGACGACGACGGCGGCCCGCCACCCCGAGGGGTGACGGGCCGCCGTCTGCGTTGCTAGAGCGCGTGGATCAGAAGTCCATGCCGCCCATGTCGCCACCGCCGGCAGGCGCAGCGGCCTTCTCCGGCTTGTCGGCCACGACGGCCTCGGTGGTGAGGAACAGCGCGGCGATCGACGCGGCGTTCTGGAGCGCCGAGCGGGTCACCTTGACCGGGTCGTTGACGCCCGCGGCCAGCAGGTCCTCGTACACGCCGGTGGCGGCGTTGAGGCCGTGGTTGGTCGGGAGGCCCTTGACCTTCTCCGCCACGACGCCACCCTCGAGACCGGCGTTGACGGCGATCTGCTTGAGCGGGGCCGAGATGGCGGCCTGGACGATCTGCGCGCCCGTCGCCTCGTCACCCTCGAGCTCGAGCTTGCCGAACGCGACGGCACCGGCCTGGATGAGGGCGACGCCACCACCGGCGACGATGCCCTCCTCGACCGCGGCCTTGGCGTTGCGGACGGCGTCCTCGATGCGGTGCTTGCGCTCCTTGAGCTCCACCTCGGTGGCCGCGCCGGCCTTGATGACGGCCACGCCGCCGGCCAGCTTGGCGAGGCGCTCCTGGAGCTTCTCGCGGTCGTAGTCGGAGTCCGACTTCTCGATCTCGCCACGGATCTGGTTCACGCGACCGGCGATCAGGTCGGCGTCGCCGGAGCCCTCGACGATCGTGGTCTCGTCCTTGGTGACGACGACCTTGCGGGCCTGGCCCAGCAGGTCGAGCGTCGCGTTCTCGAGCTTGAGGCCCACCGTCTCGGTGATGACCTGGCCGCCGGTGAGGATCGCGATGTCCTGCAGCATGGCCTTGCGGCGGTCGCCGAAGCCCGGGGCCTTGACGGCGACGGACTTGAAGGTGCCGCGGATCTTGTTCAGCACGAGGGTGGCCAGGGCCTCGCCCTCGACGTCCTCGGCGATGATGAGCAGCGAGCGACCCTGCTTCATGACGGCGTCGAGGATCGGCAGCATGTCCTTGACGTTCGAGATCTTCGACTCGACGAGCAGGACGTACGGGTCCTCGAGGACGGCCTCCTGGCGCTCCGGGTCCGTCTCGAAGTAGCGGGCGAGGAAGCCCTTGTCGAAGCGCATGCCCTCGGTGAGCTCGAGCTCCAGGCCGAAGGAGTTGGACTCCTCGACCGTGATGACGCCCTCCTTGCCGACCTTGTCGAGCGCCTCGGCGATGAGCTCGCCGATCGCGTTGTCGCCGGCCGAGATGGCGGCCGTGGCGGCGATCTCGTCCTTCGACTCGACCTCCTTGGCGGCGTTGAGCAGCTGCTCGGTCACGGCCTCGACGGCCTTCTCGATGCCGCGCTTGACGGCGATCGGGTTGGCGCCGGCGGCCACGACACGCAGGCCCTCCTTGACCAGGGCCTGGGCGAGCACCGTGGCGGTCGTCGTGCCGTCACCGGCGACGTCGTCCGTCTTCTTGGCGACCTCCTTGACGAGCTCGGCACCGATCTTCTCGAACGGGTCCTCGAGCTCGATCTCCTTGGCGATGGAGACGCCGTCGTTCGTGATGGTGGGGGCGCCCCACTTCTTGTCGAGCACGACGTTGCGGCCCTTGGGGCCCAGGGTCACCTTGACGGTGTCGGCGAGCGCGTTGAGACCGCGCTCCATGCCACGACGAGCCTCCTCGTCGAAAGCAATGATCTTGGCCATGGGGAAGTGTCCTCCGCTGGTATGGCGTTCGCGGCCGACCGGTGCCCGCGACGGACGGACTGCCTCCGCACGTTCATGTCACGCGCGGGTGCAGGCCTCACCTGTCGGCCAGATTTCAGTTCGCTCTCACGTGCCGCGCGCAGCCGAGGCTGTCACTCGGCACCCCAGAGTGCTAACGCCATTATTGGCACTCGCCCACGGAGAGTGCAAGACGATGCGCCGACGGCGAACTGCCGTCGGCGCATCATGGGACGCGGTGCGTCAGAGGGGGCGGACCTGCTCCGCCTGCGGGCCCTTGGAGCCCTGACCGACCTCGAACTCGACGTGCTGCCCCTCGTCGAGCGAGCGGTAGCCGTCCGACTGGATCGCGCTGTAGTGGACGAACAGGTCCTGACCGCCCGAGGTGGGGGTGATGAACCCGTACCCCTTCTCAGCGTTGAACCACTTGACGGTGCCCTGGGCCATGAACTTCTCCTTGTGCTTCCCCGAACCGGGACGCTTGGCCGGCCCCGGCGTGGGTGAGCCTAGTGGCCCGCGTCACACGGCGGAAGCGCGAAACGCCAGGTCAGCCCGCCGGCGTCAGCGCCGACTTGATGATCACGACGACATCGCCCTGGCGCAGGGTCTGCTGCGAGACGTTCGACGACGGGATCCCGAGCACCGCGGCGACGGCCGCGGCCGTGTCCGACTTGCCCGCGTTGAACCACACGCTCGTGACCTGCGGGCTCGCGCCGCCGGGCCAGTTGGTGGCCGTCGCGTTGGTGAACCCCTTGGCCTTGAGCGCGGCCTGGCCCTTGGCCGCCTCGCCCGCGGGGCCGCCGTCGTTCAGCACCCGGATGTTCGCGCCGGTGTTCGCGGCGGCGATGAGGGTGGAGAGGTCGGGGGCGGCCGGCGTCGTCGGCGCGGCGGGCTGCTCCGTCGCCGCGTCCGTCGGGGACGGGCTGGCGTCGGCGGCGGGCGTGGACGCCTTGTCGGTGGGGGGCGCGCTCTGCGTCGTGCCCGTGGCGTCGGCCGTGCCGCCGCCGCTGTTCGACAAGAAGTGCACACCGCCGACGGCGACGGCGATCGCGATCACGGCGACGAGCAGGAAGGGCCACACGCTGCTCCACCGGGAGCGCGGCGCACGGTGCACCCCGACGGGGGAGTCGTCAGGCCCGCGGACGTCGAACTCGTCGGGCGGGTACGGGTACTGGCTGCGGCTCACGCCGGACAGGGTAGCGGCTCACGCTGACCCGTAGGTGGTCTCAGGCGTCAGCTTCGGACAGACGGCGTGCAGATCGTGTGCGTTGGCGCGTCGCACGCAGGCGCCGCAGCCGCTTGACGAGCATCGGGTCGGCCGCGAGCGCCGCCGGGCTGTCGATGAGGGCGTTGAGCACCTGGTAGTAGCGGGTTGCCGTCATGTCGAACAGCTCCCGCACCGCCTGCTCCTTGGCGCCGGCGTACTTCCACCACTGGCGCTCGAACGCGAGGATCTCGCGGTCGCGCTCGGACAGCTCGGGGGCCTCGGCGGTGCCGTCGACGGCGGGGGCCTGCACCCCGGCCGTCTGCGCCATGACCTCGTTCATGCGCTCCAGGGTAGGCGCGAACCACACGGGTGTCATTCACCGGGCGGCCCCGCGGTGCACGCGGCGCCCGGTAGCCTCGCCGTCGTGACCATGCCAGCACAGGCGCCGCCGCCCCTGCGTGAGGTGATCGACCCCGGGTGGGCGGCAGCGCTCGCCGACGTCGAGCCGCAGATCCACGCCATGGGGGACTTCCTGCGCGCCGAGCTCGCGGCGGGGCGGTCCTACCTGCCCGCCGGCGCCGACGTGCTGCACGCGTTCCGGCGCCCGCTGGCCGACGTGCGGGTGCTGGTCGTCGGGCAGGACCCCTACCCCACGCCGGGGCACCCGATGGGCCTGTCGTTCTCCGTGCAGCCCGACGTGCGCCCGGTGCCGCGCTCGCTCGCCAACATCTACACCGAGCTCATGGCCGACGTCGGCGCGCCGCCGCCCTCGAACGGCGACCTGCGGCCGTGGGCCGACCAGGGCGTCATGCTGCTCAACAGGGTGCTCACCGTGGCGCCGGGCGCGGCGGCGTCGCACCGCGGCAAGGGCTGGGAGGCCGTGACCGAGGCGGCGATCCGGGCGCTCGTGGCGCGCGGCGGGCCGCTCGTGGCGGTGCTGTGGGGACGCGACGCGTCGTCGCTCAAGCCGTGGCTGGACCACGTGCCGTTCGTGGAGAGCGCGCACCCGTCGCCGCTGTCGGCGCACCGCGGGTTCTTCGGCAGCCGGCCGTTCTCCCGCGTGAACGCCCTGCTGGAGGCGCAGGGCGGCGCCCCCGTGGACTGGCGGCTTCCCTAGAGCGGACCGTCGGGCGTTGCATAATCGCGAACGTGACCGACGCGCTGCCTACCCTCCCCCAGACCGACGGCTTCCCCCGCTGGACGCGCTACGTGGCCGTCGGCGACTCGTTCTCCGAGGGCCTCTGGGACCCGTACCCGGTCGACGCCGACGCTGCCGGCACCGTCGAGGACGCCGTGCAGCGGGGCTGGGCCGACCGGCTGGCCGACACGCTCTCGGCGCGCCGCGTCGCCGCCGGCCAGGCGCCGCTCGAGTACGCCAACCTGGCCATCCGCGGGCGCCTGCTGCGCCCGATCATCGACGAGCAGGTGCCCCTCGCGCTCGCGACGCGGCCCGACCTCGTGTCGCTCGTGGGCGGCGGCAACGACGTCCTGCGGCCCGGCGTCGACGTCGACGACATCTCGCAGGCGCTCGAGGACGCCGTCGTGCGGATCCAGGCCTCCGGTGCGGACGTGCTGCTGGGCGCCGGCTTCAAGTCCGGCGGCGCTCTCAGCGTGATCCGCGGCAAGGTGGGCCAGTACAACTCCAACATCTGGTCGATCGCGCAGCGGCACGGCGCCTACGTGCTCGACCTGTGGGGCATGCGGTCCCTGTTCGACCTGCGCCTGTGGGCCGACGACCGCATCCACCTGGTGCCCGAGGGGCACGACCGCGTGAAGGACGCCGCCCTCGTGGCGCTGGGCCTGGAGCCCGAGAACGCCGCGTACGACGTGCCGCTCGACCCCGCCCCGCAGATCCCCCTGGTCGACAGGGCGCGGGCCGAGGCCCAGTGGACGCGCGAGTACGTGCTGCCGTGGGTCAGGCGCCGCCTCACCCACACGTCGAGCGGCGACGGCCGCGCCGCCAAATGGCCCGAGCCCACCCGCTGGCCGCGCGCCTGACCGGCCCTGGGCGCACGGCGCACGACCGGGCTAGCCTGGGAAGACACCGGCACCGACCAGGAGGTCCCCCATGAGCGCCGAGCACGGCCACACCACGGGCGAGAAGATCGCGGACGCGGCCGAGAAGGTCGCGGACAGCGTCCGCAAGGCCGTCGAGGAAGGCATCGACGCGATCCGGCCCACGTGGGAGGACAAGGTCAAGCCGACCTTCGAGGAGAAGGTGGTCCCGGCGTGGGAGGACAAGGTCGCTCCCGCGATCGCCACCGGCGCCGGCAAGGTCGCCGAGTGGGGCACGTCGGCCCGGGAGTCCGCCGACCGCAAGGCCGCCGAGCTGAACGCCGACGACCGCCCGTCGTCCAAGATCCTCGGCGGGGCCGCCGGCATCGGCGCCGCCGCCGCAGCACTTGGCGCCGGGGCGGCCCGGTGGGTCAGCAAGGAGGCCGGGATGGTCGGCGGCGCCGACGACGCCGAGACGGGGCCGCTCGACACCGAGGGCTGACGCCGTCAGCCCCTGAGGCTCCGGAGCCGCGCCGCGACCTCTGCCGCCCTTGCGACGCTCGTCGTCTCGGCAGCGTCGACCACGAACGGGTCCTCGTCGGTCGGCGCCTCGAACCCGGCCACGTGGGAGTCGAGCACCTCGTCGACCACGTCGAAGCGCTCGTTGCTGGACCGGTTCGCGAGCACCCGCTCGCGCTGGAGCGCCGGGTCGATCCGCACCCAGACGATGGCGAACGCGGCGCCCGCGTCGGCGGCGGTCTTGCGCCAGCCGTCGCGGATGAACCGCGGCGATCCCGTGTCGTCCACCAGCACGTCCCGGCCGGCGGCCAGCGCCTCGGCCGCGCGGGCGTGCGCGACGGCGTTCGTGGCCGCCCACTCCTCGACCGGGATGCCCTGACCGTTGGCCAGCCCGCGCTCCTCGTTGATCGCGTCGAGGCTGATCAGCCGGGCGTCGAGCTCGCGCACGAGAAGCGCCGCGAACGTGCTCTTCCCGGAGAACGAGAGACCGCACATCATCGTCAGGAGCACGCCGCGACGGTACGGGCCGCCGGCGGCGCGCGCCAGCACATTCACGCGGAGGTCAGGGGTGACCGAGGTCGATGCGGGGCTGCTGCCCCTGATCGTGATCCAGCCGCTCGTGCTGCTGCTCTCGGGGCTGATCTGCCGGCGAGCGGCGAGCGGGCGGCTGGGCCGCAACTTCATGGCGGGGTACCGCTTCCGCGAGCTCCTGGCGTCCGACGAGGCCTGGGCTGCCGGGCACGCCGCCGCCGAACGCCCCTCGTGGATCGGGTTCGTCCTGACCACGGCGTGCGCCGTGCTGGGCCTGGCCCGAGCGCCCGTGCTGTTCGCCGTGGAGCTCGCCGTGTTCGTGGCCTGCCTGGGGTGGGCGATCCTCGCCGCGATCCGCGCGGCCGCGCCGCGCTGAGCCGAGGTGAGCGCCGCGTGCCGGTGGCGCGGCCGTCTGAGGCCGCGCCACCGTGCTGTCAGTACGACTTGCCGTCGGCGTACCTCTGCCTGCGCCAGGCGCGGCCGTTGCCGCGGTTACGGCTCTTGAAAGTCGGGAGCTGGCTGTCGCAGTTCGGACAGACCAGGCGGAGGTTGTCGCGGTGGTTGTTGTCGGCATTTCCGTCGACGTGGTCGAGGACAAAAGCAAGGGGCTTGCCTTGCCACTCTGGCGGGCGTGAACACAGCGCACAGAGGCCGCTCTGCGCCTCGACCAGATAGAGCTTGATGTAGTGGCGCCGGTTTCCGCCCACCCACGCAGCTACGCCGGTGCGCAACCAGGCCTCGGTCTTGGCCCGCTGCTTGGCCACGATCTGGCAGGCCGAGCTGCAGTACTTCTTCTGGCTGGGGCGCGTCATCACGCCGCCGCATGACAGGCAGGTTCTCATGGTTCGAACACTAGTTCGAACCACCGACAACGCCTCCGGGACGCCTCGATACTGGTTGGCAAATGAGAATCACCGCAATCAGAATGAATTGCGGTGATCGCATTCTTTTGAGCCGCCTACGGGACTCGAACCCGTAACCCCCATATTACAAGTATGGTGCGCTACCAATTGCGCCAAGGCGGCATTCCCTCGCGGGCAGGGAACACACTACCGTTCCCTGCCCGCGAGAAGGATCACTTCGTCGCAGCCTTGATCGCCGCCGGCAGCGCCGACGGGTCGGTCCAGTCGCCGCCCCAGCGCTCACCGTTGATGGTGATGGTCGGCGTGCCGAAGCCGCCGGACTGCGGGTTGGCGAGCTTCGCGTTGCCGGTCGCGGCGTTGGTCGCCGAGGTCACCCACTGGGCGAACGTGCGGCGCGCCTCGCCGGAGGAGATGCCGGCGGCGACGTCGGCCGGGACACCCGCGTTCTTGGCGATCGTGGCGAGCTCGGCGTTGGTGTGGCCGGACGTGTTCTCGGTGGGCTCGTTGGCGTAGAGCGCCTCGTGGAAGTCGAGCCAGGTGGTGGGGGCCTTCTCGGCGACCCACGCCGACGCGGCCGCGGCGCGCGTGGAGTACTGCGTGCCCTGCGACGCGCGGTCGAGGATCGACACCGGGTGCATGACGACGTTCGCCGTGCCGCCCTTGATGGCTGCCTCGAGGTTGGCCTTGTTCACCTGCTCGAACTGGCCGCAGATGGGGCACATGTAGTCGAAGTAGATGCCGACCTCGGGCACGCCCGAGAGCTCCGTCCCGCCCGCCTCGCGGTTCTTGCCGACCACGATGCCGCCGTCGGCGCGGGCCGTCGACGGGACCTGGCTGGGCTGGAGCTGGCTCAGCGTGAGGTTGTTGTCGGTCGCGTTCGCGGCGTTGTTTCGGTGGTCGCGGATGAACAGGACGGCGACGACGGCGATCAGCGCGATCAGCACGATGCCGAGCACGCTCATCGTGATGACGCGGGCGCGCCTGTCGGCGGCCTCCTGCTTCTTCTTGAGGGCCAGGGCCTGGGCGCGCGCCGCCTCTCGGCGCTGCGCCTTGCTCAGGTTCGGGCTGTTCGTCGACATCGCGTCCTCTTGATCGCCGGCACACCGCTGCCCCTCCGGCAGCACGCGGCCAGCCTAACGGCGCTCCCTGGGCGTCGGGGGTCGCGGCCCTGCAACGATTCGGTGGACCGCGCCTAGAAGTGCGGCGGCCCGGACGCCGGCCACCAGTGGATGATGGGCGGCACCTCGAGCAGCGGCCGCGCCAGCACCCACGCGACGATGATGCAGGCGGCGATCACGACGGCGGCGCCGATCCACCCGGGCGCCACGGTGTGGAGCAGGGCCCGCGCGCCCTCGCGCCCGGTCAGGCCGGCGGGGCCGAACCACGCGACGACGGCGGTAATCAGCATCGTGAGCGCCAGCAGGGCGCAGAACACGATCTCGGCGTTCATCCCGCCCACGGACCGTGCGGCGATGTCGGTGCGCGGCATGACGATGAGCCGGCCGGCGCCGAACAGCCAGAACCCGCCGACGACGGCGAGCAGCCCCACGCACCCGGCCACGACCAGCTGGGCGATCGACCCGAGCGCCCCGACCACCACATGCCACGGGAACGCGACGGCCGCGACCACGCCGTCGGACCTGCGGCGGGTGCCGTGCCGCTCCCGCCGGTCGTGCAGCGACCGCGAGGAGTGCCCCGCGATGCGCGCGAGGATCACGAGCACGCCGAGCACCACGAACGCGATCCCGGGACGCGTGGCCGCGAGCGCCATGAGCGGCAGCAGGAACGCGAGGACGGTGCCGGTGCGGCGCGCGCGCTCGGGGCGCGTGTAGGGGGCGGGCGGGGTCTCGTCCTGTTCGTCGGCGGCGCCCTCGCCTCCGGCGTGGGAGTCGAAGGACTGGTAGCGGACCTCGCCCGTGGGGATGGCGCCGGTGACCACGGGGACGCCGCCGGTCACGGTGGGCACGGCCCCGGTGGTGACGGGCACGGCGCGGGTGTGGCCGTCGTGGGCGGAGTCGCGGTCGTGGTCCGGGGGGATCGACGGGATCGGCATGGGCGCGACGAGCTGCGTGGGGACGCCGGCGGCGAGGGTGGCGGCCCCGCTGGTGCCGCCGTCGGGGTGGACGGCGATGCGCTGGGTGGCGCCGTCGTCGTCGGGGGCGTCGGAGTCGAGCGCGGCGAGCGACGCCTCCTGGGAGTCGCGGCGCAGGGCCCGTGCGACCTCGGTGGGTCCCCAGCGGACGGTGCGGTCGGCCTGGAGGGCGCCGGCGAGGGCGCGGGCGGTGCGGGCGGAGACGCCGACCAGGTCGGCGCGGCCCTCGCGGGAGCGGCGCAGCACCAGCTCGGTGGGCCGCACGCCGAACGGGGACCGGCCGGTGGCGGCGAACGCGAGGAGGGCCGCCCAGCTCCACCAGTCGGAGTCGGGGCTGGCGGTGCCGCCGTCGAGCAGCTCGGGGGCGAGGTAGCCGGGGGTGCCGATCACGAACCCGGGCGACGTGAGCCCGGGCTGCGCGGCGTCGCCGGCGGCCTGCGAGATGCCGAAGTCGATGAGCACGGGCCCGTGCGGCGTGACCATGACGTTGGAGGGCTTGAGGTCGCGGTGCACGACTCCGGCCAGGTGCACGGCCTCGAGGGCGGCGGCGAGCTGGTCGGCGAGCTCGTACAGGTCGACGGCGTCGAGCGGGCCGCCGTCGTCGACCTCGTCCTCGAGCGTCCGCCCGGGGACCAGCTCCGTGACGATGAACGCGCCCTCGCCGTCGAGCTCGGCGTCGAGCACGCGGGCGACGGCGGGGTGGCGCAGACGCTGGAGCGCGGCGACCTCGCGGCGCAGGCGCTCGCGCGCCACCTGGTCGGTGTCGAGGTGCGCGTGGAGCAGCTTGAGGGCGACCGCCTGGCCGCCGTCGTCGACGGCCTCGTACACGGCGCCCATGGCGCCCTTCCCGAGCAGTCGGCGGATCGTGTAGCCGCCGATCTCTGTCCCGGCACCGAGGCGGCCGGGGTTCCCCGGGGCGCTCACGGCCCGCTCTCCCTCGACGTCGACGTCGCCCATGCGGTCAACATAGTGGCCGGTCGGACGGGACGCGCGGGGTCGGGCGGGACGCGCCGACCGGGCGGACGCGCGGCGTCCACCGGGCGACGCCTGGGCGCACCCGTGACGCCTGCTCCGACGTCACCGGGTAGGTTGTTGTGGGTCAAGCAACCGCAAGAAGACCGGGGAGAATCCCATTGACCGGCAAAGAAGTGCCCGGTGATCGTGCCCGCTACGGCCTCGTCGTCGTGGCGAACCGCCTGCCCGTGGACTTCTCCGTCCGCCCGGACGGCGGCGTCGACTGGCAGCGTTCCCCGGGCGGTCTGGTCACCGCCCTCGAGCCCGTCATGCAGGCCGCCGACGGCGCCTGGGTGGGGTGGTCCGGGGCGGCCGACCTGGCGTCCGACCCGTTCGACGCGGACGGGATGCGGCTGGTCCCGGTCACGCTGAGCGCCGAGGAGATCGAGCGGTACTACGAGGGGTTCAGCAACGACACCCTGTGGCCGCTCTACCACGACGTCGTCGCGACGCCGACGTACCACCGCCAGTGGTGGGACGCCTACCGGCGCGTCAACCAGAAGTTCGCCGACGCCGCGGCCGAGCAGGCCGCGCGCGGCGCCACGGTGTGGGTGCACGACTACCAGCTCCAGCTGGTGCCGAAGATGCTGCGCGACCAGCGTCCCGACCTGCGCATCGGGTTCTTCGACCACATCCCGTTCCCGCCGGTCGAGCTGTTCCAGCAGCTCCCGTGGCGGCGCCAGATCGTGGAGGGCCTGCTGGGCGCCGACCTGGTGGGCTTCCAGCGCGGCGGCGACGCCTCGAACTTCGTGCGCGCCGTCCGGCGTCTCACGGACCACACGACGCGCGGCCCGATCGTCACGGTGGGCGGCCACCGCAGCAACCTCGGGCGGCACGTGCGCGCCGGGGCGTTCCCCATCTCGATCGACTCGACGCGCTTCGACGCCCTGGCCCGCACGCCCGAGGTGCAGGCGCGTGCCAAGGAGATCCGCGCCGAGCTCGGCGACCCCGAGGTGGTCATGCTCGGCGTCGACCGCCTCGACTACACCAAGGGCATCCGCCACCGCATCAAGGCGTACGGCGAGCTGCTCGACGACGGCCGCGTGGACGCCGCCCGCACCACCCTGGTGCAGGTCGCGAGCCCGAGCCGCGAGAACGTGGGCGCCTACCAGGAACTGCGGGAGCAGGTCGAGGTGCTGGTGGGCCGCATCAACGGCGAGTTCGGCGAGCTGGGCCACTCCGCCATCCACTACCTGCACCACTCCTACCCGCCGGACGAGATGGCGGCGCTCTACCTCGCGGCCGACGTCATGCTGGTCACGTCCCTGCGCGACGGCATGAACCTGGTCGCCAAGGAGTACATCGCCGCCCGCTCCGACGAGCAGGGCGTGCTGGTGCTCTCCGAGTTCACGGGTGCCGCCGACGAGCTCGGCGCCGGCCCCCTGCTGGTCAACCCGCACGACATCGACGGCCTCAAGGACGCCATCGCCGCCGCGGCCGGCATGCCGGCCCGCGAGCAGCGCCGGCGCATGCGCCGCCTGCGCCGCAAGGTGATCGCCGACGACGTCGCCAAGTGGTCGCGCTCGTTCCTGGGCGTGCTCCAGGCGACCCCGCCGCGCGGCACGCCCCACAGCGACGCCGTGCCGGACTCGCTCGCACACGCCCTCGACGCGCTCGCCGCCGCGCCGCGCGACGCCGTCCTGGTCGCGCTCGACTTCGACGGGACGCTCGCCCCGCTGGTCGACGACCCGACCGCGTCGGCCATGACCCCCGCCGCACGCGCCGCCGTCGAGCGGCTCGCCAGGCTGCCCGACGACGCCCGCGTGCAGCTGGCCCTCGTGTCGGGGCGGGACCTTGCCGACCTCGCCGCGCGGGCCCGCCCGTCGGCCGGCACCTACCTGATCGGCAGCCACGGCGCCGAGACGGGGCACGTGCGCCCCGACGGCAGCCTCGAGACCGTGCCCGTGGACCTCACCCCGGAGCAGGCCGAGGCGCTCGCCGCGGTCACCGAGACGTTCGAGGCCGTCGCCGACGCGACCGAGGGCGCGTGGGTGCAGCACAAGCCGTCCGCGACGGTGCTGCACACGCGCCTGGCCCCGCCCGACGCCGCGGCCGCCGCGGTCCAGCGCGCCGCCCAGGCCGCGGCCGACCTCGGTCTGGAGGCCATGCACGGCAAGGACGTGGTCGAGGTCGCCGTCGTGCGGGCCGACAAGGGCTCCGCGATCGCGTGGTTGCGCACCGTCGTCCAGGACGGCCTCGAGCACGGGCGCGTCCGCGTGCTCTACGCAGGGGACGACACCACGGACGAGCACGCGTTCGCAGCCCTGGAGCAGGGCGACGTCGCGGTGAAGGTGGGCGACGGGCCCACGGTCGCGGTGCACCGCGTCGCGGACGCGGACGCGCTCGCCGCGGCCCTCGACCGGCTCACCGCCGCGGCCGCCAGGCGCGTCGGCGTTTCATATCCCGGCGCATGACGATCGGTGGCGTGAGACCACTCCCCGAGCAGGAGTAGAGTCGGCGCGTCACCGACGCCTGGTGACGAACGACGCCGTTCTTCGACGAACGATGTCGACAACTCGAGAAGTGTCACAGCAGACACGTATGACGTGATCTCAAGCGGCACCTTCACAACGGATCGTCCGGCACGTACCTGCCGGTGAAGGGAACCACTCACATGGCTACGGTCACTTTCGACCACGCGACCCGCGTCTACCCGGGCACCGAGCGCCCCGCGGTCGACCAGCTGAACCTCCACATCGAGGACGGCGAGTTCCTCGTCCTCGTCGGCCCCTCGGGCTGTGGCAAGTCGACCTCGCTCCGCATGCTCGCGGGTCTCGAGGACGTCAACGGTGGCCGCATCCTCATCGGTGACCGCGACGTCACCGACGTGCAGCCCAAGGACCGCGACATCGCGATGGTCTTCCAGAACTACGCCCTGTACCCGCACATGTCCGTCGCGGACAACATGGGCTTCGCGCTGAAGATCGCCGGCACCCCCAAGGCCGAGATCCGCCAGCGCGTCGAGGAGGCTGCGAAGATCCTCGACCTGACCGAGTACCTGGACCGCAAGCCGAAGGCCCTCTCGGGTGGCCAGCGTCAGCGTGTCGCCATGGGCCGCGCCATCGTGCGTCAGCCGCAGGTGTTCCTCATGGACGAGCCGCTGTCCAACCTGGACGCCAAGCTCCGCGTGCAGACCCGTACGCAGATCGCCTCGCTCCAGCGCCGCCTCGGCGTCACCACGGTCTACGTCACGCACGACCAGACCGAGGCCCTCACCATGGGTGACCGCATCGCCGTCCTCAAGGCCGGCCTGCTCCAGCAGGTGGGCACCCCGCGCGAGATGTACGACACGCCCTCCAACGTGTTCGTCGCCGGCTTCATCGGCTCCCCCGCCATGAACATCGGCACCTTCGACGTCCGCGACGGCGCCGCCCTCGTCGGCTCCGCCTCGATCCCGCTGGACGCCTCCGTCGTCTCGGGCCTCACCGAGGCCGACAACGGCAAGGTGACCGTGGGCTTCCGCCCCGAGTCGCTCGACGTCGTCGCCGCCGGCACCCCCGGCTCGTTCCAGGTCGAGACCAACCTCGTCGAGGAGCTCGGCTCGGACGCGTTCCTCTACGGCTCGCTCAAGGGCGACGCGGTGGGCGACCTGTCGGCCGGTGACTCGGACCAGGTCATCGTCCGCATCAACCCGCGCAACGTGCCGATGAAGGGCGAGGTCATCAACGTGGCCATCAAGCCCGGCCAGGCGCACGTCTTCTCGGCCGCGACGGGCAACCGCCTCGGCTGATCCGGCCCCGTCGTCGCGTCCGTCGCGACCACGGAGTGCTGGCGCACCGTAAGGTGTCCGTACCATCAGGGACGGGCCTCGGCCTCTTCGGCCGGGGCCCGTCCCTGCTTTTTCATCGTGAGGTCTTGTGGAGACACTTCAGATCACTGCCGCGACACCGGAGTCCGCGCTGCTGGACCTCCCGTGGCGCGTCCCCCTCGAGGAGTGGCCGGCTGAGGTCCTGGCCGCGCTCCCCCGCGGCATCTCCCGTCACATCGTGCGGTTCGTCAAGCTCGGCAAGCGCGTGCTCGCGGTCAAGGAGACGCGCGACCACTACGCGTTCCGCGAGTACGAGCTGCTCCGCCGCCTGCAGAAGCTCGAGGTCCCGTGCGTCATCCCGCTCGCGGTGGTGACGGGTCGCCTCGACGACGACGGCGAGCCGCTCGAGGCCGCGATCATCACGGAGCACCTCTCGTTCTCGCTCCCCTACCGCGCCATCTTCAGCCAGGCCCTGCGGCCCGACACGGCCACGCGGCTCATCGACGCCCTCGCCGTGCTGCTGGTGCGCCTGCACCTGGCCGGCTTCTACTGGGGCGACGTCTCGCTGTCGAACACGCTGTTCCGCCGCGACGCCGACCGGTTCGCGGCCTACCTGGTCGACGCCGAGACGGGCGACCTGCACCGCGAGCTCACGCCCGGCCAGCGGGCCTACGACCTCGACCTGGCGCGCACCAACATCATCGGCGAGCTGTTCGACCTGGAGGCGGGCGAGCTGCTCGACGAGGAGGTCGACGCCCTCGCCATCGGCGACGCGCTGCTCAGCCGCTACGACGAGCTGTGGAACGCCCTCACGCAGGTCGAGTCGTTCTCGGCCGACGAGCGCTGGCGCGTCGACGCCCGCATCCGCCGGCTCAACGACCTGGGCTTCGACGTCGGCGAGCTCGCCATCGTCACCGACATCGACGGCACCACCGTCGAGATCCAGCCCAAGGTGGTCGACGCCGGCCACCACTCCCGTCGTCTGCTGCGCCTGACCGGCCTGGACGTGCAGGACAACCAGGCCCGGCGCCTGCTCAACGACCTGGACGCCTGGCGCGCCCACACCGACCGGCTCAGCGACTCCGAGCAGCTCGTGGCCCACGACTGGTTGCTGCACTCGTTCGAGCCCACCATCGCGGCCGTGCCGCGCGAGCTGCGCAAGAAGCTCGAGCCCGCGCAGCTGTTCCACGAGATCCTCGACCACCGCTGGTTCCTGTCGCAGCGCGAGGGCCGCGACGTGCCCATGCCGGAGGCCGCGGTGAGCTACGTGGAACAGGTGCTGCGCCACCGCCCGGACGAGGCGATGCTGTCGAGCGACGACGACGCGGACCACGACCTGCTGCTGGGCTGAAGCGCGCGCCCACAGCGTTGTGGGTCCCTGGGGCTCCGCTTATCAGCTCGATAACCGGAGTCCCAGGGACCCACAACGGACGGTGAAAAGAGCGGAGCTCCTAGCGGCGGGCCTTCGCGATCTCGTACAGCGCGATGCTCGTCGCCACGCCCGCGTTGAGGGACTCCACCGCGGCGGAGTCGATCGGGATGCTCGCGATCACGTCGCACGCCTCGCGGATCAGGCGGCCCATGCCCTTGCCCTCCGAGCCGACCACGACCACCAGCGGGTCGGTGGCCAGGTGGAGCTCGCCGACCATGGTGTCGCCGTCGCCGTCCAGCCCGACGACGAAGCAGCCCGCCTTCTTCAGCTCGCCGAGCTCGCGCGCCAGGTTCGTGGCGCGGGCCACGGGCACGTGCGCCGCGGCGCCGGCCGAGACCTTCCACGCCGACGCCGTCACGCCGGCGGACCGCCGCTCGGGCACCAGCACCCCGTGCGCGCCGAACGCGCCCGCGGACCGCAGGATCGCGCCGAGGTTGCGCGGGTCGGTGACGCCGTCGAGCGCCACGATGAGCGGCGGGCGGCCGGACGCGGCGGCGGCGTCGAGCAGGTCGTCGGTGTCGCGGTACTCGTACGGCGGCACCTGCGCGGCGACGCCCTGGTGCACCTGGCCGTCGGTCATGCGGTCGAGCTCCGGCTTGGTGACCTCGAGCAGCGCGAGCCCGCGCGTCGAGGCGAGCTGCAGGATCTCGCGCGTGCGGTCGTCGTGGTCGATGCGCGTGGCGATGTAGACCGTGGTCATCGGCACGTCGGTGCGCAGCGCCTCGAGCACGGAGTTGCGGCCGGCGATCACCTCGGCGCCGTCCGTGGCCTTGCGCGTGCCGCGTACGACGCCGCGCGCGGCGCCCTGCTGCCGCTGCCCGGCGGCGCGCTTCTCCGCCGCCTGCTTCTTCTTGAACGCGGGGTGGTACTCGCGGTCCTCGGCCTTGGGCGTGGGGCCCTTGCCCTGGAGGGCGCGGCGGCCGTGGCCACCCGTGCCGACCTGGGCGCCCTTCTTGGAACCGGCCTTGCGGGTGGCCCCGGGGCGGTTCGTGTTACCTGCCATCAGTCGTCTCTCCTAGTTCGCGAGCGTCCAGCGTGCGCCGTCGGGGCCGTCCTGGACCAGGATGCCCGCAGCGGCCAGGCGATCGCGGATCGCGTCGCTCTCCGCCCAGTCCTTCGCGGCGCGCGCCTCCGCGCGCGCCTTCAGCTCGCTGCGCACGAGCGAGTCGAGTGCGTCGCGCGCCGACGACGCCGCCGAGTCCGCGCCGGCCCAGTGCGGGTCGGCGGGGTCGAGCCCCAGAACGTCGAGCATGCCGCGCACGGCCACGAGCTCCGCCCGCACGACGGCGTCGCCGTCGGCCGACGACGCCGCCGCGAGCGCCGTGTTCCCGGCGCGCAGGTGCTCGTGCACGACGGCGAGCGCGGCGGGGACGTTGAGGTCGTCGTCCATGGCATCGACGAAGCCGGCGGGCAGCGCGGCGGTGGCGACCTCCTCGGCGGGCACGGAGCCGACCCGCTCGGTGGCCCGCTCCACGAACCCGCTGAGCCGCTCCCAGGTGGTCTGGGCCTCGGCGAGGGTGTCGGGCGCCCACTCGAGCATGGAGCGGTACTGGACGGCGACGATCGCGTAGCGGACCACGGGGGCGGGGGCGGCGGCGAGCAGCTCGGAGACGAGCAGCCCGTTGCCGAGCGACTTGCTCATCTTGACGCCCGACTGCGTGATCCAGGCGCTGTGCATCCACCGGCGCGCGAACCCGAACCCGGCGGCGCGGGACTGCGCCTGCTCGTTCTCGTGGTGCGGGAAGCGCAGGTCGAGGCCGCCACCGTGGATGTCGAACTCGTCGCCGAGGTAGCGCTGCGCCATGGCGGAGCATTCCAGGTGCCAGCCTGGACGACCGCGGCCCCAGGGGGTGGGCCAGGCGGCCGTCGCGGGCTCGCCGTCCTTGGGCGCCTTCCAGAGGGCGAAGTCGTGCACGTCCCGCTTGGCGTTGCCCGGCTGGGCGACGTCGTCGTCGGACTGCGGCTCGGCCGCGAGGTCCTCGAGGCGCTGACGGGTGAGCTCGCCGTAGGCGGGCCACGAGCGGACGTCGAACCAGACGTTGCCCTCGCCGGTGGTGTAGGCGTGCCCGGCGTCGAACAGGCGCTGCATGAGCTCGACCATCTGCGTGGCGTGCTGGGTGGCGCGGGGCTCGTAGGTGGGCGGGAGCACACCGAGGGCGTCGTAGGCGGCGGTGAACTCGCGCTCGTACCGCGCGGCGTGGGCCCACCACTCGACGCCGGCCGCGGCGGCCTTGGCGAGGATCTTGTCGTCGATGTCGGTCACGTTGCGCACGAGGGTCACCTGGAGGCCGGACCGGGTGAGCCAGCGGCACAGCACGTCGAACGCGACGGACGGGCGCAGGTGCCCGACGTGGGGTGCCGACTGCACGGTGGCGCCGCACACGTAGATGCCGACCTGGCCGGGGGTCCGGGGCACGAAGTCGGACACCGTGCGCGTGGCGGTGTCGTACAGGCGAAGGCTCACGGGCCCAGGGTACCGGCCGCGGGTCAGCCGGCGAGGAGTGTGGCGACGTGGCGATGACCTCGCCACTCGTAGCCCACGACCGTCACGGCGGGGGCCAGCATCACCAGCAGCAGCGCCGTGACGAGCGAGGCGCCCGCGACGGCGACGGCCGCCCCGAGCACCACGACCGTGCCGGCCACCAGCCAGGGGTGCAGCCGGTCCATGCTGTGCGCCAGAGAGGTGAACAGCGCGTAGTCGGCGAGCACGAACACCAGCACGGGGACGGCCAGCATCGCGAGCGTGCCCCGGGACCCGAGCTGCGACGTCCCCGCCAGCCACGCGGCGAGCACGTGCAGCGCCGCGCCGACGCCCGCGAGCGAGGCGAACACCACCAGGTGCCCGTAGCCCCACACGAACGACCGCTCGCGGTAGCGGTGGAGCAGGTCGCCGGCGGGGGTGATGTAGTACGTCCACCAGAGCCCGAACGTCAGCCCGATGCCCGCGACGACCACCACGACCGCCTCGCGCGTCCACCCGGCGGTGCCGACCACGGCGCTCAGGGAGGCGACCGTGCCGATGACGCCCTCGCCCAGCGTGATGATGGCGAGCAGCCCGTACCGCTCGGCGATGTGGTGCGGGTGCCACGGCGTCGCGAGGCGGTTGCGGCCGTTGTCGGCGAGCCACGGCCCCACCATCTCGGCGGCCGCGATGGCGCCGCCGACGGTGAAGAACACGGCCCGGCCCACGGGCGCCAGCGCGAGCACCACCCACCCCACCTGGGTGGCGACGATCCACCGCGCGTAGAGGACGGCGGCGGCGCGGTACTGCGGGGCCGACCGGCCCGCCCGCAGCCACTGCACCACCATCGCCACGCGCATGACGACGTACCCGGCCACCATGACGCCGTTGTCCACGTGCCCGCCGCGCGCGATCGACTCGAACGTCGGCCGGATGCCGAGCGCCATCACGACGACGCCCACCATCTGCACCATCGTGGTGACGCGGAAGACCCAGTCGTCGGTGTCGAAGGCGGAGGCGAACCAGGAGAAGTTGATCCACGCCCACGGCACGGCGAACATCGCGAACGCGAACCCAGCGAGGCCCGCGCCGACGTGCCCCGTGGTCACGAGGCCCGCGGCCTCGCTCCCGGCGACGCCGAACGCGACCGCGAAGGCGAGGTCGAACAGCAGCTCGAGAGGGGTGGAGACGCGACCGGCCTCGTGCGGGTCGCGGCCCGTCATCGGCACGGTGCGCGGGCCGCCGCGCCGGACCGTGGGCCCGGGCGGCCGGTCCGGTCCGGGCGCGCCGGTCATGCGAACGACCTGCCCTCGCCGCGGTAGGTCGGCACGACGTCGACCACCTCGTCGCCGCGCACCAGGTGCACGACGTCGAACCGCTCCATGAGCTCGCCGGCCTTGGCGTGCCGGAACCACACCCGGTCCCCGATGCGCAGCTCGGGGCCGCCGCCGCGCCGCCGCAGGGGCGTCTGCACCTCGCCCGCGCCCTCGCGGCGCGTCAGCGACCAGCCCGGGCTCAGCAGGCGCGGCAGCCGCGACGGCCCAGCCGCGCCCGACGCGGGGTACCCGCCGCCGAACGCCGTCGCCCAGCCCGGCCCGGGCGTCCGCACGACGTCGAGGCCGAAGAACGCGGACGGCCGCGGGCAGAAGGCGCGGTAGCCGTCGAACGTCGCGGGCACGTACAGGCCCGAGCCCGCGGTCACCTCGGTCACCTCCGGGTCGGCGGACGACACCTCGAGCGACCCCGTGCCGCCGGCGTTGACCAGCGTGAGATCCCGCCCGACGGCGGAGCTCAGGGCGTCGAGCACGGCAGAGCGCCGGGCGCGCACCTCGCGCGCCGAGACCTTCTTCATGGCCCGGACGGCCGCGCTGCTGTCGGGGAGGCCGGCGATCTGCGCCTCGTACGTCATGACCCCGCGCAGCCGCACCCCCGGCGTCGTGGCGACGCGCGCCGCGAGCCGGGCGACGTCGGCGGGGGCGTGCAGCGGCGAGCGCCGCGTGCCCGCGTGGAGCGTCAGCGGGCCGACGCGCAGGCGAAGCGAGGCGTCGACGTCAAGGCACACGTCGACGGGCGGCCCGTCGGTGCCGGCCACGGCCGCCTCGACGAGCGCGAGCTGGGCGGCGTCGTCGAGCATGAGCGTGACGCGGCCGCGGGCGTCGGCGTCGCCGGCCAGCGCGGCGAGCGCCGCCGTGTCGACGCTCGGGTAGCCGACCAGCGAGTCGGGGACGCCGCGCCCGGCGTACCAGACGGCCTCGGCCACGGTCATGGTCATGAGGCCCTGGAAGCCCGCGGCGAGGGCACGGTCGACGAGGGCGCGCACGCGGACGGACTTGGTGGCGAGGCGGACGGGGGTGCCGCCGGCGCGTCGCAGGAGCTCGGCGGCGTTCGCGTCGAAGAGGTCGAGGTCGACGACGGCGACCGGCCCCGCGACCTGCGCCGTCGCACGTCCGAGGCGTGCGGCGACCGACGCTGGCGACTCCATGCGGGCACGCTACACCGCGGACGGCAAGGGCCGTCTGGCGGTTTCCACCCGCCCCGTCGCGTGGCAGACTCCCCCCGTGCCCGCCACCGCTGTCGCACCGTCCGTCTGGGAGAACTGGGCCCGGACGGCCCGGGCGACCCCTGCCCGTCGCGCGACCCCGCGCGACGAGAGCGAGGTGTGCGAGCTGGTCTCCCGCGCCGCGAGCACGGGGGTGCGGGTGCGCGCCCACGGCGCGGGCCACTCGTTCACGCCGGTCGCGGTGACCGACGGCGTGCTCCTCGACCTGGACCGCCTCAACGGGCTCGAGGCCGTCGAGCGGCGGCACGACGGCACCGCGCGCGTGACCGTGCGGGCCGGCACCCGGCTGTACCACCTGCACCATCTGCTGGCGGCGCACGGGCTCGCGATGACCAACCTGGGCGACATCGACCGGCAGACGCTCGCGGGTGCCATCTCGACCGGCACGCACGGCACGGGCCTGGAGTTCGGCGGCCTGTCCACGCAGGTGGTCGGGGTGCGCGTGGTGGTCGGCGACGGCTCGGTGCGCAGCGGCAGCGTCGACGACGCGCCCGGCACGCCCGAGCGCGACCTGTTCGAGCTCGCCCGCCTGGGCCTCGGCACGGCCGGGGTGCTCACGGCGGTGACGCTGGAGGTGGTCCCGGCGTTCTGGCTGCGGGCCAACGACGAGCCCGCTCCGCTCGGCGCGGTGCTCAGCGACCTCGACGGCTTCGCCCGCTCGGCCGACCACGCCGAGCTGTACTGGTTCCCGGGCACGCGCCGCGCGCTGACCATCCGCAACGAGCGCCTCACGCCCGACGACGCCGCCCAGTGGGCCACCGACCAGTCCGGGCTGAAGGGTCGCCTTCGGCTGTTCGGCAAGGAGGCGCGGGGCCTGGTGGGCGACGAGCTGCTGACCAACGGCGCGTTCGAGGCGCTCAACCGCCTCGCCACGGCGGCGCCGGGGCTGGCCGGCTCGATCAACCGGATCTCGTCGCACGCGCTCTCCCCGCGGGAGTTCGTCGCGCCGTCGTACCAGGTGTTCTGCCACAAGCGGCGGGTGCGGTTCCGCGAGATGGAGTACGGAGTGCCGCGCGACGTCGCGGCCGACGTCGTGCGCGAGCTCGACGCGTGGCACCGCCGCACGGGCGAGCCGGTGCCCTTCCCCGTCGAGGTGCGGTTCGCCGCGCAGGACGACCTGTGGCTGTCGACGGCGCACGGCCGGGAGACCGCCTACATCGCGGTGCACCAGTACGTGCGCATGTCCTACCGCCGCTGGTTCACCGCGGCCGAGCACATCCTGGTCGAGGCCGGCGGCCGCCCCCACTGGGGCAAGCTGCACACGCGCACCGCGGAAGACCTCGCCGAGCAGTACCCGCTCGACGACGTCGCCCGGGTGCGCCGGGCGGTCGACCCGAACGGCCTGTTCGCCAACCCCTACGTGGACGGGGTGCTGGGGCGGCCCTGATCGTCGTCGACCACGTACGTGGTGAGCATGTCGGCGAGCGCGCCGAACCCCTCGAGCGCGCGGGCGTCGTCCTGGTCGACCAGCCAGGCCAGCTCGATGCCGTCGATCAGCGCCGTGGTGGTGCGCGCCAGGTAGCCGATGTCGACGGCGTAGGTGACGCCCGCCGCCTGGGCGATGGCGTCGACCAGGTCGCGCGCCATCTCGGTGGACTGCTCCAGGTGGGTGACCGCCGTCGCGTGCAGGGCCTGGTTGCGGGCACCCGTCGTCGCGATCTCGAGCAGCAGCAGCCGCACCTGGCGGAACCGCTTGAGGCCGGTGAGCAGCGCGGCGGTGCAGGCGTGGGCGAGCGTGGGGAAGTCGAGGCCGGCCCTGCCGCCGGCGGCGATGGCCGTCTTGATCTGGTCGGACGCCTCGATCCGGATGGACTGCCCCATGACGTCCAGCAGCTCTTCCTTGTCGTGGAAGCAGTAGTGGACGGTGCCCAGCGACACCCCGGCCTCGTGCGCGACGGCGCGCACCGTGACCGCCTCGACGCCGGCCTGGGCGGCGACGCGCAGCGCGGCGTCGACCAGCTGCGCGCGGCGCTCGGCCAGCGGCATGCGGTTCATCGCGCCACGACCAGCGCCGTCGCGACCGCAGCGACGCCTTCCCCACGGCCCGTGAGCCCCAGACCGTCGGTGGTGGTGGCACTGATGGAGACGGGCGCCCCGGCCGCGGCGCTCAGCGCGGCGACCGCCTCCTCCCGCCGTGGACCGATCTTGGGCCGGTTGCCCACCACCTGGACGGCGACGTTCCCGATCTCGAACCCCGCCTCCCGCACCCGGCGGGCCGCCTCGGCGAGCAGCACGACGCCCGCCGCCCCGGCCCACTGCGGCTCGGCGGTGCCGAAGTGCTGGCCCAGGTCGCCGATCCCGGCGGCGGAGAACAGGGCGTCGGCGGCGGCGTGGGCGGCGACGTCGGCGTCGGAGTGCCCCGCGAGCCCGCGCTCCCCCGGCCAGCGCAGCCCGGCCACCCACAGCTCGCGCGGCTGGCCCTCGGGCGCGAACGCGTGGACGTCCACCCCGACGCCGACGCGCGGCATCCCGGTGCTGGGCATGTCGGCCTCCGTGGTGATCTTGGCGGCCGCCTGCTCGCCCTCGACGACGACGACCGGCTCGCCCAGCGCCTCGACCAGCCCGGCGTCGTCGGTGGCGTGGGCGTCGGCAGCGCGGGAGGCGCCGGCGGCGTGCGCGCGCTCCAGGAGCGCCCGGTCGAAACCCTGCGGCGTCTGCACGGCCCGCAGGCTCGCGCGGTCGGGCGTGGAGGTGACGGGTTCGACGCCGCCCCCGGACGCGGAGGAGGGCGCGACGGCGAGCACGGCCTTGATGGTATCCGCGACCGGTAGACCCGGCACGACGGCGCGGTGACCCGCCCGGACGGCCGCCACGACGCGTCGCACCAGGTCGGGGGACGCGAAGGGCCGCGCGGCGTCGTGCACCAGCACGACGTCGTCGCCCGGCTGGGCCAGCGCCAGGCCTGCGGCGACGGACTGCTGCCGCGTGGCCCCGCCCTCGACGGCGCGCACGGGCACGGTCACGTGGGCGTCGCCGGCGACGACCGCCGTCAGCTCGTCGGCCCGCCCGGCGGGCGCCGTGACCACGATGGCGTCGACCACCCCGCTGGCCGCCAGGCGGCGCGCCGCGTGCACGACGAGCGGGGCGCCGTCGACCTCGACGAGCGCCTTCGGGATCGCGCGGCCGAGCCGCGTGCCGGAGCCCGCCGCGGTGAGGATCGCCAGTGTGGTCATGCGCCTACCCTGCACGAACGCCGACGCCCCCGCCCGTGAGGGGCGGGGGCGTCGGCTGTGTCTGTCTGGTGAGCCGGGGCTCAGGACGCGAGGACCTCGTCGAGGATCGCCTCGGCCTTGTCCTCCTCCGTGTGCTCGGCAAGCGCGAGCTCGGAGACGAGGATCTGGCGGGCCTTCGCCAGCATCCGCTTCTCGCCGGCGGACAGGCCGCGGTCGGCGTCACGGCGGGACAGGTCGCGCACGACCTCTGCCACCTTGATGACGTCACCCGACGCGAGCTTCTCCAGGTTGGCCTTGTACCGGCGCGACCAGTTGGTCGGCTCCTCCGTGTACGGAGCCCGCAGCACCTCGAACACGCGGTCGAGACCCTGCTGGTCGACGACGTCGCGCACACCCACCAGGTCGACGTTCTCCGCCGGGACCTCGATGGTCAGGTCGCCCTGGGCGACCTTGAGCTTGAGGTACATCTTCTCTTCGCCGCGGATCTTGCGGACCTTGATCTCCTCGATCAGCGCCGCCCCGTGGTGCGGGTAGACAACAGTCTCGCCTACTTCGAAAGTCATCTGTAGATGTCCCCTTTCCCAGCGGCCAAGCCTACCACGGGGGGTATGGGCCCCCACGGGGCGCGTGCACGGTCTCACCCCGTGGATGGCGGCATCTGCGCAGGTCAGACACCATGACTGGTCGGTGTCTCGATGTCAAGATTCTTCCAACTAGGATGTTCCCGGGCATCGCCCCGCCCACGACCACCGAGGAGAGCACGTGTCCCGCACCCGCCGCCCCGCTCGCACCGCCACCGCCCTGCTGGTCGCCGCCGCCGGCGCGCTCGGCCTGGCCGCCTGCGCACCCGCCATGACCGAGCACGAGTACTCGCCGTCCGACGGCGTGCGCGTCGACCTCACCGACCAGCTCCGCGGCGTGAACCTGCTGGTCGTGGCCGCGGCGCAGGGCGACGAGGGGGCGCTCCAGGGCGCGCTCGTCAACAACACCGCCAGCGCGGAGACCTTCACGCTGACCGCCGAGGGCGCGTCGCCGGTCACCCTGACGGTGGACCCGTCGACGACCGTCTACCTCGGCGGCGAGGACGGCGAGAAGCTGACGCTCGACACCGTCTCGCAGGCCCCCGGCGCCTTCGTGAAGGCCACGCTCGAGGCCGGCCAGCAGACCAAGGAGTTCGAGCTCCCGGTCCTCGACGGCACCCTCTCGGAGTACCAGAGCCTGATCCCGTCGCCGTCGCCCTCCCCCTCGAACTGACCTCGGGGTCGCCAGACACGGCTGTGGCCCGGACCCGCTGTCGCGGGGCCGGGCCACATGCATGCTCAGCGGGGGCTGACGATCACCCGAAGCGGCCGGAGACGTAGTCCTCGGTCGCCTTCTCGCGCGGGGCGGAGAAGATCGTCGAGGTGTCGTCCATCTCGATGAGGCGGCCCGGGCGGCCCGTCCCGGCGATGTTGAAGAACGCCGTCTTGTCCGACACACGCGCGGCCTGCTGCATGTTGTGCGTGACGATCACGATCGTGTACGACGTCTTGAGCTGCTGGATCAGGTCCTCGATCGCCAGCGTCGAGATCGGGTCCAGGGCCGAGCAGGGCTCGTCCATGAGCAGCACCTGCGGCTTGACGGCGATGGCGCGGGCGATGCACAGACGCTGCTGCTGGCCGCCCGAGAGGCCGGAGCCCGGCTTGTCGAGGCGGTCCTTGACCTCGTTCCACAGGTTCGCGCCGCGCAGCGACGACTCGACAAGCTCGTCCGCGTCGGACTTCGCGATGCGCTTGTTGTTGAGCTTCACGCCCGCCAGCACGTTGTCCTTGATGGACATCGTGGGGAACGGGTTGGGGCGCTGGAACACCATGCCCACGTTCCGGCGCACCGCCACCGGGTCGATGTCCGGGCCGTAGAGGTCGACGCCCTCGAGCTCGACCTTGCCCTGGACGCGGGCGCCCGGGATCACCTCGTGCATGCGGTTGAGCGTCCGCAGGAACGTCGACTTGCCGCACCCGGACGGGCCGATGAACGCCGTCACCGACTTGGGCTCGATGGCCATCGACACACCCTCCACGGCGAGGAAGTCGCCGTAGTAGATGTTCAGATCCTTCACGTCAATGCGCTGGGACATTTCTGGTCTTCCCTTCTCAGCGCAGCTTCGGCGCGAACAGGCGGGTCACGAGGCGACCCAGCAGATTGAGGACCACGACGATGAGCACGAGCGTGAGGGCCGCGGCCCACGCGCGCTCGTAGTTGATCGTCGGGATGCAGACGCCCGCGGCGCCCGCCCGGCACGGCACCGGGCCCTGCTTGTACTGGTCGTAGATGAACACCGGCAGCGTCATCATGCGGCCGGAGAACAGGTTGAAGTTGATCGACGCCGTCGTGCCGGCGGCGATCAGCAGCGGGGCGGTCTCGCCGACCACGCGGGCGACGGCGAGCAGGATGCCCGTCGTCAGGCCGGCGACCGACGTGCGGAGCACCACCTTGACGATGGTCAGCCACTTGGGCACGCCCAGGGCGTAGGACGCCTCGCGCAGCTCGTTCGGCACGAGCTTGAGCATCTCCTCGCAGGAGCGCACCACGACCGGCGTCATGAGCAGCGCCAGGGCCACGGAGCCCATGACGCCCAGCGCGATGCCGGGGCCGAAGAAGATCGCGAAGACGGCGAAGGCGAACAGGCCGGCGACGATCGACGGGATGCCCGTCATGACGTCGACGAAGAACGTCACCGCGCGGGCCAGCGGGCCGCGGCCGTACTCGACCAGGTAGATGGCCACGAGCAGGCCCAGCGGCACGGCGATGACCGAGGCGCCCAGCGTGATCAGCAGGGTGCCGGCGATGGCGTGGTAGGCGCCGCCCGCGTCCATGCCGCCGAACACGTTGCGCATCGAGTGCGAGAGGAAGCTGCCGTTGAGCCGGTGCAGGCCCTTGCTGATCACGACCCACAGCAGCGAGACCAGCGGGACCGCCGCGAGCACGAACGCGCCCCAGATCAGGACGGTCATGGTGCGGTCCTTGCGCTGGCGCGCCTTGTGGCCGCCCGCCAGCAGGACGTGGGTGGCTTCGGTTGCGGCGGTCATCAGTTGGCTCCCGAGAATTCCTTGCGCCGCGCCACGATCGCGCGAGCGGCCATGTTGACGACGAGCGTGATGACGAAGAGCGCGAGGCCGGTGGCGATGAGGGTGTTGACCTCGAGGCCCGCGGACTCCGGGAAGTTCGCCGCGATGTTCGCCGCGATGGTCTGGTGCTTGCCGGCGTCGAAGATCTGGAACGAGTAGCCGAGGCCCGGCGACAGGATCATCAGGACGGCCATCGTCTCGCCGAGCGCACGGCCCAGGCCGAGCATCGCGGCCGAGATCACGCCGGAGCGGCCGAACGGCAGCACCGCCGTGCGGACGACCTCCCAGCGCGTGGCGCCGAGGGCGAGCGCGGCCTCCTCGTGCAGGCGCGGCGTCTGCTTGAACACCTCGCGGCTCACCGCGGTGATGATCGGCAGGATCATGATCGCCAGGACGAGCGACGTCGTGGCGAGCGAGCGGCCCGTCGGGGTGGCGTTCACGGTGCCCGGCAGGATCGCGCTGAGCACGTCGGCGATCCACGCCCACAGCTTCGCGATGACCGGCGACAGCGTGAGCGTGCCCCACAGGCCGAAGACGACGGAGGGGATCGCGGCGAGCAGGTCGATGACGAACCCGACCAGCCCGGCGATCCGGCGCGGCGCGTAGTGCGAGACGAACAGCGCGATGCCGACGGCGACCGGCGTCGCCAGGAGCAGCGCGAGCGCCGCGGCCAGCACGGTGCCGAACACCAGCGGCCCGATGAAGGCGAGGAGGTTGCCGTACTGCTTGGGCAGGCCGCCGTTCGCGTGCAGGTCGGCGGGCGACGCGACCAGCGCGCCCCAGCCCCGCTCCACGAGGAACACCGCGACCGCCGCGAGGACGAGCAGCAGGAGCACGCCCGCGCTCGTGGTGACCCAGCGGAAGACCCGCGAGAACCCGCGCTCGGTGTCGGCGTGGCGCCGCGGTCGCCGGCGCGGCGACCGCTCGGCGGTCGGTGCCGCCGGCGAGGTGGGGGTGGTAGTCACGTGCGCTGCTCCTGGGGGGTGAGGCCTGGAATGCCCTGCGGGGCCGGGCCCCAGCCCGCAGGCTGGGACCCGGCCACCGTGTGGGGGGAGACGGTCGGCGTCAGCCGGCCGTGATCGCGGCGGCGGCAGCAGCAGCCTTCGACTGCAGGTCACCGGTCAGCGGCGCGGAGCCCGCGGCCTGGGCGGCAGCGTTCTGGGCGTCGGCCGACACGATGTAGGACAGCCAGGCCTTGACGAAGTCGCCCGTGGCCTTGTCGGAGTACTTCTGGCAGGCGATCGCGTAGGAGACGAGCACCAGCGGGTAGTCACCGTCAGCGGTGGCCTTGCGGTCGATGTCGACGGCGAGGTCGTTGGCGCCACGGCCCGTGGCGAGCGGCGAGGCGGAGACGACGGCGGCGGCACCCTCGGCCGACGGCGCGGCCCACGCGGAGCCGACGTTGATCTTGGCGGTCTCGAGGTCCGAGGTGACGCCCGAGTCGTCGAGGTAGGCGACCGAGCCGTCGGTGGCCGAGAGGACGCCCGCGACACCCGAGGTGCCCTGAGCCGAGTCGCCACCCTGCAGCGGCCACGCGTCGGCGCCCGGGTTCGTCCAGACGTCACCGGCGAGCTTGTTCATCCAGTCGGTGAAGTTGTGCGTGGTGCCCGACTTGTCGGAGCGGTGCACGGGCGTGATCTTCGTGGACGGCAGCGTGACGCCGGGGTTGTCGGCGGCGAGGGCCGGGTCGTTCCACGTGGTGATCTTGCCGGTGTAGATCTTGGCGATGTTCTCGGCCGAGATCTTGAGGTCCTTGACGCCCTTGAGGTTGTAGGCGATCGCGATCGGGCTGATGTAGACCGGGATGTCGATCGCACCGTCGGTGCCGCAGAAGGTCTGCGACTTGGTGACCTCGTCGGTGCTCATGTAGGCGTCCGAACCGGCCCACGCGAGGCCGCCGGCGATGAACTTGTCGCGACCGGCGCCGGAGCCCGACGGGTCGTAGTTGATCGTGGCGTTGGGGTTCTGACCCTGGAACGCGGCGGTCCAGGCCTGGATCGCCTTCTGCTGCGCGCTCGAGCCGGCGCCGGCGAAGGTGCCGGAGATGTTGGCGGCGGGGGCAGAGGCCGAAGCCGTGGCCGTACCAGCGTCCGAGCCGGTGTTGTTGTCGGAACCGCAGGCGGCGAGGGTCAGCGCGAGCGCGCCGACGAGAACGGCCGAACCGGCGCGGGAGATGCGGCTGAACTTCACGGGGGTGTCCATCCTGTTCACACGTCTGTCGCGCCGGCGGCGTGCCGGCGTCGTGTGAAAAGTAGGCACGCAAGGTGGCGCGTCGTCCCACAAGGGGTTAACGGTGAATGAACAAGTCGTATCAGCCGAGTGATCCACGCCACCTGAGGGCCCGTGACCCGCCAGATGGTGACGCGGGCGGGCCTCCCATGTCAGGAACGGCCCACATCCGTCTCACCCGAAGCGGCCGGAGACGTAGTCCTCGGTGGCCTTCTGCTGGGGCGCGGAGAAGATCGTCGCGGTGTCGTCCATCTCGATCAGCCGGCCCGGCTTGCCCGTACCCGCGATGTTGAAGAACGCCGTCTTGTCCGACACGCGCGCGGCCTGCTGCATGTTGTGCGTGACGATGACGATCGTGTAGGACGTCTTGAGCTGCTGGATCAGGTCCTCGATCGCGAGCGTGGAGATCGGGTCGAGCGCGGAGCACGGCTCGTCCATGAGCAGCACCTGCGGCTTCACCGCGATGGCGCGGGCGATGCACAGACGCTGCTGCTGGCCACCCGAGAGGCCCGAGCCCGGCTTGTGCAGGCGGTCCTTGACCTCGTTCCACAGGTTGGCCCCGCGCAGCGACGACTCGACCAGCTCGTCCGCCTCGGACTTGGCGATCTTCTTGTTGTTGAGCTTCACCCCGGCCAGCACGTTGTCGCGGATCGACATCGTCGGGAAGGGGTTGGGGCGCTGGAACACCATGCCCACGTTGCGGCGCACCGCGACGGGGTCGATGTCGGGACCGTACAGATCCACTCCCTCCAGCTCGACCTTGCCGTCCACCCGGGCACCCGGGATCACCTCGTGCATACGGTTCAGGGTCCGCAAGAACGTGGACTTGCCGCAGCCCGACGGCCCGATGAACGCCGTCACCGAGCTCGGCTGGATCGCCATCGAGACACCCTCCACGGCGAGGAAGTCGCCGTAGTAGATGTTCAGGTCCGTCACGTCGATGCGCTGGGACATCTCAGCTCACTCCTTCGGGTGCTGTCTCAGCGCAGCTTCGGCGCGAACAGGCGGGTCACGAGGCGACCCAGCAGATTGAGGATCACGACGATGACGATGAGCGTCAAGGCCGCCGCCCACGCACGCAGGACGTTGACGTCCGGCACGCAGGCGAGGTCGGAGGGCGCACACGGCACCAGGCCGACGCGGTACTGGGTGTAGATGAAGACGGGCAAGGTCATCATCCGCCCCTCGAAGGGGTTGAAGTTGATCGAGTCGGCGAAGCCGGCGGTGATGAGGATGGGCGCCGTCTCGCCGATGACGCGGGCCACCGCGAGCAGCACGCCCGTGGTGATGCCCGCGACCGACGTCCGCAGCACCACCTTGACGATGACCAGCCAGCGCGGCACGCCCAGGGCGAGCGCCGCCTCCCGCAGCTCGTTGGGCACGAGCCGCAGCATCTCCTCGCACGACCGCACGACCACCGGGATCATCAGCACCGAGACTGCCACGCTGGCGGCGATGCCGAGGCGGACCCCGGGGCCGAAGAACAGCGAGAACAGGGTGAAGCTGAACAGGCCGGCGACGATCGACGGGATGCCGGTCATGACGTCGACGAAGAAGGTCAGCGCGCGGGCGAGCGGGCCCTTGCCGTACTCGACCAGGTAGATGGCCGTGAACAGGCCGATCGGCACCGAGATGACGGTGGCGATGAGCGTGATCATCACCGTGCCCACCATGGCGTGGTAGACGCCGCCGGCGTCGATGCCACCGAAGACGCCGCGCATCGACACCGTGAGGAAGTACGGCGACAGACGCGCCGCCCCGCGGACCACCACGGTGTACAGGAGCCACAGGAGCGGCACCATCGCGGTGGCGAACGCGGCGTGGACCAGCACCTTCATGACGCGGTTGACGCGCTTGCGCGAGACGTCGCTGGTGCGGAGCATCGCGCGGACCTCGTCGGAGCCGGGCGAGGCCACGGGGCCCGCGGTGCGGGCCTGGGTCGTCGTGCTCATCAGGCGGCCCCCGAGAAGTCCTTGCGGCGGGCCACGATCCAGCGCGCCGCCATGTTGATCAGCATGGTGATGACGAAGAGGGCGAGGCCGGTGGCGATCAGCACGTTCACGCGCAGGCCCGCGGCCTCGGGGAACTGGCTCGCGATGAACGCGGCGATGGTCTGCTGCTGGCCGGCGTCGAAGATCTGGAAGGAGACGAGGATGCCCGGCGACAGGATCATCAGGACGGCCATGGTCTCGCCGAGCGCGCGGCCCAGGCCCAGCATCGCGGCGGACACGACGCCCGAGCGGCCGAAGGGCAGCACCGCCGTCTTGATGACCTCCCACTCGGTGGCGCCGAGCGCGAGCGCGGCCTCCTCGTGCAGGCGCGGCGTCTGCTTGAACACCTCGCGGCTCACGGCCGTGATGATCGGCAGGATCATCACGGCGAGGACCACGGCGGCGGTGGCGATCGACCGGCCGGTCGCCGTGGCGCGCACCTCGAGCCCCGGCAGCAGGCTGAGCGTCTCGGCCAGCCACGTCCACACGTGGCGGATCACGGGGGCGAGCGTGGCGCCGCCCCACAGGCCGTAGACGACGGAGGGGATCGCGGCCAGCAGGTCGACGAGGTAGCCGACCGCCGCGGACACGCGCTTGGGAGCGTAGTGCGAGATGTACAGCGCGATGCCGACGGCGATCGGCGTGGCGATGACCAGCGCGAGCAGCGCGGCGACGAGCGTGCCGAACACGAGCGGGAGGATCAGCTGCCACAGCGACGTCATGCCCTGCGGCAGCACGTTCTGGGCCACCAGGTCCTCGGAGCTCGCCGTCAGGGCGGGCAGCGCCTGCTGGACCAGGAAGATGGCCACGGCGGCGAGGATGGCGAGCAGCAGGATGCCCGACCCGGTCGAGATCCAGCGGAACCCGCGGCTGAAGCCGCGTTCGGCGGTCATGACGCTCCCTGGGTGGAGACGGCGGCCAGCGCGGCCTTGATGTCGGAGGCGAGCTCGGCCGAGATCGGAGCGGACCCGGCGGTCTGTGCGGCGACCTGCTGGCCGGCCTCGGAGGCGACGAAGCCGAAGAACCCGGTCACGAAGTCCACCTCGGCGGCGGTGCGGTACTGGAGGCAGACCATGGCGTACGAGACCAGGAGCAGCGGGTAGGCGCCCGGGGCGTCGGTGGCGCGGTCGAGGTCGATCGCCATGCCGAGCTCGTGCTGGCCGACGGCCCGCGGCGAGGCGTCCACCGCGGCGGCGGCCCCCGCGGCCGACGACGTCACCCACTCGCCGCCCACCTTGACGGCGGCGGTGCCGAGCGAGCCGACGCGCGAGGAGTCGGCGTACGTGATGGCACCGACGGTCTGGAGCACCGCGTTGACCACGCCCGACGTGCCCTGCGCCGAGTCGCCGCCCGTCAGGGGCCACACGCCCGCCGCATCCCAGGTCCACACCTCGGGGGCGACACCCGCGAGGTAGTCCGTGAAGTTCATGGTGGTGCCCGAGTCGTCCGAGCGGTGCACCGGCGTGATGGCCAGGTCGGGCAGCGAGACGCCGGGGTTGTCGGCGGCGATCGCCGGGTCGTCCCAGCGGGTCAGGTCGCCCGTGAAGATGCGGGCCATCGTGGCGGGCGACAGGTTCAGCGTGTCGATGCCCGGCAGGTTGAAGGCCACCGCGATGGGCGAGATGTAGATGGGCAGGTCGACGGCGCCCTCCGGCCCGCACACGGCGCGGGACTGCTGGAGCTCCTCGGCCGTCAGCGGCGTGTCCGACCCCGCGAAGACGGCCCCGCCCGCGAGGAACTGGCGGCGGCCGCCGCCCGAGCCCACCGGGTCGTAGTTGACGGTCACGCGCGGGTTGGCGCCCTGGTAGAGGGCGCGCCAGGCGTCCATGGCCGCCTCGATGGACGAGGCGCCCGCGCCGGCGAACGTGCCGGAGACCGCAGGCCCGTCGATGGCCAGGCCGCCGCCCGGGACCTCGATGCCGGCACGGCCGAGAGGGTCGTCGGAGCGGCAGGCGGAGAGGGTCAGCGCGAGCACGCCGGCGAGCGCGAGGCTGCCGGCACGCGCGAGGCGGCTGATCGTCACGGGGCGGTCCATCCTGTTCACGTCGGAGGCACCGGGACCGGCGCCAGACCGCAGGT
>WRHK01000039.1 GCA_009783295.1 Promicromonosporaceae bacterium
CGCCTGCCGAACGGGCAGGGGGTCCTGCCACAGGAAGTCTTCGGCCGGCACATCCTTGCCGAGGTAGCGGGACTTTGGGCCCATGTCACGGTGGGTCAGCTTGAACCAGGCGCGGGCGTATGCCTTGGTGAGGGCGTCCTGGTCGTCCTTGAACTTCCGGGAGATGGGCTCAAACTCGGGGTCCATGCGCAGGGCGAGGTCTGAGGTCATCATGCGCGGCTCGCGGCGTCCGTCCGAGTGGGCCATCGGCACCATGTCGGCCCCGCCCCCGTTCTTGGGTCGCCACTGGTGCGCGCCCGCCGGGCTGGAGAAGAGCTCCCACTCGTAGGCGAACAGGATGTGGAAGAACTCATCGTCCCACCGGGTGGGGTGATAGGTCCAGGTGACCTCCAGGCCCGAGGTGATGGCGTCGTCGCCAACCCCGGTGCCAATGCCGGACTTCCAGCCGAGGCCCTGCTGCTCCATCGGGGCGTCCTCCGGGTCCGGCCCAAGGTCGCCGGCCGGGTGGGCGCCGTGGGTCTTGCCGAAGGTGTGGCCGCCGGCGATCAGGGCGACGGTCTCTTCGAGGTCCATCCCCATCCGGAAGAAGGTGTCCTTGATGTCCTTGGCGGACTTCAGCGGGTCGGGATTGCCGTTGGGACCCTCCGGGTTGACGTAGATCAGGCCCATCTGCACGGCGGCGAGGGGGTCTTCCAGGTCGCGCTCACCGGTGTAGCGCTCGTCTGCCAGCCAGGTGGTCTCCGGCCCCCAGTAGACGTCTTGGTCTGCCTCCCACACGTCGGCCCGGCCTCCCCCAAAACCGATCACCGGCAGGCCCATGTCCTCCTGGGCGACGGTGCCGGCCAGGATCATCAGGTCGGCCCAGGAGATGGCCTGGCCGTACTTCTGCTTGACCGGCCACAGCAGCCGCCGCGCCTTGTCGAGGGAGACGTTGTCCGGCCACGAGTTGAGGGGGGCGAAGCGCTGTTGCCCTTCTCCCCCGCCGCCTCGGCCATCGTAGGCGCGGTAGGTTCCCGCCGAGTGCCAGGCCATCCGCACAAAGAACGGGCCGTAGTGCCCAAAGTCCGCCGGCCACCAGTCCTGCGAGTCCTTCATGCACGCCACCAGGTCCGCCTTGACGGCATCGAGGTCGAGCGCCTCGAAGGCCTCACGGTAGTCGAAGTCGGAGCCAAGCGGGTTGCGCGCCGGATGGTGGCGCGCCAGCATCGCGAGGTTCGGCGAATCGGGCCACCACTGCTTGTTGGTGTCTCCCCGGCTGGGCTGGCCTCCGCCAAAGCCCATCGGACACTTACCAGCTTGCTGCTCAGACATGCATCGTCTCCTTGATGGCCCGCGACGGCGGCCGCCGTCGCAACAAAAATGGGTACTCATCCATCCTGCCGAAGGCAGGCGGTTCTCGCACTTGGCAAACTACCCCCAACTCGCCATTAAGGCAACGGTGTTTTGCGTAAATCAGCCCGCGACAGGCCACTGTGACCAGCCCCTGCCGCCCCGACGGTGCCCGCGCCCGGCAACCTAAACTGCGCCACATGTTCCCGGTATTCGCCTTTGCGCGCCGTTATCCATTTGTGCTGGCCACCCTGCTGGTGGCCCTGATCGGTGGCGTGTTGACCCCAACCACCACAGGGGTGGCTCGCTGGGTGATCGGTGGCTACTGCGCCCTGGTGGCCGCCCGCTCCCTGTACCAGATGATCCGCGAGCTGCTGGGGGGCAAGCTGGGCCTGGACATCCTCGCCATCACCGCCATCGCGGCCACGCTGGCGGTCGGCCAGTATTGGGCGTCCATCGTAATCGTCCTGATGCTCACGGGTGGTGAGGCCCTCGAGGAGTACGCCGCCAATCGCGCCAAGCGCGACCTCACCTCCCTGGTCTCCAACGCCCCCCGCGAGGCCTACGTCCTGGCGCTGCCCGACGGATCCCCGGTGGGCCAGGACATGCCGGTCGAGGACGTGCCCATCGGCTCGCGAGTGCTGGTCCGAGCCTCGGAGGTTGTGCCCCTCGACGGCACCCTCGTCTCGGCGGCGGGCATGTTCGACGACTCTTCCCTGACGGGGGAGTCACTGCCGGTCGAGCGCGTGGCCGGGGACGAGATCTACTCCGGCTCGATCAATGGCGCCTCGGCGGTGGAGCTCGTCTCCATCCACTCGTCGGCCGACTCGCAGTACCAGCAGATCGTCGCCCTCGTCGAATCGGCCGCCAACTCCCGCGCCCCCATGGTGCGCATGGCCGACCGCTATGCGGTGCCGTTTACCCTCGTCTCCCTGGCGATTGCCGGCCTGGCCTGGTGGCTGACGGGTGACCCCTACCGGTTCGCCCAGGTGCTGGTGGTGGCCACGCCCTGCCCGCTGATCATCGCCGCCCCGGTGTCGTTCATGGCGGGCACCTCCCGCGCCGCCCGCCGGGGCGTCATCATCCGCTCCTCAGGCTCGCTGGAGCAGCTGCACAAGGCGAGTTCCTTTGCCTTTGACAAGACCGGCACGCTCACCCGGGGCACCCCGGAACTGGTGGCCGCCCACGGAATCGACGCCCTCACCGATGACGAGCTGCTGCGCCTATCGGCCAGCGCCGAGCAGGGATCGGCCCACATCCTGGCCAAGGCCATCCAGGCGGGCGCCGCCGCCCGCGGTCTCACCCTGACCCCGCCCTGCGAGGTCACCGAGGAGACCGGTGGCGGCGTGCAGGCGCAGGTCGAGGGACGTCGCATCGTCGTCGGCAAGGAAAGCTACGTCGCCGCCGCCGTCGGCGCCTTTGCCGCCCCGGCCCTCGAACCGGGCGAGCTGGCGGTGCATGTGGGAGTGGACGGCGCCTACGCGGGCTCGCTGGTGCTGCGAGACCAGTTGCGAGAAGAGGCCGCCGCGACCATTGCCTCCCTGCGGACGCAGGGCATCGAGACCCTGGCGATGTTCACCGGCGACGCCGAACCGACGGCCCGGCACATCGCCGAACAGATCGGCATCACGGAGGTGCACGCCGGCTGCCTGCCCGCCGACAAGGTGCGCGGCGTCCAGGAACTGCCCAACCGACCGGTGGTGATGGTGGGCGACGGCGTCAACGACGCCCCAGTGCTGGCCGCCGCCGATGTCGGCATCGCCATGGCGGCCCGCGGCTCGACGGCGGCGAGCGAGACCGCCGACATTGTGATCCTGCCCGACTCCTTTGAGCGCGTCGCCGAGACCCTGGCGATCGGCCGGCGAACGGTCACTGTGGCCCGCCAGTCGATCTGGATCGGCATTGGCCTGTCGCTTGCCCTGATGCTGTTCGCCACCACGGGCGTCATGCCCGCCGTGATCGGGGCGTGGGTGCAGGAGGCGGTCGATGTGGTCTGCATCCTCTGGGCGCTGCGGGCCGGCTCCGGCGCCCTCAAGGGGTTCGTCGCCAGCAGCCGCAAACCGGTCCCCGCGCGTGCCTAGGGCCGAGCCGACCGGCGTTCCGACCGGCGCTCAGAGCGCGGTGAGGGCGCGATCCCTGCGGGTGCGACGCGGCGGATCGCCGATCATCGCTGGCCTGGACCTGGACATCCAGGCGGGGGCGGTGACCGGCCTGCTCGGGCCTTCGGGGGCGGGCAAGACCACGCTCATGCGGGCGATTGTTGGGGTGCAGGAGCAGGTCACCGGCGAACTGACGGTGCTGGGTGAGCCCGCCGGCAGCCCCGGCCTGCGACACCGGGTGGGGTATGCCACCCAGGCGGCCTCGGTGTACGGAGACCTCACGGTGGCGCAGAACCTCCACCACTTTGCCACCCTGGCCGGGCTGGGCAGGCCTGCGGCCCGCCTCGCGGTGGGCGAGGTGATCGAGGCGGTCGGCCTGGGCGACAACACCCGGCAGGTGGTGTCCACCCTCTCGGGCGGCGAGCGATCGCGAGTCTCCCTGGCGGCGGCGCTGGTGGGGCGTCCCAGCCTGTTGGTGCTTGACGAGCCGACCGTGGGCCTAGATCCGGTGCTGCGCCGTGACCTGTGGAGCCTCTTTCACCGCCTGGTGGCCGACGGCCACACCCTGCTCGTTTCCAGCCATGTGATGGACGAGGCCACCCGCTGCGACCGCCTGCTGCTCATGCGGGCCGGCGGCCTGGTCGCCGACACCACCCCCGACGACCTGCTCGCGCAGACCGGCGCCCCCGACGCCGAGCGCGCCTTCCTCACACTGATCGACCGGGCGCGCAGCGCCGAAGGGGGTGCCCGATGAGCCTCACCCTCGCGACCGCGCGCCGCGTGCTCGCCCAGCTGCGCCACGACCACCGCACCGTGGCCCTCATCCTCATCCTGCCGTGCGCCCTGCTCGGACTGGTCGCGTGGATGTTCCACGGCACGCCCGTGCTCGACCAGTTCGGGCCCGTGCTGGTCGGGTTCTTCCCCCTGTTCGTGATGTTCCTGGTCACCAGCGTGGCCACGCAGCGCGAACGGTCGTCCGGCACGCTCGAACGGCTCATGACCACCCCGCTGCGCAAGGGCGACCTCGTGGCCGGGTACGCCCTCGCGTTCGGCGGGCTCGCCGTGGTGCAGGCGTTCGTCGTCGTCGGGTTCGCGCTCGCCGTCGGCATGGACGTCAAGGGGTCGCTCGGCCTCGTGGTGGCCGTCGCGCTGCTCGACGCCGTGCTCGGCTGCACCCTGGGGCTCGCGGCGTCGGCCGTGGCGCGCACGGAGTTCCAGGCCGTGCAGATGATGCCGCTGGTGATCATCCCGCAGCTCATCACCTGCGGCGTGCTCATGCCCCGCGACCAGATGCCGCAGGTGCTGGAGTGGATCAGCCGCGTCATGCCGCTCACTTACGCCGTCGAGAGCCTCCAGCAGCTCGCCGGCGGCGCCGGCTGGGCCGACGTGCGCGGCGCCATCGGCGTCATCGTGCTGTGGATCGTCGGCGCGGCCGTGCTGGGGGTGGCGACGCTGCGGCGTCGCACCGAGTAGCGCATCGTGGAGGCATGGCCACCGTCAGCGTGCGGTACATCGTCGACGACGTCGACGCCGCGATCGCCTTCTACCGCGACCACCTCGGGTTCACCGAGGTGATGCACCCGGCCCCCGCCTTCGCGATGCTCGACCGCGCCGACCTGCGGCTGCTGCTCAGCGCCCCCGCCGGCGGCCCCGGTGGCGGCGCCGCGATGCCCGACGGCACGCTCCCCGCCCCCGGCGGCTGGAACCGCTTCACGCTCCAGGTCGACGACGTCGAGGCGCTCGCCGACCGGCTGCGGCAGGCCGGGGTGCGGTTCCGCAACGACGTGATCACGGGTGTGGGCGGCAAGCAGGTGCTGGTCGAGGACCCGTCGGGCAACCCGGTCGAGCTGTTCGAGCCCACCCGCGACGAGGCCCGCCTCACCCCCGCGAGCTAGAGCGGGGCGCCGCGAGTTAGAGCGGGGCGCCGCGAGATACCGCGCGCGTCACTCGAACAGGGCCCGCACGTCCGCGGCGTCGATCGCCCCCGCGAACCGCTCGGCGTCGTCGTCCAGCACGGCGTCGACCAGGCGGGCCTTGCGGTCCTTGAGGGCCATGACCTTCTCCTCGATGGTGCCGCTCGCCACCAGGCGCACCACCATGACGGGCTTGTCCTGGCCGATGCGATGCGTGCGGTCCACGGCCTGCGCCTCCGTGGCGGGGTTCCACCACGGGTCGAGCAGGTACACGTAGTCGGCCTCGGTGAGGTTGAGGCCGAACCCGCCCGCCTTGAGCGAGATGAGGAACAGCGGGGCCTCGCCCTCCTTGAAGCCCTCGATCACCGCCGGGCGGTTGCGCGTGGACCCGTCGAGGTACGCGTACTCGATGCCTGCCTCCCGGCAGCGCTGCGCCACAAGGTCCAGATAGCTGGTGAACTGCGAGAACACCAGCGCCCGGTGCCCCTCGGCGACGACCTCGGGCAGCTGCTCGAACAGGGCGTCCAGCTTGCTCGACGGCACGCGGGCGTACGCCACCGGGTCCACCAGGGACGCGTCCAGGGCCATGCGCCGCAGCGTGGTCAGGGCCCGGAACACGGCCACCCGGTTCGCCTCGAAGTCCTCCAGCAGCCCCAGCACGCGCTTGCGCTCGCGCTGCAGGTGGGTGTCGTAGACGGTGCGGTGCCGCTGTGCCAGGTCGACGGCGACCACCTGCTCCTGCCGCTCGGGCAGCTCGGGGGCCACCTGCTCCTTGGTACGCCGCAGCATCAGGGGCCGCACCCGCCGCTGGAGCCGGGCGAGCGTGTCGCGGGAGTGCTGGCGCATGCGGGCGTCGGCGTCGGGGCGGTGCGCCGCCTCGATGGGCCGCACGTAGTCCTCGCGGTAGTGCTGCAGGGACCCGAACAGCCCCGGCGCCACCACGGCGAGCAGCGCCCACAGCTCGGTCACGTTGTTCTCGAGCGGCGTGCCCGTGATCGCGAGCTTGAAGGGGGCCCGCAGCGCGCGGGCGTGCTGGTTGGCGCGCGTGGCGTGGTTCTTGACGAACTGCGCCTCGTCGAGCACCAGCCCCGACCAGCCGAGCGCCGCGAACTCCGCGTTCTCCAGCCGGAACACGGCGTACGACGTCAGGACGACGTCGGCCCCCGCGGCCGCATCGGCCAGCCGCGTGCCCGCCCGCGCCGACGTCGCGGGGCGGACCGCCACGCGCAGGTGCGGCGTGAACCGGGCCGCCTCGGCCGCCCAGTTGCCCACCACCGACGCGGGCGCCACCACGAGGAACGGGGGAGCGTCCGGATCCCGCTCGCGGGCGTGCGCGAACAGCGCGAGCGCCTGGAGCGTCTTGCCGAGCCCCATGTCGTCGGCCAGGATCCCGCCCAGCCGGTGCTCCCAGCAGAACGCGAGCCACTCGAAGCCGTGCTGCTGGTAGGGGCGCAGCGTGGCCGTCACGGACGCGGGCACCTTCACCGCGGCGGGGGCCTGCTCGCCCGTGGTCAGCGCGAGCAGGCCGCCCACGGACTCGCGCCAGGCGTCGGCCTGCTCGACGACGTCGGCCACCTCGGCGAGCTCGTCCCACAGGGCGGCCTGGTGCCGGGTCACCTGCAGGCGGCCTCGGCGGTCGCTGAGGCGGTCGGCCTCGTCGAGCAGCACGCGCAGGCGCTCGAGCGACGGGTGGTTGAGCCGCAGCCACGACCCGTCCGCCAGCAGGAGGCGCTTCTTGCCGCGGGAGAGCGCCTCCAGGATGTTGCCGAGCGGCACGTCGTGCCCGTCGACAGTGACCGTCACGGCGAGGTCGAACCAGTCGGCGTCCTCGGCGTCACGCGCGGCGAGCGCGATCTGCGGCGTCGCCGTGAGCTCGGCGTAGTCGGGCCGGCCGAGCACACGCACCTCGACGCCTTCAAGCCCGTCGAGCGCCGGGAGGATCTCGAGCGCCAGGTCGAGAGCGCCCAGGCCCGTGACCTCCAGCCGCTCGACGAGCGTCGCCTCCGCCAGCCCGGCCGCCCGGTAGGCAGCCTCGACCCGTTCGACGATCTCCCGCTCCACCGGCAGGTCGCGTGCCACGGCGTCGGCCGCCGACGGCGCGAACGGGTGGTGGCGGGCGTCGGCCACGCCGTCGGGCGTCGAGTACATCCACCCGGCGAGCACGGTCGCCTTGGCGGCGCCCTCGAACGCAGCGGTCAGCACCAGCGTGGGCGTGGCCGGCTCGGGGAACGTGACCGAGGCGTCGCTGCTGGTCAGGGTGACCTGCTGGCGCAGGGTGGGCAGGTACTCGCGCATGAGCCGCGGCTCGTCCGGCTCCGGGACGGAGAGGTCGCCGTCGACGGCGAGCAGCGTGGCCGCCGCGGGGGACAGCGGGCCCGGTGCGGGACCGAGCGTCACGACCCAGCCGTTCGACTCGCCCGGGCGCACCGTGAACAGCCCGTGGTCGCCGGCCGCGCCGCGCAGGGCTGCGGCGTCGAGCACGCCGTCGACCAGCAGCTGCGGAGTCAGGCGCAGCTCGCCGGCCGACCGCGTCGCGTCGACCACCAGCTCGGTGCCGCCCGCGAGCACGACGACGTCGCGCGCCGCGGTGCCGACGAACGGGACGCCGAGCCCGCGACCGCGCTCCAGGTGCGGCCACAGCAGCCGGCCCGGGAACTCGCCCAGGGGCGTCCAGTCCGACGAGCCCCAGAAGCCCTGGCCGCGCAGGGCGCCGAGCTCCGACAGCCATTCGCGGGAGCGCGGCTCCCAGCGGTCGGCGTAGTACTCGCGGCGCAGCGCGTCCCAGCTGACGTCCCAGCCGGCCGACCAGGTGCCCTTGGCCCCGCGGCGGACCGGGCGGATCGAGATGGTCAGGGCGCGCTCTCCGGCGGCGCGGCGCCTGGCGGCGTCGCGCACCAGGCCGTCGACGCGCACCTGGAGGCCCAGCGGCGTCGTCTCGGCGGGCGCCACCGGCGTGGAGGCCGCGGCCGCCATCACCTGGTCGAGGGACCGCTGCCAGGCGGGGGCCGCGGCCGCCTTGGTGGGCGGCGTGGGGCGGGTGCCGGGCGTCCCGAGCGCAGCGAGGAAGACGGCGACGACGTGCTTGCAGTCGACGCCGACGGGGCAGCTGCAGGCGCCGGCCTCGGGCATCGGGCCGTGCGGGCCTGCGGTGAGGTAGGCCCGCGTCGTGTAGGTGCGCGCCCCGGTGCCGCGGACCCGCGCGGAGAGCACCAGGTCGTCCGGGTCCCAGCCCAGCCGCGTGACGCGCCCCTGCTGCCAGTAGGCGGTGCCGCGGGTGTACGTCGGGGCGTCGACGAGCCGGGCGACGTCGGAGGGAGAGAACCCGGTCAGCCGAACAGACACCGATGGAGCCTCCCACGCCCCGCCGACAAGGGCTCTGTCTGGCGTGGCGGCGTGCTATCTCGCGATCGCGGGCTCTATCTCCCGAACCGAAGCTCTATCTCGCGCCCACCCGTGCTATCTCGCGAGATAGAGCGGGTCCCCGCGAGATAGCACGTGGCCCTGCGAGATAGAGCGGGCCCATGCGAGATAGAGCGGGCACATGCGAGATAGAGCCCGCGCGCGCGAGACAGAGCGCCCCTCACGGGCGGGCCGCGAAGCGTTCCAGGACGTCCGCGTGGCCGCCGCACACGATGAGGTCCGTCGCCATCACACGCGTCTGCGGGGTCGCGTACTGGAACTCGTGGCCCGGCGACTTCACGCCGATCACCGTGACCCCGTACCGGCGGCGCACCGCGGACTGCTCGATCGTGAACCCCTGCATCTCCAGCGGGGGGCGCATCTTGACGATCGTGAAGTCGTCCTCGACCTCGATGTAGTCGAGCATCTTGCCGCTGACCAGGTGCGCAACCCGTGCCCCGGCGTCGGACTCGGGGTAGACGACGTGGTGCGCGCCGATGCGCTGGAGGATGCGCCCGTGCTCGGCCGTGACGGCCTTGGCCCAGATCTGCGGCGTGCCCAGGTCGACCAGGTTGGCGGTGACCAGCACCGACGCCTCCAGCGAGGTGCCCATGCCGACGACGGCGACCCGGAAGTCCCGCGCGCCGAGCTGTTCGAGCGCCTCGGGGTTGGTGGCGTCGGCCTGCACGAGCGGCAGCCGTCCGGACCACTGCGCCACGCGCGTCTCGTCCTTCTCGACGGCGAGCACGTCCTGCCCCAGCCGGTCGAGGGCGGCGGCGATCGCCGACCCGAACCGTCCCAGGCCCACCACGAGCACGCCGGCGTCGCGGTCGCGCGGTCGTCGCTCCTTCGCGGGTGTGCTGGTCTCCGGCATGGGGGCCCCTCTCATCCGATGATCGGGCGTTCCTCGGGGAACCTAATGATGCGGCGCCTGTCGCGCAGCGCGAGCGCGGCGGCGAAGGTCATGGACCCGGTGCGCCCCACGAACATGAGCCCGCAGAGCACGTACTTGGCGGCGTCGGGCAGGTGCGGGGTGATGCCGGTGGACAGCCCGCAGGTGGCGAACGCCGAGATCACCTCGAACAGCACCTTGTCGAGCGACAGGCCGGTGAGCTCGAGCAGCGCCATCGACCCGGCCAGCACCGCCGTCGCGCCGAGGAACACGACGGCGATGGCGACGCGCAGCGTGTCGCGGGGGATGCGGCGCCCGTACGCCTCGATGTCCTTGTCGCCGCGGGCCTCGGCGACGATGGCGAGCAGCATGACGGCCAGCGTCGTCACCTTGATGCCGCCACCGGTCGACGCCGAGCCGCCGCCCACGAACATGAGCGCGTCGGTCACCAGCAGGGTCGGTTCGTTCATGGACCCGACGTCGACGGTGCTGAACCCTGCGGAGCGGGGCATCACCCCGGCGAACAGCGAGGCCAGCACCTTGGACCCGGCGGGCAGCGGCCCGAACGTCGCCGGGTTGTGCCACTCGAGCGCCCCGACGAGCAGGGTCCCGACGGCCACGAGGGCGGCGCTCGTCACGAGGGTCAGCTTGGTGTGCAGCGACCAGTGCACCCAGGCGCGGCGGCCCCGGCGCCGGGTGGACAGGATGTTGAGGATCACGGGGAAGCCGAGCGCGCCCACGAACACACCGAGGATCAGCGGCAGCCCCAGCCACCAGTCGCCCACGTGGGGCCGCAGCCCCTCCTCGGTGGGCACGAACCCGGCGTTGTTGAACGCCGAGACCCCGTAGAAGATGGCGTGCCAGACGGCCTTGCCCACCGACTCGTGGAGGGTCAGGAACCGTGGGAACAGCAGGAGCGCCACGACGGCCTCGAGCGACGTCGAGGTCACGATGACCACGCGCACCAGCGAGCCGACCTCGCCGAGCCGGTCCGTCCGCGTCTCCGACGCCGTGAGCATGCGCTGCGTCAGGCCGATGCGCCGGGACACGGCCAGGCCCAGGATCGAGGCGAGCGTCATGACGCCGAACCCGCCCACCTTGATCGCGACGAGGATCACCACCTGCCCGCCGACCGACCAGTAGGTGGCGGTGTCGACCACGGTGAGACCTGTCACGCAGACGGCGGACACGGCGGTGAACAGCGCGTCGACGAACGGCGCCCCCGCCTTGCCCGCCGCCGTGGCCCACGGCATGAGCAGCAGCACGGTGAACAGCGCGCACACCCCGAGGAACACGGTGACGGCGAGGCGGGCGGGCGACTGACGGGCGGCCCGGTCCACGATCTCGCGCAGGCCCAGGACGCTGCCCGTTCCTCGCGCCATGCATGACCTCCTCGTCACCGCGGCCGGACGCCGGACCCACTCTGCCACGGGGTCGGATACCGTGACGGGCATGTCCCTGGCCCGCCTCGTCTGGAGCCCCGAGCTCCTGCAGTACGACTTCGGCCGCGGCCATCCCATGTCGCCCGCGCGCCTCGACCTCACGATGCGCCTGGTCGAGGACCTGGGCCTGCTCGCCTCGCCGGAGCTCGAGGTGGTCGCGGTGCCCCCGGCGTCGGACGCACTGATCGAGACGGTCCACGACCCCGCCTACGTCGCCGCGGTGCGCCGGGCCTCGGAAGGGATCCCCGACCCGGAGCGCGGTCTCGGCACGGAGGACGACCCGATGTTCCCCGGCATGCACGACGCCGCGGCGCGCCTGGTGGCGGGCTCGGTCGAGGTGGCACAGGCCGTGTGGGAGCGCCGGGTGCTGCACGGGCTCAACATCGCCGGCGGCATGCACCACGCCCACCGCGACGCCGCGTCGGGCTTCTGCATCTACAACGACGCCGCGGTCGCGATCCAGAGCCTGCTCGACGCCGGCGCGCAGCGCGTCGCCTACGTGGACCTCGACGCCCACCACGGCGACGGCGTCGAGCACACGTTCTGGGACGACGACCGGGTGCTCACCATCTCGGTGCACCAGGACGGCCACACGCTCTTCCCGGGCACGGGCAGCGCGGCCGACGTCGGCGGCCCGAAGGCCCCGGGGTACGCCGCGAACGTGGCCCTGCCGCCGCGCACGACGTCGGGCCCGTGGCTGCGCGCCGTCGAGGCCGTGGTGCCGGCGGTGCTGCGCGAGTTCCGGCCCGACGTGATCGTGTCGCAGCACGGCGCGGACTCCCACGCCCGCGACCCGCTGAGCGACCTGCGCGTGGGCGTCGACGCCCAGCGGCACGCCGCCCGCCTGGTGCACGACCTGGCGCACGAGCTCGCCGACGGCCGCTGGGTGGCGCTCGGCGGCGGCGGGTACGCGGTGGTCGACGTGGTGCCGCTGGTCTGGTCCTCGTTGATCGCCGAGGCGCTGCACGAGCCCCTGGACCTGCAGCAGCCCTTGCCGCAGCGCTGGCGCGACCACGTCGCGGCGACGTCGGGCCTGAGCGCGGCCCGGTTCCTGGGCGTGGAGATGGTGGACTGGACGCCGTGGTCGGCGGGCTACGACCCGGCCGACGACGTCGACCGGGCCGTGCTGGCCACGCGCAAGCACGTGTTCCCGCTGTGGGGCCTGGACCCCTACCAGGACTGACCCGGGCGCACCTCAGTCCCGCAGCAGCGGCACCAGGTCGCGTCCCTGCCGCGCGATCTCGGGCAGGTAGGGCGTGTCCGAGAGCACGAAGTGGCTCACGCCCAGGTCGGCGTACCGCCGCAGCGACTTGGCGACGTCCTGCGCGGAGCCCACGAGCCACGTGGTGGCCGCCCCGCCCGCACCGAGCGTGCCGGGCGTGGTGAACAGGTTGTCGTCGAGCACCTCGCCGCGTGCCGCGAGGTCCAGCAGCCGCTGCTGCCCGACGGCGGCCGGCCGGCGCCGCTCGACCCCGGCCGCTCCCGCGAGCTGCGCGACCTTCTCCTCGGCCGCCGCCCACGCCTCGTCGGTGGTGTCGCGCACCACCGTGGTGATGCGCAGCCCGAACTCCAGCGGTGCGTGCTCGCGGCCCAGCTGCTGCTCCAGGTCGCGCAGCCGGGAGATGCGCTCCGCGACGCCGTCGAGCGGCTCGCCCCAGAACAGCTGCACGTCGGCCTCGGCGGCCGCGACGCGCTGGGCGGCGTCGGACGCGCCACCGAAGTACAGCCGCGGCGGCGTGACCGGCGGCAGGCCCAGCCGGGACCCGCGCACCTGCCAGTGCTCGCCCTCGAACGTGACCTCCTCCCCGGCCCACAGGCGGCGCACGATCTGCAGGAACTCCCGGGTGCGCCCGTAGCGGTGCGCCTGGTCGCCCTCGGCGTCGCCGTAGGCGGCCAGGTCGTCCTGGCCCGACACGATGTTCACCAGCAGGCGCCCGCCCGACAGGTGGTCGAGCGTCGCCGCCGACGACGCGAAGTGCGCCGGGCGCCAGTAGCCCGGCCGGATCGCCACGAGCGGCCGGAACGTGGTGGTGCGCGCCGCGAGCGCCGTCGCCACCGTGAACGTGTCGGGCCGCCCCCAGCTGGTGCCGAGCAGGGCGCCGTCCCAGCCAGTCGCCTCGAGGGCGTGGGCGTGCTCGGTGAGGTGGTCGAGGCTGTTGTGCCCGTCGACGACGTCGTCGCCGCGGTGGCCCGGGCGGGACTGGTTGGGGATGTACCAGAGCAGCGTGTTCGCCACGGCTCCTCCCCTCAGCGGGCCGAGCGCCGGCGGGCGGCGTCGGTCAGGGACGGGGGCTGGTAGCCGGCGTCGGCCGGGTTGAGCGTGACGCCTGGCGGCACGATGCGGTCGATCTCGTCGAGCACGTCCTCCGGCAGCCGCACGTCGAGCGCCGCGAGCGCCGCCTCCAGGTGGGCGGGGGTGCGCGGCCCGACGATCGCCGAGGACACCGCGGGGTGCTCGAGCACGAACGCGAGCGCGAGCTGGACCAGCGTGATCCCGGCGTCAGCGGCCAGCTTGGACAGCCGCTCGACGGCGGCCGCCTTGAGCACGTTCTCCGGCAGGCGCGGGTCGTGCCGCTCGGGGCGGCGGGCCCGGCGCGGGCTGTCGGCCGCCTCGGTGGCCGAGCGGCCCGAGAGCCACCCGCCGGCGAGCGGGCTCCACGGCAGCACGCCCAGCCCGTGCTTCTGCGCGAGCGGGAGCACCTCGGTCTCGGCCCCGCGGGCCAGGATCGAGTACGGCGGCTGCTCGGTGACGGGGCGCTCGCGGCCACGCTTCTCGGCCACCCACTGGGCCTCGACCAGCTGCCCGGGCAGGAACGTCGAGGTGCCGAAGTAGCGGATCTTGCCCTGGTGCACCAGGTCGGTGAGGGCGCCGAGGGTCTCGTCGATGTCCGTGCCCTCCTCGGGCCGGTGCACCTGGTAGAGGTCGATGTGGTCGGTCTGGAGGCGGGTGAGGGATGCCTCGACCTCGCGGATGATCCAACGGCGGGAGTTGCCGAAGTGGTTCGGGTCGTCGCCGAGGCGGCCGTGGAACTTGGTCGCGAGGATCACGTCGTCGCGGCGCCCGGCGAGGGCCTTGCCGACGATCTCCTCCGACCGGCCGCGGGTGTAGACGTCGGCGGTGTCGACCACGTTGATGCCGGCGTCGAGCGCGGCGTGGACGATCTCGGTCGACTCGGCCTCGCCGGTGGCGCCCGGCGCCCCGAAGTTCATGGCGCCGAGGGTGAGCGGGGAGACGAGGACGCCGGTGCGTCCGAGGGGGCGGTACGTAGACATGGTCAGGCTCCAGCGACGGTGGTGAGGGAACGGGCGGCGGTCCAGCGGTTGGCGGGCACCTCGAGGCCGTAGTGCTCGCGCAGGGTGGTGCCCTCGTACTCGTGGCGGAACAGGCCGCGCTCCCGGAGGACCGGCACGACGTGGGCGACGAACGTCTCCAGCCCGGACGGCAGCACGGGGGCCATGATGTTGAACCCGTCGGCGGCGCCGTCGTCGTACCAGGCCTGGAGGGTGTCGGCGACCTGCTCGGGCGTGCCGGCGAACGTGCGGTGGCCGCGGCCGCCGCCCAGGCGGCCGATGAGCTCGCGGACGGTGAGGTTCTCGCGGCGGGCCAGGTTCACGATGAGGGTGTACCGGCTCTTGGCACCCTCGATCTCGTCCTCGTCGGGCAGGTCGGCGGGCAGGCGCCCGTCGAGCGTGAGGTCCGACGGTTCGACGCGCAGGGTGCGGGCGAGCTGGCGCAGGCCGTGCTCGGGGACGATGTGCTCGTCGAGCTCCTGCTCGATGGCCCGCGCCTCGGCCTCGGTGGACCCGATGGCCGGCACGATGCCCGGCAGGATCTTCACGCCCTGCGGGTCGCGCCCGGCGGCGGCCGTGCGGGCCTTGAGGTCCGCGTAGAACCCCTGGGCGTCGCCGAGCGTCTGGTGCGCCGTGAACACGGCCTCCGCATAGCGCGCGGCGAGGTCCTTGCCGTCGTCGGACGACCCGGCCTGCACGATCACCGGGCGCCCCTGCGGCGAGCGGTGCGTGGTGAGCGGCCCCGCGACGGAGAAGTGGGTCCCGACGTGGTCGATGGCGTGCAGCCTCGAGGAGTCGCCCCACACGCCGGCGGCCTTGTCGCCGACGACGGCGTCCTCCTCCCACGAGTCCCACAGCCCGAACGCGACCTCGAGGAACTCCGCGGCCCGCTCGTAGCGGGTGGCGTGCAGCGGGTTGCCGTCGAGGCCGAAGTTGCGGGCGGCGGCCTCGTTCGCCGTCGTGACCACGTTCCACCCCGCGCGGCCGTTCGACACGTGGTCGATCGACGCGAACCGCCGGGCCAGGTTGTACGGCGAGTTGTAGGTGGTGGACGCCGTCGCGATGAGGCCGATGCGGCTGGTCACGGCTGCGATCGCGGTGAGCACGATGAGCGGGTCGAGCGTGCCGGCCGGGCGGCGGCCGATGTCGCCCCACAGGCCGGGAGAGTCGGCGAAGAAGATCGAGTCGAGCCTGCCCGACTCCGCGACGAGCGCCAGGTTCTGGAAGTGGCCGACCGACAGGCTCTCGACCCCTCCCGGCGACTCGGGCAGCCGCCACGACGCCTCGTGGTGGCCGGTGCTCATGAGGAACGCGTTGAGGATCAGGTGTCCGGGACGGTGCGTCATGCGGGGATCTCCTTCGGTGCGGCGTCCGCGGCGGGCACGCCGAGGGCTTCGAGCAGGTCGGCGCGCAGCGCGCCGTACGCGGCGTCTGCGGGGGTGAGTCCGGGGTCGGGCCGGCGCTGGGCGGCGATCCGCCCGGAGTCGAGCACCACGACCCGGTCGGCCAGCACGATCGCCTCGTCGACGTCGTGCGTGACCATGAGGACGGCCGGGCCGTGCCGCTCGAGCAGCTCGCGCAGCAGGCCGTGCATGCGGGTGCGGGTGAGGGCGTCGAGTGCGCCGAACGGCTCGTCGGCCAGCAGCAGCTCGGGGCGGCGCACCAGCGAGCGGGCCAGCGACACGCGCTGCTGCTCGCCGCCCGAGAGCTCTCCGGGCCAGGCGCGCTCGCGGCCCGCGAGCCCGACCTCGGCCAGCGCCGCGGTGCCGGCGGCGCGCGCCTCGGCGCGGCTGAGCCCGGTCGAGGCCTCCAGGCCCAGCACCACGTTGTCCAGCACGCGCGCCCACGGCAGCAGCCGCGAGTCCTGGAACACGACGGAGACGGAGCCGGGCACGCGCACCTCGCCCGAGCCCGCGACGTCGGGGTCCAGCCCGGCGAGCGCGCGCAGCAGCGTGCTCTTGCCGGAGCCGGAGCGTCCCAGGATCGCCATGAACTCGCCGGGCGCGATGTCGAGGTCCAGGCTCTCCAGCACCGGGGCCCCGTCGTAGGACCGGACCAGGTCCCGGACCCGCACCCCGGTGCTCAGCCCGCCAGCGTGCGTCGCCATGTCAGCGCCCTCCTCTGCAGCAGCCGGACTGCGGTGTCGGCCAGGTAGCCGAGCAGCCCGTAGACGACCAGGCCGACGACGATCACGTCCGTCTGCCCGTAGGAGCGCGCGAGCTCCATCATGTAGCCGATGCCGGCCGTGGAGTTGACCTGCTCGACGACCACCAGCGCGAGCAGCGACCCGGTGACCCCGAACCGCAGGCCCAGCAGGAACCCGGGCAGCGCGCCGGGCAGCACGACCGTCCGGACGAACTGCCACCGCCGCAGCGCGAGCGTCTCGGCGAGCTCCACGAACCGGGCGTCGATCGACCGCAGCCCGTTGTGCGTGTGCACGTAGACGGGCAGCAGCACGCCGATCGCGATGGTGATGACCTTCATCTCCTCGCCGATGCCGAACCACAGGATCAGCAGCGGCACCAGGGCGAGGCTCGGGATGGCCCGCTTCACCTGGATGGGGCCGTCGAGCAGGGCGTCGCCCACCCGGCTCAGCCCCGCCACCAGCGCGAGCACCACCCCGGCGACGACGCCGAACAGCAGGCCCAGCGCGGAGCGCGTGAGCGACACCTCGAGGTTCTGCTGCAGCCGCCCGTCGGCGATCAGCCCGCCGGCGGTGGTCACGACGGTCCACGGCGCGGACAGCACGCGCGGGTCGATGAACCCGGTCGCCGAGCCGGCCACCCACACGGCGGCGAGCGCGCCGACGCCGATCAGCCCGGAGCCCTTGATGGGGCGCCCCAGCCGCAGCCGGGTGCGGGCCGCGGGCCGCACGTCGACGGCGGGCGCCGCCGTCGTGGCGCGTCGGGCCGGTGCCGCGGCGCCCGGGATCGTGACCGCGGCGCTCACTTCGCGCTCCCGTCGGCCTCGCGCTGCTCCTGGGCCGCCTGGTAGGCGACCGCGGCGAAGCGCTGGTCGAACAGCCCGGCGACGTCGATGTGGGGGCGGCCCTGCTCCTTCGACAGCAGGTCGGCGGTCGCCTGGGTGCGCTGGATTCCGGCGGCCCAGCTCTGCGGGATGTCGGGCACGGGGGCGTGGTCGATGAGGTACTGCGCGTCGGCCTCGCTGAGCCCCTGGTTCTCGACGTCGTACTTCTGCTTCCACAGGTCGGGGTGGTCGTAGATCCACACCTTGGCCTTGGCCCACGCCACCACGTACTCGCGCAGCGCCGCGAGCTTGGCCGGGTCGTCGAGCACGGCGTCCGGGGCGTAGAGGTGGCCGGCGTCGTCGCGCAGGTGGTGGTCGATCGCCGTGGCGCCGTCCTTGCCGTACTGCGCGAGGTAGTGCTCGAGCGTGGTGCCGCCGATGGGGGCGACGTCGACCTGCTTGGACGCGAGCGTCGTGGCGTACACGTCGCCCGTGGACGGCAGCTCGACGAGCGTGACGTCCTTCTGGGTCAGGTGCGCCGCGGCGAGCGACTTGAGGACCAGCGCGCCCTGGGCCTGCCCGGGGCTGTACGCGATCTTCTTGCCCTTGAGGTCGGCGAGCGTGGCGAGCTTCACGCCCGGGGCGGCGGCAAGCTCGTAGATCGGTGCCGTGTCCCAGTTCTGCCGGTAGAGCGCCGCGATGTTGCGCACGGGCAAGCCGGTCCAGGTGGCCTGGAGCGACGGGATCTCCGCGACCGCGCTGACGTCGAGCGACCGGGCACGGAACGCCTCGAGCGACTGCGGGCCGCCGGAGATGTTGGCCCAGGTGACCTTGAAGTCGAACGGGGCGTCGATGTCCTTGCCGGCCAGCTGGAGGGCGAACTGCGTGGTCGGGTCGCCGACGGTGAGCGTGGTGCCGGCGGGCACGGTCGTGGGCAGGGCGGCGGTGGGCGCCTGGGACGGCGCCGTGCTCGCGGACTCGGCCTGTGCGAGTCCGGAGCAGCCGCCGAGCAGCCCGGCGAGGCCGACGACGGCGGTGGTGCCGACGAGCGCGGAGACGGTGCGGCGGGGACGCGTGGGGGCGTGCGAGGGCATGGCAAGGGGACCCTTCGTGGTGGGGGAGAACGGGGACCGGGCCTCCCGCGGCAGGCGGGTGCGGTCAGCGGCGCCGTCGTGGTCGGCGCGGGGAGAGGTCTGCCGAGCGCGGTCGCGGGCTCAGCGCGCTGAGAGGTCAGCGACAGCGACAGCGACAGCAGCGGACCGGGCGGGCCGGCATTCGGTGCGTGTGCATGTCGGTGACCGTAGAGCCTTCTTGAGCAAAACACACCAGAAAGAGCCAACTGTTCACGATGTGGGATGGCGCGGTCGGTCGGTCCGGCTTCCGGGCCACTTCCCGGCATCGGGTAGGCTGTGGCACGGACTTTTCATCGTGTTGGCCGCCGACTGTGGACCACACGTGGTTCCATCGACCGACCCGCACCAGGAGGACCTCATGGGCTCCGTCATCAAGAAGCGCCGCAAGCGCATGGCGAAGAAGAAGCACCGCAAGCTGCTTCGCAAGACGCGTCACCAGCGTCGCAACAAGAAGTGACCTACCGAGGCCCGGTTCCCGCTCAGGGAACCGGGCCTCGTGGTTTGTTCCTTACCGCAGCTCGAGCCGCTTGCGCACCTGGCGGCGGATCGCCCGCACCACCAGCCCGGCCGCCCACGCGGCCCCGGCCCACGACGCCGTCTTGACGCTGCGCCGCGCCACGCGGACGGGCCGCCCACGGAACTCGCGGATGGGCCAGCCCACCTCGCGCGCGTGCCGGCGCAGGCGGCCGTCGGGGTTGATGGGGCACGGGTGGCCGACGGCGGTCATCATCGGCAGGTCGTTCAGGGAGTCGCCGTACGCGTACGACGCCTCGAGGTCGAGGTTCTCGCGCTCGGCCAGCTCGCGGACGGCGTCGGCCTTGACCGCGCCGTGCATGAGGTCGCCCAGCAGGCGGCCCGTGTAGTAGCCGTCCTTGTGCTCGGCGATGGTGCCGAGGCAGCCCGTGGCGCCCAGGCGGCGCGCGATGAGCCGCCCGATCTCGGCCGGCGTCGCCGTGACGAGCCACACCTGGTCGCCCGCGGCGATGTGCGCGTCCAGCAGCTTCTTGGTGCCGGGGAAGATCCGCAGCTCGAGGACGGTGTCGTAGACCTCCTCGCCCACGGCCGTCACCTCGGCCACCGAGCGCCCCGCGATGAGCGACAGCGCGCGCTCGCGCACCGCGTCGATCTGCTCCTTGGACTCCCCGAACAGCAGGTAGCGGGCCTGGATGAAGGCGAAGCGCACCAGGTCGGCCGTGCCGAAGAACTTGCGCTGGTACAGCGCCCGCGCCAGGTGGTAGGCGCTGGCCCCGCGGATCACGGTGTTGTCGACGTCGAAGAACGCGGCGGCCTGGCGTGGAGGCGTTGCGCTGGCGTCGGACATGCCGCCCACCTTAGCGGCGCGCGTAGGCTGTGGCCGTGGACAGGCCCCCCGGATCAGACCCCCGTGTGGTCCTGTTCTCCCGGGCCGGTTGTCACCTGTGCGACGACGCACGGGCGGTGGTGGCCCGTGTCTGCGACGCCGCTGGTGAGACGTGGCGCGAGGTGGACATCGACGCCGGCCCCGACTCCGCTACTCTCCGAGACCGGTACGGCGACTACGTGCCCGTCGTCGAGGTCGACGGCGTGCAGCAGGGCTTCTGGCAGGTCGACGGGGACAGGCTCGCACGACGGCTCGCGGGGCGCCGGTGACGGCGTCGCTGCGGGACGCGGCGGTGGACAGGAGGATGCGGTGATCGAGACCGGCGACGTGGCGGTCCCGGCGGCGACGGTGGCTCGCCTGCCCTACTACCTGCGCGCCCTGCGCGACCTCGAGGCGGCGGGCGTCCGCACGACGTCGTCGACGGAGCTCGCCGAGGCGTCCGGGGTCGGCTCCGCGCAGCTGCGCAAGGACCTGTCCTACCTGGGCTCGTTCGGCACGCGCGGCGTGGGGTACGACGTCGGGTCGCTGGGCGGCGTGATCTCGGGCGCGCTGGGGCTCGGGTCCGTGCACCGGCTCGCCATCATCGGCATCGGCAACCTGGGCCAGGCGCTGGCCAACTACTCGGGCTACACGCAGCGCGGGTTCCAGGTAGTGGCGCTGCTGGACGTGTCGCCGGCCGTCGTGGGCACGCGGCCGTCGGGCGGGCTCGCCGTCGAGCCGCTGGACGCGCTGGAGCACGTGATCGCCCGCGAGGGCGTCACCATGGTGGTCATCGCGACGCCCGGGCCGGCCGCGCAGGCCGTCGCCGAGCGCGTCGTCGGCGCCGGGGTGCGGGAGATCCTGTCGTTCGCGCCGGTGGCCCTCCAGCTGCCCGACGACGTCGTGGTGCGCAGCGTCGACGTCGCCGGCGAGCTGCAGATCCTGGCCTTCCACGCAGCGGCCCGGGCCGCGACTGCGACCCGGGCCGGCTGAACGTCCCCGGTGGTCGAGCCCGTCGACGACAGGCTCAACCGCCGATCAGTTGGCTCAGTTCTTGACGATCGTCGAGATGTCGAGGGCGATCTTGACCTTGTCGCCCACCAGGAAGCCGCCGGTCTCGAGGGCCGCGTTCCAGGTCAGGCCGAAGTCGGCGCGCGAGATCTCGAGCTCGGTCTCGAAGCCGGCGCGGTTGTTGCCGAACGGGTCGGTGGCGGTGCCGGTGAACTCGGTCTCGAGCTCGACCTGCTTGGTGACGCCGTTGATCTGCAGGTCGCCCACGACGACGAGGTCGTTGCCGTCGGCCTTGACGGACGTCGACGTGAACGTCCACGTCGGGCGCTCCTCGGCGTGCCAGAAGTCGGCGCTCTTGAGGTGGTTGTCGCGGTTCTCGTCGCCCGTGCTCACCTGGGCGGCGTCGAGCTCGGCGACGACGGCCGACGACTCGACGTCGTCGCCGACGGTGATGGTGCCAGACGCGATGCCGATGGTCCCGCGGACCTTCGCGATGCCGGCGTGCCGGACGGAGAAGGACGCGGTGGAGTGCGCGGCGTCGATGACGTAGGTACCGGCGGTGAGGCCGGTGGGCAGCGGCGTGGCCATGGTGGAGCTCCTCGTGATCGTCCAGCTGAAGGGGTGGTCGCTTGCTCGTGGCGATAGTTGAAAACGCAACTAGCAGGTCGTACGGCGTTGCTAACCAGACGCTCGCGTAGGTTATTCCCCATGGCTGAGCCCCGGTGGTTGACCGACGAGCAGCAGCGTTCCTGGCGCGCGTACGTCACGGGCACCGCGCGGTTCGTCGAGGCGCTCGACCGCGCCCACGACCAGGGCATCCCCCTCGCCCTGGGCGAGTACCACCTGCTCGTCCAGCTCTCCGACCGCGCCGACCGGACCGTGCGCATGTCCGACCTCGCGGAGGGCCTGGTGCTGTCCCGCAGCAGGCTCACCCACACCGTCGACCGCATGGAGAAGCGCGGGCTCGTGGTGCGCGAACCCGTGCCCGGCGACCGCCGCGGGGTCAACTGCGTGATGACCGACGCCGGGTGGGAGGCCCTGGTCGAGTCCGCCCCGCTCCACGTGGCCGCCGTCCGCCGCCTCATGGTCGACGTGCTCGACGACGACGAGCTCACCATGCTCGGCCACGCCATGGCCAAGGTGGCCCAGGAGGCCAAGACCCCCGCCGAGTGACACTGCTCTCACAGCGACTGGCGCTCACTGAGCGCTCAGTGGCGCGTGGGACACTGACGCCATGGTGACCACGACCGTCCACCTCCTGCGGCATGGCGAGGTGTACAACCCCGGCCGCGTGCTCTACGGGCGGCTCCCGGGCTACCACCTGTCCGAGCGCGGGCACGAGATGGCCCGTGTCGTCGCCGCCGCGCTCACCGAGCAGAAGCGCGACGTCGTCGCCGTGACCGCCTCCCCGCTGCAGCGCGCGCAGGAGACCGCGGCGCCCCTCTCGGCCGCGTTCGGCCTGGAGACGGGCGCCGACGAGCGGCTGATCGAGGCCGGCAACCGGTTCGAGGGCACCACCATCGGCGCCCGCCCGTGGCAGCTGGCCAACCCGCGCTGGTGGGGCCTGCTGCGCAATCCGCTGCGGCCGTCGTGGGGCGAGCCGTACCGCGAGCAGGCGACGCGCATGCAGGCCGCCGTCGCCGCCGCGCGCGACGCCCACCCCGGGCACGAGGTGGTGCTGGTCAGCCACCAGCTGCCGATCTGGGTCACCCGGCTCGCCTACGAGGGCAAGCACCTGTGGCACGACCCCCGCAAGCGCCAGTGCACGCTCGCCTCGCTGACGAGCCTGCACTTCGAGGACGACGACCTGGCCGGCATCGAGTACTCCGAGCCCGCCCGGCACCTGGCCACGTCGCTGAGCAAGGGGGCGTGGTCCGTCAAGTGAGGGTCTCGACACGCTCGACTGCCGGGAACGGCAAGCACGCCGGGAAGGCGACCGCTCGGAAGGCGGCCGCCTTCCTGGTCGCCGCCCTCGTGCTGCTCGCCGGCTGCTCGCAGAGCTCCGGCGCGGGGAACGTCGTCGGCCAGGGGTTCGTCTCCGGAGACGGCTCCGTGCAGCAGTGGGACGCCGGCAACCGCAAGGACCCCGTGGTCATCGCGGGCAAGGACTTCGCCGGCAAGGCGGTCAGCACCGCGGACTGGTCGGGCGACGTCGTCGTCGTCAACACCTGGTACGCCGGGTGCGCGCCCTGCCGCGCCGAGGCACCCGACCTGGTGAAGATGGCCAACGCCCGCGCCGCCGACGGCGTCAAGGTGCTCGGCATCAACACGCAGGACGACGCCGGCGCCGCGCAGGCCTTCGAGCGGACGTTCTCCACCCCCTACCCGTCGATCCAGGACACCTCCGGCGCGGTGATCGCGAAGCTGTCGGGCGTGGTCCCGCTGCAGGCCGTGCCCACCACGGTGGTGCTCGACAAGGACCACCGCGTGGCCGCCCGCATCATCGGCCAGCTCGTCCCCGGGACCCTCGACGCGATCCTCGACGACGTGCTTGCGGGGAAGTAGATGGGGGAGACCTTCGCCACCACCGCCTACTCCGGGTCGCTGCTTCTCGCCGTCCCGGTCGCGATCCTCGCGGGGCTGGTCTCGTTCGCGTCGCCGTGCGTGCTGCCGCTGGTGCCCGGGTACGTCGGGTACGTGAGCGGCATGGCGGCGACGTCGACGTCGGCCGGCGGCACGCGCGGGGCGACGGGGCGCGGGCGCGTGCTCAGCGGGGTCGCGCTCTTCGTGGCCGGGTTCACCGTCGTGTTCGTGGCGCTCATGGCGGCCGCGGGCGCCATCGGGTCGCACCTGGTGCGCTGGGAGGACGGCATCAGCCGGGTGCTCGGCGTCGTCGTCATCCTGCTCGGGCTGGCGTTCCTGGGCGGCATCCCGTTCCTCCAGCGCGAGCGGCGCTTCCACGTGAGCCCGCGCGCGGGGCTGTGGGGGGCGCCCCTGCTGGGCATCGTGTTCGGCCTCGGGTGGACGCCCTGCATCGGCCCGACCCTGACCGCCATCACGGCCCTCTCCCTCGACCAGGCGTCCGTCGCGCGCGGCGTGGCGCTCGGCATCGCGTACTGCCTCGGGCTGGGCGTGCCGTTCCTGCTCGTGGCGCTGGGGCTGCAGTCGTCGCAGCGCATGCTCGGGTTCCTGCGCCGGCACCGGCTGGCGATGCTGCGCCTGGGCGGCGGGCTGCTGGTGCTGATCGGGCTCGCGCTCGTGACGGGCCTGTGGGGGGCGGTCATCCGGGGGATCCAGGGCTGGATCGGCGGCTGGGAGACGGTGGTCTGATGAGCGAGCGCACGCAGTACAAGCCTGAGGGGATCGCGGACGAGTTCGTCACGACGTCCGCGTCGGAGGGGGTGTCGACCGGCTCGACCGCCGGGGGCGGCGACGGCCCGCGCCTGCCCGTGCTCGGCGTCGTCGGATGGCTGCGCTGGACGTGGCGGCAGCTCACCTCCATGCGCGTGGCCCTGCTGCTGCTCATGCTGCTGGCCGTGGCCGCCGTGCCCGGGTCGGTGCTGCCGCAGCGCGGGCCCAACCCCGACAAGGTGCTCGAGTACCTCGGCGGGCACACCACCCTGGGGCCGTGGCTGGACCGGCTCGGGTTCTTCAGCGTGTACACGTCGCCGTGGTTCAGCGCGATCTACCTGCTGCTCTTCGTCTCGCTGATCGGGTGCATCCTGCCGCGCGTCGCGGCGCACGCCCGCAACCTGCGCGGCCGCCCGCCGCACACCCCGGCCCGGTTCGGCCGGTTCCCAGCGAAGGCCTCGGCCTTCTCGACCGCGTCGCCCGACGACGTCGTCGCCGCCGTCGGTGCCCACCTGCGGCGCGGGCGCGTGTTCCGGGTGGACCTCGGCGCCGAGGACGCGCGCGGGGAGCGACCCGCGACCCGCACCGTCGCTGCCGAGCGCGGCTACTTCCGCGAGACCGGCAACCTGGTGTTCCACATCGCGCTGCTGGGCCTGCTCGTGTCCATCGCCACCGGCCAGCTGCTGCACTACCGAGGCCAGGCGATCATCACCGAGGGGCGCGGGTTCGCGAACGCCGTCGTCGACTACGACACGTTCGACAAGGGCGCGTGGTTCCGGCCGCAGGAGCTCAGCCCGTTCTCGCTGACGCTCGACGACTTCTCGTCGAGGTTCGCCTCGGACACCGTCGCGTTCGCCCAGGCCCGCGACTTCACCGCCTACGTCACCGTCACCGACGCCGACGGCAGCGCGAGCAAGCAGACCATCAAGGTCAACCACCCGCTCACCATCGCGGGCGCCAAGGTGTACCTCCAGGGCAACGGGTTCGCGCCCGAGGTCACCGTGCGGGACGCCAAGGGCGAGGTCGCGTTCTCGGGCCGGGTGCCGTTCATCCCGCAGGACAACGTCTACACGTCGCGCGGCGTCATCAAGGTGCCCGACGTCAGCAAGGGCCTCGAGCAGATCGGCCTCACCGGGTACTTCCTGCCCACCGCCGTCATCAACGCCGACGGCACCGCCCGCTCCGCGTTCCCGCAGCCCGAGAACCCGATGCTCGTGCTGCAGGTGTGGTCGGGCGACCTGGGCCTCGACGCCGGCGTGCCCCAGAACGTCTACAAGCTCGACACCGCCACGATGACCGCCGCGACCGGCTCCGACGGCAAGCGCGCCCAGGTGCTGGTCGCCCCCGGCCAGACCGTCAAGCTGCCGGACGGCCTGGGCACCATCACGATGAGCAAGGACATCCCGCGCTACGTCGCGCTCGACCTGCGCTACGACCCGTCGCTCGCCTGGGTGCTCACGTTCGCGCTGCTGGCCCTCGCCGGCCTGGGCGTCTCGCTGTTCACGCCGCGCCGCCGCGTCTGGGTCCGCGCCTGGGCGCTGCCGTCCGGCGACACGCAGGTCGAGCTCGCCGGGCTCGCCCGCGGCGACGACGCCGGCCTCCAGGGCGAGGTCGACCGGGCGCTCGCCGCGGTGCCCGGCGCCGACCCACCCACGAACTCCGCCACGCACTCCGCCACGCACGACCAGGAGGAACCCCGATGACCTCGGAGCAGATCGGCAACCTGAGCGAGGTGCTCGTCTGGGCCACGCTCGTGTGCTTCACGATCGCGCTCGTCGCGTTCGCCGTCGACCTGGCGCGGCGCACCGACGCGCGGACGACGTCGCGCGCGGCCGAGAAGGAGCTGGTGGGCGCGGGTGGCCCTGCGCCTTCGACGGGCTCGGCCGCCGCGGTGGTCGAGCCCGTCGAGACCCCGACCCGCCGTCGTGCCGCCGGCATCGCGATGTCCACCACCGTGCTGGGCGACCTGCTGCTGCTCGCCGGCATCGTGAGCCGCGGCATCGCCGCCGGGCGCACCCCGTGGGCCAACATGTACGAGTTCACGCTGGTCGGGTCCTTCGTGGCCGTCACCGTGTTCCTGGTGGTGGGCACGCGCCGCGACGTGCGGTTCCTCGGCGCGTTCGTCACCGGCATCGCCGCCGTGTTCCTCACGCTGGGCCTCAACGTGTTCTACATCGCCGCGATGGGCGTGCAGCCGGCGCTGCAGTCGTACTGGCTGGTGCTGCACGTCGGCGTCGCGATCTCCGCCACGGGCGTGTTCACCGTGGCGTTCGCCGCCTCGGTGCTGCAGCTGTTGCGCACCGCGCGCGACGGCGGCGCCGCGCTCATGTCCGGCTGGCGCTGGCTCGACCGCATCCCCACGCCGCAGTCCCTCGAGGCGCTCTCGTTCCGCCTCAACGCCGTCGGGTTCGTGCTGTGGACGTTCACGATCATCGGCGGCGCCATCTGGGCCGAGCACGCCTGGGGCCGCTACTGGGGCTGGGACCCCAAGGAGACCTGGTCGTTCGTGATCTGGACCGTGTACGCCGCCTACCTGCACGCGCGCACCACGCGCGGCTGGGCGGGCACGCGAGCCGCCTGGTTCGTGGTGGTCGGCTACGTGTGCGTGCTGTTCAACTTCACGGTGGTCAACCTGGTGATCAACGGCCTGCACAGCTACTCGGGCCTGACGAGCTGAGCTTCTTCCTGCTGTAGTTGTGGGTCCCTGGGACTCCGGTTATCCGGGTGGATAAGCGGAGCCCCAGGGACCCACAACGACCTCGTCAGGGCGTCGGCGGTTGCGGCGGGTCGTTGCGGTGGCGGTTCTCGTCCAGGTGGCGCAGGAAGTCCGGGTCGTCGTCGGGCGCCATCGGGCGCGTGCGGCGGGACGCGCTGCTGCGACCGCGGTCCGGCGTCGTGCCGTTCGAGCGACGGAACAGGATCCACGCGAGGCCGCCCACCACGGGCACGAACACGATGACCAGCGCCCACAACCACTTGGGCAGCCCGCCCGCCTCCTCCTTGCGCGCCCCTGCGAGGTCCGCGAGAGCGTAGACGGCAAGGCCGATCACCAGCAGCGTGAGCACGAAGCGGGCCATGCACTCAGAGTAAGCCGGTCCCGAGGCACCGCGGCGGGCGCTTACCCTGGAGCGTGCCTCTTGTCCTGTACTCGCTCTGGCGGGTGGTCGTGCTCCTCGCGGCCTTCGGTCTGCTGATCCTCGTCGGCGCGCACCCGCTGCTCGCGGGCGTGATCGCCATCGTCATCGCGTCCGCGGTGTCGTACCTGTTCCTGCGCAAGCAGCGCGACGCCTCGACGGCGTGGCTCGCCGCCCGTGCGGACGCCCGCAGGGCCCGCCGCGCCGCGGGCGAGAAGACCCGGTTCGAGCGCCAGCTCGCCGAGGACGACGCCGTCGAGGACGCGGAGGCGGCGCAGGAGCTGGAGGGCCGCTAGCGGGGCGGGCCCGCCCGCGCGATCGGAACGTGCGCAGGGGATCGGAACGTGCAGCAGGCCGCACGTTCCGATCCCCTTCCCACGTTCCGATCAGCTCGTCGCGACGTGACGAGCCGCGTCAGGCCGAGAGCGCCAGCCCCAGCGCCAGCAGCACCCCGAACCCGAGCTCGAACATGCCCGTCCCCGCCAGCACCGGCACCAGGAGCTTGCCGCGCGCCCCCGCCATCACGGGCAGCGTGAGCAGCAGCGCCGGGGCGGCCAGCAGCACCACCAGCAGCGACCACGGCGCCCAGAAGGCGCACGCGGCGCCGAGCAGCAGCGGCAGCCAGATCCCCGCGACGTAGGCGCGGCGCGCGCGGTCGTCGCCCAGCCGCACCGCGAGGGTGCGCTTGCCGGCGACGACGTCGGTGGGGATGTCGCGCAGGTTGTTGACCATGAGCAGCGCACAGGCGATGAGCCCCACGCCCACGGCGCCCAGCACCGACGGCCACGTGAGCCTGCCGGCCTGTGTATAGGTGGTGCCGAGCGTGGCCACCAGCCCGAAGAACACGAACACGCCGACCTCGCCCAGCCCGGCGTACCCGTACGGCCGCTTGCCGCCGGTGTAGAACCAGGCGGCCGCGACGCACGCGGCGCCCACGGCGAGCAGCCACCAGTGCCCGGACAGCCAGGTGAGCCACAGGCCCAGCAGGCCGGCGACGCCGAACGCCGCGAACGCCGCCGCCCTCACGTGCCCGGGCCGGGCCACGCCCGACGCCGTCAGCCGCAGCGGGCCGACGCGGTCGAGGTCGGTGCCGCGCACGCCGTCGGAGTAGTCGTTGGCGTAGTTGACGCCCACCTGGAGCGCGAGCGCGACGCCGAGGGCCAGCAGCGCCCGGCCGAACGCGAACGCCCCGGCCTGCCCGGCCGCGGCCGACCCGATGAGCACGGGCGCGGTGGCGGCGGGAAGGGTGCGGGGGCGGGCCCCGGCGATCCACTCGGCGGGCGTGGCCATGCGGTGGTGCTCCTGTCAGGCGGGTGACTCAGATGGCGAGCGCTGCTGCGGCGTCGGCCACGGCCCGGCGGTCCACCTTGCCCGGTCCGCGCAGCGGCAGCGTCCCGGTGAGGTAGACCCGTCGCGGGGCCGACGGCGCTCCCAGCCTATCGGCGACCTGGGCGCGGACCCGCGCGAGGGCCTCCGCGGGGGCGGGCGCCAGGCCGTCGGCGCCGTCGGGCACCGCGACGACGGCGACCACCGCCTCCCCCCACTCCTCGTCGGGCACGCCGACCACGCAGGGCTCCGCGGCGCGCACCCCGAGGGCGGCGGGCAGCAGCTCGGCGAGCGCCGCCTCGACCGGCGCGGGGGCCACGTTGACGCCGCCCGTGACGATCACGTCGTCGGCCCGCCCCAGCACGGACAGCACGCCGGACGGGGAGAGCGACCCGAGGTCGGACGTGCGGAACCAGGCGACGCCGTCGGGGTCGGTCCGGAAGGCGCGCGAGGGATCGTCGCCGAGATACCCGGAGGCAAGGGTGGCCCCGGAGATCTCCACGACCCCCACCGCGTTGTCTCTCTCACCGTGGGCCTGACCGCGCGCTGGCCCGGACCCGTCGGGCGGGGCGAGGCGGACTGTCACGCCGCGCAGCGGGACGCCGTCGTAGGCGCAGCCGCCCGCCGTCTCCGACATGCCGTAGGTGCGCACCACGCGCACTCCCGCGGCCTGTGCCCGCGCCAGCAGCGGGGGCGGGGTCGCGGCGCCGCCCAGCAGCACCGTGGCGCAGCGGGCCAGGGCGTCCAGGCCCGACGGCGCGCCGTCGTCGGCCGCCGCCAGCACGCGGTGCAGCTGCGTCGGGACCAGGCTGACGTGCACGGGGGCGCCGTCGGCGAGGGCCGGGGCGAGCAGGTCGGCGAGGCCGTCGGGCGTGAAGTGGGCGGCCGGGTCGGCGGCGACGAGCGGGGCCGGCACGCCGGCGTCGGCCGCGAGCAGCGAGCGGACCACCACCTGCAGCCCGGCGATGTGCGTGGCGGGCAGGGTCAGCACCCAGCGGCCGGGGCCGCCGAGCCGCTCGTGCGTCGCCTCGGCGGAGGCGCGCAGGGCCGCCGCGCTGAGCGCGACCTCCCGCGGGGTGCCCGTCGACCCGGAGGTGCGGACCACCAGCGCGGTGCCCGCGGGGGGCTCGCCGGGGTGGATGCGCGGGAGCGGCGCGACGGCCGGGCCGCCGTCCAGCGCGGCGCGCACGCGGCGCGCAAGGTCCGTGGTCAGGTCGGGGAGAGCGGTGTGACGCACACGTTCACCCTAAGTGCCCGCCTGTCGCGCAACTCCCGGCGGCCCCGCCCCTAGGCTGGCGTCGACCGAGGAGGACGTGATGATGCGCCGAACCCGCGCAGGTGTCGTCGCCGCTCTGGCGCTGGCGCTGGCCCTGGCCGCCTGCAGCGCCAAGCAGCCCGAGGCCGTGACGGTGACCGCGAGCCCCGACACCTCGGTGTCCAAGGTGGCCCCGCCCGCGCCGGTGATCCCCGCGAAGCCGATCGTGTGGCCGCTCACCGGCGTCAGGACGGACGCTGTCGCCCACCGCCCCGCACTCGCGATCAAGGTGGAGAACGCCCGCGAGGCGCGGCCGCAGACGGGCCTCGAGTTCGCCGACGTCGTGTGGGAGCAGACGGTCGAGGGCGGCATCACGCGGTTCGTGGCCGTCTACCAGTCGCAGATCCCCGCTGCGGTGGAACCCGTGCGCTCGGTGCGCCCGATGGACGCCGGGATCGTCGCCCCGCTCGGGGGGATCCTCGCGTTCTCCGGCGGTCAGGCCGGGTTCGTCAGCGATGTGAAGGCGGCCGGTGTGCAGGTGGTCTCGATGGACGCCGGCAACGCCGGGTTCCGGCGCGACCGCGCGCGGCGCGCCCCGCACAACGTGATCGGCACCCCGCAGACCTTCCTCGACCAGGCCCACGCGGACCGCAAGTCGCCGCCGCCGGCGCAGTTCGCCTTCGCCGACCCGGGCAAGTCCACGGCCGAGACCACGGGGACGCCGGCAGCACACCTCACCGTGACGTTCTCGCGCGTGCAGCAGACCGTGTGGGACTGGGACGGCGGCACGGGCACGTACCTGCGCAGCGACGGCACGGTCCCGTCGGTCTCGAGCGCGGGCACCCGCCTCAAGGCCCGCAACGTGGTGCTGCTCAAGGTGCGGCTCCAGAACACCGGCACGGTCGACCCGGCGGGCAACCCGGTGCCGGAGACCGTCATGGTCGACTCCGGCGAGGGCGTGGTCGCAGCGGCCGGCAAGTCGGTCCCGGTGCACTGGTCGAAGGCCTCCACCGCCGCGCCGCTGGTGCTCACGACGGCGGACGGCAAGCCCGTCGAGCTCGAGCCCGGCAACACGTGGGTCGAGCTCGTGCCCAACACGACCGGGTCCTGGGCGATCTCCTAGAAGTGGTGCGGGAAGCGGGACCAGTCCGGGTCCCGCTTCTCCAGGAACGCGTCACGCCCCTCGACGGCCTCGTCGGTCATGTACGCCAGGCGGGTCGCCTCGCCGGCGAAGACCTGCTGGCCCATGAGGCCGTCGTCGGCCAGGTTGAAGGCGAACTTGAGCATGCGGATCGCCTGCGGCGACTTGGTCGCGATGGTGCGTGCGTACTCGAGGGCCAGGTCTTCGACGTCCTCGTGGGCGGCGACCTCGTTGACGGCGCCCCAGCGCTCGGCGTCGTCGGCGGAGTACTCGCGGGCGAGGAAGAAGATCTCGCGAGCGCGCTTCTGCCCCACCTGGCGGGCGAGGTACGCGGAGCCGTAGCCGCCGTCGAACGACCCGACGTTGGCGTCGGTCTGCTTGAAGCGGGCGTGCTCGCGGCACGCGATCGACAGGTCGGCGACGACGTGCAGCGAGTGCCCGCCCCCGGCGGCCCACCCGTCGACGACGGCGATGACCACCTTGGGCATGGTGCGGATGAGGCGCTGCACCTCGAGGATGTGCAGCCGGCCCGCGCGGGCGGGGTCCACGGCGTCGACCGTCTCGACGTCGCCGCCGCCGTCGGGCGCGGTCGTGTACTGGTAGCCGGAGCGGCCGCGGATGCGCTGGTCGCCGCCGGAGCAGAACGCCCAGCCGCCGTCCTTCGCGGACGGTCCGTTGCCGGTGAGCAGCACGGTGCCGACGTCGGAGGTCATGCGCGCGTGGTCGAGCACGCGGTAGAGCTCGTCCACCGTGTGGGGGCGGAACGCGTTGCGTACCTCGGGGCGGTCGAACGCGATGCGGACGACGGGCAGGTCGCGGGTGCCCTCCGGTCCGCGCGCGACGCCGCGGTGGTAGGTGAGGTCGGTGAGGCCCTCGAAGCCTGCGACGGTGCGCCACCGGGAAGGGTCGAAGGTCTCCGAGACACGGGCGGGAAGGTCGCTGCTCACGGGCCTCAGCCTACGTGCGGGAGTGGTCAGGCCACGCTTGTGACGACATTCACAAGACTGATAGGCGCCAGTGCCCAAGATCACCGACGCCAGGGGGCCACGATTGATCCATGAGCAACCTGCTGACGCGCGAGGTGCTCGATCCGGCCGTCATCGATCGGGACGTCTCGCAGACCATCTACGCCTATGACGCCGCCGTGCGTGAGGACCTCACGGACGACGACAGCTACACGCCGTGCCCTGGTGTGCTCGAGTTCCACGGGTACCTCACGGAGTTCGTCGACTGATCCCTGACGCCGGGGCGCGAGCGCCTCGGTGCAGGACGGCCCTGGGCCGTGGTTAGGCTGACCACGTGCCCGGAGCCGTGACCTCGCCCGTCGTCTGGGCCACCCCCCTGCGCACCCGGTTCCGCGGCCTCGACGCCCGCGACGGGGTGCTGCTGCAAGGCGACGCCGGCTGGGGCGAGCTGAGCCCGTTCTGGGACTACGACGACGCCGAGTCGTCCACCTGGCTGCGCTGCGCGCGCGAGGCCGCCTCCGTGGGCTGGCCCGCTCCCGTCCGCACCTCCGTCCCCGTGAACGTCACCGTGCCCGCCGTCGGGCCGGAGAAGGCGCGCGAGATCGTGCTCGCCTCGAGCGGCTGCCGCACCGCCAAGATCAAGGTCGCCCAGCGCTCCCTGCCCGGCGGGGCCTCCGTCCACGCCGTCGACGGGTCGCGCGCCGGGCAGCTCGAGCCGGTCGCCGCCGAGGTCGAGCGCGTCGCGGCCGTGCGCGAGGCCTTCGGCGAGCTCTACGGCCCCGGCGTGGGCCGCATCCGCGTCGACGCCAACGGCGGCTGGACCGTGCCCGAGGCGCTGGAGCACCTGCGCGAGATCGACGCCGCCGCCGGCGGGCTCGAGTACGCCGAGCAGCCCTGCGCCGACGTCGAGGAGCTCGCCGCCCTGCGCCGTGCCCTGCTGCGCGCCGGGGTGGACGTGCCCGTCGCCGCCGACGAGTCGATCCGCCGCGCCGCCGACCCCCTGCGCGTCGTGGCGCTCGACGCCGCCGACGTGGTGGTGCTCAAGGTGCAGCCGCTGGGCGGCGTGCGCGCGTGCCTCGAGCTCGCCGAGCGGGTGGGGCTGCCCGTCGTCGTCTCGTCCGCGCTCGAGTCGTCCGTGGGGCTCGCGGCGGGTGTCGCGCTCGCGGCGGCCCTGCCCGAGCTGCCGTACGCGTGCGGGCTGGCGACGTCGCAGCTCTTCGCGCACGACATCGTCGCCGCTCCGCTGCTGCCCGTCGACGGGTCGCTCCCGGTGCTGGCCGCCGGCGACCCGCGCCTGGAGCCGGACGCGGCCGCGCTCGCGGCGGCGACGCCCTCGCCCGAGGTCCGGGCGCGGTGGCTGGAGAGGCTGGGACGTCTGGAGGACCTGGTGGGGGAGCGATGAGCCACGCCGTGGCGGCCGCGCGGGCGCTGGTCGCGGAGCTGAGCGCGCAGGGGGTGCGTGACGTCGTGCTCGCGCCCGGGTCGCGGTCCGCGCCGCTGGCCTACGCGCTGGCCGACGCCGACGCGACCGGGCTGGTCCGCCTGCACGTGCGCGTCGACGAGCGCGCCGCCGGGTTCCTCGCGCTGGGCCTGGCCAAGGGCGACCCCGCCGGGCCGCGTCCGGTCGCCGTCGTCACGACGTCGGGCACCGCCGTCGCCAACCTGCACCCCGCGGTGCTGGAGGCGCACCACACGGGCGTGCCGCTGGTGCTGCTCACCGCCGACCGCCCGCACGAGCTGCGCGGCACCGGCGCCTCGCAGACGACCGACCAGGTGGGCGTGTTCGGCACCGCGGTGCGCTTCGCCGCCGACGTGCCCGCTCCAGACGGGCGGGACGGGGAGGTGCGCGACCTGCTCTCCACGACCGGGCGGGCGCTGGCCGCCGCGCTGGGGCTGCGCGACCGGAACCCCGGGCCCGTGCACCTCAACCTTGCCTACCGGGACCCGCTGCAGCCTGAGGTGGCACACGGCGAGACACCCGCGGACGGCGTGGTCTCGACGAGCTCGACCACCACGGGCCACCGCACCGTCGTCGTGCCGCCCGTCCCGGGACCCGGCGCCGACCCCGTCATCCTCGGCGACGCGGCCCGCACGCTCGTCGTCGCCGGCGACGGTGCCGGGCCGCAGGCGCGGGCGCTCGCCGAGGTGCAGGGGTGGCCGCTGCTGGCCGAGCCGTCGTCCGGGGCCTGCGGCGGACCCGTCGCGATCCGCGCGTACCGGTCGCTGCTCGGCGTCGAGGAGCTCGCGCGCGACGTCGAGAACGTCGTCGTGCTGGGGCACCCCACGCTCTCGCGGCCCGTGCAGCGGCTGCTCGGGCGGCCCGACGTCGCCGTCACCGTCGTCGCGCCGGGGGGAGGGCCCTGGCCCGACGCAGCGCGCAACGCCATGGCCGTCGTCGACGCCCTGCACGACCGGTGGTTCGCCGAGCGCGCCCACGGCGACAGCTCTTTCCTGGAGCGCTGGCTCACCGTGTCCCGCGCGGCGGAGCGCGTGCTCGACCGCGTGACCACCGCGGAGGGCGCCCTCGCCGAGGCGTCGTTCGCCGCCCTCGCCGTCGCCCGTGCGGTCGCCGCGGCCTCCGCTCCCGGCGACGTCCTGGTGGTCGGGTCGTCCAACCCCGTCCGCGACCTCGACCTGGTGCTGGGTATGGACGCCGCCCCCGCGCGCGTGATCGCCAACCGCGGCCTCGCCGGCATCGACGGCACCGTGTCCACCGCGGCTGGCATCGCCCTCGCCGCCGCCCCCGCCCGCACGCGCGCGCTGCTCGGCGACCTCACCTTTCTGCACGACATCGGCGGCCTGCTGCGCGGCCCCCTCGAGCCCGCCGCCCCGCTCCAGCTCGTGGTCGTGAACGACGACGGCGGCTCGATCTTCGCGACGCTCGAGCACGGGGCGCTCGCGGCGCAGTCGGCCGAGCGTGCCCGCACCTTCGAGCGCGTCTTCGGCACGCCCCACGGCGCCGACCTCGCCGCGCTGTGCGCCGGCTACGGCGTCGCGCACCGGGAGGCGACCACGCTGGCCGCCCTGCGGGCCGCCCTCGCCGACCCGGCGCCGGGCGTCGAGGTGGTGGAGGTGCGCGTGGCGCGGGATGAGCGGCTCGCGGAGTCCCGTGCGCTGCACGCCGAGATCGTCTCGGCGGCCCGCTCAGCAGGGAAGATGGGGCACTTCGCACCCGAACGTTGAGGCAACGCAGAGAACTCTCAGGAACGACCCAGAGCCGCGTCAGACTGGTGGTGTTATCTCGGGTCAGGAGATCGAGGAGGCCAGGATCACAATGAGCACCGAGAACCACGACCAGCAGCCCGCCGCGCCGGAGGGCTCGACGCCCGTCACGCCCGAGCCGCCCGTGCAGCCGGAGCCCGCCCCGCCCGCCCAGACCGGGCCCGAGCCGACCCAGCAGCACGCGACCCCGCCGGCGCCCCCTGCCCCGGTCGAGGCCACGGCGCCCCAGCAGCCCGCGCTGCCGCACCCCGTCCAGCAGGTGCCTGCGCCGCAGCCGCAGCACCCGCAGGGCCAGCCCACGCAGGAGCTGCACCCGCAGCAGCACCCGACGGCCCCGTACCCCACGCAGCCGCCGGCCCCGCAGCCGCAGTACGGCCAGTACGCCCAGTCGCACTACGGCCACTCGCCGTACGGGCACCCGGCCCCGCAGCAGCGTCCGCCGTACCCGACGCAGCAGGGCCCGCAGGCCCCGGGGCAGCACCAGCCTGGCGCCGCGTTCCACAACCCGTACGCGGCGCAGGACGCGGAGCGACCGGCCGAGCAGCGCAAGCCGCGCTCCTGGGCCCCGGTCGCGATCGCGGCCGTCGTCGCCGCAGCCCTGGCCAGCGGCGGCACGGCCCTGGCCGTGGACGCGTTCGGCAACCACGGCACGCCGACGTCGATCGCCTCGATCGGCGACCCGGGACGTGTCGACTCGGCGCCGGTCACGGACTCGTCTGCCGCGAACCCCGACTGGCAGGCCGTCATCGCCGCGGTGTCGCAGTCCGTGGTGTCCATCCAGGTCACCAGCCAGAACGGTGGCGCGGAGGGCTCCGGCTTCATCCTCGACGCCAAGGGCCACGTGCTCACCAACAACCACGTCGTCTCGGGCGCCCAGAACAACACTGTCCAGGTGACGCTGTCGGACGGCCGCCTGTTCGACGCCAAGATCGTGGGCACCGACCCCACCACCGACATGGCCGTGGTCGAGCTCCAGAACGCGCCGTCGGACCTCAAGCCGGTGGCGCTCGGCAACTCCGCCGACGTCAAGGTGGGCGACCCCGTGCTCGCCGTCGGCAACCCGCTCGGCCTGGCCAACACGGCCACGACCGGCATCGTGTCCGCGCTCGACCGCCCCGTCACGGCGTCCGGCGAGGACCAGCAGACCCCCACCACCACCAACGCGATCCAGATCGACGCGGCCATCAACCCCGGCAACTCGGGCGGCCCGCTGTTCGACGCGACGGGCCGCGTCATCGGCATCACATCGTCGATCGCCAGCCTGTCCAGCAGCTCCTCGGGCGGGCAGTCCGGGTCGATCGGCCTCGGGTTCGCCATCCCGATCAACCTGGCCAAGAACATCAGCAACCAGCTGATCGAGCACGGCACCGCGCAGCACGCGTTCCTCGGCGTCACCATGCAGGACGGCACTGCCACCGCCGACGGCGTCACCCGTCGCGGCGCGCAGGTCATCTCGGTGTCGAGCGGGTCGCCCGCGGCAGCCGCCGGGATCCAGGCCGGCGACGTCATCGTGGCGATCGGCGACCAGCCGGTCAGCGGCGCCGACTCGCTCACGGCGTTCGTCCGCGAGCACCAGGCCGGCGACAAGATCAGCCTGACGGTGGTGCGCGGCGGCAAGGCCTCGCAGATCGGCGTCACGCTCGCGGTGCGCGACGAGTCGAGCCAGAGCGGCTCGGGCTCCGGCTCGGGGGGGTCCGGCGGCTCCGGCCCGGGGGGCCCGGGCCCGGG
>WRHK01000040.1 GCA_009783295.1 Promicromonosporaceae bacterium
TCGCCACCGCGCTGCGGGAGACCGACCGACGGGACTTCCCCCCCCGGGCCCGCCGCCCCTGGGCCCACGAGGACCGCCCGCTGGAGATCGGCCACGGCCAGACGTGCTCGCAGCCGTCGACGGTGGCCGCCATGCTGCGTCTCCTGGACGTGCCGCAGGGCGCCCGGGTGCTCGACCTGGGCGCGGGCTCGGGCTGGACGACGGCGCTGCTCGCCCGTCTGGTCGGCCCCGGCGGGGCGGTGCTGGGCGTGGAGCGGCGGGCCGACCTGGCCGCGTGGGGCGGCGCCAACGTGGCTCGCGCGGGCATGGGCTGGGCGCACGAGGTGCTCGCCCACCGGGGCGTGCTCGGCTGGCCGCGCGACGGCGGGTGGGACCGGATCCTCGTCTCGGCCGCTGCGGCGGCGCTCCCCGACGCCCTCGTGGACCAGCTCGCGCCGGGCGGCAGGATGGTGGTCCCGGTCCGGCACGTGATGGTGCTCGTCACGCGCGGCGTGGACGGGACGGTGCACGTGAGCGAGCACGGGACGTACTCGTTCGTGCCGCTGGTCGAGGACTGAAACCTTCGCAGGGTGCGCACATCTGGACCTTCGCGACCAACCTACGGTCCCGTAACCTGGAGCCATCCGTACGACGGGCACCCGCTCACCGACGACTGGGAAGTCGACACCGACCCCTCCGAGGCCCACGTGCCCACCGTCGCTCCGCCGGCCGCCCTGCGGCCCGTCTCGACCAGCAGCTACACCGAGCTGTCGCGCACCGTGCGCGAGGCCGGTCTGCTGCACCGCGCCCCCGGCTACTACGCCGTCACCCTCGGGGTGCTCGCCCTGGCGCTCGGGGGGATCGCCACCGGGTTCGTGCTCCTGGGCGACTCGTGGCTGCAGCTCCTGATGGCCGGCGCCCTGGGGCTCGTGCTCACGCAGCTCGCCTTCGTCGCGCACGAGGCCGCGCACAGGCAGGTGCTCGACTCCGGACCGCACAACGACCGGCTGGGGCGGTTCCTGGCCAACGCCCTCGTCGGGATCAGCTACTCGTGGTGGATGTCGAAGCACTCGCGCCACCACGCCAACCCCAACCGCGTCGGCAAGGACCCCGACATCGAGAACGACACCGTCGCGTTCACCCCGGACGGCGCCCGCGCCCAGCACCGCTGGTTGCGGCCCCTCACGCGGGTCCAGGGCTGGGCGTTCTTCCCGCTGCTGACGCTCGAAGGACTCAACCTGCACGCGACGTCGATCAGGTCGCTCCTGCGCGGCACCGCCGCGGACCGCCCGACGCGTCTCCGGGAGCTGGCGACCATCGGCGTGCGGCTCGGCGTCTACGTCGCCGTCGTGGTCTGGGCGCTGCCGCCCGGTCTCACGGCGGCGTTCCTGGGGACGCAGCTCGCCGTCTTCGGGATCTACATGGGCGCGTCGTTCGCACCCAACCACAAGGGCATGGCGATCATCCCCGCCGACTCCCGTCTCGACTTCTTCTCCAAGCAGGTCCTGACCTCGCGCAACATCCGCGGCGGGCCCCTGATGAGCGCGCTCATGGGCGGGCTCAATCACCAGATCGAGCACCACCTGTTCCCGAGCATGCCCCGCCCGCACCTGCGCCGGGCCCGCGCCCTGGTGCGGGCGCACTGCGCCGACCTCGGCGTGCCGTACACCGAGACGTCCTTGGTGCGCTCGTACGCCATCGTCGTCCGCTACCTCAACCGTGTCGGGCTGTCCGCGCGCGACCCGTTCGACTGCCCGGCCTACCACCGGCTGCGCGGGGTGTGACCGGGCGAGGCTCGGTGCAGGCGGCAGCGGGCCTGGTAGGTCTCCCGCCCGCCCACGTGCGCGGCGACCGCCGCCTGCGCGTCCGCGGCCTCCGGCGTCAGGCGCACGTGATAGGCGGCGTCCCGCCCGCAGACCGTGCAGACCGCGGTCAGCTTGAGCACGCTCTCCGCGACCGCCATGAGCGTCGGCAGCGGCTCGAACGGCCGCCCGTCGAAGGTGACGCACAGCCCCGCGACGGCGACCACGAGGCCGTCGTCGGCAAGCCGTAGCACCACGTCCACGAGGTCGGTGCCGAAGAACTGCGCCTCGTCGATGGCGACCAGGGCCGTGCCGGGCTCGACGAGCGCGGGGATCTGCGCGGCGTCGGACGCCGTGGCCGACGGGATCTCGAGGCCGGAGTGCGAGGCGATCTTGCCGCCGCCGGCGCGCACGTCGAGCGCGTGGTTGACCACCACGACGCCGCGGCCCGCGAGCTGCGCCCGGCGCACGCGCCGCACCAGCTCCTCGGACTTGCCGGCGAACATCGGCCCGGCCACCACCTCGACCCGCCCCACGCGCTCGTCCATGGGGCCACCGTGCCACGGGCCCCTGACGCGGACATGCCGGTGGCCCGGTCCCTGGTCGGGACCGGGCCACGGGTGACGAGCGTCAGGCGTCGGCCGGTGCGGCGTCGTCCCGGTGGTCGTGCGCGTGCGCGGCCGCAGCGGCGATGGTCGCCAGGGTCGCCTTCACGGCCTCGCGGGCCTCGGAGTCGGCCTCGGGGAGCTTGGGCATCTCCGCCGCCGGCTCGGCCGGCTTGGTCGCGCGCTTGCGGCGCGACGAGCGCTTCGTCTCGCCGGCCGCCGGAGCCTCGGCGGGCTCCACGTGGACGTGGTTGCCCTTCTCGATCGGCTCGGTGTGCACGATGAACCCGCGGCCCTTGCAGTGCTCGCAGGTCTCGCTGAACGCCTCGACCAGGCCCTGGCCCACGCGCTTGCGCGTCATCTGGACCAGGCCCAGCGAGGTGACCTCGGCGACCTGGTGCTTGGTGCGGTCGCGGCCCAGGCACTCGACCAGGCGGCGCAGCACCAGGTCACGGTTCGACTCGAGCACCATGTCGATGAAGTCGATGACGATGATGCCGCCGATGTCGCGCAGCCGGAGCTGGCGGACGATCTCCTCCGCCGCCTCCAGGTTGTTGCGCGTCACGGTCTCCTCGAGCGTGCCGCCCGCACCCGTGAACTTGCCGGTGTTGACGTCGATGACCGTCATGGCCTCGGTGCGGTCGATCACCAGCGAGCCACCCGAGGGCAGCCAGACCTTGCGGTCCATGCCCTTGGCGAGCTGCTCGTCGACACGGTGCACGCCGAACACGTCGGTGCTCTCGGTCCACTTGGTCACGCGCTCGCGCAGGTCGGGTGCGAGCTCCTCGACGTACGTCGAGACCTCCTGCCACGCCCCGTCGCCCTGGACGATCAGCGACGAGAAGTCGTCGTTGAAGATGTCGCGGACCACGCGGATGGCCAGGTCGGGCTCGCCCTGCAGCAGCGCCGGGGCGCTCGTGGTGCTGCGGCCGGCCTTGGTCTGGATGGCGTTCCACTGGTTCTGCAGGCGCTCGACGTCGGCCTTCAGCTCGTCCTCGCTGGCGCCCTCGGCGGCGGTGCGCACGATCACGCCGGCGCCGTCCGGGACCACCTCGCGGAGGATCTTCTTGAGGCGGTTGCGCTCGACGTCGGGCAGCTTGCGGCTGATGCCCGTCATGCCGCCGCCCGGCACGAGCACCAGGTAGCGGCCCGCGAGCGTGACCTGCGACGTCAGGCGGGCGCCCTTGTGGCCGATCGGGTCCTTGGTGACCTGCACCAGCACCGAGTCGCCCGACTTCAGGGCCTGCTCGATGCGGCGCGGCTGGCCGCCCTCGAGACCCGCGGCGTCCCAGTTGACCTCGCCGGCGTACAGGACGGCGTTGCGGCCCTTGCCGACGTCGACGAACGCGGCCTCCATGGACGGCAGCACGTTCTGCACGCGGCCCAGGTACACGTTGCCCACCATCGACGACTGCGACTGCTGCGAGACGTAGTGCTCGACGAGCACGCCGTCCTCGAGCACGGCGATCTGCGTGCGGCCGTTGGTCTCGCGGACCACCATCGAGCGGCTGACCGACTCGCGGCGCGCGAGGAACTCGGCCTCGGTGATGATCTGGCGGCGGCGGCCCGCGTCGCGACCCTCGCGGCGGCGCTGGCGCTTGGCCTCGAGGCGCGTGGAGCCCTTGAGGGCCGTGACCTCGTCGGTCTGCCGGCCGCGCTGAGCCTCGGCGCGCTCGATGCGCGATCCGCGGCGACGACGACGGCGGCGGCTGGAGCTGCGCGCCCCCTCCTCGCCCGGCTCGGCGTCCTCGCCCTCGGCGGGCTCGCCCTCGGCGTCGGCGTCCGCGGGGACGTCCTGCTCGTCGCCGGGCTCCTCGTCCTCGTCGTGCTCGTCCTCGTCGTCGCCCTCGGACTCCTCGCCCGGGCGGCGGCCACCGCGGCGGCCACGGCCACCCCGGCGACGACGACGGCGGGGGCGGTCGTCGCCGGACTCGAGCTCGACGTCCTCCTCGTCGGCGACCAGGTCCTCGGGGCCCAGGTCGACCAGCTCGACGCCGTCGGCGGCGAGCTCGGCCTCGATCGCGGCGACCTCCTCGGCCGCAGCGACCTCCTCGGCGGTCAGCTCGACCGGCGCGGGGGCCGGCTGGGGCTCGGGCGCGGCCTCGGGCGCCTGCGCGGCGGGCTTCTCGACAGCCTCCGTCTTCGCCGCGGGCTCCGCCTTCTCGACGGCGTGCTGCGGCGGGCCGGCGGGCGCCTGGGCGCGGCGCGGGCGGCGCGGAGCGGCCAGGTCGGGCGCCTGGAACAGCAGAGCGGTGGTGGCCAGGCGAGGCGTCGTCGACCCCGGGGCGATCCCGGCGGTCGGCGCGGGCTCGGCCGCGGGGGCCTCGGTCTGGGGGGCCTCGGCGGGCGCCTCGGCCTTGGCGGTGGCCGCGGACGTCGCGCGGCGCGAGCGGCGGGCCGGCGGGGCGGTCTCCGCGGCGGGGGCCTCCTCGGCCGGCTGCGCGGGGGCGGCGGGCGCGGACTTGGCGCGGCGCGAGCGCGTGGCGCGCGGCGCCTCGGGCTCGGCGGCGGGCTTCTCCGCGGGTGCGTCGGCGGGGGCCTCGGACTTGGCGGCGGCCTCGGACTTGGCGGGCGCCTCGGACTTGGCCGCCGCGGGGCCCTGCGGCAGCTGGATGTCGTCGAGCGACCGGACGGCCCGGCGCGAGCCCGTGCCGCGCGAGCGGCCCGAGGTCACCTCGGCGCGCGGCTCGGTCGGCGCCTCGGGCTTCTGCTCGTCCTCGCGGGCGGGCAGCACGATGTCGGCGAGCGTGAGCTCGGGGGCGGTGGGCGCCGTCGCGGGGGTCGCCGTCGGGCGGGACGCACGGCGCGAGCGGCGGGCGGGCGCGGCGGCGGGCTCGGTCGCGGCGGCCTCGGTCGGCTGCGCGGCCGGGGCCTCGACGGGAGCCTGCTCGGCAGGCGCCGCGTCGCGGGTGGGGAGGGTGATGCCGAGGTCCGGGGTGGTCTGCCCCGCGACGGGACCGCCGGCCGCTCGCGTCACGCGGCGCCGCGCGGGCTTGCGGGGGGTGCTCTCGGTGCTGTCAGAGGTCACGTGGTGTGCTCCTGCTGCCCTGCGGACCACCCCACATCTGTGGACCGCCGGGCGGTCGTCGTCCGTGCCGCGCTGCGTGGCGCGGTCACCGGACGGAAGTCTCGGTGACGGCCGGCCGCTGCCTCGTCTTCGCGGACGCCGGGCGACCGGGGCTCCCTTCGTGGCCTCGGCCGCGGCACCGCGTGCGGACGCGGAAGCTGCGGGCTCGTCGCCCTCGGGGGGATGTGGCCCCCTCGGGCTGCGTCCCAGTATCGCACCGTCGTGACCGTCTCGTGACGAAAACCAGTCATGTGTCCACGTCTTTTCTTTGCAGTGCAGGTCAACGAGCGCCGCCACGCGACGCGCGCCCGCTGCGCTGAGAGGATGGTCACACCGTGTCGTATTGACTCGTGAAGAACTTCACGAGCAGGCTGCGCAGAGGCCCCGACGTGCGAGAACCCCGCCGTGGCGCCATTGCAGAGCACCCGCATTTCCCGAGCACAGGAGACGCACCGTGGACGCCTTGGCACTGGCCAGGTGGCAGTTCGCCATCACCACCGTCTACCACTTCATCCTCGTCCCGCTCACGATCGGCCTGGCGCCGCTCGTGGCCGGCATGCAGACCGCGTGGGTGGTGACCAAGAACGAACGATGGCTGCGCCTGACCAAGTTCTTCGGCAAGCTCCTGCTGATCAACTTCGCGCTGGGCGTCGCCACCGGCCTGCTGCAGGAGTTCCAGTTCGGCATGAACTGGAGCGAGTACTCGCGGTTCGTGGGCGACATCTTCGGCGCGCCGCTGGCGATGGAGTCGCTCGCCGCGTTCTTCGTCGAGTCCACGTTCCTCGGCCTGTGGATCTTCGGCTGGGACCGCCTCAACAAGAAGGTGCACCTCGCGTGCGCCTGGGCGTTCTCGCTCGCCACCATCGTGTCCGCGTTCTTCATCCTCGCGGCCAACTCCTGGATGCAGCACCCGGTCGGCGCGACGTACAACGCGACGACGGGCCGCGCGGAGATGGTGTCGATCGGCAAGATCCTCACCAACAACACCCTGTGGGCCGCGTTCCCGCACACCGTCACCGCCGCGTTCCTGGTGGCCGGCACGTTCGTGTGCGGCGTCGCCACCTGGTGGATGGTGCGGCTGGTGCGCACCAAGAAGCCCCACCTGGTGGAGCTCGCCCGCAGCACCTACCGGCCCGCGGTGATCCTGGGCGCCTGCGTGATGCTCGTGGCCGGCGTCGGCGTGATCCTCTCCGGCGACGCGCAGGGCAAGATCATGTACCAGCAGCAGCCCGGCAAGATGTCCGCCGCCGAGTCGCTGTGCGAGGGGCAGGAGAACGCGTCGTTCTCGATCCTCACGATCGGTCCCTGGAACCCCACCTGTGACGAGCTCACGCGCGTCATCGAGGTGCCGGGCGTCGCGAGCTTCCTCGGCACGGGCCACTTCTCCGGGCCGGACTCGTTCCTGCCGGGCGTCAACGACGTCCAGAAGGAGATGTCGGCCAAGTTCGGCGCCACCGACTCCGCCGGGAACCCCATCCAGTACACGCCGCCGCTGGCCGTCAGCTACTGGGCGTTCCGCCTCATGATCGGCCTCGCCGTCTTCTCCGCCGCGCTCGCGCTCTGGGCGCTGTGGGCCACCCGCCGGGGCCGCATGTCCGACAACACGTGGCTGTCGCGGCTCGGCATCCTCGCCATCCCCATGCCGTTCCTCGCCTGCAGCTTCGGGTGGATATTCACGGAGGTGGGGCGCCAGCCCTGGGTCGTGGCCCCCAACCCGACAGGCATCGACGAGGTGCGGCTGCTGACCGAGCGGGGCGTGTCCACCGCCGTCCCCGCCGGCGTGATGCTCGCGTCGATGATCGTGTTCACCCTCCTTTACCTGGTGCTCGGCGTCATCTGGTACCGCCTCATCCACCGCTACGCGATCGAGGGCGTGCCCGAGGTGCACGACGAGTCGCCCGAGGCGCGCGCCGCCTCCGGTGAGGACGACTCCGACCGCCCCCTGTCGTTCGCCTACTGAGCCCGAGTCGAGGAGACCTGAGATGGACCTGTCGATCCTGTGGTTCGTGCTCGTCGCGCTGCTGTGGACGGGGTACCTCGTGCTCGAGGGCTTCGACTTCGGCGTCGGGATGCTGCTCTCCCTGTTCCCCCGCGGTGACCGCGAGCAGCGCGCCACCGAGCGCCGCGTGCTCATCAACACCATCGGTCCCGTCTGGGACGGCAACGAGGTGTGGCTGATCACCGCCGGCGGCGCCACCTTCGCCGCCTTCCCGGAGTGGTACGCCACCCTGTTCTCCGGGTTCTACATCCCGCTGGCGCTCATCCTGTTCGCGCTCATCGTGCGCGTGGTCGCGTTCGAGTACCGCGGCAAGATCGCCTCGACGGCGTGGGCGCGGCGGTTCGACGTCGTCCTCACCGCCAGCTCGTGGGTGCCGTCCGTGCTCTGGGGCGTCGCGTTCGCGAACCTGGTGCGCGGCGTGCTGCTCGACGAGCACCACCAGTACATCGGTGGGTTCTGGGCGCTGCTCAACCCGTTCGCCCTGCTCGGCGGCCTGACCACGCTCGTGCTGTTCCTGCTGCACGGGTCGCTGTTCCTCGCGCTCAAGACCGACGGGGAGCTGCGCCACCGCGCCCGCCGGTTCGCCGGGTGGTTCGGGCTCGCCGCCATCGTGGTGGCCGGCGGCTGGGCCGTGTGGGCCCAGGTCGCGTTCTCCGTGGGCTGGACGTGGGCGGCCGTCGCCGTCGCCGCGCTGGGCCTGGTGGGCGTGGTGCTCACCAACGCCCGAGGGCGCGAGGGGCTCGCGTTCATCCTCTCGGCCGTGACCCTCGTGGCCGCCGTCGTGCTGATCTTCGGGTCCATGTACCCGGACGTCATGCCGGGGCTGCACGGCGGGCCGTCGCTCAGCATCCACGCCGCCTCGTCGACGCACTACACGCTCACCGTCATGACCTGGGTCGCGGTGTTCCTCACGCCCGTCGTCATCGTCTACCAGAGCTGGACGTACTGGGTGTTCCGGCGCCGCCTCACGACGTCGGACATGCCGGCGCCCGCCGGGCTCGCCTGGAAGAAGGTCAAGGACGCCCTCGGCGGCCACGAGACCCCCGCCGTCGACCCGTCCGAGCTCGCGTGACGGTCCGCACCGTGGACGTCGCCCCGTGGTGAGGCCGCTCGACCCCCGCCTGCTGCAGCGAGCCCGCGCCGCCCGGCGGTACGTGGTGCTCACCGCGGGGCTGGGCCTCGCGTCGGCACTGGCGATCGTCGCCCAGGCGCTGCTCGTGGCCTGGCTGCTGGGCGGCCTGGTCACGCACGGGTCCGTCCCGGGCACGACGGCGGTCCGCGCGCTCGGCGGGCTGGGCGTCGTCGTCGCCGTCCGTGCGGTCGTGGCGTGGGCGCAGGAGCGGTACGCGCAGAAGGCCGCCGCGCAGACCGTCGCCGAGCTGCGCTCGCAGGTGGTGACGCACGCCGTCGCGCTCGGTCCGCGCTGGGCGACCGGCGCCCGGCAGGCCGAGGTCGCCACGCTCGCCACGCGCGGGCTCGACGACCTCGAGCCCTACCTGGTGCGCTACCTGCCGTCGTTGCTGCTCACGGCCCTGGTCACGCCCGCCGTGCTGGTGGTGCTGCTGGGGCTCGACTGGGTCTCGTTCGTCGTCTGCCTGGTCACGCTGCCCCTGGTGCCGCTGTTCATGTGGCTCGTCGGGGTGATGACGCAGGGGACGTCCGAACGGCGGCTCGGCGTCGTGCAACGGCTCGGCGCGCAGGTGCTCGACCTGCTCGCGGGGCTGCCCACGCTGCGCGCCTTCGGGCGCGAGAGCGGGCCCGGCGCTCGCGTGCGGGCTCTGGGCGAGGCCTCGAAGAAGGCGACCGTGTCGACGCTGCGCGTGGCGTTCCTGTCGGGCATGGTGCTGGAGCTGCTGACCACGCTCTCTGTCGCGGTCGTGGCCGTGGCCGTCGGGCTGAGGCTCGTCGACGGGGGGATGTCGCTCACCACGGGGCTGGCCGTGATCATGCTGGCGCCCGAGGTGTACCTGCCGCTGCGGGCGGTGGGGGCGCAGTTCCACGCCTCGACGGACGGGTTGGCTGCGGCTTCTTCTGCTTTCGCCGTGCTCGAGACCCCTGCGGGCTCGGACGCGGAGGGGGTGCTGGCCCCTGACTCCTCCGTCCGGGCGCTTGTGCTCGACGGCGTGAGCGTCCGGGCCGGGGAACGCGGGATCGATGCTCCCTCGTCGCTGTCGGCTCGGATCGTCTTCGGGAGCGGGGTCGCTGGTGCGGGGCGGGTCGTCGTGCTGCGCGGGCCCTCCGGGAGCGGGAAGTCGACGGCGGTGCAGGTGATGCTGGGGCTGCTGCGGCCCGACGCCGGGCAGGTCTTCCTCGAGGTCTCTGGACCTGGGGGCTCCGGCGCGGATCGGGTGGCGCTCCAGGACCTGGACATCTCGTGGTGGTGGCGGCAGGTGGCCTGGGTGCCGCAGCGGCCCGCGATCGCGCCCGGGCGCCTGCGCGACGTCGTCACCGGCGGGCTCGACGTCGACGACGCCGCGCTCGACGCGGCTGCCTCGACCACGGGGCTCGACTCCGTCGTGCGGACGCTGGCCGACGGGTGGGGCACGCGGGTCGGGCTGGGCGGCGTCGGGCTGTCCGTCGGGCAGCGACAGCGCGTGGCCCTGACGGCCGCGCTGCTCGCCGGCGCGGACCGGCCCGTCGTGGTGCTCGACGAGCCGACCGCCCACCTCGACGCCGCGGGCGAGCAGGTGGTGCTCGACACCGTCCGGGCCTGGCGCGACGCCGGGCTGACCGTCGTCGTCGTCGCGCACCGCGAGTCGCTCGTCGCGCTCGCCGACCAGGTGGTCGACGTCGCCGCCCGCTCGCTCGAGGGGGTGGGCGCATGAGCCGCGACCCGCTGCGGGACGTGCTGCCGCTGCTCGAGGTGCGCCCCGCGCGCGTGGTGCGGGCCGTGGTGCTGGGCGCCCTGGCGCTCGGCTGCTCGGTCGGTCTCGCGGCGGTGTCCGCGTGGCTCATCGCGCGGGCCTCCCAGATGCCGCCCGTGCTGACCCTGTCGATCGCCGTCGTCACGGTGCGGGCCTGCGGCGTCGGCCGCGGGGTGCTGCGCTACCTGGAGCGGCTGGCCTCGCACGACGTCGCCCTCGGCGGCATGGCCGCCCTGCGGGCCAACCTCTACGACGCGCTGGCGCGCGGCCCCGTCACCGGGGTGGTCGGGCTGCGGCGCGGCGACCTGCTCGCGCGCGTGGGCGCCGACGTCGACGCGGTGGGCGACGTCGTGGTGCGCTCGATCGTGCCCGCCGGGGTCGCCGTGGTGGTGGGGCTCGGCTCGGTGGCTCTCGTCGGGGCGTTCCTGCCGACGGCGGCCCTCGCGCTGCTGGGCTGCCTGCTGCTCACCGGCGTGCTCGCGCCGTGGCTGGCCGCCCGGGCGTCCGCCACCACGGAGGCGGCCGGCGCCGAGGCCCGGGCCGAGGTGACCGCCCGCACCCTGGGCCTGCTCGAGGAGGGCCAGCAGCTGCGCGTGGCCGGCCGCCTCGACGCCGAGGTCGCCGCGCTCCGCGCCGCCGACGCCCGCCTCACCCAGGCCGGCGACGACGGCGCCCGCACCGCCGGGGTGTCCGCGGCGATCGGAGCCGGCGCCCAGACGTTGTCGGTGGTCGCCGCGCTCGCGCTGGGCATGGTGGCGCTGCATGCGGGCGGGTCGCTCGCGCCGGTCGAGCTCGCCGTCGTCGTGCTGACGCCGCTCGCGGTGTTCGAGGTGACGTCCGTGCTGCCCGGCGCGGCGGTGCAGCTGCGCCGCTCGCGGGAGGCCGCGGCGCGCCTCGCGGCTCTCCTGCCGGCGTCGTCCGTGCCGGAGCGGCCCCTCTCCCGCCCTGCCACGGACGCGGCGGGAGACGTGGTGCTCGACGGCGTCGCCGCCGGGTGGCCCGGCCGGGACGGCGAGGCCGCTCCGCCCGCCGTCACCGGGGTCGACCTCATGCTCGCGCCCGGGTCGGTGCACGCCCTCGTCGGGCCGTCCGGCGTCGGCAAGACGACGCTGCTCATGACCGCCGCCGGGCTGCTGCCCCCGCGGTCGGGCTCGGTGTCGGGCGACGCGAGCACGCTCTTCCTCGCCGAGGACGGGCACGTCTTCGACACGACCGTCCTGGAGAACCTGCGGGTCGCGCGGGGCGACGTCACGCCCGCGCAGGCCCGCGCGGTGCTCGCCACGGTGGGCCTCACGGCCTGGCTGGACGCCCTGCCCGACGGGCTCGACACGATGCTCGGCGGCGGGGCCACGACGGTCTCGGGCGGCGAGCGGCGGCGTCTGCTCGTGGCCCGGGGGCTGCTCAGCCCGGCGCGCGTGCTGCTGGTCGACGAGCCCGCCGAGCACCTCGACCCCGAGGCGGCCGACGCCGTCGTCGGTGCCCTCGTGCAGCACGCGCGGACGAGCGGCCGCGCCGTCGTCCTCGCGACGCACCGGCTCGCCGCGGCCCAGGACGCCGACGAGGTGCTGCTGCTCGGCACGCCCGACGGCGGCGGCCCGGCCGGCGTCGTCGCGCGCGGGCGGCACGCCGAGCTGATGCGCGACGTGCCCGCCTACGCCTGGGCGGCAGGCCAGGAACGCTAGCCGCGGAGGAACTCGTTGGGCGCAGGGTCGCCAGGAAGCACGGGCACGTCGAGCGGGCGCGCCCAGTACGTCCACCAGCCCCACCCGGAGCCGATGGTGCGCCACCCCTCGCCGAACGGCACCACGCCCACCTTGGTGCGGGCGTGCTCCCACTGCACCTCGTCACGCTCGACCACGTGGTGCAGCAGCCCGTAGCCCACGGAGTGCCACCCGTACCGGCCGGCGCGGTTCAGCGCGGCGATCTCGTTGAACGCCGTCAGGCCGTTGAACACGGCCTGCTGGCGCCCCGCGAACGCCGGGCGCCGCCGCAGGCTGGGGCCGTACCGCTGCTGGGCGGCCTGGCGCGTCATGCCCAGCACGGCACCGATCTGCTCCCACGTGCAGCCCGCGTGCCGGGCGGAGCCGATCGCCGTCGACAGGAGGGCGGCGGCCTCGACCGTCGCGGCCTGGTGGAGCGCGACCAGGTCGAGGTGCGCGGCGGGGTCGTCGGTGAGGCGGTCCGCGAGGTCGGGCTGGGCCCCCTCGACGGCGCGCGCGATGCGTGTCCTCAGGTCGTCGTCGTCCATGTGTCAACGATACGTTGACAGGTTTCGCCAGGCTCGGCCGGGGGCGCGCCGCGATCGGCGCCCCGGCGGTAGCGTGCGCGGCGTGAAGATCCTGGTGCCCGGCAACGTTCCGTTCGACTCCGCCCCGCAGCTCGACGACGCCGCCGACGTCGTGGTCCCGTACGTGATGCGCCACCCGATCCCCGACGAGCACCTCGACGCCGACGTGCTGGTCACGTGGGCCTCCCCCGCGCGCGTGCTCACCGACGCCGCACGCCGCCTCACCCGCCTCCGCTGGGTCCAGACGCTCACGGCCGGGCCCGACGCCGTGCTCGCCGCGGGGTTCGCGCCCGACGTCGTCATCAGCTCCGGCCGCGGCCTGCACGACGGCACCGTCGCCGAGCACACCCTCGCGCTCGTGCTCGCGACCGTGCGCCGGATCGACGCCTCGCTCGCCGCGCAGCGCGAGCACGTGTGGGACCGCGGGCTGGGCAAGGAGCAGGCCTCGGCCGAGACGGGGTCCACGTTCACGCTCGACGGCGCCCGCGTGACCATCTGGGGCTTCGGCTCGATCGCCGCCCGCCTGGCCCCGCTGCTCGCCGCGCTGGGCGCCCGGGTCACGGGCGTGGCGAGCACCGCCGGCGAGCGGCACGGCTTCCCCGTCGTCGCCGAGCCCGACCTGTCGGCGCTGCTCCCCGCGACCGACGTGCTGATCTCGCTGCTGCCGGCCACCCCCGCGACCCGCCACGCCCTCGACGCGGCGACGCTCGCCCTGCTGCCGCCGCACGCGCGGTTCGTCAACGTGGGCCGCGGGGCGACCGTGGACGAGGAGGCACTCGTCGCCGCCCTGCGCTCGGACGCGCTCGCGGGCGCCGCCCTCGACGTCACGGAGACGGAGCCGCTCCCGGAGGCGTCCCCGCTCTGGGACGCCCCGCACCTGATCATCACGCCGCACGTCGCGGGAGGCCGCCCACAGGGGGCCGCGGAGTTCCTGACGGCACAGGTGCGGGCGTGGAGGGCCGGGACGGGGCTGCGAAACCTGGTGGTGCGGTGACGGGCGCTATCTCACAGGCTTGTGCGCTAACTCGCGGGCTTGTGCGCTAACTCGCGGGCTTGTGCGCTAACTCGCGGGCTCGTGCGCTAACTCGCGGGCTCGTGCGCTAACTCGCGAGATAGAGCGGGCGGGCGCGAGATAGCGCACGGGGGCCCGAGATAGAAGGCCGCACCCTCACGGGTGGGCGTTGGCTCCTCGCGGGGCCGGTTGGCAGACGGGGCACCAGTAGGCGCTGCGGTTCATGAACGGCGAGCGGCGGATCGGCGTGCCGCAACGGCGGCACGGCTCGCCCTCGCGGCCGTAGACCTCCAGGCCGCGGGAGAAGTACCCCGACTCCCCGTTCACGTTGACGTAGAGGGCGTCGAAGCTGGTGCCGCCGACGGCGAGCGCCTCGCGCATCACGGCCTCCGCCGCGTCGAGCAGCCGCGCCACCTCGACGGGACGCAGCCGGTCCGTGGCCCGCGCGTGGTGCAGGCGGGCGTGCCAGAGCGCCTCGTCGGCATAGATGTTGCCGACGCCGCTCACCACGGTCTGGTCGAGCAGCGCGCGTTTGATCCCGGTGCGACGACGTCGGACCGCCGCGACGACGGCCGCCCGCCCCGGCGTGCCCGGCGCAAGCAGCGGGTCGAGCAGGTCGCGGGCCACGTGTGCCACGGGCGCGGGGACGTCGTCGCCGTCGGGCGTGGGCAGCAGGTCGGCGACGGCGAGGTACCCGAAGGTGCGCTGGTCGACGAAGTCGAGCGCCGTCGCCCCCGACGGCGAAGCGTCGAGGTGCAGCCGGACGCGCAGGTGCGGGTGCACCCACGGGTCGGCGCCGTCGCGCACCAGCAGCTGGCCGGACATGCCCAGGTGGGCGAGCAGGGCGGACGCGTCGTCGAGCGGGAGCCACAGGAACTTGCCGCGGCGGGCAGCGCCGGTGAGCGTACGCCCGCGGAGCTGGTCGGCGAACGACTCGGGGCCGCCGTCGTGCCGGCGCACGCTGTAGCCGCGCAGCACCTCGACGTCGCGCACGCGCGCGCCGACCACCAGGCGTTCGAGCCCGTCGCGGACGGTCTCGACCTCGGGGAGCTCAGGCACCCGGGTCGGGGGTGGCGGCAGGCGCGGCCGGCAGGTCGTCCAGCGCCCGGTACGCCCGCTCGGCGGCCTGCTGCTCCGCGTGCTTCTTCGCCGTGCCGTCGCCGAGCCCCATCACGGGCCCGACGGTCACCTGGGCGTGGAACACGCGCGCGTGCTCGGGGCCTTCGGCGTCGACGTGGTAGACGGGCGCGGCGTAGCCCCGCTCGGCGGCGGCCTCCTGCAGCGACGTCTTCCAGTCCAGGCCGGCGCCGAGGTCGGCGGCGGCGTCCAGCGTCGTGTCGACCAGGCGGTGCACCAGCGCGCGCGTGGGCTCGAGCCCGTGCGAGATGTAGGTGGCCCCGATGAGCGCCTCGACGGTGTCAGACAGGATCGAGTCCTTGTCGAACCCGCGCGTGCGCTTCTCGCCCTTGCCCAGCAGCACGTACGACCCGAGGTCCAGCGAGCGGGCGACCGCGGCGAGCGAGCGCTGCGACACGGTGGCGGCGCGCATCTTGGCGAGCTCGCCCTCGGGCAGGTCGGGGTGGCGGCGGTACAGCGCCTCCGTCACGACCACGCCCAGCACCGAGTCGCCCAGGAACTCCAGCCGCTCGTTGTGCGGGATGCCGCCGGCCTCGTGCGCGAACGACCGGTGGGTCAGGGCAAGCACGAGAAGCTCGGGGTCCAGATGGACCCCGAGCTTCTCGAGAAGAGCGGTCGGCGCCGGGATAGCGGAGCCGGTCACGGGCGGATCAGCCCGCGTGCTCGGTGCGCAGCGCCTCGGCGTACTGGCGGCCCTTGTAGGTGCCACAGGTGGGGCACGCGGTGTGGGACAGCTTCTGCCCCTTGCAGTTCGGGCACGTCGTGAGGGCGGTCGCGGTGGTCTTCCACTGCGAGCGGCGCGCACGGGTGTTGCTGCGCGACATCTTGCGCTTCGGAACAGCCACGGCTAGCTCTCTTTCGTCTCGTCGGCCGTGCTCGTCTGCTCGAGCACAGCCTGCAACGCCGACCAGCGAGGGTCGACGACGTCATGGGTGTGGTCCGGGTCGTCCGCGAGGCGTGCTCCACAGATGGAGCACAGGCCGGGGCAGTCCGGACGGCACAGCGGTTGAAATGGTAGTGCAGTCACGACGGAATCCCGAACCGCAGGCTCGAGGTCCGCCAGGTCCCCGTCGAGAACCGCTTCCTCGTCCTCCAGTTCGTCGTCGCCGGCCTCCTGGGCCGCGTGCACGCGCTCGGCGTACCCGAACAGCTCCTGGACCCGCACGGTGACCTCCTCGGACACCGGGTCCAGGCACCGCACGCACTCGCCGACGGCCGTGCCGCGCACGACGCCGGAGATCAGGACGCCCTCCATGACCGCCTCGAGGCGCAGACCCACGGTGAGGTCCGACCCCTCGGGGATGCCGATGACCGCCGTGCCGAGGTCCGCGGGCGCGGGCACGACGCGAGCGAACTCGCGCATGGTGCCGGGACGCCGCGAGAGCTCGTGCGTGTCGAGCACGAGCGGCGAGCGCGGTTCGGTGCTGATGGCAGGCTCCGGTCAGGATGGGTGGTGCTGGGGAGAGGAAAGCGGCCCGTCGAGGGCCAGCGCACGAGTCTATGCCATCGGGAGGCGTCGGCCAACGCGGTGGGGCGGTGACGCCCGCCACGCGCGACTGCGCCCCGCGCGCGCCGCGTCAGTCCTCGCGGTCCTCCGGCCAGTCGGGCTGGCGCACCTGCTCCCAGCGCAGCCGCCCGACCTCCGGGCCGAGCCGCTCCGCGAGGCGGGCGCGCCCGGCGCGCACCTGCCCCATGAGGCCCTCCAGGTCCTGCTCGAAGCTCTCCAGGCGCCCGTCGCAGTACTTGTCGGCGTTCGAGCGCAGGGTCTGGGCCTCGCGCTCCGCCTCCGCGACGATGTCGGCCGCACGGGCCGTCGCCTGGGCCACCACCTGCTCGTGCTCGACGAGCTCGAGGGCCCGTTGGCGGGCCGCGGCGAGCACCTCCTCACCCTGGCGGCGCGCGTCCTCGAGCTCGGTGCGCGCGTCGCGCAGGGCGTCGTCGGCCCGCTCGACGGCGCTGGGCAGCCCGTGGCGCAGCTCGTCGACGAGGCCGGTGAGCGTCTGGCGGTCCAGGCGGACGTCGCTCGACATGAACACGGGCTTCGCGTTCTCGACGAGCGCCGTCAGCTCCTCGAGCACGTCGAGGAGCGCCGACGGGGACAGGGTGCCGATCTCCTGCTGGGACATGGTGGTTCCTCCTGCTCGCTACTGCTGCTGGGCCGCCAGCGCCGCGCGGACTGCCGCCGCGACGCCGTCGGGCACCAGGTCGTCGATCGCTCCGCCGTGCCGTGCGACGTCCTTGACCAGCGACGACGCGACGTACGACAGGGCGGGGTCGCCCGTGACGTACACCGTCTCGACGCCGGACAGGTGCCGGTTCATGAGCGCCATGGGGGCCTCGGCGTCGAGGTCCGCTCCCCCGCGCAGGCCCCGCACGATCGCCGCGGCCCCCAGGTCGCGGCAGAAGTCGACGACCAGCCCGGGCACCACCTCGGCGCGCACGTCGGCCGTCGCGGGGTCGGCGGCCAGGGCCGCCCGGACCAGCTCCACGCGGGTGTCGAGCGGGAGCAGGGCCGTCTTGCCGGCGTTCTTCGCCACGCCCACGACGACGACGTCGAACAGCCGGCGTGCGCGCCGCACGACGTCGAGGTGGCCGAGGGTGAACGGGTCGAACGACCCGGGGCAGACGGCGATGGTCACGCCACGACGCTACGCACGCGCGCGCCGCGAACCGCGGAGGCGGGGCCGGTCGGGCCGGTTTCGGCGGGGTTCAGCGGGCCGCAGGAACCGGCTCCGCGTAGTACACCGCCGTCTCGCCGTAGTCCTTCCGGGCCATCGGCTCCATCCCTGCGGGCCAGGCCGGCTCGGGGCTTCGCGTGGACCGCTCCACCACGACGACGGCCCCCACCGCCAGCACCCCGGGCGTCACCAGGTGGGCGAGCACGGTCGCGAGCGCCGCCTCGGACAGGTCGTAGGGCGGGTCGAGGAACACCAGGTCGAGGGGCTCCCCCGGCGCGGCGGCCAGCCCGGCGGCGAACCGCCCGGCGTCGTCCCCGACGACGCGCACCACGGAGCCGAGCCCGAGCGCGGCCACGTTGCGCCGGGCGACGTCGACTGCCCCGCGCGCGGTGTCGACGAGCGTGACGGACGCGGCCCCGCGCGACGCGGCCTCGAGCCCGAGCGCCCCGGACCCGGCGTAGAGGTCGAGCACGCGGGCGTCCTCGAGCACGTCGTAGTGGGCCAGACGGCTGAAGATCGCCTCGCGGGTGCGCTCGCTCGTGGGCCGGGTGCCCTTGGGGGGCACCTGGAGGGTGCGCCCGCCGACGGTGCCGGCCACGATCCTGGTCATGTGGGCGAGCCTGCCACGGACGCTGCGCCGACGGCGAACACCGGGCACAACGGGACCGTCCGGGACGCTCTCCTGACATGGCCCTGGAACCCGAGGACGACGCGGACCTGCTCGACGCGTACTCGCGCGCGGTGGTGGCCGTCGCCGACGCCGTGCTGCCGAGCGTGGCCAGCCTGGCCGTGACGCTGCCCCGCGGGGCGGGCGCGGGCTCGGCGAGCGTGGTCACCGCCGACGGGTTCCTGCTGACGTCCGCGCACGTGGTGGCCGGCGCCGAGGTCGCGGACGCCACGTTCAGCGACGGCACCCACGTGCGCGCCGACGTCGTCGGGCGGGACCCGCTGTCCGACCTCGCCGTGCTGCACGCGCGCGGGGAGGTGCCGTCTCCCGTGACGCTGGGCGACGCGGCGCGGCTGCGCGTGGGGCAGCTGGTCGTGGCGCTCGGCAACCCCCTGGGGCTCGCGGGCAGCGTCACGGCCGGGATCGTCTCGGCGCTGGGCCGGTCGCTGCCCACGGGCAACGGCCGGGTGGTGGACGAGGTGATCCAGACCGACGCCGCGCTCAACCCCGGCAACTCCGGGGGCGTGCTGGCCGACAGCGCCGGGCGCATGGTGGGCGTCAACACCGCCGTGGCGGGCATCGGCGTCGGGCTCGCGGTGCCGATCAACGCGACCACGCGCGGCATCGTCACGCAGCTCATGACCACCGGGCGGGTGCGCCGGGCGTTCCTCGGGATCGTCGGCGCGCAGGTGCCGCTCGCGCCGCCTGTCGCGGCGAAGGTCGGCGCGCCGACCGGCCTCCAGGTGGCCGACGTCACCGGGGGCAGCCCCGCCGCGGAGGCGGGGCTGCGCCGCGGTGACGTCGTGATCTCGCTCGACGGGCAGCCCGTCGCGTCGGTCACCGCCCTGCAGCGGGCCATGGTCGAGGCCGCCATCGGACGACGCGCCGAGGTCACGGTGTGGCGCAACGGCGCGCTCGTCGACGTCGTCGTCTACCCGCGCGAGCTCGCCTGAGGCGTGCGGTCGACCCGGTAGCAGCTGAGCACCGCCGCGATGCCGTTCATCTCGGACGAGACCGTGGTCAGGTAGGTGCGCGGGAAGCCGTCCGGGAACAGGCGCTCGCCCGCCCCCAGCACCGTGGGGAGCACCAGCAGGCGGTACTCGTCCACGAGGTCGGCCGCCTGCAGGGCCCGCACCACGCCCAGGCTCCCGGCCACGATGACGTCGCCCGGCTCGCGGCGCACCGCGTCGACGACGTCGCCCTTGACCAGGGTGGACGGCGCCCACGCCGAGACGTCCGTCAGGGTGTGCGAGGCGACCAGCTTCGGCACGGCGTTCATGCGGCGCGAGAACGCGTCGTCGCGCGAGGGCCAGAGCTCCGCGAAGTGCTGCCAGGTGCGGCGGCCGAGCAGCAGGGTCCCCTCGTCGAGGGTGGCGCCCAGCCGGAACTTGTCGTTCTCGACCTCCTCGCGGCCGTGGCGGAACGCCCAGCCGCCGCCGGGGGTGCCTTCGGACCCGTCCGGGTCGCTGACGAACCCGTCGAGGCTGACGAACTGGATGACGATGACGCTCATGGTGACTCCTTGGTGGTAGGGAGGTTCACCCGTACGTACCGGCGAGCGCGCCCGAACTCATCGCGGCAGGAACAACCCGACCACGGAGGGGTCCGCGAACACGGCGTTGCGGGCCACCAGGCCGTCGCGCACGGTGAGCACCTGCACCGAGTGGGGCTGCGGCCCGTCGGGCCCCGGTCGGAAGGCCATGAACGCCGGCTGCCCGTTCGCCTCGACCACGCGCGTGGTCCACTCCCGCCCGCGGTCGCGGAAGATCCGCTCCAGGAACAGCCCGTAGTCGCCGGTGCCGCGGTACCAGAGGTCGACGGGCGGCATCTCCATGACGACGTCGTCGGTCAGCAGCCGGACGATCGCCGGCACGTCGGCCGCCTCGAACGCGGCGACGTACCGCTCGACGGCGGCCCGGGCCTGCGGGTCGCCCGGCTCGGCGACGGCGGTCGTGTCGTCGTGGCCCGCGAGGGCAGCCCGGGCGCGCTGGAGCGCGCTGTTCACGGCCGCGACGCTGGTGCCGAGCTGCTCGGCCACCTCGGCGGCGCTGAGGTCGAGCACGTCGCGCAGCACCAGGGCGGCGCGCTGCTTGGCCGGGAGCAGCTGGAGCGCGGCCACGAGGGCCAGCCGGACGTCGCCGCGCACGTCGGCGTCGTACCGGGCGTCGGGGAAGGGCTCGAGCCAGGGGATGTCGGGGGCGGGCACCAGGGGCGTCTCGGTGTCCGTGCTGGGGGCCCCGAGGCCCGAGGGCAGCGGACGGCGCGCCCTCTGCTGGAGCGCGGTGAGGCAGACGTTCGTGGCGATCCGGTACAGCCACGTGCGCACGCTCGCGCGGGCCGGGTCGTAGTTGTCGCGAGCCCGCCAGGCGCGCAGCAGGGTGTCCTGCACCAGGTCCTCGGCGTCGTGGACGCTGCCCAGCATCCGGTAGCAGTACGCCACCAGCTCGCCGCGGTGCACCTCGAGGTCCAGGTCTACGCTCATGCCCGCTCCAAGAACTCCTCCTGGCCGGCGTCGAGCTGCGCCGCGATCGCGTCGGCGAGCGCCGGGTGGTCCGTTAGGTCAGGGTCGGCGGCGACGACGTCGGCGGACTCCCGGCGCGCCTCCTCGATCAGGTCGGCGTCCTTGACGACGCGGAGCAGCCGCAGCCCGCTGGTGCGGCCCGACTGGGCGGCGCCGAGCACGTCGCCCTCGGCACGCAGCTCGAGGTCGAGCTGGGCCAGGCGGAACCCGTCCGTCGTCTCGGCGAGCGCCTCGACGCGGGCGGCAGCGGGCGTGGCAGGCTCGGCGGCGGAGATCAGCAGGCACAGGCCCGCCGCCGAGCCGCGGCCCACGCGCCCGCGGAGCTGGTGCAGCTGGGACAGGCCGAACCGGTCGGCGTCGTAGACCACCATGACGGTCGCCTCGGGCACGTCGACGCCCACCTCGATCACGGTGGTCGAGACGAGCACCTGCGAGGTGCCCTCGGCGAAGCGGGCCATCACGGCGTCCTTCTCCGCGGGGGGCAGTTGGCCGTGCAGCACGTCGACCTCGAGGCCCGCGAGCGCCGGGGTGGCGCGCAGCGCCTCGGCGACCTCGAGCACGGCCCGCAGGGGCGCGTTCCCGCCCTCCTCGCCGGGACCGCCGGGGCCGACCAGGTCGGCGTCGTCGGACTCGGCGATGGCCGTGGGGGCCTCCGGGGACCCCGGGGAGTCGGGGTGGATGCGTGGGCAGACGACGTAGGCGCGGTGCCCGGCGTCGACCTCCTCGCGGACCCGCTGCCACGTGCGCTCCAGCCAACGAGGGTTGCCGGCGGGCACGACGACGGTCTGGATGCCGGAGCGCCCGGCCGGGATCTGCGTCAGCGACGACACCTCGAGGTCGCCGAACACCGTCATGGCGACCGTGCGCGGGATCGGGGTGGCGGTCATGACCAGCAGGTGCGGCGACACGCGGCCCTTGGCGCGCAGGGCGTCGCGCTGCTCGACGCCGAATCGGTGCTGCTCGTCGACGACCACGAGCCCCAGGTCGGCGAACTGGACGTGCTCGCCCAGCAGGGCGTGCGTGCCGACCACGATCCCCGCCTCCCCCGAGGCCGCCTGGAGCAGCGCCTCCTTGCGGGCGGCGGCCCCGAGCGACCCGGTCAGCAGCGCGACACGCGTGCCGTCGGCGTCGCCCCCGAGCAGCCCGCCCTCGGCGAGCGGCCCGAGCATCGCGCGCAGCGTGCGGGCGTGCTGCGCGGCGAGCACCTCGGTGGGGGCGAGCAGCGCGGCCTGGCCGCCGGCGTCGATCACCTGGAGCATCGCGCGGAGCGCCACGACCGTCTTGCCCGAGCCGACCTCGCCCTGCAGCAGCCGCTGCATGGGCCGGGCCTGCGCGAGGTCGTCGGCGACCTCCTTGCCGACGGCGACCTGCCCGTCGGTGAGCGTGAACGGCAGGGCGGCGTCGAACCGGTCGAGCAGGCCGCCGGGGCGGGCGGGCCGCGCCGTGGCGTCCTCGGCCGCGGTGCGCGCCCGCCGCTGGGCGAGCGCGGCCTGCAGCACGAACGCCTCCTCGAACCGCAGCCGGTGGCGGCCCTGGTGCGCGTCGGCGCTGGTGGCGGGCCGGTGCACCAGGCGCAGGGCGTCGAGCCTTCCGGGCAGGTGGGCACGGTCGCGCACGGCGGCAGGCACCGGGTCGGGCACGTCGTCCTCGGAGAGGGTGTCGAGCACGGTGCGCACGCAGCGCTGGATCTTCCACGTCTGCATCGACGCCGTGGCCGGGTACATGGGGATGGGGCGGCTGGCCTCGTACAGCGCGGTCTCGTCGTCCTCGACCTCGGCGCCGATCATCAGGTAGTCGGGGTGCGTGAGCTGCCGCTTGCCGCGGTACTCGCCCACGGTGCCGCTGAACACGCCTGACGCCCCCGGCGTGAGCCGCTGCTCGTGGTAGCGCAGGGCGCCGGCGCTCTTGCCGAAGAACGTGAGCGTGAGCTGGTGCTGCCCGTCGGTCACCACCGCCTCCAGGCGGGCGCCGCCGCGGCTGGCGAACGAGGCGACCCGGGCGTGGACCACGTGCGCGAGCACCGAGACGTGCTCGCCCAGCTGGAGCGAGCCGATGTCGGTGGGCTGGCCGGGGTCGGCGTAGCGGCGCGGGTAGTGACGCAGCAGGTCGTCGACCGTCACGAGCCCCAGCTTGGCCAGCGCGTTCGCGGTGCGCGTGCCCAGCAGCCGGGCCAGCGGCTCCGCGAGTCGGCTCATCCCTCGACCCCGATCGCCACGCCCGTCCCCGCGCGGCCGGTACGCAACACCACGCACTCCGCGCCCGCAGCCGTGGCGGCGTCCTCGAGCGCGTCCGTGGAGCCCACGCCGTCGTCGGCGAGCAGCGTGACCACCTCGCCGCCGCCGGCCAGCAGCGCGCCGAGCGCGGCCGGGGCGTCCGCGGCGTCCGTGGTGGCGGTCCGCAGGCCCCGCAGGGCGTCGCGGACTGCGTCGACGGCGTCGGTGCCCGGGTCGTCTGCGGCCGCGGCCAGCGCCGCCACGACCACGGCGGCGTGCACGTCCGTCGGGGCGGGCAGCGCGACGACGTCGGACGGCAGCGCGCCGTCCTCGTGCTCGGCCGCGAGCCGCGCGACGGCGGCGCCGACGGCCTCCACGGCGGGCCCGAGCACCAGCGCGGTGCGCGGCCCCGACCCGAGCGCGGCGAGCGCGAGGTCCCGCGCGGCGACCCCGACGGGCGGCACGGGCACCAGCACGACGGCGCCCGCCCGCGCGAGCTCGGCGGCGAGCACCGGTGCGGCCGTCGCCGCCACGACCGTGAGGCTGCCGTCGGGGACCGCCAGGTGCCGCACGTGCACGGGCTCGACCCGCCCGCGTACGGCCCAGTGCCGCGCCACGGCGAGGGCGGCGGCCAGGTCGGGCGTGTGGACGTGGGCCTGCCACGCGGAGTCGCCGTCGGCGTCCCCCAGGTCGCTGCCGCCGACGACCACGACCGAGCCGCCCACCGCCGCGAGGTCCGCCCGCAGCGCCCCGGCCACGCCGCCCTCCGCGAACTCGTGCGCGCCGGCGGGGCGCCGCAGCACGAACATGACCTCGAGCTCGTCGGCGTCGGAGTGCTCGTGGTCCTCGTGCGCCGGGAACGGCTGCCCGGCCGGCGGCGCGGCGGTGTGGCCGGTCAGGTCCAGGCCGAGGGTCACGGGCATCACGGCCAGCATCGTCGTCGTCGCCACCGACACGGCCCCTCCGGCGGCCGCGTGCGGGGTGTCGACGATGTCGGCCACCTCGAGCGGCTCGGCCTCCAGGGGCGGCGCCACCGTGAGGTGCCGCGCCACCCGGAGCGCGTCCAGCACCAGCACGAGCCCGCAGGCCCCGGCGTCGAGCACCCCGGCCTGCGCGAGCGGGGCGAGCGTCGCGACGGACGACAGCGCCGCCTCGCGCGCACCCCGGACGGCGGCCTCGAGCACCTCGTCGCCCCCGGCCCCCGGCCTGGCGGCGACGTCGCGCGCGGCCGCGGCGGCGACGTCGGCGGCCGTGAGGATGGTGCCCGAGGCGGGGTGCGCGACGGCCGAGCGCGCGCAGCCCGCGGCGACGTCGAGAGCCCGGGCCAGCGCGTCGCCGCGCGTGGCGGCCACGGCGAGGCCGCGCAGCCACTCGGAAAGGATGACCCCGGAGTTGCCGCGGGCCCCCAGCAGCGCGCCCCGGGCGAAGCGGCGCAGCAGGGCGGCGGCCCCGGCGTCGTCCGGCGCCCCGGCCACGGCCCGGGCGCCCTCGCGCGCGGTGAGGTGCAGGTTGGTGCCCGTGTCGCCGTCGGGGACGGGGAACACGTTCACCTGGTCGATGGCGGCCCGCTCCCGGCCCAGCGCGCCGGCGGCGAGCCGCGCCCAGGCACGGACCACCGCGGCGTCGACGACGTCTGTCACGCGCGCGTCGGCGTCCGGCACGTTGTGCTCCTTCGTGGGCGGATGGGGTCGGTGCCCACGGTAGCCTTGTCCGCCGGGACCCACGGCGCGGCCTGTGCACGGCGTCAGGTGACCGAACCCACGTTGGAACCGAGCCTCGGCGTCGGGTATCCTGTCGTGGTTGTCCGGCGCCTGCTGGACCCAAAACCTTTTCCAACACCACGTCGGTGCTGCGCGGAACCGCTCAGCTGACCGCGTGCACGACACTCAGGAGACTCCGTGGCTGCCAACTGCGACGTCTGCGGCAAGGGCCCGGGCTTCGGGCACTCGATCTCGCACTCCCACATCCGCACCAAGCGCCGCTGGAACCCGAACATCCAGCGCGTGCGCGCCGTTGTCGCGGGCACGCCCAAGCGCGTGAACGTGTGCACCTCGTGCCTCAAGGCCGGCAAGGTCACCCGCGCCGTCTGAGCATCACGTGAAAGAGCCCGTCGGGTCGCCCCGGCGGGCTTTTTCCTTGCCCTGATGCTGGGCGTTTGCCAAGAATTCGTGAAGAAAACCCCAAAAGGGGTTGAGCACCTGGCATGGTCTGGCGCAGTCTGTTCCGCATGACGGTGGATCTCGACGGCGTGACCATCCGGGCGGCCACACCCGACGACGCGCCGCGCATCGCGCAGGTGGACGTCACGTCGTGGCAGGGCGCCTATGCGGGACTGCTCCCTGACGACTATCTTGCGGAGCTCGACCCCCAGGTGCGCGCGCAGCGCTGGCTCTCGGCGCTGTCCCCCGGTGCGCGGAGCACCGTCCTGGTCGCGGAGCAGGGCGGCACGACGCTCGGCTTCGCCAGCTTCGGCCCCTCCTCGGACGAGGACGCGGACCCGGGCACCCATGAGCTCTACGCCATGTACCTGGTCCCGGGGGCGTGGGGCCGGGGCGTCGCCCGCGAGCTCATGCGCACGGTGCTGCTGCAGGTTCCCGCCAGCGCCACCATGACCCTCTGGGTGCTCGACGGCAACGAGCGCGCCCAGCACTTCTACCGCCGCCACGGCTTCCACCCGGACGGCGTCGAGCGCATCGACGAGTTCGGCGGCACCCCGCTCACGGAGCTGCGGTACCGTCGCGCCGCCTCCTGAGCGCCTCGCGCTCGGCGTCGTTGCCGCACAGCGCGATCGCGGTGTCGAACTGGTCGCGCGCCAGGTCGGTCCGCCCGGCGCGGGCCAGCAGCTCGGCGCGCACCGCGGGCAGCCGGTGGCCGCGCAGCACCACGCCGTCGAGCGCGGCCAGGCCGGCCTCGGGCCCGTCGCGCTGGGCCACGGCCACGGCGCGGTTGAGCCGCACCACCGGTGAGTCGCCCAGCGCGAGCAGCTCGTCGTAGCGGGCCACGATGCGGTCCCAGGCCGTCGCGGCCGACGACGGCACCGTCGCGTGCTCGGCGGCGATCAGGGCCTGCAGCAGGTAGGGGGCGGGCGGCGCCCCGACCAGCGGGGACAGCACCTGCAGGGCCTCGCGGATCTCGTCGGCGTGCCACAGGGCGCGGTCCTGGTCGGGCAGCAGCACGAGCTCGCCGGCGCGCACGCGGGCGTCGCGGCGCGAGTGCTGGAGCAGCATGAGCGCGAGCAGCGCGTCGAGCTCGGCGTCGGGGGCGACGAGCCCGCGCAGCACCCGCACCAGGCGCACGGCCTCGCCGGCCAGCTCCGTGCGCACGACGTCGGGGCCCGAGCCCGGCGCGTACCCGGCGGTGAACGCGAGGTAGGCGACGTCGGCCACGCGCCCCACCCGGCCCGGCAGCTCGGCCGGCCCCGGAACCTCGAACCGCTCCCCCGCCAGGCGCTGCTTGGCGCGCGTGAGCCGGGCCGCCATCGTCGTGGTCTGCTGGAGGAACAGCCGCGCGACGTCCTCGGTGCTCACGCCCAGCACGAGCCGCAGCGTGAGCGCGGCCGCCGCCTCGCGCGAGAGCGCCGGGTGGGCGCACAGCAGCACGAGGCGCAGCCGCTCGTCGGTGACGGCCTCACCGGCGTCGGCCATGACGCGCTGGGCGTCCTCGGCGACGCGCGCGTCCACCTCCAGGAGCGGCGTGCGGCGCGCGAGCGTGGCCTCGCGCCGGCGGGCGTCGAGGATGCGTCGTCGCGCCGCCGTCAGCAGCCACGCGGGCCTGTTGTCGGGCACGCCCGTCTCGGGCCACGTGCGCGCCGCCGCCTCGAAGGCGTCCGCCAGCCCGTCCTCGGCGAGGTCCAGGCGGCGGAACTGCGCGACGAGCAGGGCCAGGAGGCGGCCCCAGTCGTCGCGCAGCGCGGCCTCGAGCGGTGTGGTCACTGCTGGTCCGGGTCCCCTGTGCGCCGCACCTCGACGCCGGTCTCGACGTCGGCGATCGTGCGGGCGCAGTCGACCAGGTCGTCGACGTCGTCGGACTCGACGACGTAGAGGCCGGCGACCTGCTCGGCCGACTCGGCGAACGGCCCGTCGGTGACGACGACGCCGCCCGGCGTGCGGCGCAGCGAGCGTGCGGTGCTCGAGTGCTCGAGCGGGTATGTGAGCGTGATCGTGTGCCCGCGCTCGGCGAGCTTCTTGGCGAACACCGCGTGCGCGGCGAACAGCTCCGACATCTCGGCCGGGGTCTTGTGCTCCCAGGCTTCGCCCTTGATGAGGACGACGTACGTGGTCATGGTGTGCTCCCTCGTCGGTGGTGAGTCTTGCACCGGGGTGACGGGCGGCGGCGTCCCGGATCGACAGCGTGTCGAAACCGGGCCAGCGTGTGCGTCATCCAGGTGTCAAGCCCGACCGACCTCTCGGAGGACGTCATGAAGTACGTCGTGCTCATCCACTCCAACCCCCAGCCGTGGGGCCACCCCACGATCGACTTCACCGACGCGGGGCGTGCCGTGCCGCCCGAGCGCCGGGCCGCCGACGGCGCCGCGTTCGACGCGTTCCTGGCCGACCTGTCGGCGCGCGGCGAGCTCGTCGCGGCGGAGGCGCTGGCCGCCCCCGAGTCGGCGACGGTGCTGCGGGGCTCCCTCGACGGCGACCCGGTCGCGACCGACGGGCCGTACGCGGAGGCCGCCGAGCACCTCGCAGGGTTCTTCCTGGTCGACGTCGCGAGCCCCGAGCGCGCGCGCGAGGTGGCCGACCACTTCGCGGGGCCGGGTGACACGATCGAGCTGCGGCCGGCGTACGTGTGGGCGCAGGGGTAGTCGCTTCCCTGTGTCCCACTCCGGCGCGCGCTCGCGCCGGGGAGGCATGCCCGCGTTCCGCTTCCACAGCACCAGGCTGTGATCACCACACCGTGCTGTGGAAACGGGACGCGGGCATGCCTCCCCACGGCCCCGAACGGCGCGGCGTCGCCGAGACGGCCTCTGGTCGACGCGAACGTCGCGCCCTACCCTCGAAAGCGTGGCCTCGCACAAGCGCTCGCACGACGACCGCCGGACCGGCACCGGCGGGTTCGCCGGCGCGCTCGGCGAGCTCATGGACGTGTTCCAGCCCAGCCGCGAGCACCTCGTGACCGAGCTCGAGCGCCAGCGCCACGACCTGCACCAGACGCCCAGCGGCGCGCCGGACTGGGACGTCGACCTGGAGAGCGGGCGCGTCGTCCTGCGGCGGCCCAGCGAGGACGGCTAGCCGCGGAAGTGGTCCCACCCGGGCCCGCCGGTCGGCGCGCGGCCGTCCACCGTGACGCTGCCCGGGGCGCCGTCCGCCGCCCACACGGTGCCGATGCGGACGAACCCGTCCGGCAGGGTCGCGCCCGCGGTGAACGTGGCCAGCAGGCCGTGGTCCTCGCCGCCCGAGAGCACCCAGGCGAGCGCGGCGTCGTCGTCCAGCCCCAGCGCCTGCGCGGCGGGGGCCAGCGCGGCGGCGTACGGCGCCAGCGCCGCGGCCGACAGGTCGACGGCGACGCCGCTCGCCCGGGCGATGCGCCCGGCGTCGCGCAGCAGGCCGTCGGAGACGTCGAGCATCGCCGTCGCGCCCGCCTGGGCCGCGGCGGGCCCGGCGGCGAGCGGCGGCGAGGGCCGCAGGAACCCGTCGACGAACGGCGCGAGCGGCCCGCCGTCGCGCGGTGACGCGGCGCCGGCCTCCAGCAGCGCGAGGCCCGCGGCCGAGACGCCCCGCACCCCGGCGTGCGCGACCACGTCGCCCGGGCGGGCCCCCGAGCGCAGCACGGGCGGCAGGCCGCCCAGGTCGCCGTGCACCGCGACGGAGACGAGCACGACGGGCCCGCCCGACAGGTCGCCGCCGACCACGGCAGCCCCCGCGGGCGAGCACGCGTCGGCCAGCCCCTGCGCGAGCCCCTCGACCCATGCGACCTCGAGGTCGCCCGGGATAGCCAGCGCGACGACCAGCGCCGTCGGGCGGGCGCCCATCGCGGCGACGTCCGCGAGGTTCTGCGCGGCGGCCCGCACGCCGACGTCGTACCCGGTGGACCAGCGGCGGCGGAAGTGGAAGTCCTCGACGAGCACGTCCGTGGACACCACGTAGCGCCCGTCGGGCGCGGCGACCACCGCTGCGTCGTCGCCCGGACCCACCAGCGTGGCCTCGCCGGCGGGCAGGAGCGGGAAGATGCGGGCCAGGAGGGCCGTCTCGTCGAGGTCGCGCACCAGGTCAGTCACGCCCTGACCCTAACGGTGCAGGCGGCGCGGGTACGGTGTGGGCGTGCTCCGCCGCGTCGTCCCCCTGCTCGCGATCCTTGCCCTCGGCCTCCCCGCGCTCGCCGCGTGCACGCCCACCATCGACGTGACGGCGGCCCCGGACGCCGCGAACCCGCAGTGCGCCGCCGTGATGCTCGCGCTGCCGGACGTCATCGCCGGCGACCTCAAGCAGGCACGCACGGCCGCGCAGGGCACGACGGCGTGGGGCGCAGGCGGAGCCGCCGTGACGCTGCGCTGCGGCGTGACGCCGCCCGGGCCGTCGGCGGACTGCCAGCAGGTGGAGTCGAGCGCCGGGACGGTCGACTGGATCGTCCAGGAGGGCTCCGACGACACGTGGCGCTTCACGACGTTCGGCCGCAACCCGGCCGTCGAGGTGACCGTGCCGCCGTCGATCGCGAAGGACCACTCGACGTCGTTCATCTCCGACCTCGCCCAGGCCGTGCTGCACGTCGAGGCGACGAAGACCTGTTCCTGACCCAGACTGGCCGCATGGACCAACACCTCTCGCTGGTGACGCTCGTCGCCGCAGACCTGGCCGCGTCCCGCCGCTTCTACGTCGACGGCCTCGGCTGGACGCCGCAGTTCGAGGAGGACGGCGAGGTTCTGATGTTCCGGGTGGGCCCGCACACGCTGCTGTCCCTGTGGGACGAGGCGCACGCGACCGAGGAGATCGGCCCGGTCACCCGCGGCGGCACCCCGCCGGTCACGCTCGCCCACAACCTGCGCACGCCGGAGGCGGTCGACACGGTGCTCGCCCTCGCCCGGACGGCGGGGGCGACGTCGGTGACGCCGGCCGTGGAGCGCAGCTGGGGCGGCTACTCGGGCTACTTCGCCGACCCTGACGGGTTCCGCTGGGAGGTCGCGGTCAACCCCTTCAACCCCGAGCTGGTGCCCTGACTCAGCGCAGGCCGAGCGGGCGCTCGAGCGCGAGCTGGATCAGCTCGTCCACCAGGTCCGGGTAGGCGATGCCGGTCGCGGCCCACATGCGCGGGTACATCGAGAACGGCGTGAACCCGGGCATGGTGTTGATCTCGTTGACGACGACGGACTCGTCGGGCGTGACGAACACGTCCACGCGCGACAGCCCCTCGGCGCCGACGGCGTCGAACGTGCGCACGGCGAGAGAGCGCACCTGCGACACGACCTTGTCGGGCAGGTCGGCGGGGCAGCTGAGCTGCACGGCCGACTCGTCGAGGTACTTGGCCTCGAAGTCGTAGAAGGTGTGCGCGCCGTGGTCCACCACGATCTCGCCCGGCAGCGACGCCCGCGCGGGCCCGCCGTGGCGGCCTCCCAGCACGGCGCACTCGATCTCGCGGCCCTCGATGCCCTGCTCGACGACGACCTTCGGGTCGTGCCGCTGCGCCTCGGCGATCGCGGCGGGCAGCCCGGCGAGGTCGTCGACGCGGCTGATCCCCAGCGACGACCCGGCACGCGCCGGCTTGACGAACACGGGCAGCCCCAGGCGGGCGACGGCGGCCGTCGCCTCCTCGGGGTGGTGCTCCCAGTCGCGCGCCTGGATCACGGTGTACGGGCCGACGGGGATGCCCTGGCCCTCCAGGACGAGCTTCATGAAGTGCTTGTCCATGCCCACGGCGGAGGCGAGCACGCCCGGTCCCACGTAGCGCACGTCGGCGAGCTCGAGCAGCCCCTGGAGCGTGCCGTCCTCGCCGAACGGCCCGTGCAGCAGCGGGAAGACGACGTCGACCTCGCCGAGCAGCGACGGCACCTGGCCGGGCTCCAGCACCCGCAGGGTGCGCTCCCCCGCCGTGAGCGACAGCACCACCTCGGCGCCGTCCTCGGACGTCACCTCGGGCAGGCGCCCGGGCGCCAGCTCCCAGCGCTCGGGCTCGTCCGCGGCGACCACCCAGCGACCCTCGCGCGTGATCCCCACGGGAACCACGTCGTACTTGGAGCGGTCGATGGCACGCAGCACGCCCGCCGCGGTGGCGGCAGAGATGGCGTGCTCGCCGGAGCGGCCGCCGAACAGGACGGCGACGCGGGTCTTGCGGGCGGGGGCGGGCTGCTCGGACATCGGGTGCGACCCTACCCGGCTTTCGACGGGCCGAACCACCGTCACAGCAGGCGCCGCGCGGCCTCCCGTGCCCGGAGCTCCTTGCGCAGGATCTTGCCCGACGACGACTTCGGCACCGACTCGACGATCTCCACGGCCCGCACCTTCTTGTAGGGCGCGACGCGTGCGGCCACGTAGGCGGCGACCGAGTCCTCGGTGAGCGACGTGGCCCCGGGCGCCGGCACCACGTACGCCTTCGGCACCTCGCCTGCCTCGGCGTCGGGCAGGCCGATCACCGCCGCGTCGGCGATCTGCGGGTTGCGCAGCAGCAGCGCCTCGAGCTCGGCCGGGGCCACCTGGTAGCCCTTGTACTTGATGAGCTCCTTGAGCCGGTCCACCACGGTGAACACGCCGCGGGCGTCCACGCTCACGATGTCGCCGGTGTGCAGGAAACCCTCGTCGTCGATGGTGTCGCGGGTGGCGCCGTCGTCGCCGAGATAGCCCACCATGACGTTCGGGCCGCGGCACAGCAGCTCGCCCTCGGTGGACTCCTCGCCCGTCGCCGGGTCGACCACGCGCGCCACCATGTTGGGGATCAGCAGCCCGATCGACCCGGACGAGATGTCGGGGCGGCCCACGGGCACGACGTGCGACACGGGGCTCATCTCGCTCATCCCGTAGCCCTGCACCACGCGCGCGCCCAGCCGGGTCGCGACGGCGTCGGCCAGCGAGCCGTCCAGCGGCGCGGCGCCGCTCAGCACCACGCGCACCGACGACAGGTCGCGCGACCCGACCAGCGGGTGCTTGGCCAGGGCGAGCATCATCGGCGGCGCCACGAACAGGTAGGTGGCGCGCTCCCGTTCGCACACCTCGAGGTACTGCGCCAGGTCGAAGCGCGGAAGCGTGACCAGCCGGGCCCGCACGTGCAGGGCCATGTTGAGCAGCACCGTCATGCCGTAGATGTGGAAGAACGGCAGCACGGCCGGGATCACGTCGTCGGCGTTCGCCTCGATGAGCGGCAGCGACTGCAGCACGTTCGCCACGAGGTTGCGGTGCGTGAGCATCACGCCCTTGGGCAGCCCGACCGTGCCCGAGGAGTACGGCAGCACCGCCAGGTGCGTGGCCGGGTCCAGCGAGACCTCCGGCGGCGGCGACCCGGCGGCGAGCAGGTCCGCGAGCGCCGGGTACCCCTCGGCGCCGTCGAGCACGACGACGTCGCCCACACCGGCCGCGGACGCCCCGGCGGTGGCGGCGGCGAGCAGCGGGGGGACCGTGACAAGCGTGCGGGCGCCCGAGGCGCGCAGCTGGCGGGCGATCTCCTCCCCGGTGGACAGCGCGTTGACCGTGGTGACGGTCGCGCCCGCCCGCATCAGCCCGTGGAACACCGGCACGAACGCGGGCACGTTGGGGCTGTGCAGCGCGACGACGTCGCCGGGGCGCACCCCGCGGGCGGCGAACGCGCCGGCCACGGCGTCGACCTGGGCGCGGAGCTCGCCGTAGGTGGTGGTCGCCCCGGAGGGCCCGTCGACCACGGCGACGCGGGCGAGGTCGTCGGCGTCCAGGGACGCGAACAGGAAGTCGTACAGCGTGACGTCGGGGACGACGACGTCCGGGTACTGGCTGCGGACGAGCATGACGCACTCCTTCTCCGAGCAGCGCCGTTGCCGCTCGTGCGTGGCAACGGTAGTGATAGGAAAGCCTCATGCCAACGCGGATCTTGGATGATGATCTCCTGCTCACGATCCGGGGTCGCGCGGCGCTGCACGACCGCGCCAACGACTACTTCCACGACGACCTCGCCGACCTCGAGGCCGCGGGCTACCTCGCGGCCCTCGTGCCCGCCGACCTGGGCGGCCCGGGGCTGGGCCTGCGCGAGCTGGCCCGCGAGCAGGGACGTCTGGCGGGCGCCGCCCCGGCCACCGCGCTGGCGGTCAACATGCACCACGTGTGGACCGGCGTCGCGCGGTTCCTGCACGACCGCGGCGACTCCTCCATGGACTGGCTGCTGCAGGAGGCGCTCGCGGGCGAGGTGTTCGGGTTCGGCTACTCGGAGGCGGGCAACGACCTGGTGCTGCTGGGCTCGCGCACGCGCGCGGTGCCCGACGCCGACGGCGGGTACGCGTTCCACGGCCGGAAGATCTTCACGTCCAACTCCCCCGGCTGGACGCGCCTGGGCGTCATGGGCCTGGACGACACCACCGACCCGGACAGCCCGGTCATCGTGCACGCGTTCGTCACGCGCGCCGGCGGCGGGTTCGAGATCCTGGACGACTGGGACACGATCGGCATGCGGGCCTCGCAGTCGCGCACCACGGTGCTCGACGGCGCCCACGCCCCGGCCGACCGCGTGATGCGCAAGGTGGCCCCGGGGCCGTCGCTGGACCCGTACGTGCTGGGCATCTTCACGTCGTTCGAGCTGCTGCTCGCCTCGGTGTACGCCGGGATCGCCGACCGCGCGCTCGAGCTGGCCGTCGAGACGGTGCGCAAGCGCCAGTCCATGAAGACGGGCAAGGCGTACTCGCAGGACCCCGACATCCGCTGGCGCCTGGCCTCGGCGGCGCTCGCGCAGGACGGCATCTGGCCGCAGGTCGAGCAGGCGGCCGCCGCCATCGACGCGGGCGAGAACCTGGGCGCCGCGTGGTTCCGCCAGACGGCAGGCATCAAGGTGCGCGCCACCGAGACGGCCCGCTACGTGGTCGACGAGGCGATCCGCTCCTCCGGCGGCTCCACGTACTTCAACCGGTCCGAGCTGGGCCGCCTGTACCGCGACGTGCTCGCGGGGATCTTCCACCCGTCCGACGACGAGTCGGCGCACTCCACGGTCGCCCAGTCGCTGCTGGGGCCGCTCGAGTGACCCGCCTGCTCCACGCCGACGACCCGGCCGACATCGAGGCGGTCGCCGCGGTCCTGCGCGACGGCGGCATCGCCGCCCTGCCCACCGAGACCGTCTACGGCCTGGCCGGCAACGCGCTCGACGCCGACGTCGTCGGGGCGATCTACGCGGCCAAGGGCCGCCCCAGCGACAACCCGCTCATCGTGCACGTCGCGTCGGTGGACGACCTGCCGCGGGTGGTGCGGTCCGTGCCCGACCAGGCCCGGGCGCTGGCGGCGGCGTTCTGGCCGGGGCCGCTCACGATCGTGCTGCCGCGCCGCGACGTGATCCCCGACCGCGTGACCGCGGGCCGCGACAGCGTGGCGGTGCGCGTCCCAGCCCACGAGGCGTTCCGGGCCGTGCTGCGCGCCGCGGGCGTGCCGCTGGCCGCGCCGTCGGCCAACCGGGCCGGCTCCCCCAGCCCGACCACGGCGCAGCACGTGCTGCACGACCTGGACGGGCGGATCCCGGCGGTGCTCGACGGCGGCCCCTGCGAGGTGGGCGTGGAGTCCACGGTCGTGGACCTCACCAGGACGCCGCCGCGGCTGCTGCGCCCGGGCGGGGTGTCGCTGGAGCAGCTGCGCGCGGTGCTCGGCGACGTGCAGGTGGACCCCGCCGTGGTGGGCGAGATGGCGGCCGACCAGGCGCCCGGCGCGCCCGGGATGAAGTACCGGCACTACGCGCCGGCGGCGCCCGTCGTCGTCGTGGACGGGGACGCCGCCCAGGCCGCGGCGTACGTGCGTGCGCAGGGGCTCGACCACGCGGCCGTGCTGTGCTTCGACGAGGAGGCTTCCGCGTTCGCCGGCACGGGCGAGGTGGTCACCTACGGCTCCGCGGACGACCCCGAGGCGCTGGCCCGCGGGATCTTCGACGCGCTGCGCACGCTGGACCGCCCGGGCGTGGAGAGCATCTTCGCGCGCTGCCCTACCCGAGACGACGGCCTCTACCGGGCGGTGCGCAACCGGCTGCTCAAGGCGGCGGCGTTCCGGGTCGTGAGCGCGTCGTAGGCTGCGGCCATGCCGTCGCACGAGGAGCTCAGCCCTGCCACCACCGCCGTCACCGCAGGCCGCCCGCCGCGCATCCAGGGCGGTCCGGTCAACCCGCCGGTGGTGCTGAGCTCGACGTACGTGTCGCAGGGCGTCCCGGGCCCGGAGCTGCTCTACACGCGCGGCGGCACGGAGACGTGGGTGCCGTTCGAGGAGGCCCTCGGCCGCCTCGAGGGGGCCGCCCACCCGGCGATCGTCTTCGGGTCCGGTATGGCGGCCGTCGCCGCGGCGCTGTCGCTCGTGCCCGACCACGGCGTGCTGGTGGTCCCCCGCCACGCGTACCAGGTCAGCCTCGGGTTCGCGGACGACCTCGCCGCGCGCCACGGCGTCGAGGTGCGCCGCGTCGACATCGCCGAGACCGACCAGGTGGTCGCGGCGCTCGACGGCGCCGACGTCGCCCTGCTCGAGTCGCCCACCAACCCGATGCTCGAGGTGGCCGACCTGCCCGCCCTGCTCGCCGCCGCCCGCGAGCGCGGGGTGCGCACCGTGGTCGACAACACGTTCGCCACGCCGCTGCTGCAGAACCCGCTCGCGCCGGGCGCCGACGTCGTGCTG
>WRHK01000041.1 GCA_009783295.1 Promicromonosporaceae bacterium
CGCGTCACGAACACGACCACCGCACCCAAGGCGACCTTCGGCGTCTCCAAGGTGCTCGACGGTCCCGCCGCCGGCGTCGTCCCCGCCGGCACCGAGTTCACCGTCGGCTACACGGTCGACGGCGTCGCGGCCACGCCCCTGAAGGTCAAGGTCGGCGCTCCCGTCACCGGGATCTCGGTGCCCGACGGCGCCACGGTCAAGGTCACCGAGACCACCTTCCCGACCGTCCCGGGCGTCATCTGGGGCTCCCCGACGATCACCTGCGGGAGCGCCGACCCGTGCGGCTCCTTCGTCGCCTCGGCCGCGGGCACCCCCGTCGTCGTGACGGTCACGAACCACGCCGGCTACCCCGACGTACTGATCCAGAAGGTCGGCCCCGCCGAGGGCGGCACTCCCCCGCCGCTCGACGGCGCCGAGTTCGCCCTGCTCGCCGACGACGGCGGCCGGCCGGGCGCGCAGATCCCGGACGCGGTCGTCCCGGTCGCCGGCAATGGAGCGCCCGTCGGACGGTTCGCCATCCGCTCGCTGGCCCCCGGCACCTACTGGCTGCTCGAGACCAAGGCCCCCGACGGCTACGCCCTGCTCGCCGAGCCGGTCCGGTTCACGGTGACGAACGGGACCGTCACCACCACGGCGATGCCCCAGGTGCGCGTGCTGCCCGACGGGACCGTCGAGGTCACCGACCTGCCGCGCCTCCCGCTGCCCTTCGCCGGATCGGACGAGGACGCATGGCGCACCTTCAACCGGATCGCCCTCCCGCTGCTCGCCCTCGCGCTCGCGGCCTCGCTCGCAGCGCCTCGCCGCCGCGGCCGACACCACACCTGGAGCGTCTGGTCGCCGCCCTCGGGAAGGGGGTGCACCTGATCCGCCGGACCGCTACGCACCGACGCACGCCTGACGACACTCCCGAAGGAGAGATCACGATGTTCACCACCACACGAACTAGCCGGGTCGGGTGGGCCGGCGTCGCCGTCGGAGCCTTGCTCCTCGGCGCCGGCGCCCTCGCCGCACCCGCATCCGCCGACGTCAACCCCGCGACCGTCGACCCTGCCCAGACCGCGACGCTGATCGTCCACAAGCACGAGACGTCCGCCAACGCGGGCACCCCCGCCGACGGGCTGCTCAAGACGCCCACATCCGAACCGATCGATGGGGTGACGTTCAAGGTCGAGAGGATCGACGGCGTCGACCTGAGCACGAACGCCGGATGGCTCGCGGCCAGCAGCATGATCGTCGGCCAGGCGCTCCTCGCCGCCAAGACCACCACCGAGACGGGTGTCACCGGGGAGGCAGAGGACGACGGCCCGGGCATCGTCACCTTCGCGGGCCTGCCGCTCGGGCTCTATCTCGTGACGGAGACCGCGCAGCCCGACGGCGTCGTCCCGTCGCAGCCGTTCCTCGTGACGCTGCCGCTCACGGACCCGGACGAGGCCTCGTCGTGGCTCTACACGGTCCACGTGTACCCGAAGAACGAGAAGCTCGGCGTCCGCAAGGCCGTCGACGACTCGACCGCGTCCGGGCTCGGCGACACGGTGGGCTGGTGGCTTCGCGCCGACGTGCCGGACGAGCAGGTCACGTCCTACCAGGTCACGGACACCCTGGACACGCGCCTCACGTACACGGGCGCGAGCGTGTTCATCGGGGCCAACGGCTGGCACCTTGTCGAGATCCTCGAGGGGACGACCGGCTCTGGGTACGACGCGACCTACCCCGCCACGGCGCAGCCGGGCGACGCCGGCTACGACCCCTACCGGCTCGTGGCAGGCGTCGACTACGCCCTCACCTCACCGACGGGAGCGGGCGGCACGGTCACGGTGGAGTTCCTCCAGCCGGGTCTCGACAAGCTCGAGGCGGCCAAGGCAGATCTTGACGCGTGGGTCGGGAAGGGCAACACGGTGCCGGCCGACGCGGATGCCGACGACACTGCCGCCTCCGAGGTCGGCCACCTCCACGTGCGCCTCACCCTCGCCACCAAGGTCACGGACGTCGGCGACGGCACGATCACCAACACGGGGACGCTCCTCACCAACGGCGGCACAGTTACCTCGAACACGGTCAAGACCGTGTGGGGCGGCGCAAGGTTCCTCAAGACGGCCGACAAGGACAACCTCGACACTGCCCTCAACGAGGCTGACCACCTCGAGGGCGCAGTCTTCGAGATCTACACCGACGCCGCGCACGCCAACAAGGTGACGGTCGACGGGAAGTCTCGGTGGACGTCCGGCCAGGACGGCAGCTTCACCGTCGACGGCCTGCGGGCCAAGAACCAGGACGGCTCCGCCGTGACGTACTACCTCGTCGAGGTCACGGCGCCGGAAGGCTACGAGCTCCTGGCCCAGGCAGTGCCCTTCACGGTCGCCCCCGGCCCGGCATCCGAGACCGGCTGGACCGCCGTCATCGTCAACGTCGAGAAGAACGCCGGCTTCACCCTCCCGCTCACGGGTGGTTCCGGCACGGCACTCCTCACGCTCGGCGGCCTGCTGGTGCTCGCCTCCGCGGGCGTGCTGGTGTTCCGTTCCCGTCGTCAGCCGCAGCGCTGACGGCCCGAGGGGCGGGGTGCGGTCCGTCGCCCGGCGGACCGCACCCTTCCTCCGCCGCGCAGGGAGGTGCCCGTGTCCCGTAGAACGATCGCCCTCATGGTGCTCGTCGCCGTGGGGCTCGGGCTCCTCCTGTACCCGGGGGCGTCCAACTGGTTCGCCGAGCGCGTGCAGAGCTCCGAGCTGACGGGTTACGCGCACGCCGTGGCCGCGCTTCCCGGCCCGGCTAAGGACCAGATGCTCGCGGAGGCCGAGGCGTACAACGCCCGGCTCGCGGCGGGGACCACCGGCGCGAGCGACGCCACCTACGGCGAGTACCGCTCGCAGCTGTCCCCCCAGCCGGGCGACGTGATGGCCGAGCTCACCGTCCCGTCGCTGCGCCTGACGCTTCCCATCTATCACGGCACGTCGGACGACGTGCTGCTGCGCGGCGTCGGGCACCTGTTCGGCACCGCCCTGCCGGTGGGAGGCGTCGGCACGCACGCCGTGCTCTCCGCGCACTCGGGGCTCGTGACAGCCGAACTGTTCACCCATCTCGAGAACCTGAAGCCGGGCGACTTCTTCTCGCTCGACGTCGTCGGCCGGCGCCTGGTCTACGCGGTGGACCACATCGCGCGGATCCACCCCGACGACGACTCCCAGCTCCAGCCCGACCCCACCCAGGACTACGTCACGCTGCTGACGTGCACGCCCACCGGCGTGAACTCCCACCGGCTGCTGGTGCGGGGACACCGTGTGATGCCCGTCGAGCAGGAGCAGGAGGACCAGGTGATCGCCGGACGCCGCGTCGACCCGGGCTTCCCCTGGTGGGCGGTGGAGTGGGCCGGCGGGGTCGCGGTGGCGGCGGCCGTCGGCGTGCTCCTGGACCGGAGGAGGTCGCGGGGCCTGGCGGCCTCGGCGGCCGAGCAGGTCCCGGCGATGCGAGGGAGGCACCATGCCTAGACCCCGTCGCCGCGACCCGGTCCGCATCGTCGCCTCCGTCGTCCTGCTGGCGGGCCTGGCCCTTGCCGCCACCTGGGCGTGGGACTACTACGGCACGTCCTGGCAGGCCAACCGCACCGCGGCGGCGGCCCTCCGCGACTTCACGCTGGCGAACCCCCTGCCCACCAACCTCGTCTCTGCCCTGCGCACGGACCTCGAGAACGCCCCCACCCGGCCCCGAGCCACGGACGGCGCCGTCATCGGCACGCTCTGGGTCCCGTCCTGGGCGGGCAAGGCCGGCACGCGCGGCGACGTCAACGACGGCCGCACCCCCGTCAAGGAGGGCGTCACGGTCCGCGTGCTCGACTCCGGCGCGGCGGGGCGCTTCGCGGAGGGTCAGCAGCCCGGCGAGGTCGGCAACGTCAGCCTCGCAGGCCACCGCCGCACCTACGGCGACAACTTCCTGCACGTCGACGCGCTCGTGCCCGGCGACGTCGTCGTCATCGAGACGCCCGACGCCTGGTTCGTCTACGAGGTCGAGGTCCCCGGCTACCTCGTCGCCCCGCAGGACGGCGCCGACGTGATCGGCCGCGCCCCGCACGGCCTGCCCGACGGCGGCCGGTACCTGACCCTGGTGAGCTGCCACTCCGTGGTCGACGGCGCGTGGGGCAACGACCACCGGATCATCGTGCACGCCCGCGCCGTGGGCTGGCTCCCCCACGGCGACGGGCTGCCTCCCCAGCTCGCCGGCCTCGCCGTGCCGGGCTAGCGCGAGGGCCCGGACCGCCGCCCCTGCAGCTGCGGCAGCCCCGCCGCCACCCACGCGCACACGGCGGCGAGCGGCAGCTCGATCGCCACGGCCAGCACGATCGCCGTGGTCAGCTCGCGCCCGGGGGCGGCGGTCGTCATGTCGAGCCACGCGTCGACGAACAGCAGGGTGGCCGTCGCCGCGGCCGTCTGGCGGTAGGCGGGGTGCCGGCGGTGCACCAGGACGGCGGTGGTGATGAGCCCGATCGCCTCGAGGGTGTCCAGGCCGATCCACGCGGCCGCCCAGTGCCGCGCCTGGGCGGTCTCCGGGAGCTGCGTGGCGAGGAACACCATCCAGGGCACGAGCGCGATGCCGCAGACCAGGAACAGCGTGCGGGCCCACCGGCCGTCGGTGCGGGTCAGGGTCGTGGAGGTCACGTCGAGCAGCCTTCGCCCGACGCCGGCCGGGGTCACTCGGTGATGCCCCCCGTTCTCGGCGGGCGTCGACGGGCCGGGCGGGGGTTCATCCCTAGGGGGACGCCGCAGGCCCGCCACCGTCACTCCGCCCCTGACTCCTCCGCGACCGCCTCCGCCACGCACCGTTCCCACAGGGCGTCCACCTGGGCCCGGAGGTCGTCGTCGGAGTGCGTGCCGTCCAGCACGACGTCGGCCGCAGACCGGCGCTCGTCGTCGGACGCCTGCGCGGCGACCCGCGCGCGGGCCGACTCCTCGTCCATGCCGCGCGAGGTCACGAGCCGCTGCACGCGCAGCTCGACGGGCGCGTCGACCACCACGAGCAGCCCGAAGTGCCCGGCCTGCCCGGTCTCGACGAGCAGCGGGATGTCGTGCACGACGACGGCGCGGTGGTCGCGGGCGACGGCGTCGGCCTCGTGCTCGGCGGCCAGGCGGCGCACCTCGGGGTGCACGATCAGCTCGAGGATCCTGCGGGCGGAGTCGTCCGCGAACACGCGGGCGCCGAGCGCAGGCCGGTCGAGCGACCCGTCCGACGCGATGACGCCCGGACCGAACGCCTCCGCGACGCGCTCCAGCCCCACGGACCCGGGCGCGACGGCGTCCCGCGCCAGCTGGTCGTGGTCGACGACGACGGCGCCCAGGTCGGCGAACCGTCGCGCGACCACGGACTTGCCGGCGGCGATCCCGCCCGTGAGGCCGATGCGGAGCATGGGGTTCATCCTCCCCCGTCGTGAGGTTTCGACAAGCTCAACCGGCGTGCGGGGCGTCGACGACGCGGCGAAGCAGGCTCAGCAGCTCGGCCCGCTCCTCGGGCTCGAGCCGCTTGAGCCGCTCGGCGGCGCCGGGCCGGCGCCCCACCCACATCTCGTGCAGGGCCTCGCGCCCGGCGTCCGTGAGCTCCACGAGCCGTGCGCGCCGGTCGGTGGGGTCGGGCAACCGGCGCACGAACCCGTCCGCCTCGGCCTGGTCCACCTTGGTGGTCACGGACCGGGGCGCGACGTCGAGCGCGTTCGCCAGGTCGACGGCACGCAGCGGCGAGCCGGCCCGGTGCAGCACGCGCAGCAGGCGGGCCTGACCGGGCGTCAGCCCGCCGTCCGCCTCGGCAGCCTCCCGGCGCAGGGCACGCATGAGCGTGTGCACCAGCTCGACAAGGGAGGCGGCGTCGTCGCGCAGCTCGTTCACCGGGGTCACAAGGGTCACCCTACCCGAGCTACTGAGCATGCGACATCGTGACGTATGCTCAGTAACCATGACGATGCACACCCCGGGCGCCGGTCTCGGCATGGGCGGCGGCCGAGGGCTGCGGTCCTACATGCAGGACTCGTCCGTCACCGACCACCACCTCACACGCGAGACGCTGCGCCGCGTGATGGGGTTCGCGCGCCCGTTCCGCGGCCGCCTCACGATCTTCATGGGCCTGCTGGTGATCGACGCGGCCGTCGGGGCCACCACCCCGATGCTGTTCCGCGTCCTCATCGACCACGGCATCGCGAAGCACGACACGCCGCTGGTCGTCTGGCTCGCGCTCGCCGCCGCCGTCCTGGCCCTCGTCTCCGCCGGCCTCTCCGTCGCGGAGCGCTGGCTGTCGGCCACCGTCGGCGAGGGGCTGATCCTCGACCTGCGCACCGCCGTCTTCGACCACGTGCAGCGCATGCCGCTCGCCTTCTTCTCCCGCACCCGCACCGGGGCGCTGGTCCAGCGCCTCAACGGCGACGTGCTGGGCGCCCAGCAGGCGTTCACCAGCACGCTGCAGAACGTCGTCTCGAACGGCCTGACCGTGGTGTTCACGCTCGGCGCGATGTTTGCGATGTCGTGGCAGCTCACCCTGCTGGCGCTCGTGCTGGTGCCCGCCTTCGTGCTGCCCGCGCGGTTCGTCGGCGGCCGGCTCGCCGACCTCGCCCGCCAGGGGTACGAGCTCAACGCCGACGCCGGCCAGCTCATGAACGAGCGCTTCAACGTCGCCGGCGCCCACCTGGCCAAGGTGTTCGGCGACCCCGACCGCGAGGCGCGGCTCTACGCCGACGCCGCCGGCAAGCTCCGCGACGTCGGCGTGCGCCAGGCGCTGTTCGCCACGTGGTTCCGCGTCGGGCTCATCACGGTCGCGTCGATCGCGATCGCCCTGGTCTACGGCCTGGGCGGCGTGCAGGCCATCCGCGGCCAGCTCACCGTGGGCATCGTCGTCGCCATGACCAGCTACCTCGGGCGGCTCTACGGGCCGCTCACCGCCATGAGCAACGTGCAGGTGGACGTCATGACGGCGCTCGTCTCGTTCGAGCGCGTGCTCGAGGTGCTCGACCTGGTCCCGACCGTCGCCGACAAGCCCGACGCCGTCTCGCTGCGCCCCGCCGTCGCGGCGCAGGGTGCGTCGGTCGCCCTCGACGGCGTCACCTTCCGCTACCCGCGCGCCGACGAGGTGTCGCTCGCGTCCCTCGAGTCGGTGGCGGCGCTGCGCCACGACCCGACGTCGGACACGCTCAGGTCCGTGTCCTTCGCGGTCCCGGCGGGCGCGATGGTGGCGCTGGTCGGCCCGTCCGGCGCCGGCAAGACGACCATCTCGCAGCTCGTCTCGCGCATGTACGACCCGACCGAGGGCTCGGTGCGGATCGCCGGCCTGGACCTGCGCGACGTCACCCTCGCGTCCCTGCGCGACACCGTCGGCGTGGTCTCGCAGGAGGCCCACCTGTTCCACGACACCATCGCCGAGAACCTGCGCTACGCCCGGCCCACCGCCACCGACGATGAGCTCGAGACGGCGCTGCGCGCGGCCCGGATCTGGGACCTGGTCTCCGGCCTGCCCGAGGGCCTCGACACCGTCGTCGGCGACCGCGGCTACCGCCTCTCCGGCGGCGAGCGGCAGCGCCTGGCCATCGCCCGCCTGCTGCTCAAGGCGCCGGACGTCGTGGTGCTCGACGAGGCGACCGCCCACCTGGACTCCGAGTCCGAGGCGGCCGTCCAGGCCGCGCTCGACGAGGCCCTCACGGGACGCACGTCCCTGGTCATCGCCCACCGCCTGTCGACGGTGCGCGACGCCGACCTCATCGTCGTCCTCGAGGACGGCCACGTGGTGGAGCAGGGCACGCACACGGAGCTGCTGGCGGCGGACGGCCTGTACGCGGAGCTGTACCACACGCAGTTCGCGGACGTCCCGGCGGTGCCCGCGGACCGCGCCTGATCAGACCAGCGACGCCAGCGCCTCCCCCAGGTCCGGGTGCCTGAAGCCGTAGCCCGTCCGCGCCAGCACCTCCGGCACCACGCGCTGGCTCGCGAACAGCAGCGAGTCCACCAGCGGCCCGACGCCGAACGGCGCGAGCGTCGCCAGCCGCGGGATCACCAGCCGGGCGCGACGCCCGAACGAGCCCGCGAACGCCCGGGCGAACTCGGCGTTGGTCACGGGCTCCGGAGCGGTCAGGTTCACGGCCCCGGCGACGCCGTCGTGCTCGAGCGCGTGCCGGATCGCGCCGACCTCGTCGTCCAGGTGGATCCACGACAGCCACTGCGAGCCGCGGCCCGCCCGCGCGCCCAGGCCGGCGCGGAACAGGGCCCGCTGCGGGCCGAGCGCTCCCCCGCGCGACGACAGCACCATGCCGGTGCGCACGTGGACGGTGCGGACGCCCGCCGCCTGCGCGGCCGCGGTCGCCTCCTCCCAGGCGACGCAGACCGCGGCCAGGAAGTCGTGCCCCGCGGTCGACGCCTCGGTCAGCAGCTCGTCGCCGCGGGTGCCGTAGTACCCGATCGCGGAACCCGAGACGAGCACGTGCGGCGGCCGGTCCAGCCCGGACAGCGCCGTCGCGAGCAGGGTGGTCCCGTCGACGCGGCTGCTCAGCACGGCGTCCCGGTGCCGCTGCGTCCAGGGCCGTGCCGCCACGCCCTCCCCGGCGAGGTGCACGACGGCGTCCACGCCCGCGAGCGCGCGGGCGTCGATGGTGCCGCGCTCGGGGTCCCACGCGATCCCGTGGCCCGGGCGGCCGGGCCGCAGCAGCGGCAGCACCTGGTGCCCGTCGGCCTCGAGCGACGCGCGCAGCGCGCTCCCGATCAGGCCCGACGCACCCGAGACGGCGACCCTCGTCACCGGAACCGGCCCAGGTGGATGCCCGCCAGCATGAGCGCCGCCATCGTCTCCCCGTCCCGGACCCGCCCGTCGGCGAGCATGCCCAGCACCTCGCCGAACGGCACCCAGCGCGTCGCCGCGATGCCCTCCTCGGCGCGCGTGGCGGCGAGCGCCTCGGCCGTCACCGCCGGGGTGAGCCCGCGAGCCACGAACACGACCTCCGGCGCCACGCAGACCCCGTTGAGGGCGTCCATCTGCCCCACCTCGACCCATTCGGCGGCCTCGAGCCCGGCCTCCTCGCGCAGCTCGCGGCGTGCGGCGACGAGCGGGTCGTCGCCGTCGCTCCCGCCCGCCACGACTTCGAGGGAGCGCCCCACGGTGTGCCGGTCGACGTCGACCAGCAGCACGCGGTCGTCGTCGTCGAGCGCGACGACGAACACCGACGCGTGCTGCATCTCCACCACGCCGTAGGTGCCGTCGTGCCCGTCGGGCAGCACCACCTGGTCCTCGCGCACGCGGATCCAGCGGTTCTCGTACACGGTGCGGGAGCTGCGGGTGGCCCAGGGCATGAGCCCACCCTAGACACACGAAGGCCCGTCACCCCGAGGGGGTGACGGGCCTTCGTGCGATCAGGCGATCTTCCGAGCCGTTGGCTGCTCGGTGATCAGTTGCCCGTCAGCTTCTCGCGAAGAGCCGCGAGTGCCTCGTCCGAGGCGAGCGTGCCCGTGGCCTCGGCGGCCGGGGCGGCCGACGAGTAGGACGACGCGCCGGCCGGAGCCGAACCAGCGTCGGCAGCCGCGTCGGCGTCGGCGGCGTAGGCCGCACGCACCTGCTCGCGGTGAGCCGTCCAGCGCTCGTGCGCCTTGGCGTACTCGGCCTCCCAGGCCTCGCGCTGCGCCTCGAAGCCCTCGAGCCACTCGTTGGTCTCGGGGTCGAAGCCCTCGGGGTACTTGTACTCCCCGTTCTCGTCGTACTCGGCGGCCATGCCGTAGAGCGCGGGGTCGAAGTCCTCGGACTCCGGGTCCACACCCTCGTTGGCCTGCTTGAGCGACAGCGAGATGCGGCGGCGCTCCAGGTCGATGTCGATGACCTTGACGAACACCTCCTGGCCCACCGTGACGACCTGCTCGGGCAGCTCGACGTGGCGCACGGCCAGCTCCGAGATGTGCACGAGGCCCTCGATGCCGTCCTCGACGCGCACGAACGCACCGAACGGGACGAGCTTGGTGACCTTGCCCGGCACGACCTGGCCGATGGCGTGGGTGCGGGCGAAGGTCTGCCACGGGTCCTCCTGCGTCGCCTTCAGCGACAGGGAGACACGCTCGCGGTCGAAGTCGACGTCCAGGACCTCGACCGTGACCTCCTGGCCGACCTCGACGACCTCGGACGGGTGGTCGATGTGCTTCCAGGACAGCTCCGAGACGTGCACCAGACCGTCGACGCCGCCGAGGTCCACGAACGCACCGAAGTTGACGATCGACGAGACCACACCGGGGCGGACCTGGCCCTTCTGCAGGGTCTGCAGGAAGGTCGAGCGCACCTCGGACTGCGTCTGCTCGAGCCAGGCACGGCGCGAGAGGACGACGTTGTTGCGGTTCTTGTCGAGCTCGATGATCTTCGCCTCGATCTCCTTGCCGACGTACGGCATGAGATCGCGGACACGACGCATCTCCACGAGCGAGGCGGGGAGGAAGCCGCGAAGACCGATGTCGAGGATGAGGCCGCCCTTGACGACCTCGATGACGGTGCCGGTGACGACGCCGTCCTCCTCCTTGATCTTCTCGATCGTGCCCCAGGCGCGCTCGTACTGGGCGCGCTTCTTGGACAGGATCAGGCGACCCTCCTTGTCCTCCTTCTGGAGGACCAGGGCCTCGACGACGTCACCGAGGTTCACGACCTCGGACGGGTCGACGTCGTGCTTGATGGACAGCTCGCGCGAGGGGATGACACCCTCGGTCTTGTAGCCGATGTCGAGGAGGACCTCGTCACGGTCGACCTTGACGATCGTGCCCTCGACGATGTCACCATCGTTGAAGTTCTTGATGGTGGCGTCGATGGCGGCAAGAAGGTCGTCCTCGGTGCCGATGTCGTTGACGGCGACCTGGGGGACGGACTTCGTGGTGGAGATGGTCATGAAGTGAATGCTCCGATGTGGACAAGGAGTCGTGCGGACAGGGACTTGGAGGCCGGCTCCACCCTCGGTCACTCCTGAGAAGGACCCGTCAGCGGACGCACGGCACCGCCGACCACCTTAGCGGTGGTCGGCGGTCTGAGCCAAACTCGTGTGCCTCAGGCGAGCGCGCGCGCCACGTCCAGAAGCTCGGTCGGCACGTGCTTGACCTTCCCGGCGATCTCCGAGAGCGGCACCAGCACGACCTCTTCCCCGCGCAGGGCCGTCATCACGCCCGTCTCGCCCCGCGTGACGGCGTCGATCGCCGCGACGCCGAAGCGCGAACCGAGGATGCGGTCCTCCGGCGTCGGCGTGCCTCCGCGCTGGATGTGGCCGAGCACCGTGACGCGCGTGTCGAACCCCGTGCGCTCCGCGATCTCGTTCTTGAGGCGCTCGCTGATCGAGCCGGCGATGATCTCGCCGAACCGGCCCAGCTGCGTCTCGTACTTCATGGCCGTGCCCTCGGCCGGCACGGCGCCCTCGGCCACGACGATGATCGAGAAGCTCGCGTGCGCGCGGTGGCGGTGCTTGAGGAACTTGACGATCGTCTCGATGTCGAACGGCTGCTCGGGGGCCAGCACCAGCTCGGCGCCGCCGGCGATGCCCGCCGTCGCGGCGATCCAGCCGGCCGTGCGGCCCATGACCTCGACGATCATGACGCGGTTGTGCGACTCGGCCGTCGTGTGGATGCGGTCCACGGCCTCGGTGGCGATCGTCACCGCGGTGTCGAAGCCGATCGAGCGGTCCGTGCCCCAGACGTCGTTGTCGATCGTCTTGGGGATCGCGACGATGCGGATGCCCGCCTCGGCCACCTTGCTCGCCGCGTGCAGCGTGCCGTCGCCGCCGACGACGATCAGCGCCTCGATCCGCTCCGCCTCCAGCGTGGTCAGCACGGCGTCCATGCCGCCGTCCGCCGAGTGCGGGTGGTACCGAGCCGTGCCCAGCAGCGTGCCGCCGATGGGCAGCACGTTGCGGATCTGCTGGCGGCCGAGCGGCATGACGTCACCCTCGGCAAGACCACGCCATCCGTTGCGGAAACCGACGATCGAGTGGCCGTACTCGCCCTCGCCGCGCTTGACCACGGCACGGATCGCCGCGTTGAGGCCGGGGACGTCCCCGCCACCGGTCAGCAGTCCGACTCGCACAGGTCCTCCAGGGGTTCGAGGGTGTTGACGGGCGGCGCCTCGCACATGCGCCCTGGCGATCCTAACCAGGTGGTCAGGCCACGTCGTGCCGGTCGGCGCACGGTGCGGCCGACCTGGGCCGAAGGTCACGGGAAGATGGGCCCATGAGCGACGTCGACTCCGTGGGATACCAGCATGTGCCCGACGCCGAGGGCGGCGCCGCCGGGCGCACCTGGTGGGACGCGAACGCGGTCGAGTACCTCGACGAGCACGGCGCGTTCCTGGGCGGCGCCGGGTTCCGCTGGGGCCCCGAGGGGCTCACCGAGGCCGAGGCCGGGCTGCTGGGCGACGTCGCCGGGAAGCGGGTGCTCGAGGTCGGGGCGGGGGCGGCGCAGTGCTCCCGCTGGCTCGCGGGGCGGGGCGCCGACGTCGTCGCCACCGACGTGTCGCACGGGATGCTCGCCGGGGGTGCCGCGCTCGACGCCGCCGCGGGCGTCCGGGTGCCCGTCGTGCAGGCGGACGCGCGCGACCTGCCGTTCGCGCACGAGAGCTTCGATGTCGTCTTCACGTCGTTCGGGGCGATCCCCTTCGTGCCCGACGGAGTGCGGGTGCACGCCGAGGCCGCGCGCGTGCTGCGCCCCGGCGGCCGGTGGGTGTTCTCCGTGACGCACCCGCTGCGGTGGGCGTTCCCCGACGACCCGAGCCTGCGCGGGCTCACGGCGACGCGCTCGTACTTCGACCGCCGGCCGTACGTCGAGCGGGACGCGGCGGGCCGGGTGCTCTACGCGGAGTACCACCGGACGCTCGGCGACCACGTGCGCGAGGTCGTGGCGGCGGGGCTGCGGATCCTCGACGTGGTGGAGCCGGAATGGCCGTCCTGGAACGACGAGGTCTGGGGCGGCTGGGGCCCGGAGCGGGGGGCGTACCTGCCGGGGACGGCGATCTTCGTGACGGAACGCCCGCCCCTCGCGAGATAGCGCGCTCGCCCGCGAGATAGAACCCTGGAGCGCGAGATAGCGCTCCGGGCCGCGAGATAGAGCGTCGCCGCGCGAGATAGAGCGCTCGGGGCCGGGATGGTGGCTCTATCTCGCGACCCAGCGCTCTATCTCGCGGGCGCTAGCGCTATCTCGCGAGCGCACGCGCTATCTCGCGGTCACACGCTCTATCTCGCGGGGTTGCGCGTCGTGATCGCCGGGACCGTGATCGCGGCCAGCGTCAGGGCCACGCCGATCAGCGTCGTCACCGCGGGGGTGCCGCCGCCGGCGAGGTCCAGCAGGAGCGCCCCCGTGATCTGGCCCGCGATCAGGGACAGCGCGAGCAGCAGGGCACCGATGCGGTGCACGACGGCAGCCGCAGTTCCGATGAAGACCACGCCGAGCGCGCCGCCCGTGTACATCCACCACTCGGACGGGAAGCCGCCCGACGGCAGGCCCTGGATCAGCAGCGAGACGCCCAGGGCGACCAGCAGCACCACCGTGCCGGCGAGGAAGTTCACGAACGTCGCGGCCAGGGCGCCTGCGCCGCGGTCGACGCGGTCGCCGAACCGGGCGTGGCTCGCCGTCGTCTCGACGCGGCCGTTGACCGCGTGCTGCGCGGCGACGAACACGCCGGCCACCACGGGCAGGGCGACGAGCCCGAGGTTCTGGCCCGAGCCGAGGTTGCGCCAGTGGCTCACGAGCACGGCCGCGACGGCGAGCGCCGGGCCGACGGCGCGGCCCAGCGTGATCGCGCGCTTGCCGCCCGGGGCGAAGCCGAGGCGGTCGCAGAACAGCGAGCTGACGGACTGGCCGGCGGTCACGGCGACGACGAACAGCGCGACGCCCAGCGACCCGACGGTGATGCCCTGGGCGGTGACGAACAGGCCGCCGGCGGCGCCGCCGATCACCTGGAACCACCGCAGGCGGCCGATGCCGGCCACGCCGGGGTGGGCGGCCTTCATGGCGTCGCTGGCGCCCGGGCGGCCGGCGCGCAGGCTGTCCCACACACGGACCAGGCCGTTGCGAGCCTTGGGCGAGAACGCGACGAGCACGCCGAGGATGGCGAGCGCCGAGGCGAAGTTGATGGTGGCCGCGAGGAAGCCGTTGCCGAGCGCGGCGCCGAACGAGCCGTTGACGCGGCTCTGGACGGAGGAGACGAGGCCGGCGCCGAGCGCGGCGGCGACGCCGGCAGCGCGGACGCGGTCGAAGCGGCGCGAGGCGCCGGAGGTGAGGGTCGCGTCGGCCTGCGAGGTCGTGGTGCGGGAGGGCGCGGTGGTGGTCACGAACGCCCAGGGTAGGAACACCTTCCCTAGCGGTCCCGCGCCGAGGCGGGCTGCGCGCGGGTCCGCGGCGCGGATCAGCCGCGCAGGATGCTGGTCATCTTCTTGCCGCGGGCGACCTCGTCGACCAGCTTGTCGAGCCAGCGCACCTTCTGGTGCAGCGGGTCGGCGATGTCCTCGACGCGGTAGCCGCAGATGACGCCCGTGATGAGGCTCGCGTTCGGGTTCATCGCGGGCGCCTGCTCGAAGAGCTGGGCGAAGGTGCGCCCGTCGGCGACCGCGTCGGCGATGCCGGCGTCGTCGTACCCCGTGAGCCAGCCGATGACGGTGTGGAGCTCCTCGACGGTGTGGCCCTTGCGCTCGACCTTCTGCACGTACATCGGGTAGATGCTCGCGAAGGTCATGGCGGCGACGCGGTCCTCTGCGCTCATGCGGCGGCTCCCTTGTACTTCGCCTCGAGGCGTGCGGTCCACAGGCCCAGCCCGAGTCCGGCCGCGAGGGCGATGACGGATGCCACCACGGTACCGACGCCGGCGCCGGTGTAGTCGATCGCCTCGGCGCTCTGCGTGGGCACCACGATGAGGACGGTGCTGGCCAGGACCAGCCCGATGATGAAGTGGTAGACGCGCGAGTGGTGGCGGTCGATGAGCCGCTCCATGAGCTTCGAGAAGGCCAGGAGCGCGGCGACGGCGCCGAGCGCGATCGGCAGGAAGGTGCCCACGAGGTCGCGGTCGCGGAAGCCCTGGAGCATGGGCGTGAAGAGCCCCAGGATCAGCAGCAGGTTGGACGGGCTGAGCCCGGGCACCAGCACGCCGAGCGCGATGAGCGCGCCGGCGAGCACGAACCCGAGGAAGTTGGCGGGCACGTTGCCTGCGGCCGCGGGCAGCAGGTACAGCGCGACGCCGCCCACCACGAACGTGCCGAGCAGCCAGACGACGTCGGTCCGGTCGCGCCGCCCGCGGGAGACGGACTCGCGCAGCAGCGCCGGAAGCGTGCCGACGATCGCGCCGGCGAAGCCCCAGAGCACCACCACCTGCCACCGGTCGAGCAGGTACTCGAGCGGGTTGCTGAGCAGCACCAGGCCCAGCACGCCACCGATCGCGACCGGCAGGAAGAACAGGAAGTTGCCCTTGAAGTCCCTGGTCACGTGGGCGAGGAAGTGCAGCATCCTCTCGTAGAGGCCGAGGATCGCGGCGAGCACGCCACCGGACACGCCCGGCAGGATGAAGCCGAGCGAGATGACGACGCCCTTGATGACGCGGATGAACCAGCCCATAAGACCAGGGAGCCTAGGGAGCCACGCCGTCGGGCACGACGACTTGGCGCGCCGGTCTAGTGCCCCGCGTCGTGCCAGGTCTCACCTGTGCCCACCGACACATCGAGCGGCACGTCCAGCGCGTAGGCGGCGCCCATCTGGGTGCGCAGCACGTCCTCGGCCGCCTCGCGCTCGCCCGGGGCGACCTCGACGACGAGCTCGTCGTGCACCTGGAGCAGCAGGCGGGAGCGCAGGTCGCGGGCGTCGAGCTCGGCCTGCACCTTGAGCATGGCGAGCTTGATGATGTCCGCGGCACTGCCCTGGATGGGGGCGTTGAGGGCCATGCGCTCGGCCATCTGGCGGCGCTGCCGGTTGTCGCTCGTGAGGTCCGGCAGGTAGCGGCGTCGGCCCAGCACCGTGGCCGTGTACCCGGTGGCCCGGGCCTCCTCCACGACGCCGTCCAGGTAGTCACGCACCCCGCCGAAGCGGGCGAAGTAGTCGTCCATGAGGCCTTGCGCCTCGCCCGTGGCGATGCCGAGCTGCTGCGAGAGCCCGAACGCGGACAGGCCGTACGCCAGGCCGTAGGACATCGCCTTGACCTTGGACCGCATCGCCGACGTCACGCCCGACGGCTCGACGCCGAACACGCGCGAGCCCACGTAGCGGTGCAGGTCCTCACCGCTGCGGAACGCCTCGATGAGCCCCTCGTCGCCCGACAGGTGCGCCATGATGCGCATCTCGATCTGCGAGTAGTCGGCCGTCAGCAGCGTCTCGAACCCCTCGCCGACGCGGAATGCGCGCCGGATCTGGCGCCCCGCCTCCGTGCGGATCGGGATGTTCTGCAGGTTCGGGTCGGTCGACGAGAGGCGGCCCGTCGCGGCGATGGTCTGCTGGAATGTCGTGTGGATGCGGCCGCCCGGGGACACCGACTTGAGCAGCCCCTCGACGGTGACGCGCAGCTTGCTGGCGTCGCGGTGGGCGAGCAGGTGCTCCAAGAACGGGTGGCCCGTCTTGGCGTAGAGCTCGGCGAGCGCGGACGCGTCGGTGGTGTAGCCCGTCTTGGTCTTCTTGGTCTTGGGCATGTCGAGCTCGCCGAACAGCACCTCCTGGAGCTGCTTGGGCGAGCCCAGGTTCACCTCGTGCCCGATGGCGTCGTAGGCCTCCCCCGCCGCCTGTGCGACCTGGTCGGCGAAGCCGCGCTCCAGCTCGGTCAGGTAGTCGGTGTCGGCCGCGATGCCCGTGTCCTCCATGCGCGCCAGGACGCGCGAGAGCGGCAGCTCGACGTCGGTCAGCAGCTCGGACGCGCCGCGGTCGGCGAGCTGCCCCGACAGGGCCCCGGACAGGTCGAGGATCGCGGCCGCGCGCGTCGCCTCGCGCACCCCGTGCGCGCCGTCGTCGGCGAGGTCGAGGTCGAGGGCGCCCTGCGCGGAGTCGTCGGCCACGTGGAGCTCCCGGCCCAGGTGCCGCGCCACGAGATCGCCCAGGTCGTAGCCGCGCTGGTCCGGGTAGCACAGGTACGCGGCGAGCTCGGTGTCGAAGACGACGCCGTCGAGAGTCAGGCCGCGCGACGCGAGCGCGTGCCAGGCGGTCTTGGCCCCGTGCAGCACCTTGGGCGCCGCCGGGTCGGCCAGCCAGGAGGACAGCGCGCCCTCGTCGGCGGCGCCGATGTCGGCGAGGTCGTAGGCGACGCCCTCGCCGGAGGCGGCCAGCGCGATCCCCCAGGCGTCACCGGAGGCCGGCGTGCCCTTGCCGGTGACGTCGACGCCCACCGTGACGCCGGACCGGGCCCCGAGCCAGGCGGCCAGGCCGCCGGCAGGCAGCTCGACGACGTCGAGGTCGAACCCCGCGGCCTCCGCCGCGGCATCGCCGGGCTCGTCGCTCGCAGCAGGGTCGACGGCGAGGAGGCGGTCGCGCAGCGCCCCGAACTGGAGCGTGTCGGAGACGCGGTGCAGCGCCTCGCGGTCGAAGCCGCGCAGCACCAAGTCGTCCGGGCCGAGCGGCAGCTCGACGTCGCGCAGCAGGGCGTTGAGCTCGCGGTTGAGGCGCACCTGGTCGACGGCGGCCCGCAGGTTCTCGGCCGCCTTGCCCTTGAGCTCGCCAACGTGGTCGAGCAGCGGGTCGAGGCCGCCGAACTGGGCGACCCACTTGGCGGCCGTCTTGGGTCCCACGCCCGGCACGCCCGGCAGGTTGTCGCTCGTCTCCCCCACCAGTGCGGCCAGGTCGGGGTACTGGAACGGCGGCACGCCGTACTTGTCCTCGACCGTCGACGGCGTGAAGCGGGCCATCTCCGACACGCCCCGCACCGGGTACAGCAGCGTCACGTCGCCGTCGACGAGCTGGATCGAGTCGCGGTCGCCGGAGCAGACCAGCACCTCCATGCCCGCGGCCGACGCCTGGCCGGCCAGCGTGGCGATGATGTCGTCGGCCTCGATGCCCTCCCGCTCCAGCGCCGGGACGCGCAGCGCCTCCAGCACCTCCTTGATCAGCGGCACCTGGCCGCGGAACGGGGCCGGGGTCTCGCTGCGCGTGCCCTTGTACTCCGGGAAACGCTCGGTGCGGAACGAGCGCCGGGACACGTCGAACGCGACCGCGAGGTGCGTGGGCTGCTCGTCGGCGAGCAGCTTGGTGAGCATCGACGTGAACCCGTACACCGCGTTGGTGACCTGACCCGACGTCGTCGCCATCGTGTCGGGGAGGGCGAAGAAGGCCCGGTAGGCCATCGAGTGCCCGTCGATCAGGAGAAGGCGAGGCCGTGCGTTTGCCGCGGAGGTCGTCACGGGGTCAACCTACCTGCCATGACCGACACTCCCCCGGCGGCCGCGGCGGTCCCGCTGCCCGACGTCACCGGGACGCTCATCGAGCGCATGAACATCGAGCTCACGGCCGTCGGGCCGGAGCGCACCTCCGGCACCATGCCCGTCGCGGGCAACACGCAGCCCTTCGGCCTGCTGCACGGCGGCGCGTCGGCGGTGCTGGCCGAGACCCTCGGGTCGTACGCCGCCCAGCTGCACGCCGGGCCGGGACGGGCCGCCGTCGGGGTGGAGCTCAACGTGACGCACCACCGCGGCGTGCGGGAGGGCGTCGTGACGGGCGTCGCGACGGCCCTCAGCCTGGGGCGCTCGCTCGCGTCCTACGAGATCGTCGTCACCGACGAGTCCGGCCGCCGCATCTGCACGGGCCGGCTGACCTGCATGCTCATCGACGCGTAGGCGTCACGACGCCGAGCGCTGCCCGTCCGGCTGCTGCTCCTGCAGCACGCGCAGGTCGAGCGCCCCCGTGGGGAGCCCGGCGTCCCGCGCGCGGCGGCGGCGGGCGATGAGGTCGTCGATCGCCGCACGCGTGGTCTCCCGGCGCAGGCGCGGGCGGGTGTCCCGCCAGGCGGGCGTGCTCTCCTGGGCCAGGCGGCGCAGCAGGACCGGCGTCGGGACCACGCGGTGGCCGGCGGCCGGGGCGAACCCCAGGCGGGCCAGGAAGCGCTGCATCGCGCGGTCCCCCGAAGGGGCGCCCGCGTAGACGTACGGCGAGCCGGCCTCCCCCGCGATCGCGGCGATCCCGGCGATGAGCGCGTGGCCCACGCCGCGGCGTCGCGTGTCCGGGGTGACGAACAGCGTGTCGACCACGATCGCGGGCTCGGTCGCGAACAGGTGCGGCTCGACCGTGCGCGCCAGCACGAACCCGACCACGTGCCCGTCGATGTCCGCGACGAGCAGCTGGCCGCCCGCGGCCAGGTAGACCGAGAGGTGGTTGCGCAGGGCCTCCTCGCCCCCGAGGTCCACCGTCACCTCGGCCGGCGAGGCAGGGCGCGCGGACGCGCTCAGCGCCGCGACGACCACGAGGTCGTCGCGGTCCGCCGGCCGCACCTGAGGCGTCGCGCGCATGTCTGTCAGGCCCCGCCGACCTGCTCGATGACGGCGTCCGCGACCTCGCGCATGGTGAGGCGGCGGTCCATCGACGTCTTCTGGATCCAGCGGAACGCCTCGGGCTCCGTCAGGCCCATCTTGGTCTGCAGCAGGCCCTTGGCACGGTCCACGCGCTTGCGGGTCTCGAAGCGCTCGGTGAGGTCGGCGACCTCGGCCTCGAGCGCGCCGATCTGCTGGTAGCGCGAGATGGCGATCTCGACGGCGGGCAGCAGGTCCGCGGGGGTGAAGGGCTTGACGACGTACGCCATCGCCCCGGCGTCGCGCGCGCGCTCGACCAGCTCGGTCTGCGAGAACGCGGTAAGCAGCACCACGGGGGCGGCGTGCGCCTTGCCGATCTTCTCGGCGGCGGTGATGCCGTCCATCTCGGGCATCTTGACGTCCATGACGACGACGTCGGGCTTGAGCTCCACGGCCAGCTCGACGGCGGTGGCGCCGTCGCCGGCCTCGCCGACCACCTCGAACCCGGCCTCGCGCAGCGTCTCGACGACGTCCATGCGGATGAGAGCCTCATCCTCGGCGACGACGGCGCGGCGCGCGGGACGCGCGGGTGCGGTGGGAACGGCGGGGGCCTCGGGCTCCAGCATGGGCGGCAGGTCCAGCGGCAGTGCGGGCTTCTCGGTCACGCCGATCATCCTAGTCCGGGATGCCGCTGCGACCAGCCACGCCGTCATCGCCCGCAGGCCGTCGCGGCGCGGTCTCACATGCGGGATGTGGTTCGATGGTGCCTCGGTCCCCCCGGCGACGCCGTGGGGACGAGCGTTGCCCCGGTGGCGGAACTGGCAGACGCGCCCGACTCAAACTCGGGTTCCGCGAGGAGTGTGGGTTCGAGTCCCACCCGGGGCACGACGCACGAGAGGCCCGTGGGTTTTCACCCACGGGCCTCTCGCGTCAGGCGGCTAGATCAGCGGCCGGTGTCGGTCGAGCCGACCTTGTGCACGAGGATCGAGTTCGTCGTGCCGGGGACGCCCACCGGGGCGCCCGAGACGATGACGACGCGGTCGCCCGGCTCGGCGAGGCCGTTGGCCTGCAGGGTCGAGTCGACCTGGGCCACCATCGCGTCGACGGACTCGACGGAGGGGACCTCGTAGGCCTCGGTGCCCCAGCTCAGCGCCAGCTCCTTGCGGGTCGAGGCGACCGGCGTGAAGGCGAGCAGCTGGATCTGCGAGCGCAGGCGGGACATGCGGCGGGCCGAGTCGCCGGACTGCGTGAACGTCACGTAGTACTTGGCACCCAGCTGCTCGCCGATCTCCTTGGCGGCCTGCGTGATGACACCCGAGCGGGTGTGCGGGCGCGAGCCGAGCGGGGCGATGCGGTCCGCACCGAGCTGCTCGGTCGCCTCGATGATCTGGGCCATCGTCTCGACCGTGATGATCGGGAAGTCACCGACCGAGGTCTCGCCCGAGAGCATGACCGCGTCGGCGCCGTCGAGCACCGCGTTGGCGCAGTCCGAGGCCTCGGCGCGCGTCGGGCGGGGGTTGGTGGTCATCGACTCGAGCACCTGGGTGGCGACGATGACGGGCTTCGCGTTGCGGCGGGCCAGCTCGACGATGCGCTTCTGGATCAGCGGGACCTGCTCGAGCGGCATCTCGACGGCGAGGTCACCACGGGCGACCATGAACGCGTCGAACGCGGCGATGACCTCCTCGAGGTTCTCGATCGCCTGCGGCTTCTCCAGCTTGGCGATGACCGGGACGACCCGGCCCTCCTCCTCCATGATCGCGCGGACGTCGTCGTAGTCCTTGGCGTTGCGCACGAAGGACAGGGCGATGAAGTCCGTGCCCATCTTCAGGGCCCAGCGGAGGTCCTCGATGTCCTTCTCGGACATCGCGGGGACGGACACCGCGGCACCCGGCAGGTTGATGCCCTTGTTGTTCGAGATCGGGCCGGGGATCTCGGTCACCGCGTGGACGCGGGGGCCCTCGACGGAGGTGACGCGCAGGCGCACCTTGCCGTCGTCGATCAGCAGGGCGTCGCCCGCCTTCGCGTCGTCGGCGAGACCCTTGTGGGTCGTCGAGACGATCGACTGGTCGCCGGCGATGTCCTCCGTCGTGATCGTGAACTCGTCACCGACCTCGAGGTAGTACTTCTTGTCCTCCGCGAACTTGCCGAGGCGGATCTTCGGGCCCTGGAGGTCGACCAGGATGGCCACGTTGCGACCGGTGGCCTTGGCGGCCGCGCGGACGTTGTTGTAGACGGCCTCGTGCTCCTCGAACGAGCCGTGGCTCCGGTTGATTCGGGCCACGTCCATACCGGCCTCGATGAGCTTGCGGAGGTTCTCCGGCGAGCTCGTGGCGGGTCCGATGGTGCAAACGATCTTGGCTCTGCGCATGTCTCCAGCCTCGTCATCAGGGTGCCCCGGCTGGTGCCCGGGGCCTGCGCGGGCGCTGTTCACGCCCGTGGTCTGTACCGGCGGTGCGCCCCCGTCGAACGTGGGCGCACGCACACCACGCCCATCTAAGACGCTCCTGCCGCAATCTTGCTCGTTCGAGGCGCGTAGCGCGCCCCGAACGGGCCACGCTCAGCCTCTCAGCGCGACCGTCCTCGGGCCCACCGGAGCAGGGAGCTCGGTCGACCCGCGCAGGCGCGCGTCGACGGCGGCCGCGGCGGCCCGGCCCTCGGCGATCGCCCACACGACGAGCGACTGGCCGCGGCCGGCGTCGCCTGCCACGTAGACGCCCGGGAGGTTGGTGGCGAAGTCCTCGCCGCGCTGGACCAGGCCGCGCTCGGTGAGCTCGATGCCGGACTGCGCGACGATCGCCTCGGTCTCCGGACCGGTGAAGCCCATGGCGATGAGCACCAGGTCGGCACGGATCACGTGCTCGGTGCCCTTCTTGGGCTCGCGGCGGCCGCCGGGGAGGTACTCGGTCTCGGCCACGCGCAGGGCGACGACGCCGCCCTCCTTGTCGCCGAGGAACTCGACGGTCGAGGCCAGGTAGGTGCGCTCGCCGCCCTCCTCGTGCGAGGTCGAGACCTCCCACACGAGGGGGTCGGTGGGCCACGGCTGGCTGTCGGGGCGGCTCAGCGGCGGCTTCTTGCCGATCGCGAGCGTCGTGACGCTGGCGGCGCCCTGGCGCAGGGCGGTGCCGACGCAGTCGGAGCCCGTGTCGCCGCCGCCGATGACGATGACGTGCTTGCCGGCCGCGTTCGGCGCGCCCTCGACGGTCTCGCCCCGCTGGACCTTGTTGGCCGGCGTGAGGAAGTCCATCGCGTAGTGCACGCCGCGCAGGTCGCGGCCCGCGAGCGGCAGGTCGCGCGGCACGGTCGCGCCGGTGGCCACGATGACGGCGTCGAAGCGACGGCGCAGGGCGTCCCACGGGATGTCCTTGCCGATCTCGACACCGGCGCGGAAGCGCGTGCCCTCGGCCTCCATCTGCTCGAGGCGCTTGTCGATGATGTGCTTCTCGAGCTTGAAGTCGGGGATGCCGTAGCGCATCAGGCCGCCGATGGCGTCGTCACGCTCGTACACGACCACGGTGTGGCCGACGCGCGTGAGCTGCTGGGCGGCGGCCAGGCCCGCGGGGCCCGAGCCGACGACGGCGATCGTGGTGCCCGTGAGGCGCTGCGGAACCTGCGGCGTCAGGCCGCGGGAGCGCTCCTCCTCGGCGATCGCGAGCTCGATGTTCTTGATCGTGACGGGCGGCTGGCTGATGCCCAGCACGCACGCCGACTCGCAGGGAGCCGGGCAGACCGCGCCCGTGAACTCCGGGAAGTTGTTGGTCGCGTGCATGCGGTCGATCGCGTCGTCCCACTGCCCGCGCCACACCAGGTCGTTCCACTCGGGGATGAGGTTGCCCAGCGGGCAGCCCTGGTGGCAGAACGGGATGCCGCAGTCCATGCAGCGCCCCGCCTGGTCCTTGAGGAACGGCTGGCCCTCCTCGAGGTGGGCGTGCACGTCCTTCCAGTCGCGCAGGCGGACCTCGACCGGGCGGTTCGGGGGGAGCTCGCGGTCACGGACCTTCAGAAAGCCACGGAAATCAGCCACGAGCCACCTCCACGATGTTGTTCCACACGTTCTCGTCCCACTGGCCGTCGCCGTGGATCGCGATGCCGTCCGCCTCGGCCTGTGCCAGGGCGGCGCGCACGCGGGCCCAGCCCAGCGGCAGCACGCGCGAGAAGCGCGCGCGGGCGGCGTTGTCGGCCAGCAGCGCGGCGGCGACGTTCGAGCCCGTCTGCTCGACGTGGCGGCGCAGCAGCGCCTGGACCGTCTCCCAGTCGGCGTCGTCGAGCGGGCCGACCTCGAGCTCCCTGGACGTCACGGCGGCCGCGTTGACCGCCGAGGCGCGCAGGTCGAGCACGTAGGCCGTGCCGCCCGACATGCCGGCGCCGAGGTTGCGGCCCGTCGGGCCCAGTACCAGCACGGTGCCGCCCGTCATGTACTCCAGCGCGTGGTCGCCGACGCCCTCGACCACCAGGGTGGCGCCCGAGTTGCGGACGGCGAACCGCTCGCCCGCGCGGCCGCGCAGGTAGATCTCGCCCGACGTCGCGCCGTAGCCGATGACGTTGCCGGCGATGACGTTCGCCGCGCCCTCGAGCACCGACGCCTTGTCCGGGCGCACCACCACGAGGCCGCCCGACAGGCCCTTGCCGACGTAGTCGTTGGCGTCGCCGAACAGGCGCAGCGTGACGCCGTGCGGCAGGAACGCCGCGAACGACTGCCCCGCCGAGCCCGTGAGGGTCACGTCGATGGTGCCGTCCGGCAGGCCCTCGCCGCGGTAGCGCTTGGTGACCTCGTGGCCCAGCAGCGTGCCGACGGTGCGGTTGACGTTGCGGACCGGCAGCTCGATGGTCACGGGCGTGCCGTCCACGAGCGCCGGCTGCGCGAGCGCCACCAGCTGGTTGTCGAGCGCCTTGGCCAGGCCGTGGTCCTGCGCGTGGGTGCGGCGCAGCGCCGAGCCCTTGGCCGGGATGGGCTGCTCGAGCACGGGCGCCAGGTCGAGGCCGACCGCCTTCCAGTGCTCGACGGCCTTGCGGGTGTCGAGCACCTGCACCTGGCCGACGGCCTCGTCGATCGACCGGAAGCCGAGCGACGCGAGGTGCTCGCGCACCTCCAGGGCGATGAACTCGAAGAAGTTCACGACGAACTCGGGCTTGCCCGTGAACCGCTCGCGCAGCTCCGGGTTCTGCGTGGCCACGCCCACCGGGCAGGTGTCCAGGTGGCAGACGCGCATCATGATGCAGCCCGAGACCACCATGGGGGCGGTCGCGAAGCCGAACTCCTCGGCACCGAGCAGCGCCGCCACGACGACGTCGCGGCCGGTCTTCATCTGCCCGTCGACCTGCACCGTGATGCGGTCGCGCAGGTCGTTGAGGACCAGGGTCTGCTGGGTCTCGGCCAGGCCGATCTCCCACGGCGTGCCCGCGTGCTTGAGCGACGTGAGGGGCGAGGCGCCCGTGCCGCCGTCGTGCCCCGAGATGAGGACGACGTCGGCGTGCGCCTTGGAGACGCCGGCCGCGACCGTACCCACGCCGAACTCGGAGACGAGCTTGACGTGGATGCGCGCGGCGGGGTTGGCGTTCTTGAGGTCGTGGATCAGCTGAGCCAGGTCCTCGATCGAGTAGATGTCGTGGTGCGGCGGCGGCGAGATGAGCCCGACGCCCGGCGTCGAGTGACGCACCTCCGCGACCCACGGGTACACCTTGGCCGGCGGGAGCTGGCCGCCCTCGCCGGGCTTGGCGCCCTGCGCGAGCTTGATCTGGATGTCGTCGGCCTGCGTGAGGTACTCGCTGGTGACGCCGAACCGGCCGGACGCGACCTGCTTGACCCGCGAGCGGCGCTCGGGGTCGTACAGGCGCGCCGGGTGCTCGCCGCCCTCGCCCGTGTTGGAGCGCGCGCCGAGGCGGTTCATCGCGATGGCGAGCGTCTCGTGCAGCTCCTGGGACACCGAGCCGTACGACATGGCGCCCGTGTTGAAGCGCTTGACGATCTCGCTGACCGGCTCGACCTCGTCGATCGGGATCGGCTCGCGCTCCGGGGTGAAGCGCAGCAGGCCGCGCAGCGTCATGAGCCGGCGCGACTGCTCGTCCACCCGCCGCGTGTACTCGCGGAAGATGTCCATCCGGCCCGTGCGCGTGGAGTGCTGGAGCTTGAACACCGTCTCCGGGTCGAAGAGGTGCTCCTCGCCGTCGCGACGCCACTGGTACTCGCCGCCCGTGACCAGGCGCTTGTGCGGGTCGGGGTTGCCCGACGGCGGGTACGCCTCGGCGTGGCGCGCCGCGACCTCGGCCGCGACGACGTCGAGGCCGACGCCGCCCAGGCGGGAGGTGGTGCCCGCGAAGTAGTCGTCCACGAGCTCCTGCGAGAGGCCGACGGCCTCGAAGATCTGCGCCCCGCGGTAGGACATGATCGTCGAGATGCCCATCTTGCTCATGACCTTGAGCACGCCCTTGCCGAGCGCCTTGATGAGGTTCGCGACCGCCTTCTCGGGCGTGACGTCGAGGTAGCCGCGCACGGCCAGGTCCTCGACGGTCTCCATCGCCAGGTACGGGTTGACGCACGCGGCGCCGTAGCCGATGAGCAGCGCGACGTGGTGCACCTCGCGCACGTCACCGGCCTCGACCACGAGCGAGATCTGCGTGCGCGTGCGACGGCGCAGCAGGTGGTGGTGCACCGCGGACGTGAGCAGCAGCGACGGGATCGGCGCGAGCTCGGCGTTCGACTCGCGGTCGCTGAGCACGATGTGCGTCGCGCCCTTCTCGATCGCCTCGTCGACCTCGGCGAAGATCGCCTCGAGCCGGTCGTACAGGGCGGCGCCGCCACCCGCGACCGAGTAGAGGCCGCGCACCATGAAGGAGCGGAAGACGCCCTCGAGGCGCTCGTCCTTGGCGACGTGCACGATCTTGGCGAGCTGGTCGTTGTCGACCACCGGGAAGTCGAGCACGAGCTTGCGCGCGTGCTGGGCGTCGTCGGCGAGCAGGTTCGGCTCCGGGCCGATGGCGCTGCCGAGCGACGTCACGAGCTCCTCGCGGATGGCGTCCAGCGGAGGGTTCGTGACCTGCGCGAACATCTGCGTGAAGTAGTCGAACAGCAGGCGCGGGCGGCTCGAGAGCACCGCGATCGGGGTGTCCGTGCCCATCGCGCCCAGGGGCTCGGCGCCCGTGTTCGCGATCGGGGTCAGGATGACCTTGAGCTCTTCCTCGGTGTACCCGAAGGTGCGCTGGCGGCGTTGCACCGAGGCGGGGCTGTGGGCCACGTGCTCGCGCTCGGGCAGGGACTCGAGCGTGATCTTGTAGTCGTCGATCCAGCGCTGGTACGGCTGCTGGCCGGCGAGCTGGCCCTTGACCTCGTCGTCCTCCACGATGCGCCCGGCGCCCGTGTCGACCAGGAACATGCGGCCCGGCTCGAGGCGGCCCTTGCGCACCACGGTGGCGGGGTCGATGTCGAGCACGCCGGACTCCGACGCGAGCACGACCAGGCCGTCCTCCGTGACCCAGTAGCGCCCGGGGCGCAGGCCGTTGCGGTCCAGGACCGCGCCGATGAGCGTGCCGTCGGTGAACGTCAGGGCGGCCGGGCCGTCCCACGGCTCGATGAGGTTCGCGTGGTACTCGTAGAACGCCCGGCGCGCGGGGTCCATCTCGGCGTGGTTCTCCCACGCCTCCGGCACCATCATCAGCACGGCGTGCGGCAGCGAGCGGCCGCCCAGGTGCAGCAGCTCGAGCACCTCGTCGAACGACGCCGAGTCGGAGGCGCCGTCGGTGCACACCGGCAGCAGCGGGGCGAGGTCGCCCAGGGCCTCGCTGCGGAGCGTGCCCTCGCGCGCGGCCATCCAGTTGCGGTTGCCGCGCACCGTGTTGATCTCGCCGTTGTGCGCGATCTGGCGGAACGGCTGCGCCAGCGGCCACGACGGGAACGTGTTGGTGGAGAAGCGCGAGTGGACCAGCGCGAGCTCCGAGGCGTACCGCGGGTCGCTCAGGTCGGGGAAGAACGGCTCGAGCTGCGACGTGGTCAGCATGCCCTTGTACGTGATGGTGCGCGCGGACAGCGACGCCAGGTACAGGTCGAGCTCGTTCTGCGCCCGCTTGCGCAGGCGGTAGGCGCGGCGGTCCAGGTCGATGCCGCTCAGCTCGCGCGAGGGGTCGGCGACGACGACCTGGCGGAACAGCGGCATCGAGGCGCGCGCCGTCGGGCCCACGAGGTCGGCCGTGACGGGCACGTCGCGCCAGGCCAGGACCTCGAGCTTCTCCTCGGCGGCGATCTCGTCGAAGCGGCGTGCCACCGCGTCGGCGGTCGCGACGTCCTGCGGCAGGAACGCCGTGCCGATGGCGTACCGGCCCGCGGGCGGCAGCTCGGCGGCGATCACGTCGCGCAGGAACGCGTCCGGGATCTGCGTGAGGATGCCGGCGCCGTCACCCGAGTTCTCCTCGGCGCCGACGGCGCCGCGGTGGTCGAGGTTGAGCAGCGCAGTCAGGCCCGCGTCGACGATGTCACGTCCCGGGGTCCCGCGCAGCGTCGCCACGAAGGCGACGCCACAGGCGTCGTGCTCGGCCGTGGGGTCATACAGCCCCTGGCGGCCCGGCCGGTTCAGCGGCGTGCTCATCAACACCGTCCTTACAGACGCGCCCGTCCCCGGGCGCGACATCCTCGTCTGGCTTGCGGGACGTCGTCGGCCCTAGGTTCACACGTGCCCGTGGGTACGGGCGTTGGTCAGGCGCTGGCTGCCGGGTCGGGGTCGTGACCTGCAGGCTCGCCTGAGTCCGTCTTGTCGTCGCTGGTGGCGTCGGTCGGGGTGGTGGTCTCCGCGTCAGGTGCGTTCTCACCTTCCGCATCGGCCGGGATCCGACGCCGTGCGTCGGGCTCCCGCCCGGGCCTCAGACGCCCCACGACGACGAATGCTGCCAGAGCACCGAGCCCCACCACGATCGACGTCCACACGTTGAGCCGGAGGCCCAGGACGTGATTTGCAGTGTCGACCCGGAGGGCCTCGATCCAGCCGCGCCCCAGGGTGTAGAGCACGACGTAGGCCCAGAATACGCGACCGTGCCCGAGCCGGAACCGACGGTCCAACCAGAGAAGGACGCCCGCCATGGCGAGGTTCCACAACAGCTCGTACAGGAACGTCGGGTGGAAGGTCGTGCCGACCGGGAACGTGGTGCCCGTCGCGGGGTTCGTGACCAGGTGGTCGGGGTCGATCCGCAGCCCCCACGGGAGCGTGGTCGGGGCGCCGTAGAGCTCCTGGTTGAACCAGTTGCCGAGGCGGCCGACTGCCTGCGCGACGAGCAGGCCGGGCGCCAGGGCGTCGGCGAACACGGGCAGGCGGATGTTCTGGCGGCGCGCGCCGATGTAGGCGCCCAGACCGCCCAGGGCGACGGCGCCCCAGATGCCGAGGCCGCCCTCCCAGATGTAGAGCGCACGGATCGGGTCGCCGCCCGCGCCGAAGTACGGCTGCGGCGTCGTGATGACGTGGTAGAGCCGCCCGCCGACGATGCCGAACGGCACCGCCCAGAACGCGATCTCCAGCACGTCGTCGAACGTGCCGCCCTCGGTGCGCTTGGTGAACCGCTTGGTGGCGATCCACACGGCCAGGACGATGCCGGCGAGGATCGCCAGCGCGTACGCGCGCACGGGGAACGCCCCGATGTGCCACACGCCCTGGGGCGGGCTCGGGATCGATGCGTGGAGCATCACGCGTCCTTCCGCGAGCGCGCCACACCGGCGGCGAGCTCGGCCGTGAGGGTCTGGAGGTCGTCGAGGCGCTGCGTCCAGGGGCGGTCCGTCTGGAGCGTCTTCACGAGCGCGGAGCCCACGATGACGCCGTCGGCGTACGCGCCGACCTGCGCCGCCTGCTCCCCGGTCGAGACGCCGAGGCCCACGCACACGTGGTCGGCGCCCGCCGCCCGCGTGTCGGCGACCAGGCGCTCGGCGGCGGCGCCGACCGTCGCGCGCGTACCCGTCACGCCCATCACCGAGGCGGCGTAGACGAACCCGCGCGAGGCCTTGGCGGTGATGCGCAGGCGCTCGGGCGTCGAGCTGGGGGCCGCGAGGAACACGCGGTCCAGGCCGTAGGTGTCGGCGGCGGCGATCCAGTCGCGGCCCTCGTCCGGGATGAGGTCGGGCGTGATGATGCCCGCGCCGCCCGCGCCGGCCAGGTCGCGCGCGAACGCGTCGACGCCGTAGCGCAGGATCGGGTTCCAGTAGCTCATCACCAGCACGGGCGCGGCGGGAGCGTGGGCCTTGAGCGCCTCGACCACGCGGACCACGTCGCGCACGCGGGTGCCCGCGGCGAGCGCGGCCTCCCCGGCCCGCTGGACGACAGGGCCGTCCACGCCGGGATCCGTGTACGGGACACCCAGCTCGACCGCGTCCGCGCCGGCGTCGAGCATCGCCGTGATCGCCTCGATCGCGAGGTCCGGCGTCGGCGTGCCCAGCGGGATGTACCCGATGAGCGCCGCGCGGCCGGCCGCCGCGGTGGCGTCCAGCATGGCGCCGGACTGCGAGGTCACGGTCGTGCTCACTGGTCCCCCTCCGAGCCCGCCTGGGCGTCGTCGTCGAGCAGGCCGAACCACCGGGCGGCGGTCGCCACGTCCTTGTCGCCGCGGCCCGACAGGTTGATGAGGATCACCTGGTCGCGCTTGCCCGCCGCGGCCAGCTCCTGGCCCACCTGCATGGCGCCGGCGAGGGCGTGCGACGACTCGATCGCAGGGATGATCCCCTCGGTGTGGCTCAGCAGGCGGAACGCCTCCATCGCCTCGTCGTCCATGATCGGGCGGTAGGTGGCCCGGCCCATGTCGTTCAGCCACGCGTGGGCGGGGCCGACGCTCGGGTAGTCCAGGCCGGCCGAGATGGAGTGCGTCGGCAGCGTCTGGCCGTCGTCGTCCTGGAGCACGTAGGACCGCGTGCCCTGCAGGACGCCGGGCGAGCCGCCCGAGAAGCGGGCCGCGTGCTCGCCGGGGCTGATCGCGCGTCCGCCGGCCTCGAAGCCGAAGATCGCGACGTCCGGGTCGTCGAGGAACGCGTTGAACAGGCCGAGGGCGTTGGACCCGCCACCCACGCACGCGCACAGCACGTCGGGCAGGCGGCCGATCCGCTCCTGGATCTGCTCGCGGGCCTCCTCGCCGATGATGCGGTGGAACTCGCGCACCATCTCGGGGAACGGGTGCGGGCCCGTCACGGTGCCGAGCAGGTAGTGCGTCGTCTCGACGTTGGCGACCCAGTCGCGGAACGCCTCGTTGATCGCGTCCTTGAGCGTCCTCGAGCCGATCTGGACGGGGATCACCGTGGCGCCGAGCAGGCGCATGCGGGCCACGTTGAGCGCCTGGCGCTTCGTGTCCTCCTCGCCCATGTAGATCACGCACTCGAGGTCGAGCAGCGCCGCGGCGGTCGCCGTCGCGACGCCGTGCTGGCCAGCCCCGGTCTCGGCGATGACGCGCGTCTTGCCCATGCGCTTCACGAGCAGGGCCTGGCCCAGCACGTTGTTGATCTTGTGCGAGCCGGTGTGGTTGAGGTCCTCGCGCTTGAGGAACACGCGGTTGCCGGCCTCGCCACCGCAGTGCTGCGCGAAGCGCGTCACCTCGGTCAGCGGGGAGGGGCGGCCCACGTACTCGCGGTGCAGGCGGTCGAGCTCGTTGCGGAACGCCGGGTCGTCGAGGGCCTTGCGGTACTCGGTCTCGAGCTCGTCGAGCGCGGCCACGAGCGCCTCGGGCACGAACCGGCCGCCGAACTCGCCGAAGTACGGGCCGGGCTGCTCGGACAGCTTGCCGAGGACCTGGTGGGCCAGGGTCGACGTCAGGGCGTCGCTCACGGGGTGGTCAGGCTGGTTCACGTCGGCCTCTCGGTGGTTCAGGACTGCGTGGCCGGCCGCACCGACCACAGCGACGGGTGCTGACCCGCGGCCACGAGGTCGGCGACGGAGCGGCGGGGGGCTTCTCCGGTGACCAGAGCCTCCCCCACGAGCACGGCGTGAGCGCCGGCCCTGGCGTAGTCCATGACGTCGTGGGGCCCACGGACGCCGGACTCGGCGACCCGGACGACGTCGTCGGGGATGAGCGGCGCGAGCTTCGCGAACACGCCGCGGTCCACCTCGAGCGTCTTGAGGTCGCGGGCGTTGACGCCCACGACGCGGGCGCCGGCGTCGAGGGCGCGCTTGACCTCGTCGGCCGTGTGCGCCTCGACCAGCGCCGTCATCCCGAGCGAGTGCACGCGCTCGATGAGCGACTCCAGCACGGTCTGCTCGAGGGCCGCGACGATGAGCAGGACGACGTCGGCGCCGTGGGCGCGCGCCTCCCACACCTGGTACGGCGTCACGACGAAGTCCTTGCGGAGCACCGGCACGTCCACGCGGGCGCGGACGGCGTCCAGGTCGGCCAGCGAGCCGCCGAACCGGCGCTCCTCGGTCAGCACCGAGATCACGGAGGCCCCGCCGGTGGCGTACTCGGCGGCGAGGGCGGCCGGGTCGGCGATGGCGGCGAGCGCGCCCTTCGACGGGCTCGAGCGCTTGACCTCGGCGATCACGGCCACGGCGTCCTGCTTGCGCAGTCGGCCGACCACCTCGAGGGCGCCGGCGGCGCGCGCGGCGCGCTCCTTGAGCTCGTCCAGGCTCGTGGCGGCCTGGCGGACGGCGAGGTCCTCGAGGACGCCCGCGACGATGCCTTCCAGGACCGTCGTCATGCGCGGGGCTCCCGCGCGGACTGCGACGGCTGGCCGTGGCCCATCGCGCGCAGCACCACGCCGGCGACGAGCGAGGCGACCACGATCACGGCCCCGACGATGATGACCCACAGCCACGGGCCGATGAACCCGGCCGCCGCGATGATGGCCCCGAGCGTCACACCGATCATGGCGACCCACGCGGCGACGGTCTTGCCCTCGTTGTGGAAGGGGGCGGCGTCGGGCAGGTACGCGGTCTCGGTGCTCGTGTTCTCGGCCATGGTGATTGTCGTGCCTCTCGTGGTGTGGCTGGCTCAGCAGGAGCAGCCTAGCGTTCCTGCGGAGCGGTCGGATCCGCGCCTCGGGTGAGCGCGTCCCAGGCGTCGTGGGTGTCGACGGGCGTGTCCTGCGCGGCGTCGGCCTGCGCGGGGACCGGGGCGGCGGCGTCGGCGCGCTCGTGCCGGCTGGACGTGGCGGTCCAGCGCCGCGCCGCCAGCCAGACCACGACCGCGGCGGCGACCGCGAGCACGCCGACGGCGGCGCTCAGCCAGGGCCAGGCGGTCACGGAGGCGGCGCGGGTCAGGTCGGTGACGTTCGCGGCGGCGACGGCGCCCTCCCGGGCGACGTCGGTGGGCGCGAGGGCGACGGAGACGGCGGAGAAGGCGACCAGGGCGCCCGCCGCGGCGGCCACCACGAGCACGACCCTGCGCCCCACCCGGCCGGTGATCGCGAGCGCCAGTCCTGCCGCCACCAGCACGAACGCGGCCGCGTTCACGGCGGGCGCGGCGGTGCCGCCGCTCACGGCGACGGCCACGGTCGGGTCGATGGCGGTCGAGGTCTCGGCGCGCACCCACGTGGGCCCGGCCGTCACGGCGGAGAGCGCCCCGAGGAGGACGAGCAGGAGGGCGCTGCGCCCGCGGGTGGGGCTCACTTCTCCCCCAGGGGCCGGAACCGGGCCGCGAGCTGGACCGCGCGCACGGCGGCAGCGGCCTTGTTGCGCGACTCGGCGTACTCGAGCGCGGGCACGGAGTCGGCGACGATCCCGCCGCCGGCCTGCACGGACGCGCGCCCCTCGCGCACGAACGCCGTGCGGATGGCGATCGCCATGTCGAGGTTGCCGCCGAAGTCGAAGTACCCGACCGTGCCGCCGTAGATGCCGCGGGAGGCGGGCTCGAGCTCGTCGATGAGGGCGATCGCGCGCGGCTTGGGCGCGCCGGAGAGGGTGCCCGCCGGGAAGGTCGCCTTGAACGTCTCCAGGGCCGTGCGGCCCGGGCGCAGCCGGCCGACCACCGTGGAGCACAGGTGCATGATGTGGCTGAACCGGCGCAGCTTCATGAACTCGACGACCTCGACCGACGTCGGCTCGCAGACCTTGACCAGGTCGTTGCGCGAGAGGTCCACGAGCATGACGTGCTCGGCGAGCTCCTTGGGGTCCTCGAAGAGGCCCTCGCCGAGGGCGACGTCCTCCTCGACCGTGGCGCCGCGCGGGCGCGAGCCCGCGATCGGGTACGTGGTCACGCGCCCGGCATCGACCTTGACGAGCGTCTCGGGGCTGGAGCCCACCACCTGGAAGTCGCGGCCCTGTGCGTCCTTGAGATGGAAGTAGTACATGTACGGCGACGGGTTGATGGTGCGCAGCGCGCGGTAGACGTCGAGCGGGTCGGCCGGGCAGTCCAGGTCGAGGCGCTGCGAGAGCACCACCTGGAACACCTCGCCGTCGCGGATCGCCTCCTTGCCGGCGTCGACCGCGGCCTCGAACTCCTGGCGCGTGGAGCGGAACTCGAGCGCGGGCTCCTTGGCGTCCGGGTCGAGCACCGTGGTGACGCGCGGCCCCGCGGCCGCGAGGCGCTCCTCCAGGGCGTCGAGCCGCGCGACGGCGTCGGCGTGCGCCCAGTCGACGCGGGCGTCGGTGTCGTCCATGTTGATCGCGTTGGCCACCAGCCACACGGACCCGGTGTGGTGGTCGACGGCGACCAGCTCGGTCGCCAGGCACAGTGCGAGCTCGGGGGCGCCGAGCTCGTCGGGCGCGGTCGCCGGGAGCGTGGGCTCCCAGTGCCGCACGATGTCCCAGCCCATCGCGCCCGCCATGCCGCCAGTGAACGGGGGCAGCCCCTCGATCGGGTCGGTGCGCAGCGCCGAGAGCGTCGCCTCGAGCACGTCGACGACGTCGCCGTCGGTGGGGATGCCCGCCGGGACGTCGCCCGTCCAGACGGCCTGGCCGCCGTGGGAGACGAGCTGCGCACGTGACGCGACGCCGACGAACGACCAGCGGTCCCACGCCCCCGACGCGTCGGCGGACTCCAGCACGAACGAGCCGGGCACGCCGTGCGCGAGCGTCCGGTACAGGCCCACCGGCGTCGCGTCGTCGGCCAGCACGCGGCGCACCACGGGGATCACGCGGCGGCCGGAGGCCAGGTCGCGGAAGCCCTCGAGCGTCGGCCAGGTCTCGCCCCAGGGCAGGGTCGCGGGCGTGGCGCTCACGCGGCGTCCCCCTCGCGCTCGCCGACGACCGCGGGCAGGTCGCCCCCCGCGAGGAAGCACGTGCGCTCCCCCGTGTGGCACGCGGCCCCCACCTGGTCGACCTTGACGAGCAGGGCGTCGCCGTCGCAGTCGATCGCCACGGACTTCACGTACTGGCGGTGCCCGGATGTGTCGCCCTTGCGCCAGTACTCGCTCCGGGAGCGCGACCAGAAGGTCACGCGCCCCGACGTCAGCGTGCGGCGCAGCGCCTCGTCGTCCATCCAGCCGAGCATGAGCACCTCGCCGGTGTCGTGCTGCTGGACGATCGCGGCGACCAGGCCGTGCTCGTCGCGCTTGAGGCGGGCGGCGGTCTGCGGGTCGAGAGTCTCGGGCACGGGCCTATCCTTCCACGCGCGGTCGTCGTGTTTTCGCGACGCCGGTGCGGTGCAGGGCCGGGGCGGGGGTTCCCGGCCCCGGGCGGGGCCCGCCAGCCCCCACCCCCCCCCCCCCGCCCCCCCCCCC
>WRHK01000042.1 GCA_009783295.1 Promicromonosporaceae bacterium
CCTCCGCCAGCATCGCGCGCAGCTCGGTCAGCTGGTCTTCCAGCTCCGTCTTCTGCACCCGGATGTCTTCCAGTTCGGCGCGGGCAGCCGCGAGGGTGCGACCGGTCTCGGCATGGGTCCGGGCGAGCATCGCCTGGGCGTGGTCGTCGATCTCCTGGCGCAGCTGGGCGGCCTCGGCGCGGGCCCGGGAGCGGACCTGCTCGGCCTCGGCGCGGGCGGCGGTCAGGCCCTGTTCGGCCTCGGCGCGCGCCTGTTGGGCGGCGGCGAGTTCGTCGTCGCAGCGGGCCTGGGTGGAGCTGAGCATCTCGGCCACCTGCCGCCCGGCGGCGGCCACCGAGTGGTCGGCGTCCAGCTGGGCGTCCTGGCGCAGCCGCGCGGCGTCGCGCTCGGCCTCGGCGCGGGCGGTGGCCGCCTCGCGCTCGGCGGCGGCGATCATCTTCTCGATGCGCTCGCCGAAGGTCATCGACATGGTCACCTGGGGGACGGCCACCTCGTCCTCGACTGGCGCCTGCCAGTCCGCTGACAGCGGGTCTGCAATGGCTGGCAGGTCGGACAGCGAGTCCGCCTCGTTCACGGCCTCGACGGCGGGGGATTCGTTGTCCCAGGTGTCGGCCTCGATGGCATCGACCGGGTCGACCGCGTTCGCGTCGCTGCCGGGGTCGGCGCCAGGGTCAGGGTTGCTGTCTGGGTCGCTGCCCGGGTCGGCCGTTCCTTCCGCCTCTGCGGATGGCGCCTCTCCAGATGGCGTCGCGGCGTCAACGGGCTGAGGCTCGGCGTCTGCGGAAGGCACCTCGGCGCCTGCGAACGACGCCTCGCCTGGCTCGGCGAAGGCCTCGGGTTCAGCGAATGCCTCAGGCTCAGGGGACGTACCCGGTTCCGTGGAGGGGAACCAAGCGGCGGTCCCCTCGGCCTCCGGGGCCGGGGCGGCGGGGGTCACGGCGTCGAGCGCCTCGTGTAGGGAGAACAGCTGGGTGGCCTCAACATCGGGGGAGTCGTCCGCGCCGGCCGGGGTCGACGGCGGGGTGAACGCCTGCCCCGGGCCGTTGTCCGGCTCCGCAGAGCCGCCCTGGGTGGAATCTGTCGTCTGGGTAGGGTCTGCCGCCTGCTCGGCGGCGGCGGCGGCGCGGCGCGCGCGCAGTCCACCAAAGACCGAGCGGCGGGCGGGCGGGGCGGTTGCCGCCGTCGCCGGGGCCGGCTCGGTGGCCCCTTCTTGGGCGACGATGTCGTCGAACGCGGGCGCCTCGGTCGGTTGGTCTTGCGGTTCAAGCCAGCTCATCGCTCGCCCCCTTCGTCGTGGGCTGGTACCTGGCCGAGGCCCAGCCGCTTGCGCAGTGTCTCAAGTTGCAGGGCCACCTGGTCGCGGCGGGCCACGAGGTCGCGGGTGGTGCGTTCGGCCTCTGCCCTGATCCGCGCGGTCTCGGCGGTGGCCGCGGCCACCATCGAGTCGGCGGCGGCCCGGGCGGCCTGGAGGGCGGAATCGGCGTCGGCCTGCGCATTGCGCCGCAGTTCTTCGGCCTCCGCGACGGCCTGTGCCTGGATGGTGGCCGCCTCGTCGTGGAGGGACTGGGCCCGGCCGGTCAGCTTGTCGGCCTCCAGGCGGGCCTCCTCGATGAGGCGCTGGGCCTTGACCTCGGCGTCGGCCACCGTGTGCTTCGCCTCGTGTTCGGCCACTCGCTGGGAGTCGGCCACCTGGCGGCCAACGTCGCGCACCATCGCCTCGGCGGCCTCGTCGGCCGCCTTGCGGGTCTGGGCCTGGTAGTCATCGGCCTCGGCCCTGATGCGGGCGGCCTCTGCGGTGGCCGCCTCGATGGTCGTGGTCGCCTGGACCTGCGCCTCGGACACCTTGGTGGCGGCGTCGCGGTGGGCATCCGTCAGGAGGGCGGCGGCCTTTGCGCGGGCCTCGGCGACGGCGTCTGCGGCCTCGGCGGAGGCCAGGGAGACCATCCGCTCCATGCGTTCGCCGTAGCTGGTGGGGGCGGGGGCCTCGGGCATGGCCGCCTCTGTGGGGTCGGCCAGGGCCGCTTCGGCGGGGCGCTCAGCCATCTCGTCGTGCACGGTTGACTCCCAAACTTCCGATGACACGGGCAACGCGCTAACGCTACCTTGGGCCGCGGGCGCCTTGCTGCCGCAGTGGCCCGAGCGCACGCCCGGGTGGCACCTCGTTGCGCCTCTCGTGTCCCAGATGACACCCGAACCGCGGCCGCCCGCGTTCCCGTGGCTGGGCAGGGGATGCCGGGCCGGGGCGGTTTAGCGGCGCCGTGACCTCGCCCGATGTCGAGGAGCGCCGCCAGAGCCGCCCGGCGCCCTCGTCTCCGTAAACGTTTTCGTGAAATCGTTCACAAGCCGCCTTTTGGCGACGAGGAAACGCGCAAAGTGCGTCCTTTTTAGCCATTTGTACTGCCTCAGCGAGCGGCCGCCCAGGGGAGCGCCTAACAATGGCTGGGTCAGCAGCGGATCGGGGACGATCCAGCGGCAATGAAGCCCCAGAAAGTAGTGTCAACATGAGTCTGATTGCACCCGAACGGATCGGTGTCACCTCCGTCGGCGCGGCGCGCTATCTCTCGCCCGGCGTGAAGATGACCCGCTGCCCCAGCCACGTCACCTCCTTTGACGAGTTTGTGCTCGGCGGCACCGCCGAAGGCACCGAGATTGAGGGCTGCGCGGTGGCGGCAACCATCGCCGGGGTCACCCGCCGTGGCGTCATCGAGGACGGCCGCTGGCAGGTGTCGTTTGAAAGCGGCGCCCTCGACCGGCAGGTCTCAGGCGTCGCCAAGATCAGCATCTCGCTGCGCGACCGCTGGCACAACGAGATCACCGTCACCGAGACCGTGGTGGTCGAGGAGTTCGTGGACGCCTTCATCGAGATCGACGAACACTTCACCCTGCGCGGAAGCCTCGGAGACCCGGAGGCCGAACTGCGCATCGCCGGCGAACTCGAGCTGGGCACTCACACCCTGGGTCGGGCGCTGATCGTCAACCTGGTCCGCGACGACGAGGCCCACACGGTGGCCGCCCGCGGCCTGGTCACCCCAGGCTGGCAGCATGGCGAATGGCGGGCGCGGTTGCCGCTGCACGGGGTGCGCCCCGGCGCCTACCGCCTGGAGGCGATCCTCACCGACCAGGCGTGCGACGCCCTGACGCGGCAGACAATCGGCAACCCGTTCCATTTGGGCCAGGCGGCGACCTAGACTTTGGGGCATGTCTGCCCGCCCAGTAGTTGACACCGTCGAGAACGCCGCCGCCACCCCCGACGAGGCGCAGCCGTTTGCCGAACTTGGGCTCAAGCCCGACGAGTACCAGCGCATCCGCGAAATCTTGGGGCGCCGCCCCACCGCCGCCGAGCTGGCGATGTATTCGGTGATGTGGTCGGAGCACTGCTCCTACAAGTCTTCCAAGGTTCACCTGGCGCGCTTTGGCGAGCGCCTGACCGAGGAGATGCGGCGGCACCTGCTGGTGGGCATGGGACAAAACGCCGGCGTGGTCGACATCGGGGACGGCTGGGCGGTCACCTTCAAGGTGGAGAGCCACAACCATCCGTCGTTCGTGGAGCCCTACCAGGGGGCGGCCACCGGGGTGGGCGGCATCGTCCGCGACATCATCTCGATGGGCGCCCGCCCGATTGCGGTCATGGATCAGCTCCGCTTCGGTGATGTTGCCCACCCAGACACGGCCCGCGTGGTGCACGGCGTGGTCTCTGGCGTCGGTGGCTACGGCAACTGCCTGGGCCTGCCGAACATCGGCGGCGAGCTCGTGTTTGACGGCTCCTACCAGGGCAACCCCCTGGTAAACGCCCTGGCCATCGGCGTACTGCGCCACGAAGACATCCACCTGGCCAACGCCTCTGGCGTCGGCAATCAGGTGATCTTGTTCGGTGCCCGCACCGGCGGCGACGGCATCGGCGGCGCCTCGATCCTCGCGTCCGACACGTTCTCGTCGACCGGCCCGACCAAGCGCCCCGCGGTGCAGGTCGGCGACCCCTTCGCCGAGAAGGTGCTCATCGAGTGCTGCCTCGAGCTCTACGCGGCCAAGGTCGTGGAGGGTATCCAGGACCTCGGCGCCGCCGGCATCTCCTGCGCCACCTCGGAGCTCGCCTCCAACGGTGAGGGCGGCATGCACGTGTTCCTCGACGACGTGCTGCTGCGCGACCCGTCGCTCAACGCGGGCGAGATCCTCATGTCGGAGTCGCAGGAGCGCATGATGGCCGTCGTCACGCCGGCCAAGCTCGACGAGTTCATGGCGATCACCAAGAAGTGGGACGTCGAGACGTCCATCGTCGGCGAGGTCAACAGCTCCGGCCGCCTCACCATCGACCACCACGGCCAGCGCATCGTCGACGTCGACCCCCGCACGGTCGCGCACGAGGGCCCCACCTACCACCGCCCGTACGCCCGCCCGGCGTGGCAGGACGCGCTCGTCGCCGACACGACGGCGTCGCTCGCCCGCCCGGAGAGCGCCGAGGACCTCAAGGCCACCGCGCTGCGCCTGCTCGCCTCGCCCAACCTCGCCAGCAAGGCGTGGGTCACGGACCAGTACGACCGGTTCGTCCAGGGCAACACCGCCCTCGCCCAGCCCGACGACGGCGGCGTCGTCCGCGTCGACGAGCAGACCCACCTCGGCGTCGCGCTGGCCACCGACGCCAACGGCCGGTACGCCAAGCTCGACCCGCGCACCGGTGCCCAGCTCGCGCTCGCGGAGGCCTACCGCAACGTCGCCGTCGCCGGCGCCACGCCGATGGCCGTGACCGACTGCCTCAACTTCGGCTCGCCCGAGAACCCCGACTCCATGTGGCAGCTGGTCGAGGCGATCGAGGGCCTCGCCGACGCGTGCCAGGAGCTGGCCGTGCCCGTGACCGGCGGCAACGTGTCGCTCTACAACGAGACCGGCGAGCCCGGCCTCATCGACTCGGCCATCCACCCCACCCCCGTGGTGGGCGTGCTCGGCGTGCTCGACGACGTCCGTACCGCCGTCCCCTCGGGCTGGCGCTCGGCCGGCCTGTCGGTACTGCTGCTCGGCGCGACGGCCGACGAGCTCGACGGCTCCGCGTGGGCCGACGTCGTCCACCAGCACCTCGGCGGCGTGCCGCCGCGCGTCGACCTTGACGCTGAGAAGGCGCTCGCGTCGGTGCTCGTCGGTGCCCGGACGGCCGGTCTCGCGGCGGCCGCGCACGACCTCTCCGAGGGCGGCCTGGTCCAGGCGCTCGTCGAGTCGTCGCTGCGCTACGGCGTCGGCGTGACGGCCTCGGTGGCCGGCATCGCCGAGCGCGACGGCGTCACCCCGTTCACTGCGCTGTTCAGCGAGACGACGGCGCGCGCGCTGGTCGCCGTCGACCCGGCCCGCGAGGCCGAGCTGTTCGCTGCCGCCCAGGCGGCGGGCGTCCCGGTGCTCGCGCTGGGCACGACTGGCGGCGACGGCGTCGTCGTCGACGACGTGACGATCTCCCTGGCCGAGGCCCGCGAGGCCCACGAGGGCACGCTGCCGAACCTGTTCGGCTGATCCGGCCGCTCGAAGGTCGAGCCTGTCGAGACCCCTGAGGTCTCGGCAGGCTCAACCTTTCTCACCGCTTCTGGGCGAGCAGCCAGTCGCTGAGCGTCGCCGCGAACCCCGTGCTCCACTGCGGCACGTGGTCGGCGTGGTGCATCGTCCACAGGTCCACCTGGGTGCCGTCGGCGCACGACCACGAGGTCTCGTCGGTCTCGGTGCCCCGGAGGTTGCCGACCAGGTCCACGGACGGCCCCGGCGTCGACGTGGCGCCGCACGCGTCGAGGGTGCGCCAGTCCTGGACGGTCTGCACCGCGCCCGGGTAGTGGGCGCCCGTCGCGCCGTCGCCGCCGTCGTAGTGGATGGTGCCGTCCTCGTCGCCTTGGAGCTGCAGCACCGTCACCTTCCGTGCGGGCTTGCAGGTGGACGGGTCGTCGGTCATCTCTCCGGCGATCGAGACGACGGCCGTGACCTGGTCGGCGTGCTCGCACGCCATGCGCAAGGCCATGAACCCGCCGTTGGAGTGCCCGACCACGTAGACGCGGCTCGTGTCCACGGCGTACTGCTTCTCGACGGTGCTGATGACCTTCGAGAGGTAGCCCGAGTCGTCGACGCCGCTGGCCTGGAAGTCGCAGCACGCGGCGGTGGCGTTCCAGAACCGCTCGCCCTGGGCGTCCTTGGTGCCGTCCGGGTAGGCGAGCAGGAACCCCCTGTCGTCGGCCTGCCGGGCGAGCCCCGTCCAGTTGACGAAGTCACCGCCCGACGACGAGTACCCGTGCAGGGCCACGACCAGCGGCACCGGGGTGCTCTTGGTGTAGCCGCGCGGCACCTCGAGGGAGAAGGGCCGACCGCCCACCTGGACCCGGCCGGAGGCGCCGGGCTTCACCGTGGCGCCGGACGACGCGGCACCGGCGCCGCCGGAGCACGCCGCGAGGACCGCGAGCAGCACCGCGCAGATCATGACACGTATCACTTGTCGGAGGGAGGGCATGCGCGTCATCCTCGTGCGCTCCGGCGCGGAGCGCCAGATCATTCGCAGGATCTTCCTGAGGGGTGACCAGGGCTTCTAGAGTGAGACATGGAGGCCCCGATGACGCCCGCACTGCAACTGATCATCGCCGCCGTGTCAGCGTGGGTGCTGGTCGGCGGGACGGTGTTCCTGTTCGCTGCCCTCCACCGGCGCAAGCAGCGCCGCGCCCGCGCCCGCAAGGACGCCGAGCGCGAGCCCCTGGACACCCTGGTGCTGCAGGTGCGGCTGGGTCAGATGGCCGCGGAGCTCCAGGCGCTGGCCGACTCACGAGGCTTCGCCGTCGCCCACCACACGCGAGCCGCCCAGGCCGCCTACGACGCCCTGCTCGCCGAGGCCTGCCGCCGCGCCGGCCTGCCGGTCGAGACCCCGCGCCGAGCGACGGAACGCGCGACGGAAGAGGAACGCCTCCGCGAGGAGCTGGAGCTGGCCAGCCGAGGCTGGAGCTGGTGACGACCCCGCCACGACCCCGACCCCGCGAGTTAGAGCCCGCACCCGCGAGATAGAGCCCAAGCGGGCGAGATAGAGCCCGCACCCGCGAGATAGAGCCGGTAAGGGCTCTATCTCGCGGACGCGGGCTCTAACTCGCGCTCCGGGGCTCTATCTTGCGGGCAGAGACCGGCGCCCGAGCAGGCGCCGGTCAGACCGAGCGCCGGCTCACCGCCAAGCGCGTCACAGCGTCGCCAGCGCCGCGTTGAACGTCGCGCTCGGCCGCATGACGGCCGCCGTGAGCTCCGGGTTCGGGCGGTAGTAGCCGCCGATCTCCGCCGGTGCGCCCTGCACCGCGAGGAGCTCCTCGACGATGGTGCCCTCCGATGCGGAGAGCGTGGCCGCGAGCGGCGCGAACGCGGCCGCGAGCTCGGAGTCGGCCGTCTGCTGCGCCAGCTCCTGCGCCCAGTACAGGGCCAGGTAGAAGTGCGAGCCGCGGTTGTCGATGGTGCCGAGCTTGCGGCCGGGCGAGCGGTCCTCGTCGAGGAACGTGCCGGTGGCGCGGTCGAGCGTGTCGGCCAGCACCTGGGCGCGCGTCAGGCCGGTCGTCTGTGCGAGGTGCTCGAACGACGCCGCCAGCGCGAAGAACTCGCCGAGCGAGTCCCAGCGCAGGTAGTTCTCCTCGACGAGCTGCTGCACGTGCTTCGGGGCGGAGCCGCCGGCGCCGGTCTCGAACAGGCCGCCGCCGTTCATGAGCGGCACGATCGAGAGCATCTTGGCCGACGTGCCGACCTCGAGGATCGGGAACAGGTCGGTGTTGTAGTCGCGCAGCACGTTGCCGGTCACCGAGATGGTGTCGAGCCCTTCGCGCATGCGCGCGAACGAGAACGCGGTCGCCTCGGCCGGGGCCATGACGTGGATCTCGAGGCCGTCGGTGTCGTGCTCGGGCAGGTACTGCTCGAGCTTCTCGATGAGGTTGGCGTCGTGGGCGCGGTGCGCGTCGAGCCAGAACACGGCCGGGGTGTCCGAGAGGCGGGCGCGGCGCACGGCCAGCCCTACCCAGTCGCGGATGGAGGCGTCCTTGGTCTGGCAGGCGCGCCAGATGTCGCCGGCCTCGACGTCGTGCGAGAACAGCACCTCGTCCGCGGCGTTGACGACCTCGACGACGCCGTCGACCGGGATCTCGAAGGTCTTGTCGTGGGAGCCGTACTCTTCGGCCGCCTTGGCCATGAGGCCCACGTTGGGGACGGTGCCGATGGTGGCCGGGTCGAGGGCCCCGTGCGCGCGGCAGTCGTCGATCGCGGCCTGGTAGACGCCCGCGTAGGACGAGTCGGGGATGACGGCGAGCGTGTCGTGCTCGGCGCCGTCGGGGCCCCACATCTTGCCGCCGCCGCGGATCATCGCGGGCATGGAGGCGTCGATGATGACGTCGGACGGGACGTGCAGGTTGGTGATGCCCTTGTCGGAGTTGACCATCGCGAGGGCCGGGCCCGCGGCGAGGCCGGCCGTCACGGCCTGGCGGATCGCCTCGCCGTCGGCCATCGACGACGTCGCGGCGAGCAGGGCGCCGAGGCCGTCGTTGGCGGAGACGCCGGCGGCGCGCAGCGAGTCGCCGAACTGCGAGAACACCTCCGGCAGGAACGCCTGCACCACGTGCCCGAAGATGATCGGGTCGCTGACCTTCATCATCGTGGCCTTGAGGTGGGCGGAGAACAGGACGCCCTCCTCCTGGGCGCGCGCCACCTGCGCGGCGAGGAACGCGTTGAGGGCGCGCACGGACATGAACGTGCCGTCCACGACCTCGCCGGCGAGCACCTTGAGGCCGTCCTTGAGCACGGTGACGGACCCGTCGGCCGCCACGAGGCGGATGGTCAGGGTGTCGTCGGCGGGGATGACGACGGACTTCTCGTTGTGGAAGAAGTCGCCCTCGGTCATGGTGGCGACGTTCGTCTTCGAGTCGGCGGCCCAGGCGCCCATGCGGTGCGGGTGCGCCTTGGCGTAGGCCTTGACGGACGCGGGGGCGCGGCGGTCGGAGTTGCCCTGGCGCAGCACGGGGTTCACTGCCGAGCCCTTGACCTTGTCGTAGCGGGCGCGCGTCTCGCGCTCCTCGTCCGACGACGGCGCCTCCGGGTAGTCGGGCACGTCGAAGCCCTGCGCCTGGAGCTCGGCGATGGCGGCCTTGAGCTGCGGCACCGACGCGGAGACGTTGGGGAGCTTGATGATGTTCGCCGTCGGCTCCTCGGCGAGGTGGCCCAGCTCGGCGAGGGCGTCGGGCACGCGCTGGGCGTCGGTCAGCCGCTCGGGGAAGTGGGCGAGGATGCGGGCGGCGACAGAGATGTCGCGCGTCTCCAGCTCGACGCCGGCCTGGCCCGCGAACGCCTGGACGATCGGCAGGAACGAGTAGGTCGCGAGCAGCGGCGCCTCGTCGGTGTGGGTGTAGATGATCGTGGACTGACCAGCCATGGGCAGCGTCGCTCCCTGGTGCGTGGGCCGCTGCTCGTGGCAGCGGGCGTCGGGTTTTCTCGACATCAAGATACTTGACCGGCCGACCTCCGCGGGCCGCCCGGCACCCGTCGTTTGTCCCGGGAAACCGTCTCGTGATACGGGACGACGCTTGACCAGCCCTTGTCAGATCCTTACCGTCGTCCCCACGAGGTCGTGAGGCCTCAGGTCATGAGTTCCGACGCCAAGCCCCGGCTCGTCGGACGGCAACCCCCCGCGCGGGTGGGTGCCCCGGGTGAGGACCAGGTTTGGCCGCGTTCTGCGGTGAGACAACACGCGAACCCGCCGCGCTGCGGGTGAGAACGGAGCCCGTCATGCCCAGCCGTGCCCTGCCCCACTCCGCCCGCACCGTCCGCGAGCGCCGCCCCGTCGTGCTCGGGGTCGACCTGACGACGGCGGGCGCCCGCGCCCACCGCACGCCAGGTGCGGCGGTGCCGCGCCCGTTCGACGGCGAGCGGTTCACGCGCCTGGTCCGCACCGCCGACAAGGGCCTGCTCGACCTGGTGGTGCTCGACGAGCCCTTCCTGCTGCACCCCGGCCGGAGCCGCATGAGCGGCCGGCTGGACGGTGCCGTGGCCGCGGCGCGCGTGGCCCCGCTGACGTCGGGCATCGGGCTGGTCGCGACGCTCGACACGATGCATCTGGAGCCGGCGCACGTCGCCGCGGCGATCGCCGCCGTGGACCGGGCGAGCAGCGGCCGTTCCGGCTGGCAGGTGGGCTGCCCGGCGGGGGTGTCGCCCACGGACGACCGCTGGCCCGCGAAGGTGGCCGCCGACGTTGCCCGCGTGGTGCGGGTGTGGGGCAACGAGGGCGACTCGGGGAGCGTGACGCTCGACGCCGAGGGCCGGGTCCGCGTCGACCACGACGGCATCCGCTTCGCGGTGCGCCCTGCGCCGACGACGCACACTGCGCTTCCGCAGGGCCGCCCGCCGGTGGTCATGCGCGTGTACGACGAGCGGTGCAGCGGCGCCGCGGGCGCGAACGCCGATGTCGTGCGCATCGTCACCGCCGACCCGGAGCGTGCCCGTCAGCTCCGCGCAGCGGTGGCCGACGCCGCGGCGGCCGCAGGTCGTGACCCGCGCGCGGTGCGCGTGCTGACGGAGGCGTACGTGGTGCTGGCCGCGAACCGGGACGCCGCCGAGGCGCGCCTGGCGATGCTCGAGGCGCTCGAGCCCGGCGGCGTGGGCGGCGGGTCGCTCACGGTCGCGGGCACGCCCGCCCAGCTGGCCGGCGTCGTCCAGGAGTGGGTCGACGCCGGTGCCACCGACGGGTTCCTGCTGCGGCCCGCGGCGCTCGACGCCGACCTCGAGGCGGTCGTGTCGGGCCTGGTGCCGATCCTGCAGCAGCGCGGCCTGTTCCGCCTCCAGCGCGACCCGGGGGCCACCCTGCAGGAGTCGCTCGGCCTCGGTCCCGAGCGCGAGCTCCTCGCGACCGGGTAGGTAGGGTCGCCGTATGGCGACGGTGCTCCCCTTCGACGGTCACGTGCCCGAGGTCGACCCGACGGCGTGGATCGCGCCCACGGCCACCCTGATCGGACGGGTGCGCATCGGCCCCCGCGCGAGCGTCTGGTACGGCGCGGTGCTGCGCGGCGACATGGACCAGATCGTGCTCGGGGAGGGCAGCAACCTCCAGGACAACGTGGTGGTCCACACCGACACGGGCGTGCCGACGCTGATCGGTGCGGGCGTCGGCGTCGGGCACGGGGCGATCGTCCACGGAGCCACGGTGGGCGACGGCGCGCTCGTGGGCATGGGCGCCACGCTGCTCAACCGGTCCGTGGTGGGCGAGGGCGCGTTCGTCGCGGCGGGTGCCCTGGTGCGCGAGGGCCAGGAGGTCCCGGCCCACCACCTGGCCGTGGGCGTCCCCGCGAAGGTGCGCGGCGAGCTGGACGACGCCGGCCGCGAGCGGGTGCACCGCAACGCGCTGGAGTACCAGGAGCTGGCGGCCCGCCACCGCGCGGCGATGGGTGGCTGAGCCCGCCGAAGCTTCCTGTTCAGGTCGGCGGGAAGAGATCAGTTCGGCGGCCCGGAACCGCCGATCCGATCCGCAACCACCGACCTGATCACGAACCGGAGGGCGAACGCACCGTCCCGAACGTCAGCTCGCGCCGCACCCGGAACCCCAGGCGGTCGTACAGCACCCGCGCCGGGTTCGCCGCGGTCGTGTGCAGGTAGACCCCGTCGCCGCGCTCGCGGATGTGGTGCGCGACGTCGCGCACCAGCCGCGCCGCGAACCCCTGCCCCCGGTAGGCGGGGTCGGTCGCGACGGCACTGATCTCGGTCCAGCCGGGCGGCCGGGTGCGCTCGCCGGCCATGGCCACGAGCGCGCCGTCGCGCCGGATGCCGACATACCGCCCCATGACGTGCGTGCGCGGCAGGAACGGCCCGGGCTGGGTGCGGGCGATGAGGTCGAGCATCTCGGGCACGTCGTCGGCGCCCAGCTCGACGGCCTCGGGGTCCGCCCGCGTCTCCAGGCGGTCGGTCTCCACGAGCTGGACGCCCGCGAGCGTGAAGGTGACCTCCCAGCCGGGCGGCAGCGCGACGTCGTCGGGCGGCAGCGCGAAGTCCGCGCCCGGGCCCACCAGGTCGACGATCGCCGCCCAGACGCCGGGGGAGTGCCAGTCGCGCACGGCGGTGAAGGAGCAGACGTCGGGCTGGAAGCGCCGCGCGTCGCCGTCGCCGACCGCCAGGTGTGCCAGCGGGCCGGTCAGCGCGGCCCACACGGCGTCGTCGAGGATCTCTTCGTTCGGTGCGCCACTCATCACCGGTGATGCTAAGCGCTCATTGGACGCCGTCGGACAGGCCGTCGCCCTGCTTCCAGGGCAGCGTCCCGCGCTGCGACACCCACAGGCCCATGGCGGTGAACACGAGCGCGCCGACCACGTTGCCGACCAGGACGGGGATCTCGTTGGTGAGCCACCAGTCGCCGAACGTGATGGGTGCGCCCACCAGCATGGCGGACGGGATCACGAACAGGTTGACCACCGAGTGCTCCCACCCGAGGGCGAAGAACAGGAAGATCGGCATCCAGATGGCGGCGATGCGCGCGCCGGTGGAGCGCGTGGTCATGCCCATGACGGCGCCGAGCGAGACCAGCCAGTTGCACAGCACCGCGCGCAGGAACACGAGCGCCAGCCCGGTGCCGGTGCCGAGCGCCTGGTAGCCGAGCGTCTTGTGCTCGGCGAGCTCGATGATCCAGTGGATCAGGGGGGTGTCGTAGCTGTGCCCCATGTCGGAGGCCGTGGCCCAGAAGGCGAACGCGAAGAGCCCGCAGCCGACGACGTGCCCCCCAACCGCCACGAGGATCGTGCGGAGGGTGTCTCGCCCGGTGGCCCGCTTGCGCCACCACGCGAGGGGCACCAGGCCCATCGACGACGTGACGAGCTCGAGCCCCAGCAGGATCACGACGACGAACGCGATGGGGAACACGAACGCCCCGAGCACCGGGACGCCCGTCTGCGTGATGACGGTCCCGGCCAGCATGACGACGGCGCCGAACACGAACGACCCGAGCACCGCCTGCACGAACACCTTGCCTGAGGTGCGGTGGGCCTTGTAGGCGCCGGACTCCACCATCCGGTCGACGACGTCGGTGGGCACGCGGTCGCGGGCGGCCTCGGGCAGTCGGTCGGGGTGCTGCACGGGCGCGGCGGCGCCCTCGGGGGTCAGGACAGGGGACACGACTGCCTCGGGCTCTCGCGGGTGTGTGGTAAGACCACTGTAGCCGGATGGTTGCCGCGGTGCATCACCGGGCGCCAGGCGGTCGATGCGGCCGGGAGCGCCGTCCGGCGCCGTCGCCGCGCCGTCTGCGCTGCTCGGCCCTAGTGTCGGGACGTGCCCACCCGTCATCTGAGCCTGTCCTCGACCACCTCGGAGGAGGTCCGTTCCGCGCTCGCGGCGCTGCGTGCGGAGATCGGCCTGCCTGCGATGTTCCCGCCCGCCGTGCTCGACGAGGCCAGGGCCGCCGCGCAGCGCGAGATCACGCGCGACCGCCAGGACCGCCGGGACGTCGAGTTCGTGACGATCGACCCGCCCGGCTCGATGGACCTCGACCAGGCCGTGCACGTCGCGTCGTCGGGCGACGGGTACATCGTGCGGTACGCGATCGCCGACCTCGCGGCGTTCGTCACACCGGGCAGCCCGCTCGACCTGGAGGTCAACCGCCGCGGCACCACGGTCTACGGGCCCGACACCCGCACGCCCCTGCACCCGCCCGTGCTCTCGGAGGGCGCCGCGAGCCTGCTCCCCGACGAGGACCGCCCCGCGGCCCTGTGGACCATCGGCCTGGACGCGCACGGCGAGATGACGTCGGCCAGCGTGGTGCGCGCGCTCGTGCGCTCGCGCGCGCGGCTCACGTACGGCGAGGTGCAGTCCGCGCTCGACGCCGGCACCGCCCCGGAGTCGCTCCAGCTCCTGGCCGACGTCGGCCGGCTGCGCGAGGAGCGCGAGCGCGACCGCGGCGGCGTCTCCCTCGACGTCCCCGAGCAGGAGGTCGGCGAGCACGACGGCCGGTTCAGCCTCGCGTTCCGCCGCACCCTGCCCGTCGAGGGCTGGAACGCCCAGATCTCCCTGCTCACGGGCATCGCCGCCGCGCGCATGATGCGCGAGGCCGGGGTGGGCATCTTCCGCACGCTCCCGCCCGCCGACCCGCGCGACCTCGCCCGCCTGCACCGCACGGCCACGGCGCTCGGCATCGAGTGGCCCGACGACGAGCCCTACGCCGCGCTGCTGGGCCACCTCGAGTCGCGCAAGCCCGCGCACGCGGCGTTCCTCAACGAGGCCACCACGCTGTTCCGCGGGGCCGACTACGTCGCGTTCGGCGTCCCGGGCGACGACGGCACCACCGTCCGCCTCCCGGCCCCGGGGGAGGACAGCCTCGTGCGGCACTCGGCGATCGCGGCCGAGTACGCGCACGTCACGGCCCCGCTGCGCCGCCTGGTCGACCGGTACGGCACCGAGGTGTGCCTGGCGCACTCCGCGGGCCGCGACGTGCCCCGCTGGGTCGCCGACGCCCTGCCCCGCCTGCCGCGCACCATGGCCTCGACCGGCCACACGGCGGCGTCGTTCGAGCGCTCGTGCGTCGACATCGTCGAGGCGGCGCTGCTCCAGGGGCGCGTCGGACAGCAGTTCGACGGCGTCGTCGTCGAGGTCGAGGACCACCACGGCAAGCCCACCAACCGCGGCGAGGTGGTGCTGCGCGACCCCGCCGTGCGCGCCCGCGTCGACGGCGACGACCTGCCGCTGGGCCGGCGCGCCAAGGTCACGCTCGCCGAGGCGTCGATCCCGGGCCGCTCGGTCCGCTTCACGCTCTGATGCCGCCACGTCGCCGCACCGACCCCGCGGCCGGGCGCGCTGCGGTGCAGGCCTGGCTGCGCGGCGCGGCGGAGCGCCCGCAGCGCACGGCGGCGGTGCGCTTCACGCTCGAGGAGCTCGCGGACGTCGCGCCCGGGAGCTCCGTCGAGGTGCGCGTCCCGCCCGCCGGTGCCGTCCAGGCGGTGCAGGGCCCGCGTCACACGCGCGGCACGCCGCCCAACGTCGTCGAGACCGACGTCGAGACCTGGCTGGCCCTGGCGACGGGCCGCCTGACGTGGGCGGACGCCGTCGCCGAGGGTCGCGTGCGCGCCTCTGGGGAGCGCGCCGACCTGTCGGCCTACCTCCCGCTGCAGGCGGCCCGCGCCCGCTGAGCCGGTCAGCGCCCCCGCGGCCGCGGCTACCCTGGGCCTTGTGAGCACCGAGCAGCCCGCCCCCGAGCAGCCCGCAGAGCAGCCCGCCGACGACGTCGAGATCCGGTCCTTCGTCGACCCGGCGACGGTGCGGCGCGCCCCGCGGTACAAGCCGTTCTTCATCGTCGGCGTGGTCGCGGGCATCGTCATCGGCCTGGCGTTCGGCGAGCACCTGCTCAACACCTTCGTGCCGGGCCGCGACCTGCCGCTGGGCAAGCCCGGCGTGTGGCTCACCGTCGTCGTCATGGGCACCACCGCGCTGACCACGCTGATCACGGGCGTGCTCCTCATCACCATCGACCGCCGCTCGATGCGTCGACATGACGCCAAGCGGGGCGTGTGATACTTGAGGCATGCCTCTGCGCCCTGACGGACGCCTCAACCATGACCTGATGCCCGGCGAGAAGGGACCCCAGGACGCCTGCGGGGTCTTCGGAGTCTGGGCCCCCGGCGAGGAGGTCGCGAAGCTCGCGTACTTCGGCCTCTACGCCCTCCAGCACCGCGGGCAGGAGTCCGCCGGCATCGCCACCTCGAACGGTGAGCAGATCCTCGTCTACAAGGACATGGGCCTCGTGTCCCAGGTCTTCGACGAGACGTCGCTCGGCGCCCTCCAGGGCCACATCGCCGTCGGGCACTGCCGGTACTCCACCACGGGTGGAGTGACCTGGGAGAACGCCCAGCCGACGCTCGGTGCTACCGCGTCCGGCACCGTGGCCCTGGGCCACAACGGCAACCTCACCAACTCCGCGGAGCTGGTGAACCTCGTCGCAGAGCGCTACGGCGCCCAGCGCCGCGGCGAGCTCGCGCGCGGCAACACCACCGACACGGCGCTGGTCACGGCGCTGCTCGCCGGCGACGCCGACCACACGCTGGAGCAGACCGCCCTCGAGGTGCTGCCCCGCCTGCGCGGCGCGTTCTCGCTCGTCTTCATGGACGAGCGCACGCTCTACGCCGCCCGCGACCCGCAGGGTGTGCGCCCGCTGGTGCTCGGCCGCCTCGAGCGCGGCTGGGTGGTCGCCTCCGAGACGCCGGCCCTCGACATCGTGGGTGCGTCGTACGTCCGCGAGGTCGAGCCGGGCGAGCTCATCATGATCGACGGCGACGGCCTGCGCTCCACGCGCTTCGCCGAGGTCAAGCGCGCCGGCTGTGTCTTCGAGTACGTCTACCTGGCCCGCCCCGACACCGTCATCTCCGGCCGGTCCGTGCACGCGGCCCGCGTCGAGATGGGCCGTGCGCTGGCCAAGGAGCACCCCGTCGACGCCGACCTGGTCATCCCCACCCCGGAGTCCGGCACGCCGGCGGCCGTCGGGTACGCCCAGGAGTCGGGTATCCCGTTCGGGCAGGGCCTCACCAAGAACGCGTACGTGGGCCGCACGTTCATCCAGCCGTCCGACACGCTGCGGCAGCTGGGCATCCGCCTCAAGCTCAACCCGCTGCGCGAGGTCATCCGCGGCAAGCGCCTGGTCGTGGTCGACGACTCGATCGTGCGCGGCAACACGCAGCGCGCCCTGGTGCGCATGCTGCGCGAGGCCGGCGCGGCCGAGGTGCACATCCGCATCTCCTCGCCCCCCGTGAAGTGGCCTTGCTTCTACGGCATCGACTTCGCCTCCCGCGCCGAGCTCATCGCCAACGGCCTGGCCGTGGACGAGATCGGCCAGTCGCTGGGTGCCGACTCGCTCGGCTACATCTCCCTCGACGGCATGATCGCCGCGACCCGCCAGGCGGAGTCGCAGCTGTGCACGGCGTGCTTCACCGGCAAGTACCCGATCGAGCTGCCGCCCGCCGACCAGCTCGGCAAGCACCTGCTCGAGCAGGAGGAGCTGCCGCTGGGTGCGCCCGAGGACGGCCTGCACACGCTGTCCGTCGCCTCGGGCGGCGCCGGAGCCCTCGCCCACCCGTGACCCACCCCGGTGGTCGAGCCCGTCGCGACCACCATCCGACGACCGATGGTGGTTCCGACAACCACCGGCCAGGGAGACATCGTGACCAGCAGTGACCCGACCACCGGCCTCACCTACGCCTCTGCGGGCGTCGACACCGAGGCGGGTGACAAGGCCGTCGAGCTGATGAAGGACGCCGTGCGCCGCACGCACGGCCCGGCGGTGCTCGGGGGCGTGGGCGGGTTCGCCGGCCTCTTCGACCTGTCGGACTTCGCGCAGTACCGCAAGCCGCTCCTGGCGACGTCGACCGACGGCGTGGGCACCAAGGTGGCCATCGCGCAGGCGATGGACAAGCACGACACCATCGGGTTCGACCTGGTGGGCATGGTCGTGGACGACATCGTGGTGGTGGGCGCCAAGCCGCTGTTCATGACCGACTACATCGCCACCGGGCGCGTGGTGCCGGAGCGCATCGCCGACATCGTGCGCGGCATCGCGCAGGCGTGCGAGGTCGCCGGCACAGCCTTGGTGGGCGGGGAGACGGCGGAGCACCCCGGCCTGCTCGCCCCCGACGAGTACGACGTCGCGGGCGCCGCGACCGGCATCGTCGAGGCCGACCGTGTGCTGGGCCCGGACCGGGTGCGCGCCGGCGACGTGCTCATCGCCATGGCCTCGTCGGGCCTGCACAGCAACGGCTACTCGCTGGTGCGCGCCGTCGTGAAGCACGCCGGATGGGAGCTGGACAGGCACGTGGACGAGCTGGGCCGCACCCTCGGCGAGGAGCTGCTCGAGCCGACGCGCGTCTACGCGTCCGACGTGCTGGCCCTCGCGGCCGACGACGCCGCGCAGGTCCACGCGTTCACGCACGTCACGGGTGGCGGGCTCGCCGCCAACCTGGCACGCGTGCTGCCCACCGGCCTGGTGGCGACGGTCGACCGCGCGTCGTGGCAGGTGCCCGCCGTGTTCGGCATGGTCCGCACGCTGGGCCAGGTGCCGACGTCGGACATCGAGGGCACGCTGAACCTGGGTGTGGGCATGGTCGCGGTGGTGGGTGCCGAGGGCGCGGACGCCGCGCTGGCGCGCCTGGCGGCGCTGGGTGTCCCCGCGTGGGAGCTCGGCACGGTCGCTGCGCTGGACCCGGACGCGTCCCGCGAGGGGCTCGTCGCCGGCACCAAGGGTGTGGACGGCGGCGCCGTCCGGCTGGTCAACGACTACCGGTTCTGACCGTCGAACAGGGGCCCGGGCGTTGCCCGGGCCCCTGTTGCGAGCTGGTGATGCGCTGCGTCAGCGCTCGTCGTCGTCCCACCGGGAGTACGTGTTGTCGTAGTCCTCATCGCGCGGAGAGAACCGGTCCTCGGTGGCCACGTCGGTGTGCCCGCTTCCCCGCAGCTCCACCTCCAGGGCGTGGTAGTTCGTCGCGGGGCTGAAATACTTCAGCTCGCGAGCAACCTTGGTCTGCTTTGCCTTCTGACGGCCGCGGCCCATGGCTCCCCCTCAACGTGGAGCGGGGCGGCAACGTCTCAGACGTGCGGCCCCGGATCAAGTGCGTGTCTGTTCAGTTGCCAACGGTACACGTCCGTGAGGCATTCCCTCCACTCCGTGATCCGAATCTGGCCGTGGGGCGCGTCTCGCTGGGCCCGGACGCCTCCGGGACGGCCCGGTCAGGGGTCGTTCCTCGCGGATTTCATCCGGCAGTCAAGTCGCACATAACGGCCACGGCGCGACAATGGGGGAGCGTGATCGTGGACCCCCCCCACCGAGCCTTGGAGGTATGGAGATGTCGCTCGACGAGGAGCCCGGCCGTCTGCTGACGCCGTCTGAGGTGGCGGAGAAGTTCCGCGTCGACCCGAAGACGGTGACCCGGTGGGCCAATGCCGGGTGGCTCTCGACGGTCCGCACCCACGGCGGCCATCGCCGCTATCGGGAGGCCGAGGTGCTGCGCAAGCTGGCCGAGAACACGAGCGACGCGTCGGACGCGCAGCACTGACGGACGCTCGCCCGCCGCGCGCGGACCATCGCGCGCGGCTACTTGCGCGCGCTGCGCGTGATGATGATCGCGAGCGTCGCCACGACGCCGGCGGCGATGCCCAGCAGCACCAGCGCGTTGCGTGACCGCTTGCGCTCGGCCGGAAGCCCGCCGCCCGTGAGGAACGTGCCGGCGTCCTGCGCCGCGGTGCGGCCCGCCACCTTGACGCGGTTGGCCTGGTACGACGGCGACAGCCGGGTCGACAGGGCGTCGATCGTCCGGCCCAGCTCGGCGCGGGTGCGCTCGACCTCGGCGCGCAGGTCCGTCGCCGACGGGTCCTTGCCCGTGGGGACGGCGCCCTTGCCGGCGGCCGTGCCGTCGGCGGTGCGGGGGAGTCGGTCCTCGGCGGCGGTCACAGCTGCTGCTCCTTGGCGGTGGTGGACGCGAGGCCGGCGCGGACGGCGGCGATGTCGCTCTTGACGCGGTCGACCGACTCCGGCTTGGTGGAGGCCCGCTTGAGCAGCCGGACGCCGACCGCGACCATGGCGCCCGCCACGAGGAACCCGGCCGCACCGATCACCAGCGCGGAGAGCCACAGGGGCCACGCCTCGCCCAGCCCCAGCACCGCGGCCCAGATCAGCACGCCCACGGCGTACAGCACGATGACGGCGGCGGCCGCGAACAGGCCGATGCCGATGCCGGACGTCTTGGCCTTGGAGGCCATCTCGGCCTTCGCCAGCGCGATCTCTGCGCGCACGAGGCGGGTGGTCTGCTCGGAGAGCTGTTCCACCAGCCTGCCCAGGGTGGGCTCGTCCTCCCGGTCGCTCATGTTCACACTCAACCTGCATCGCCGGTTCGCGGCAATTCCAGAGGTCAGGCGCGGCGCCGGCGGATCGGCCCCGGCAACGACGAAGGCCCCGGATCCTGGCGGATCCGGGGCCTTCCGAGGTGGCTCCGAGGGGCGTCGATCCCCTGACCTCACGATTTTCAGTCGTGCGCTCTACCAACTGAGCTACAGAGCCTCGAACACGGACGCCCGGGGTGCCGTTGGACGACTCACCGGGCGCTCTGTGCTCGAAATCGATGCTTCCGCACCGATGGAGCGACCCTGACGGGACTTGAACCCGCGACCTCCGCCGTGACAGGGCGGCGCGCTAACCAACTGCGCTACAGGGCCTTGACCCGACTGCGATTCGCTCGCTTGGGCCGGGTAGAAGCGTACCCCAGGACCGCCGGAAACCCGAAATCGGCCCCTGACCTGCGGTGATGCTTCTCCGAGTACCCCCAACGGGATTCGAACCCGTGCTACCGCCGTGAAAGGGCGGGGTCCTGGGCCGCTAGACGATGGGGGCAGGACGTGCGCCATCCTACCGGCGCTCCCGGAGCCTGCCGGAATCGGCGCAGACGGCCTCGGGCAAGCGGCTGACAGGGCAGGATGAGCCAGATGATGGACTTCTCGCGCGCCGACTTCGAGGCGGCCGTCGCCGACGCCCTCGACACCGTGCCGCCGGACCTCACGGCCATGATGGACAACGTCGTCATCCTGGTCGAGGACGACGCACCGGCCGACGACCCCGAGCTGCTCGGCCTCTACGAGGGCGTGCCGCTCACGGAGCGCGACCTCGGCTGGGCGGCCGGCTCGCTGCCCGACCGCATCACGATCTACCGCAACCCCACGCTCGCCATCTGCGACACCCGCGACGACGTCGTCGAGGAGGTCGCCGTCACCGTGGTGCACGAGATCGCCCACCACTTCGGCATCGACGACGAGCGCCTGCACGAGCTGGGCTGGGACTGACGCGGCCCCCGGCCCCGTCAGGGGCCAGGGGCCGGGAGGTCAGGCGTCCGGGAACCCGCCCGGGTTGGTGGACTGCCACCGCCACGTGTCGGCGCACATCTCGTCCACCGTCCGGGTGGCCTCCCACCCGAGCTCGGCGCGGGCGCGGGCCGGGTCGGCGTAGGTGACCGCGAGGTCGCCCGCGCGGCGGGGGCCCATCCCGTACGGGAGGTCGTGGCCCACGGCGCGCTCGAACGCGTGCAGCAGGGCGAGCACGGACGTGCCCGTGCCCGTGCCGAGGTTGAAGGCGCGGGACGGCTCGTCCATCGCGTCGAGGTGCTCCAGCGCGGCCACGTGGCCTTCGGCGAGGTCGACGACGTGGATGTAGTCGCGCTCGCCCGTGCCGTCGGCGGTGGGGTAGTCGTCGCCGTGGACGGTGAGCTTGTCGCGGCGGCCCACGGCCACCTGCGACAGGAAGGGCATGAGGTTGTTGGGGATGCCGTTCGGATCCTCGCCGATGAGGCCCGACTCGTGCGCCCCGACCGGGTTGAAGTAGCGCAGCAGCGCCACCTTCCAGCCCTCGTTGACGGCGGCGACGTCGGCGAGGATCCGCTCGATCATCACCTTCGTCTGGCCGTACGGGTTGGTGGAGCTGAGGAACTCCCAGTCCTCGCGGTACGGCACGGGGGCGTGCGGCCCGTACACGGTGGCCGACGACGAGAAGACGAAGCGGTGCACGCCGTGGCGCAGCATCGCCTCGACCACCGCCAGCGTGGAGTCGAGGTTGTTGCGGTAGTACATGGCCGGCTTGGCGACCGACTCGCCCACGGCCTTGTAGCCCGCGAAGTGGATGACGGCGTCCACCGGCTCGGCGGCGAAGAGGGCCTCGGTGGCGGCGGCGTCGGTCAGGTCGACCTCGTGCACCGTGACCGGGCGGCCCGCGAGCTGCTCGATGCGGGGCAGCACGCTCCGCTTCGAGTTGGAGAAGTTGTCGGCGATGACGACGTCGTGCCCCGCGGCGACGAGGGACAGGACGGTGTGGGAGCCGATGTACCCGGCTCCGCCGGTGACCAGGACGCGCATGCGCCCCACCCTAGCGAGCCGGGGAAGGCTCTCCAGGACGGGGCGCTTGCGCTTGCAGGCGTTGTCAGCCGGTGTACTCCCAGTGCCACGGCTCGGGCTTGCCGGCGCCGGGCTGGGCCCACGCCGGGTTGACGAACCCGAACTTGCCGGCGTTCTCGGCCATCCAGCGGTAGGTCTCGCTGCCGAACGAGGCGATGCCGGAGCCGAGGTCCACCGCGACCCCGAACCCGTGGTTCGACGTGCCGGGGGTGGCGGCCCAGAAGCCGCGCGCACGCTTCACCGCGACCTGGTCGGCGTACGAGCGGTACGAGTCCGTGATGCCGATGTCGGAGCCGAACCGGGCGCGGAACGCCTGGTTGAGGTGCTCGAGCTGGATCGCGGCGTCGGCGCGCAGCATGCTGCCCGGCGACCACGGGATGGCCCGCAGCAGGCTGGCCGGGATCTGGCCGTTGCCGTACTGCTTGGCCTGGTCGGCGAGCGCCTGGAGCTGGGCGCGCTCGGCGGCGGCCTGCGCGGCGGCCTTGGCGGCCGCCTCAGCGGCGGCCTTCTCGGCGGCGGCGCGGGCCGCGGCCTCCTCGGCCGCCTTCTTCGCCGCGATCTCCTCGGGCGACGGCGGGGCCGGCGTCACGGAGACGGTGGCGGCGGGCGTCGAGGTGATGAGCTTGGCGAGCGCGGCGGTCTGCTGTGTCAGAGCGGCCGCGACGGTCTCGGGCGCCGCCTCGGTGGCGGTGCTCTTGGAGGCCTTTGCCGCGGCGGTGAGGGCGGCGTCCGCGGCCGCGGTGACGGCCTTGGGTGCGGCGGCCTTGTCGCCCGCCACGACGGCGATGCTCGTCGCGTCGCCGGACTCCGTGGGGGCGTCCGTGGTGGGCGCGGTGGCCGCCGGCGTCAGCTGGCCGGTGGCGGCGGGCGTCAGCTGGCCGGTGGCGGCCGGGGTCTTCGTGCTCGACGCGAGGGGCGTCGGCTCCGGCAGGGTGACCGCGGCGCGGCGCACGAGCTCGCGGACCACGGCGGTGGCCTGCTGGATCTTGGTCACCTGGTCGCCCTGGGCGCGGGCGCCCTCGGTGGTGACGTGGTCGGCCTCCATGAGGGTGCCGGCGGCCTGGGAGAGGGCGGCCTCGACCTTGGGAGCGGTGGCGGGCGTGGCGTGCACGGCCTCGTCGGCGCCCGCGAGGGTGGCGGTCCCGGAGACGGTCACGGCCTGGGGGCCGGGCGTCGCGGTGGCGCGGTGGGCGTGCGGGGTGGTCGGGGCGGTGGGGACCGTGGTGACGGTCAGCGCGGCCGCGGCGACTGCCGCGAGGCCCGTGGTGACGGCGTGCACGCGCGGAGTGCGTCGGGCACGCGCCGACGGCCGGTGCATGGATGCACGGGTCGGATGCTGCTGGGGCATTTCGCTCCTCGGTCGTGGCTGATGTGGTTTGACCAAACCACGGGGCCGCATACCGAGGGGCTGCGCGTTATGTCACCTAGGTGGGCGCGCTCAGAGCGCGTGAGTAGCGGCACCCGGTGTTCGGGTGGCGCTGGTTGATCGAGCGGGTGTCGTCACGAGGTGACGACTGCGAGGCGTGTCGTCACGACACGCGGCGCGGCGGCGTCAGGCCGAGTGCGCGTGCCGTCCCGCGAGCCAGCCGACCAGGCGGTCGGGGCGGTCGGTGATGATCGCGTCCACGCCCGCGGCGACCAGGGCCTCCCACTGGTCGACGTCGTCGGCCGTCCACACCATCACCTGGAGGCCGGCGCGGTGCAGCACGCCCACCAGGCCTGTGTCGGCCAGGACCATCTCGACCGACGGGTTGCACGTCATGACGCCCAGCTGGGCGCACAGGTCGGGGAGGGGCTCGTGGCGCTGCTCGATGAGCCAGCCGCGGCGCACGCCCGGCGCGGCGGCGCCGAGCGCCATCACCGTCTCCGGGTAGAACGACTGCACGATCACGCGGTCGGCGAGGCCTGCGGCCACGATCGACGACGTGACGCGCTCGGCGTCGTCGGGCGACCAGACGTCCTTGAGCTCCAGCAGCAGGTCCATGCCGGGCCGCTCCACCAGGAACGTGAGCAGCTCGCCCAGCGTGGGGATGCGCTGGCCGCCGTACGCGGGGGAGAACCAGGACCCGGCGTCGAGCCGGCGCAGCTCGGCGAGCGTGCTGCCCACCACGGGGCCGGCGCCGTCGGTGGTGGCGTCCACGGTGTCGTCGTGGATGACGACGATCTCGCCGTCGGCGGCGAGCTGGATGTCGCACTCGACCATCGCGGCGCCCGCGCGCCACGCCGACTCGAAGGCGGCCATGGTGTTCTGGGGGGCGACGGAGGAACTCCCCCGGTGGGCGACGACGGCGGGGAGGTGGGTCACGCCGCCATCCTGGCACTGCGGACGTGCCGCCGCAGGCGCGTGCCCCGGGGCCCCGGTGTTGACTGCGGGCATGAGCCCCGCCGACCCCGCCGACCCGGTCACCGTGTCGATCCACCGCGTGGTCAGCCCCGAGCGCGTGCCGGAGGTGACCGCGTGGGTGCAGGACGGCGTCAACCTCGCCAACCGCTGGCCCGGGTTCCTCGGGTCGGGGTGGATCCGGGCCGCCGAGGGGTCCGGCGACTGGTACATGCTCTACCGGTTCGCCGACGCCGGACGGCTCGCCGCGTGGGAGCAGTCGGACGAACGCAGCGCCTGGCTGGCGCGGGGCACGGGACTGGTCGAGGAGCAGCGCGTCCAGCGACGCACCGGCATCGAGGGGTGGTTCGACGCCCCCGCGCGCCAGGACCAGCCGTCTGGCCCGCCGCTGCTGCCCGCGCCGCCGCGGTGGAAGCAGGCGACCGTCATCTGGCTGGCGTTCTTCCCGGTCAACCTGACGTTCACGTGGCTGTTCGCGCTGGCCGTGCCCGCGTTCGCGACGTGGCCGCTGCCGCTCCGCGTGCTGGTCACCACGGTGGTGCTCACGCCGATCATGAGCTACTGGGTGCTGCCGTGGATGACGGGGCGGCTCAGTGGCTGGCTGCACCGGGCCACGAAGCCCGGATGAGTTTCACCGTCCCCTCATGCAACGCCACCGATACTCCCAAGGTGACCGCACCCAGGACCCGGAGTGCCTACGACCCGCTGCCGGGCCGTCGCCGCCGCGAGCGCGTCCGGTTCTCCGCGTCGACCGTCGTCGCCGTGCTCGGGGTCATCGGTCTGCTCTCCGCGATCTCGCGTCCGTTCCGGCACCGGCTGCACGCCGTGCTGTCGGTGCTGCCGAGCGTCGTGCCGCTCACCGCCGCGACCACGCTGGTGCTCGTCTCCGTGGGGCTGCTGCTCATGGCGCGCGGGCTGCGGCACGGCCAGCGGCTCGCGTGGGGGTCGACGCTCGCGCTGCTCGTGGCCTCGGCGGTGCTGCACGTGCTGCGCGGGTTCGACGTCGAGGAGGCGGCGATCGCGACGGCGGGGGCCGTCTGGCTCGCCACCCAGAGGGCGTCGTTCGCCGTGCTGCCCGCCAAGGCCACGGTGCGGCGGGCCGTGGGGCTCGGCGTCACCGCGGCCGTGGTGGGCACCGTCATGGGCCTTGTCATCCACTGGGTCGAGCCGCGGCCTCGGCTCGACGTGATCGACCGGTTCGTCACCCCGCTGGCGGTCGTGGCCGTCGCGGCGCTCGGGGCGGCCGCGGCGTGGGTGCTGCTCTCGCCCAAGATCGCGCGGCGGCTCACCACCGACCAGCACCGCGAGGAGCGGGAGCGGGCGCGCGCCGTCGTCGAGCAGTACGGCTCCGGCACGCTCGACTGGTTCGCGCTGCGGGACGACAAGGACTGGTTCTTCGCCGGGCGGTCCTTGGTGGCGCACGCCGTGCGCGGCGGGGTGTGCCTGGTCTCGCCGGACCCCATCGGGCCGGCGGAGGAGCAGGTGGCCGTGTGGTCCGAGTTCCTCGCCTACGTGGAGGAGCACGGGTGGTCCGTCGCCGTGCTCGGCGCCCGGCCCGAGCGTCTGCCCCTCTACGAGGCGAGCGGGCTGCGGCCCGTCTACCTGGGCGACGAGGCGATCCTCGACTGCCGCGACTTCTCGCTCGCAGGGTCGCGCTTCAAGTCGCTGCGCCAGTCCGTCGAGCGCGTGCGCCGCGCAGGGTGCACGACGACGTTCCACGACCCCGCGACAATCGGCCCCGAGCTGCGGGCCGAGCTCGAGGCGCTGCGCGGGCAGAGCCGCCGCGGCGAGGTGGAGCGCGGGTTCTCGATGACCCTCTCGCGGCTGTTCGACCCGCAGGACTCCGGGTTCCTGCTCGCCGTGACGCGGAACGCCGACGGCCGCGTCGACGCGTTCCTGCAGTGGGTGCCCGCGCCGGGCATCGACGGGTGGTCGCTCGACATCATGCGCCGCCGCATCGACGACGACGTCGCGAACGGCGTGATCGAGGCGACCATCGTCGCGACCGTCGAGGAGGTCGCGGCCCGCGGGCGGTCCACGCTGTCCCTCAACTTCGCCCCCATGCGGTCCGTGCTGGAGGGTGTCGCGGGGGAGGGCCGGCGGCTGGCCGACGTCACCCGGCCGATCCTGGTCCAGCTGTCGCAGCGCACCCAGATGGCGACGCTCGCGGCGTTCAACCGGAAGTTCCGGCCTACGTGGGAGCCGCGATACGTGGTGCTCGACTCGGTCGAGTGGGTGGCCGCGCAGAGCCTGGTCATGGCGGATGCCGAGGGCATGACCGAGATCCCGGTGATCGGGCGGTTCCTGGGGCGGGCGGCCGCCGCATAGCGGTGCCCCGGCAGGGGCTCGAACCCTGGACCCGCGGATCAATAGTCCGTCACGGCGGGTGAAATAGCGCGAAGCGCAGTGGAGGATCAGGCGGCATAAAGGGCGTGTGACCAGCACTAACGGTAGGCCTGGTAAGCCGGTCGTGAAGCCAGGAGCAGCCGCACGAAGCGTGGTCTTGCTACACGTCTGCTACATATCCCCGTCTACCCCGACGTGTGCGGTTGCTTATGGCTACTGTGGCGCTCGATACCGCAACGCCCAGGTGACACCGCAGGAGCGCGAAGGGCGGACGAGAACGCAGGACGAGCCGTGCAGGAAGAGCCGTGATCCCCGACCTTGACCCACTCACCGGGTACCTGCCTTATGTCAGCGACGATCCATACACGACGACGATCCAGGAGGTTCACGACCGATTCGCGACCAACGACCGGCGCCGGCGCGTCTGGGACATGTTCGAGCTGTGGGTGGAGGCGCTCGACGACGTCGGACTTCGCGGACCGTTGCGGTTGAGCGGAAGCTACGTCACAGGCAAGGAGATGCCCGGTGACCTGGATGTCGCCGTCTACGTCAGTCCCTCCGATTACGTTCTTGCCGAGAAGGTGACAACGTCCGCCGCGCACTTGTGGACGTGGCACAGTTTGGCTCGGTTCCAACCGAGCTCCGGCTGGGTGTCGTTGGGGGACACCCGTATCCAGCCAGCACTCGGACTGGTGGACGCGTTCTGGGTGCCAGAGGGACCACACGGGCGGTTGTTTGCGCAAGGATGGACGTCTGAGTTTGTGAACAAGGTTGCCACGGGAGTTCGCAAGGGTTGGCTGGAGGTGGAGCGGTGAGCGCGACCGAGTTCCAGCAGGGCTACGAGAGCCTCTTGCGTGACGCCATCCGTGAGACGGTGCTGAACGCCCGAGACGCCGACGCAGACGCGGCTGCCTTCTGGTGGGGGGCCCTGAGTGGCCTCGTCCGGTCTGAGCGTGACGAGCAGATCCTGCGGGAAGAGACGGCTCCGACGCAGGTAGAGCTCGACCTCCATCTGACTGGTGAAGGCGTAACGGGACACGCTACGAAGGCCAACGACCTTGCAGTGCTGATCAAGAAGCTTTCCGAGTCCACGAAGTTCGTCGCGCGAGAGATCGCTGGCGCCCGGAAGTGGTCCGAGAACCTCCTCGTTGAGGGAGTCGCTCCGGGTTCTGTGCGCGTCGTGATTCGAGCGCCGGAGTTGCCCGCCGAACCGGGGCAGCTGGACGTCGATCCAGGTGAGTCCGCCGACTCGAAGGCATTGCGGCGAGTTGCGTCGCTCTTGACTCTGGCATCGAGCGACGACCTCGCCGGCGGCGACGATCCGCTCGCGGCCGCGGTCCAAGGCCTGCCGAAGCCTGCGCGGGAGAGCTTGCGGCTCGCCGCCCAAACCGTGGTCGACGCTCGGTGGGAAGTAGACGGAACAGTACGACGGTGGCGCGAGCCAGAGGTGCAGCTTCGGATCACGTCGCGAGGCGCGAAGCACTTGCGAGACACGCTCGGGCAGAAGGTCTCGAAGCCAGAGCGCGTCTCGTTCGTCGGGACTCTGGACGGCTTCCGGAGATCGGTTGGCGTTGCGTTCCTGCGGCCCGACGGCGAGGGAGCAGCGCAGAGTGTCGCAGTCGCCGACGCCGGGCTGTTCATCAAGGTCGCGCGGCTCGCTGCAGAAGAGGATCTGCCAGTGCGGGCCGCCGTCGAGGTCTGGCAGGCCATGCGCAAGAACGGGCAGCCGGGTCGGGTATCGCGCCGGCTCATCCATATCGAGGCACTCGGATCTCAGGAGACGCTCGGCGCAGCGCGGTCAGGCATCGTCTCTGACGCGGAGTGAGGGAGAGCATCCAACGGCGCCGTGCACGGCACGACCGGCGCGATCATCGCCGGCATCGCCGGCGCCGTCGGATCCGTCGTGGCGACCATCGCCGGCGGCCTCGGCGTCGCCTACCGCCCGCAGCTCGATGCCGCGACGACCCCCGAAGGCTGACCCGCGGCCGGCGCACTGGTACTCGCTCGACGGTACGCGAGTCGACGGCTGGCAGTGCTCCTGCGGGTTCTTCTTCGCCACCGAGCCGGCCGCGCGGCAGCATCCCTGCCGCTGAACGAGGATCGCCCCCGCTCACCCTCACGGGTGGGCGGGGGCGGTTTCGTCATGCCCGGGTGATCAGTTGGGGCGGGCCCCCGCTACGACGGTCGTATCGGGGGTCTTCGCGTCGCCGAGGTCTCGCGGAGAGGGCTCCGATCGACGTCCCTTGGTCCGTGCCTAGTTCAGGCAGTCGGTCCAGCCGATGTTGACGTACAGGGCCGTGGCGACCTGGTGGTTGCACGGGGTCACCCCGCCGGTCGTGTTCAGCACCCACTGCGGGGCCGGGTAGCCGTCCAGGTTGGTCGGGAACAGGGTGCAGTTGGCGCCGTCGGGGGTGACTGTGCCGTCGACGTGGATGTGGGGCCACTCGGCCAACGTGACGATGCACGCGGAGCCAGGCGTTGCGGCCGAGGCGGACGTGGCGAGGACGATTCCGCCAACGATGGACGTGCCTGCGACCAGCGCGAGAGATGCGCCGAGCGCGAGTGTTTTGCGCATGAGTCGATCCTGTTCGGTGAGTGGGACGGCACGTAAAGAGCGCGCAACGATGCGCGGTCGCGGCGATGTCCGCGGTGCCATTTCCTGACCCAGAAAGGGTCACCCGTCATCTCGGGGTCAGCAACCCGAACACCATGACGGCTGGTCAGGCGGCATGGACTCCCGAGCGCCGCAGAACGACGACCGCCCCCGCTTCACCCTCATGGTGTCGGCGGGGACGGTTTCGTCATGACCAGGCCGGTGCGATGCTCGGGGCATGCGTACACGTGCAGGCCGTGCGGCCGAGGCAGGGATCGATGCGGCGACGTCGGGCATCATCAAGGGAATCGCGAAGCTGGACGAGAAGGTCGGCTCGCCGCGTCCCGACCTCGTGAAGATGGCCGCGCAGCTGCAGCGTGCGCTCGAGGAGCGCCGCGTCACGGCGGCCAACTGGGAGGCGAAGCGGCCCGGCGGGTCAATGGCGCGCTCGTTCGCCAAGCAGGTCGTCGACCTCGAGACGAAGGTGGCGAAGGCGCAGGAGAAGCTCGCTGCCTGGGATGCCGCGCATCCTGACGACCCGACGCGTGAGGACTGACCCGAGGGGTCGCTGCTACACATCTGCTACACAAAGCCAGGACCCAAAGCAAAGCAAAGGCAAAAGTACCTGGTCAGAATGGTGCCCCGGCAGGGGCTCGAACCCTGGACCCGCGGATTAAAAGTCCGCTGCTCTGACCAACTGAGCTACCGAGGCACCCCCGAGGTTACGGCATCGGGCCTGACGGCTGGCGCCTCGTCGGGGCAGGTCAGCCCACGAAGAGCTCCAGCGCCTTGTCCACCGTCAGCCACAGGCCGTACGCGAGGCCTCCCGCCACGACCACCCACAGAGCCACCGGGACCGCGCCGCCGAGCCTCCGGGCGCGGTCCTGTGCGGCGGGGCGCCGGGTGGACTCGAGGCGCACGCCGTCGGCGGCGAGGCTGCCCTCGCGCTCGTGCCAGCGCTTCGACACGGGCTTGATCAGCAGGTTGGCGACGAACCCGACCGCGAGCACCCCCACCATGACCAGCAGCGACACCGAGTACAGGTCGGAGCCCGAGGCCCCGGACGCCTTCTGGCGGTCGGCGATGGAGTTGACGATGAGCGGCCCGGCGATGCCCGCCGCCGACCACGCGGTGAGCACGCGCCCGTGGATGGCCGACACCTGGTACCCGCCGAACAGGTCCTTGATGTACGCGGGCAGGGCGGCGAACCCGCCGCCGTAGAAGCTGATGATCACCGCCGCGAACAGCACGAACAGCGGCACCGACGCCGTGCCCACCTGGGAGAGCAGCAGGTAGGCGATCGCCCCGACGCCCAGGTACATGACGTAGATGCGCTTGCGGCCCATCCAGTCGGACAGCGACGACCAGCCGAACCGGCCCGCCATGTTGCACAGCGACAGCACGCCCACGAACCCGGCGGCGACCGTCGCGGTGACGGCCGGGAAGAAGTCCTGCACCATCGGCGCGGCCTGCTCCAGGATGCCGATGCCCGCGGTGATGTTGCAGAACATCACCACCCACAGCAGCCAGAACTGCGGGGTGCGGATCGCGTTGCGGGCCGACACGTTCGCGGTGGTGACCAGCGCCGACCTCTGCACGGTGGGCGGCTCCCAGCCCTCGGGCCTCCAGCCGGGCTCGGGCACCCGCATGGTCGCGATGCCGGCCACCATGATGACCAGGTCGATCGCGGCGAGCGCCAGGAACGTCGCCACGATGGGCGTGAGCGGGCTGTTGGCGAACGTGGCCAGCAGGCTCGACGTCAGCGGCGAGGCGACCAGGGCGCCGCCGCCGAACCCCATGATCGCGAGGCCGGTGGCCATGCCCGGCCGGTCGGGGAACCACTTGATGAGCGTCGACACGGGCGACACGTACCCGATGCCCAGGCCGATGCCTCCGATGCCGCCGTACCCCAGGTACAGCAGCCACAGCTGCTCGGTGGCCACGCCCACCGACCCGACGCCGAACCCGACGATCCAGAACACGGTGGCCAGCGCCATCGCCTTGCGCGGCCCCACCTTCTCCACCCAGGTGCCGCCGAACGCGGCCGACAGGCCGAGCATGCCGATGGCGATCGAGAAGATGAACCCGATCTGGGTGTGGGAGGCGTCGAACCGCTCCATGAGCGGGTTCTTGAACACCGAGAACGCGTAGACCTCACCGATGGCGAGGTGGATGGCCAGGGCAGCCGGCGGGATGAGCCACCGGTTGTACCGGGGCGGGGCGACCGACCGTTCGCGGTCCAGGATCGACAGGATGCTCATGGGCATTCCTTCCGACGGAGCGTGGTGGGGCTCACCGTGCTCTGGTTGCGCGACCATAGGCCGGGCCGTCGACGGGGCGGCGCGGGCCTGGCGCGAAGTGTCCGTCGGGCCGGGAGCCCTAGGCTCACGTCGTGAGCGACGCCGAAGCCCCGCCCCTCGTCCGGGTCGCCGGGGCAACCCGCACCCATGGCACCGTCCAGGTGCTCGCGCCGACGTCGTTCGAGGTGGCGCCGGGGCGCGCGGTCGTCGTCGTCGGGCCCAACGGGTCCGGCAAGACGACGCTGCTGCGGCTGGTGGCCGGGGCGGACCTGCCGACGTCGGGCACCGTGACGGCCCTGGGGACGACGGCGTTCGAGGCCCGGCTGACCCGGCGCGACGACCTGGTGGTGCTGCTCGACGGGCTGCCCACCTACCCGGACCTCACGGTCGAGGAGCACCTCGAGCTCGTCGCCTCCGCGTGGCGCAAGCGGCACGTGCTGGGGAACCGCCCGGCGCCGCCGGTCGACGAGGCCCTGGAGGCCGCGGGCCTGACGCGCGTGCGCGACCAGTACCCGGGCGAGCTGTCGTCGGGCGAGTCGCAGATGTTCGCGCTCGCGTGCACGCTCTACCGGCCGGGCGCGCTGGTGGTGATCGACGAGCCCGAGCAGCGGCTCGACGTCCGCTGGCGCGCGCTGGTGCGTGGTCTGCTGGTCGAGGCGCTCGACTCCGGCCGCGCCCTGGTGGTGGCCACGCACGACCTCGACCTGCGAGCCGCCCTCACCGCGCCCGGCCCGGACGGGCGGCCGCGCGGCGCCGAGGTGGCGCTCGCGGCGCCGACGCGATGAGCGGCACCCCGGCCGGGGCCGGCGCCTACCAGGTGTGGCGGCGGCCGCTGGTGCGGCGCCAGCCGCTGAGTGTCATGAACGGCACCGGGTACGTGGTCTACGTCGTGGTGATCGTCGTGGGCGTGTACGGGTCGATGGTGTGGCGGTACCTCACGTCGCTGGGGCTCGGCGGGGCGGGCCGGTGGCCCATGGGCCGGGTCGTGGTGCTGGCGGTGGGCGTGCTGGCCGTGCTCGGGGTGCTGGCGGCGCGCAACGGGGCGCCGCTGTGGGTGTCGCGGCGCGAGACCGTGTTCGCGCTGAGCGGGCAGTTCACGCCCCGCGTGGTGCTGCGCGGGCGGGCCTCGATGCTGCTGGTCAGCACGGCGCTCGTGGGCGCGCTCGCCGGGGCGGCGGCTGCTGCGGGCGGGGGGACCGGCGCGGCGACGGCGACCTGGGCGGTGGTCGCGGCGGCGCTCGCGAGCGTGCCCGTCGCCGTG
>WRHK01000043.1 GCA_009783295.1 Promicromonosporaceae bacterium
GGCGCCGCCCCCCCCCGCCCCCCCCCCCGCGCCGGCCCCCCCGCCGGGCCCGCCCCCCCCGCCGCCCCCCGCCCCCGGGGCGCGCCCGCCGCAGCGGAGACCGAGGGACTCGGGCGACTGCTGCGCACCCTCGTCGACGCCGAGTGGACGGCGGCGCTCCCCGGCCCGTCGCCGCTCCCCCGCGACGTGTGGCTGCCGTCCGTCCAGGTCCGGCTCGCGCGCGAGCACGCCGGGACGGCGGCCGGGCTGACGCTCGTGGTCAAGGGCGGACACAACGGCGAGCACCACAACCACGCCGACGTCGGCTCGTTCGTCGTCGCGTCCGACGGCGTTCCCGTGCTCGTCGACGCCGGCAGGCCCACGTACACGGCCGCCACGTTCGGGCCCGACCGGTACACGATCTGGCCGATGCGCAGCGCGTGGCACAACGTCCCGCAGGTGCGCGGCGCGGAACAGGGCATCGGGCGGCAGTTCGGCGCGACCGCCGTCGAGCCGCTCCTCGGCGCCGGTCCGGACGACGCGGCCGGGCTCACCCTCGACCTCGCCGCCGCGTACCCGGACGACGGACTGCTCTCGTGGCGGCGCGAGGCCGTGCTCCTGCGCGGGGTCGCCCCGCGCGTCGAGGTGCGCGACACCTGGCAGCTCGACGGCTGGGAGAGCCCCGGGTCGGAGCCCGCGACGGCTCTGCACCTGCTCGCCGCGGGCGCCGTCACGCTGCTGCCCGACGGCGCCGTCGTCGTCCCGCTGGACGGTGCGACGCCGGTGCGTCTGCGCTGGCCGGACGGCGTGCCTGCCACCATGAGCGTGCAGGTGCTCGACGACCCCATGCTGTCCGACGTGTGGGGCGAACGCCTCACCCGGATCGAGCTCGACGTCACCGCACGCCGCGGCGTCGTCGTGAGCGCCGAGCAGCTCCCCGATCAGCCCACCTCCGCCGAGGAGTCGCGATGACCGAGCCCACGACCCGTCCCCCGCTGGCCGCCGAGCGCCGCAGCCACCTGCTGGGCGTGCTCGCGCGCGACGGCGCGGTGCGCGTCGCCGACCTGGTCGAGCAGCTCGGCGTGACGCCCGTGACGGTGCGGCGCGACATCGCGCAGCTCGAGGCCGAGGGGCTCCTCGAGCGGGTGCACGGCGGGGCCGTCGCGCGGGTCGAGAACGGCCACGACCCGCTGCCGCCCGTCCAGGAGAAGGCCCTCGGCGTGCTGGTCCCGTCGCTGGACTACTACTGGCCGGGCGTGGTGCGCGGCATCGAGGCCGAGGCCGCGTCGCACGGCATGCGCACCCAGCTGCGTGGCTCGTCGTACGAGGCGACCGACGAGCTGCCCGCCGTCCGCCGGCTCGTCGAGGTCAACGCCGTGCACGGCCTGCTGCTCGCCCCGAACACCGACAGCCCGCGCGCGCAGGACCTGCTCCAGTGGCTCGCGGCGTCGCCCGTGCCGAGCGTGCTCGTGGAGCGCGAGGGGCAGCTGAACCCGCACCGCGAGGCCGTCGAGTCCGTGACCACCGACCACGCCCTCGGCGCGCTGATGGCCGTGCGCCACCTGGCCGACCTGGGCCACCGCAACGTCGGCCTGGTGGTCAACCCGCAGTCGCCGACGTCGCGCAAGATCGCCATGGGCTGGCGGCGCGCGGTGGCCGACCTCTCGTTGACCGCGACCTCGCACTTCGAGCGCACCATCCCCGACCGGCGCCACCCGGACTTCAACGACGTGGTCGACGCCGTCCTCGAGACCACGCTGTCCACCGGCACCACCGCGCTGCTGGTGCATTCCGACCCGGACGCGATGGCGTTCGTCCAGCACGCACAGGACCGCGGTCTGTCGGTGCCGCGTGACCTGTCGGTCGTCGCGTACGACGACGAGGTGGCGCGCCTCTACAGCCCCGCCCTCACGGCGGTGAGCCCGCCCCGTCGGAGCGTCGGCCGCGCGGCGGTCGACCTGCTGGTCAAGCGTCTCGCCGACCCGGGCCGGCCGGTCCACCGGGTGGTGCTGAGCCCGCAGCTCATCGTGCGAGAGTCGACGGCCCCGGCCCGCGGGTGAGGGGCGGCGCGACCATGCGGCGCGCCTCCACCGCAGCCGCCGCGAAGCAGAGCAGCCCGGGGACGATCACCACGAGCGGCGCGAACATCCACACGACGAGGCTGCTCAGCGCCACCCCGACCAGCAGCAGCCCCGACCCCACGAGGTCGTCGGTGGTGCGGCGCGACCCGGCGAGCAGCACGTCGCGCCAGCGCGCCCCGGGCTGCCAGCCGGCCGCGGCGCGCAGCAGCGCGACCACTACGACGGCCGCAACCATGAGCACGACCACGAGCCCGACCGTGCCACCGGGCATGGCCCCCGACCCGACGGCCGAGACCTCGAACGCCAGCAGCGCGAGCGCGGCGGCCGCGGTCACGGGCCACCCCCAGCCGCCGCGCCACGCCGCGAGGAAGTCGCGGCCCAGGTCGGCCACGCCGTCGGGCCGCGAGTGCAGGTGGCGCCGCACGTGCGCGACGCCGGCCGCGAACGCCGGCAGGGCCGTGACGCCGAGCAGGCTGAGCACGGACACGGCCACGCCGACCAGCAGCATCTCGCCGAAGCGCGCGAACGCTCCCCCGCCGAAGATCGCGCGACCCTCCGCCGCGCGCGGCGCCTTCGCCTCCTGGCTCCCGGTGCTCATCGCTCAGCCCTTGAGGCCCTGGGTGGCGACGCCCTCGACCAGGTACCTCTGGAAGACGAGGAAGAAGAGCAGCACGGGGACGAGCGCGAGGACTGCCATGGCCATCTGCGCACCGTAGTCGGACACCGAGGTCTGGTCGACGAAGAGCCGCAGGGCGATCGGGAGGGTGTAGAGCTCGGGGCTCTTGAGGTAGAGCAGCGGCCCGAAGAAGTCGTTCCAGGACCAGATGAACGCGAAGATCGAGCTGGTCACCAGGGCCGGCTTCATGAGCGGCAGCATGATCGAGGTGAAGATCCGCAGGTGCCCGGCGCCGTCGATGCGGGCGGCCTCGTCGAGCTCGCGGGGCAGGTTGCGCATGAACTGCACCATGAGGAACACGAAGAAGGCGTCCGCCGCGAGGAACTTGCCGATGAGCAGCGGCACGAACGTGTTCACCAGGCCGAGCGTGTTGAACAGGATGTACTGCGGGATGATCACGACGTGGAACGGCAGCAGCAGCGTGCCGATCATGAGCGTGAAGAACACGTTGCGGCCCGGGAAGTTGATGCGCGCGAACGCGTAGGCCGTCACGGAGCACGAGAGCGTGATGCCCACGACGCTGCCGACCGCGAGGATCACGGAGTTCTGGAAGAAGGTCCAGAACGAGACGCCGCCGATGCCGCCGAGCGCCTTGGTGAAGTTCCGCAGGGACCCGTGGGTGGGCCACAGGCTCACGTTGCCGATGATGTCGGCCGACGGCTTGAACGCCGAGATGATCATCCAGGCCGCCGGGTAGAGCACCACCACCAGCACCACGCACACCAGCACGTGGAACAGCGTGGCCTTGGCCCGGGACCGCGCGACGGCCTGCTTGTGCAGCTTCGCGGACTGGGCGAGGTCGACGCGCGACGTCGTCGCGGTGTCGAAGGTCGCGGTGCTCATCGGCTCTCCCCGGAGTAGTGCACCCACAGCTTGGAGCTGCGGAAGAAGATGACGGTGACGATGCCGATGACGACGACGAGGACCCAGGCCATCGCCGACGCATAGCCCATCTGGAAGTCGCGGAACCCGCGGAAGTACAGGTACAGCGTGTAGAAGAGGGTCGACCGCGCGGGGCCGCCGGTGCCCGACGAGATGATGTACGCCGAGTTGAAGATCTGGAACGCGTGGATCGTCTCGAGCAGCAGGTTGAAGAACAGCACGGGCGACAGCATCGGCACGGTGATCGTGGTGAACCGGCGCCAAGGCCCCGCACCGTCGCAGGCGGCCGCCTCGTACAGCTCGGCGGGCACCTGCTTGAGGCCCGCCAGGAAGATGACCATCGGCGCGCCGAACTGCCAGACGGTCAGCAGGACGAGCATCGGCATCGTGCGCTCCGGCTGCCCCACCCAGCCGCCGGCCGGGAACCCGAAGAACTGCTGCACGGTGTCGACGGGCCCGCGGTCGATGAACATCGCCTTCCAGACGATGGCGATCGAGACGCTGGCGCCGACCAGCGACGGGGCGTAGAACGCGGAGCGGTAGAAGCTCTTGCCCCGGTACTTGGTGTTCAGCAGCATCGCGACCGCGAGCGCTGCGATCAGCTTCACGGGCGTGCCGATGAGCACGTACACGCCGGTGACCTGCCAGGCCTTGAGGTAGTCCGGGTCGGCGAGCAGGCGCGTGAAGTTCGCGACGCCGATCCACTCGGGGGCGCCGAACAGGTTGTACTTGGTGAACGCCAGGTACAGCGAGGCCACCATCGGGCCCGCGGTCAGCAGGAAGAAGCCCAGCAGCCACGGCGCGAGGAACGCGTACCCGGCGCGGATGTCGCGCCCGCGCGGCTTGGGCTTTCGGGAGGTCTCAGCGGGCGTCGGTGCCGGCTGGTCGGTGGCGTTCTCAGCGCTGAGCGTCGTCATCGTCATCATGTCCTCGCATGGTTCTGGGGGCCCGCCCTGTCGCCAGGGCGGGCCCCCGTGGCCTGTCAGCCGACGGAGTTCTGGACCTCGGCGAACCACCGGTCGGCGAAGTCCTCCGGCGTGGTCTTCCCGTCGCCGAGCTCCTCCGAGAGCGTCAGCCACGACGCCTCGATGGTGCCGAAGCCCTTGACCGGGATCGGCGCGACGGTCGTGTCCGTCTTCGCCATCGTGTCCTCGTACGCCAGCACCTGGGCGTCGACGGAGCCGGCGGGCGCGTCGATCGCGGCGCGCTGCGCCTTGTCGCCCGGGACGCCCTTCGACGTGCCGAAGACCTTGCCCACGTCAGGGTCGGTGAGCAGGAAGTTGATCAGCAGGCCCGCCTCGTACGGGTGCTTGGTGTTGGCGCCGACGGCCAGGTGCATGGACGGGCGGAAGAAGTTGCCCGTCCCGTTCGGCCCCGCCGGGATCGGCAGCACCTTGATGTTCTGCTTGCCGGAGTCGGAGACGTAGCCCGCGAGGAAGTTGTCCCACGACATCTCCGCCACGGCCTCGTTCATCGTCAGGCCGCTCTTGGGCTTGACGGCGGTCGCGCGGTCGGTCGGGTAGACGTCCTTGCTCTTGCGCAGGTCGGCCGTCTTGTCGAGCCAGGCGATGACGTCCTTCTTGTCGAAGTTCAGCTTGCCGTCCTTGGTGAACGGGTCGGTGCCCTGCTGGACCAGGTCCTGCAGGAAGAACCAGAACGTGCCGGTGTAGTCGCCCGACCCGTAGAGCTTGTAGCCGTCCTTCGTCTTCACGTCGGCGGCCGAGACCTTCTGGACGAACGTGTTGAGGTCGTCCCAGCTGTAGCCGTCGGCGGGGAACTCGACCCCGGCCGCTGTGGCGACGTCCGGGTTGACGAACATGGCGAGCGTGTTGGTCGACGTCGGGATGGCGATCTGCTTGCCGTCGACGTTCGCGGCCTTGACCAGGCTCGGGTCGTAGCCCGAGAGGTCGATGGTCTTGTCGTCGATGAGGGGCTGCAGGTCCAGCAGCTGGCCGGTCTCCCCGTACTCGCGCAGGTAGGCCGAGTCGAACTGGAACACGTCGGGCAGGGCCTTGCCGGCCGCCTCGGTCGCCTTGGCCTCCCAGTACGACGAGAAGTCGGAGAAGCCGGTCTTGACGGTGATCCACGGGTACTTCTTGTGGAACAGGTCGAGCGCCTGCTGGTAGCGGCTGGCGCGGTCGTCGTTGCCCCACCAGTTGAGGACGAGGGTGACGGGCTCCGCGCCCGGCGACGTGCGGTTCGGGTCGTCGGACCCGCCCGCTGCGCCGTTGCCACTTCCACCGCCGCACCCGCTCAGGACCAGCGTCGCTGCGGCCACCATGCCGACAGCCCCGACGAGGGATCGCTTCATTGCAGTGAGCCTCCTTGCTCAAGCGTGGGTTGCGCGGTGCCGATCGTATGGGAAAGCGCTTTACAGCCGTCAAGTCCCGAGTTGAAACGTTACAACACCGTGAGGCGCAACAGTACCGCCCGAGCCGCTAGAGTGGAAAGCGCATTCCAACGACGGGGTGCCTCACCCGGCCGCGCCGTCGGCCGCCGACCTCCGGAGCGAGCATGACCTCCACCCGCACCCTCCGTATCGCCATGAACGGCGTGACCGGCCGCATGGGCTACCGCCAGCACCTCGTCCGCTCGATCCTGCCGATCCGCGACGCCGGCGGCGTCCTGCTGCCCGACGGCACGCGACTGCAGGTCGAGCCCGTGCTCGTGGGGCGCAGCGAGGCCCGGCTCGCGGAGATCGCCGCCCGGCACGGGGTGGCGGAGTGGACCACCGACCTCGACGGGATCATCGCGGACCCGGCCACCGACGTCGTCTTCGACGCCTCGATGACGTCGCTGCGGGTCAAGACGCTGACCAAGGCGATCCAGGCGGGCAAGCACGTCTACACGGAGAAGCCGACGGCGGACAACCTCGCCGACGCCGTCGAGCTCGCGCGCCTCGGGGCGACCGCCGGCGTGACCGTGGGCGTGGTGCACGACAAGCTCTACCTGCCGGGCCTGGTCAAGCTGCGCCGCCTGGTCGACGAGGGCTTCTTCGGCCGGATCCTGTCGCTGCGCGGCGAGTTCGGCTACTGGGTTTTCGAGGGCGACGTGCAGCCCGCGCAGCGACCCTCCTGGAACTACCGCCTGGCCGACGGCGGCTCGATGTCCACCGACATGTACCCGCACTGGAGCTACGTGCTCGAGGGCATCGTCGGCACGGTCACCTCCGTGATCACGCAGACGGCCACGCACATCCCCACCCGCTGGGACGAGCAGGGCGAGCCGTACGCCGCCACGGCCGACGACGCCGCCTACGGCATCTTCAAGCTGACCACGCCCGGCGGGGACCCGGTGGTCGCGCAGATCAACTCCTCCTGGGCCGTGCGGGTGCACCGCGGAGAGCTGGTCGAGTTCCAGGTGGACGGCACGCACGGGTCGGCCGTCGCCGGGCTGTTCGGGTGCGTCGCGCAGCCGCGCTCCACCACGCCCAAGGCGGTGTGGAACCCCGACCTGCCCACCCCGGAGCGGTTCCTCGACCAGTGGGCCACCGTCCCCGACAACGGCGAGCTCGACAACGGGTTCAAGGCGCAGTGGGAGGAGTTCCTGCGCGACGTCGCCGCGGGCCGCCCGCACCGCTACGACCTGCTCTCCGCCGCGCGCGGCGTGCAGCTCGCCGAGCTCGGCCTGCGCTCGTCGGCCGAGGGCCGCCGCCTCGACGTCCCGGAGATCGCCCTGTGAGCGCCGACCTCTCGCGGCTGTCCCTCAACACGGCCACCACCAAGCACCTCACGCTCGCGCAGGCCGTCGAGGCGGCCGCGGCGGCTGGGTTGGGCGCCGTCGGGCCGTGGCGCGACCGCGTCCAGGAGGCGGGGGTCGAGAAGGCCGCGCGCCTGATCTCCGAGGCCGGCCTGCGGGTCTCGTCGCTGTGCCGTGGCGGGTTCCTCACCGCTGCCGACGACGCCGCCGCAGCCGCCGCGCTGGAGGACAACCGCCTGGCGATCCGCGAGGCGGCGACGCTCGGCACGCACGAGCTGATCCTCGTGGTGGGCGGCCTGCCCGCCGGCTCGCGCGACCTCGTGGCCACGCGGCAGCGCGTCGCCGACCGCATCGGGGAGCTCGCTCCGTACGCCGCCGAGCACGGCGTGCGGCTGGTGGTCGAGGCGCTGCACCCGATGTTCGCGGCCGACCGCGCCGTCGTCTCGACGCTCGGCCAGGCGCTCGACCTCGCGGCACCGTTCGACCCGGACGTGGTCGGCGTCGTCGTCGACACTTACCACGTGTGGTGGGACCCGCAGCTGCGCGAGTCGATCGCCCGGGCTGGCGCCGAGGGCCGTATCGCGTCGTACCAGGTGTGCGACTGGGTGCTGCCGCTCGCCGCCGAGCCGCTCAACTCGCGCGGGCACGTGGGCGACGGGTTCGTCGACTTCGAGTCGATCACGCGGTGGGTCGCCGAGGCGGGCTACGCCGGCGACGTCGAGGTCGAGATCTTCCACGAGGAGGTCTGGGCCGCCCCCGCCGAGCGGACGCTGGCCACGATGGCCGACCGGTACGCGCGGCACGTGCTGCCGTACCTGTAGGGCGCGGGCTCGACGGGCCCGACCAGCGTGCCGGTCGAGCCCGTCGAGACCCCGCCTCAGAGCACGTTCCCGTGCTCCCGGTAGTCCCTCCACACGTTCTCGAAGAAGCCGTCCACCTCCGGGACGGGCCGCCGCGGGCGCCACGTGAACTCGACCGTCCCGGCTCCTCCGTCGGGGGCGAACGCGACCTCCTGCACGACGTCGTCGAGGGCGCCGCCGTCCAGGGAGAACCGGAACTCCTCGGGCAGGTCGAGCTCCGCCTCGGCGCGAGGCCACGCCAGCGGCAGGCCGCCCGCCGGGTCCGTGCAGAGCACCGAGCCGCGCGACCGGCCGCCGTGCGCCACGTAGTCGGCCATCGCCGAGAGGTACACGTAGGCGCTGGTCAGGATGTCGCGCACCAGGAAGGTGCGGTTGACCGACCGACGCGAGCCGCCGTCGGCGGACACCAGGTCGGGGTAGGCGGCGAGCCACTCGCGCACCTGGTCCAGCGCCTCGTGGATCGACGACGCCGACCGCACCGGGCCGGCCTTGGCGCTCATGAGGGCCTGCACCGCGCGGAGCAGCTCACCCGTGTTGTCGGGCGTGCCCGTGGCGGCGCGCCCGGTCGCCGCGGAGGTCAGGGCCAGCGCCCCGGCGAGCACCGGTGCGGCCGCGCCGGCGAACGCGGCGTCGTCGAGCGGGTCCTGCGTGCGGCGGGCGGCGACGTACTGCGCCGCGCGTGTGGCGCCCACCTGCCCGGAGTTGAGGGCGGCGCCGCCCGGCCGGTAGACGCCGTGCGCTCCCCCGGCCTCGCCCACCGGGAAGAACCCTGCGACGTTGGACTGCCACCAGGCGTCCACGACGAGGCCGCCGTTGTTGTGCTGGGCGCACACGTCGACCTCGAGCAGCTGCTTCTCGAGGTCCACGTACGGGTTCTTGTCCCGGTAGAACTGGTAGGCGGGCTCGTTCATGTGCCGCAGCCGCTCGACCGGCGTGCCGAACAGGACGCCCGCCTTGTCGAGGTACTCGAACGCCTCCGGGCTCAGCGCCGACGGGTCGAGCTCGTCGCGCACGGGGTTGCGGCGGAAGTCGAGGAACACCCGCCGGCCACGCAGCACCGTCTCGCGGTACACGAGCAGGTCGACGAGCGAGGACCCGTCGCGCGCCTTGCGGACGTCGAAGGGCCACTGGTAGCCCTTGAGGAACACCAGCGAGAGCAGCCGACCGTAGTCTGGGATGGCCTCGGTGAGGAACTCGCGCTCGTCGCCGCCGTCGGCGTCCGTGGACACGAAACGCGGGATGACCTGCATGTACGTGCCCGAGACGTTCCAGCGCGGGCGAGTGGACGCAAGCCCGAACTGCCACTCCGTGAGGTTCTTGCCGTGCACGCCGGCCCGGTACGCGGCGCCCGAGGCGCCCCACTGCCCGTTCGGGAACACGCGGGTGGCGTACATGCCCGCGGGGCCGCCCGTCGCGTAGACGAGGTTGGTGCACCGCAGCAGCAGCCAGGGGCTCGCGGCGCCGTCGTGCGGCACGTCGGTGCGCAGCACGAGCAGGCCGGCCACGGCGCGGCCCCCGCCCGCGGCGGGCACGGTCACGACGTCGACCACGCGGCACTCGTCGAGCACGCGCGTGCCGTCGCGCCGCACCCTCGCCTCGAGCCGCTCGACCATGGTGCGCGACGTGTACGGGCCCACGGAGGTGGCCCGCTGCCGGGGGTCGTGGTCGGTCTTGTAGCCGACGAACTCCCCGAAGCGGTTCTGCGGGAACGGCACGCCCAGGTCCACCAGGTGCAGGAACGCGCGCGCCGAGAGAGCGGCCTCGGCGAGCGCGTTGTCGCCGTCCATGGCGCCGCCGGCGAACAGCGTCTGCGCCATCTCCCGCACGGAGTCGCCCTCGGCGCCCGAGAGCGTGAGCTTGTAGTACGTCTGCTTGTCCGATCCGGCGTTGCGGCTGGCGCCGGCGTTGACCTTGTCGGCGACCATGACGACGTCGTCCTGGCCGAGCTGGACCAGGCGCGCCGCGGCGCAGTAACCCGCGGACCCGGTGCCGACGACGACGGTGTTGGCGGTGACGACGGGGACGTCGTGCCCGGCGATGCGCAGGGTGGTGTCGGTCATCGCGGGCCTCACAGGACCGGCACGTGGAGGCCGCCGTCGACGTGGAACACCTCGCCGGTCGAGTACGGAGTGGCCCCCGACGCGAGGATCGACACGGCGCCGGCGACGTCGGCCGGGCGGCCCCAGCGCGCGATCGGTACGTTGCCGCCCTCGAAGTACGCGTCGTACCTGGCGCTCACCCCGGCGGTCATGTCGGTGGCGACGATGCCCGGGCGCACCTCGTAGACCACGATGCCCTCCGGCGCCAGCCGCACCGCCCAGAGCTGCGTCGCCATGCCGACGCCTGCCTTCGAGATGCAGTACTCGCCGCGGTTGGTCGAGACCGTGGTGGCGGAGATCGAGGAGACGTTGACGACCGTCGCCACGGGGGCGTCCTGCGGAAGCCCGTCGAGGTCCCCGCGCAGCGCGATCACGCGGTTCGCGAACGTCTGGGTGAGGAAGTACGGGCCGCGCAGGTTGATGCCGAGCACCCGGTCGAACTCGTCCGGGGCGGCCTCGAGCAGGTCGGCGCGCACGCGGGGGCCGACGCCCGCGTTGTTGACCAGCAGGTCCAGCCGGCCCCACGCCTCGACGGCGTCGTCGACGAACCGGGCGTGGTCCGCCAGGTCCGCCACCGAGCCGCGCACGTAGCGCACGAGCGTGTCGTCGCCCGCCGCCTCGCGCAGCTCGGCGAGCACGTCGGCCGGCTCCTCCCGGGTGGCCAGGATCGACACCGCGAAGCCGTCGGCGACCAGGCGGCGGCAGATGCCGAGCCCGATCCCGCGGTTCCCTCCGGTGACCAGTGCAGCTGGGGGCATCGTCGCCTCTCCTTCGTCGCGTGGTGCACGCGGATCCTGGCATGCCCCGCGGGATGTGGGCAAGCGCTTTCCGCGCCCGGTAGGCTGCGCGCGTGACTCTCCAGAAGCAGCCGCTGCGCGTCGCGATCATCGGCACGGGCGGCGTCGCCCACCTGCACGCCCAGGCGCTCGCCGCGGACGAGCGCGTCGAGCTCGTCGCCGTCGCCGAGCCCGACGCCGCCCGCCGCGCGGGCTTCGCGGACCTCTACGACGTGCCCGCGGCCTACCGCTCGCACACCGAGCTGCTCGAGGAGGAGCGCCTCGACCTGGTCCACCTGTGCACCCCGCCGCACCTGCACCGCGAGCAGGCGCTCGACGCGTTCGGCGCGGGGGTCAACGTGCTGTGCGAGAAGCCCCCGGCGCTCTCGCTCGCCGACCTCGACGCCATGGAGGCGGCCGCGGCCGACGCCTGCCTCGGGTTCGGTGTCACGTTCCAGCAGCGCACGGGCACGGCCACCGCCCACATCAAGGCTCTGCTCGACGACGGCGCACTGGGCCGCCCGCTGCTCGCGCAGTGCCAGACGCTGTGGCACCGCGACGACGCGTACTACGGCGTCGGCTGGCGCGGCACGTGGGCGAGCGAGGGCGGTGGCACCACGTTTGGTCACGGCATCCACCAGCTCGACCTGCTCGCCTACCTGCTGGGCGACTGGGCCGAGGTCGACGCCCGCCTGTGGCGCCTGGCCCGCGACATCGAGATGGAGGACGTCTCGACGGCAACGATCCGGTTCGCGGGCGGGGCCGTGGCCCAGGCGGTGTCGTCGGTGCTGAGCCCGCGCGAGACGTCCGTGGTGCGCATCGACACGACGCTCGCCACCGTCGAGGTGGAGCACCTGTACGGCCACGACCGCGCGAGCTGGCGCATCACCCCGGCCCGCGGCGTCCCCGAGGACGTCGCCGCGGCGTGGGCCTTCCCCGCCGACGACGAGCCCAGCGGCCACGTGCCCCTGGTCCGCGCCGTGGTCGACGCCCTGTGGGAGGGCCGGCCGTTCCCCGACCTGGCCACGCACGCGCGGCGGCCCCTCGAGCTCGTGACCGCGATCTACGCGTCGTCGGAGCACGGCCAGCCCGTCACGCCCGCCGACGTCGGCCGGGACGAGCGGTTCCGTCGCTCGCTCGCGTCGCACGTGACGGACCTGCGGGCGGCGCCCACGGGCTGAGAGGGCCGTCGGCACGGACGCGCTACGCTGCCGCGGGCAGGACGTCACGTCCGGCCCGACCCACCCGCACCTCGCCCGGCAACGCCGACGGGAAGGAGCCCGACAGTGCGCATCGCGCTCGCGGCGACCTGCATCGCCGACACCCTGTTCCCCGCCGCCCCGCAGGCGGTGGTCCGCCTGCTCGAACGGCTGGGGCACGAGGTGGTCTTCCCCGCCGGCCAGACGTGCTGCGGGCAGATGCACGTCAACACCGGGTACGTCGCCGAGGCGGTCCCCGTGATCCGCAACCACGTGCGGACCTTCGCGCCCGTCGCCGACGGCGAGTGGGACGCCGTGGTGATCCCTTCCGGGTCGTGCACGGGGTCGGTGCGCCACCAGCAGGCGATGGTCGCGCGCCGCGTGGGGCTCGACGAGCTCGCCGCGACGGCCGAGGCAGTGGCCGCGCGCACGTTCGAGCTGTCCGAGCTGCTCGTCGACGTGCTCGGGGTGACCGACGTCGGCGCCTGGTTCCCCCACCGCGTCACCTACCACCCCACGTGCCACTCCCTGCGCATGGTCCACGTCGGCGACCGGCCGCTGCGGCTGCTGCGCGAGGTCGAGGGCCTGGACCTCGTCGAGCTGCCCGCGGCCGAGACGTGCTGCGGGTTCGGCGGCACGTTCGCGTTCAAGAACGCCGACGTCTCGGGCGCGATGCTGGCCGACAAGACGGCGAACGTGCGCGCCACCGCGGCCGACGTGCTCACGGCGGGCGACATGTCGTGCCTCATGCACATCGGCGGTGGCCTGTCCCGCCAGCGCTCCGGCGTGCGGGCGCTGCACCTGGCCGAGATCCTCGCCTCGACGCGCGAGGACCCCACGCCCCTGCCGGCAGCGACCTTCTCGGAGATGACGACCGCGTGAGCACGTTCCTCGGGATCCCCCGGCGCCGCGAGGCCGACGACGAGCCCTTCGGCCCGCTCCCCCACCCGCACGAGCCCCTCCGCTGGGGCGAGTCGTTCCCGCGCGCCGCCAAGGCCGCGCTGGGCAACACCCAGCTGCGCCGCAACCTGGCCCACGCCACCACGACGATCCGCGACAAGCGGGCCCGCGTGGTCGCCGAGGTGCCCGACTGGGAGGCGTTGCGCGACGCCGGGTCGGCCGTCAAGCAGCAGGTGCTCGCCGAGCTGCCCGAGCTGCTGGCCCGTCTCGAGCAGAGCGTCACGGAGCGTGGCGGCGTCGTGCACTGGGCGCGCGACGCCGACGAGGCCAACCGGATCGTGGCGCAGATCGCCGAGGCCAAGGGCGCCGACGAGGTCGTCAAGATCAAGTCGATGGCCACGCAGGAGATCGGCCTCAACGAGGCCCTCGCCGCGCGCGGCATCGCGGCGATCGAGACCGACCTGGCAGAGCTCATCGTGCAGCTCGCCGACGACATGCCCTCGCACTTCTTGGTGCCCGCGATCCACCGCAACCGCACCGAGATCCGCGACATCTTCCTGGCCCGCATGGCCGGCGCCCCGGCGGACCTGAGCGACGCCCCGCGCGAGCTCGCGACGGCCGCGCGCGAGCACCTGCGCCGCAAGTTCCTCTCGGCCAAGGTCGCCGTGTCCGGCGCCAACTTCGGCGTGGCCGACACGGGGACGGTCGCCGTCGTGGAGTCGGAGGGCAACGGGCGTATGTGCCTGACGCTGCCCGAGACGCTGGTCACCGTGATGGGCATCGAGAAGCTGGTGCCCACGTTCACCGACCTCGAGGTGTTCCTGCAGCTGCTGCCTCGCTCCTCGACGGGCGAGCGCATGAACCCCTACACGTCGCTCTGGACGGGCGTCACCCCGGGCGACGGGCCGCAGGAGTTCCACCTGATCCTGCTCGACAACGGGCGCACCAAGGTGCTCGAGGACGAGGTGGGGCGGGCCGCGCTGCACTGCATCCGCTGCTCGGCGTGCCTCAACGTCTGCCCCGTCTACGAGCGGGTCGGCGGGCACGCCTACGGCTCGGTGTACCCCGGGCCGATCGGCGCGATCCTCACGCCGCAGCTCACGGGCCCCTCGGGCGCGCAGAGCGCGGGCCACGACGACCCGAACGCGTCACTGCCCTTCGCGTCGACGCTCTGCGGTGCCTGCTACGAGGTGTGCCCCGTCAAGATCGACATCCCGTCGATCCTGGTGGACCTGCGCGCCCGCGCCGTCGACGCCGACCGTGGCCGCCTGGTCGACCCCGTCGCGGCGGCCATGAAGGCGGCGTCGTGGGCGATGTCCGACGCCGGTCGGTTCGCCGGGGCCGAGCGTGCCGCCGCACTGACGCACCGGGTGGGCGGCAAGGACCATGTCGTCAGGCGCCTGCCCTACCCGGGGTCGCTGTGGACCGGCTCGCGCGACCTGCCCGTGCCCGCGTCCCGATCGTTCCGCCGCTGGTGGGCGGACCGGAAGGAGTCCGAGTGAGCGACGCACGCAGCGAGATCCTGATCCGCATCCGCGCGGCGCTGGGCCCGGACCCCGCGCCGGTCGAGGTGCCGCGCGCCTACCGCACCGCCGGCGACCTCGCCCCCGGCTCCCCCGAGGCCATCGACCTGCTCGAGGACCGGCTGCTCGACTACAAGGCCCACGTGCGGCGCGTGAGCGCGGACGAGCTGCCGGCGGCGATCGCGCAGGCGGTCGCCGACCTCGGCGCCGAGGGCCCCGTGGTGGTCCCCGACGGGCTCGACCCCGCCTGGCTCACGGGCCTGGCCGACGTCGTCGCCGACTCGCGCACGGCCCCGCGCAGCAACGCCGAGCTCGACGCGGCCGCGGCCGTCGTCACCGCTGCCCGCGTCGCGATCGCCGACACCGGCACCATCGTGCTCGACGGCGAGCCCGACCAGGGCCGGCGGGCGATCTCGCTGGTCCCGGACGCGCACGTGTGCGTGGTGCGCGCCGACCAGGTGGTGCAGACGGTCCCCGAGGCCGTGCGCCTGCTGGCCGAGCACCCGGCCCGACCGCAGACGTGGGTCTCCGGCCCGAGCGCGACGAGCGACATCGAGCTCTCCCGTGTCGAGGGCGTCCACGGGCCCCGCACGCTCCACGTGCTGCTCGTCGTCTGACCCGGGGAACGTGACGACGGGCCCGGGCGGAACCTCCGCCCGGGCCCGTCGCCGTCGTCGCGTCAGTTGCGCCCGCGGCCCGGGAAGTCGATGTTCGGCACCGGGACCTTCGACCAGTCGGTGTCGGACGCCAGGTAGAAGCCCGGGTACGACGGCTGGTTGTAGGCGGTCTGCTGCCGCGCCACCTCGGCGCGGTACTGCGGGTCGTGCATGAGCGTGTACATCTTGTGGTGCGTCACCTCGGTCGAGGTGTACACGCGCAGCGCCGACGAGTCGGCCATGCGCATCACGACCTCCTCGCGCCAGTCGCCCAGGATGTCGGCGATGAGCGACGCGTTGCCCTTGGTGCCGTTGTTGGCGAGCGTGCCGGTGAGCGTCACCAGGGTGCCGCGCGTCCAGTCGTCGATGGTGGGGGTCTGGTCGCCCGAGCCGTCGAGGATCTGCGTCGTGCCGTCCGCGGCCCAGCGCACCGACTGGTCGGTGCCCGGCGTCGTCGGCGACAGGATGTTCCAGCCGGAGTCGAGCAGGCCGCTCGCCTCGGTGCCGCCCGGCATGCTCGACCACATCTCGATGCCCGGGACGTCGGGGCGGACGTCGCCGATCATGCCGCGGCCCGTGTCCTTGCCCGAGTAGACGCCCTCGATGGTCCTGCCCGTGGCGGCGTCGCGCAGCGACGTGCCGAACGGGGCGCCCGTCGCGCCCTCATGGACCGCGAAGATCTCCAGGCCCGGCCGGTCCGGCAGGATGTCGGTCACGTGCAGCGCGTCGCCATGGCCGAGGCGCGCCTCGACGCCCGGGTCCGCGCTCTGGGGCGGCAGCGTGTCGAACGACGAGTAGAGCAGCGAGCCGTCGTCGTCGAGCGTCGCCGAGCCGTAGACGATCTCCTGCTTGCCGTCGCCGTCGACGTCGGCGGCGGACATCGTGTGCATGCCCTGCGTGGTGAGCGTCGCGTACTCCGGGTTGGTGCCGTCGCGGCCGTGCGGCGAGTCGTTGAACGGGTTGCTCATCGGCACCCAGCCCGAGTCGGCGTACCAGCGCTCCTTGAGGCTCTTGCCGTCCCAGTCGTAGGCGATGACGGTGCTGCGCGTGTAGTAGCCGCGGGCGAAGACCGCCGACGGGTGCTTGCCGTCCAGGTAGGCGACGCCGGCCAGGAAGCGGTCGACACGGTTGGCCGGCTCGATGCGGGCCATCGCGTAGTCGCCCCACAGCAGGCCGTCGTCCGTGCGGCCGGGCTTGTAGTGGACGGTCTGCAACTCGCGGCCCGTCGCGCCCTCGAACACGGTGAGGTACTCGGGGCCGTCGACCACGAAGCCCTCGAACTCGTGCAGCTTGTTGTTCACGCTGCGCTGCGGCGCGTACACGTCGAAGAAGTAGTCGGTCAGCGTGCGGGCGTCGGAGTCGCTCAGCGGGTAGCTGTACTGCGGCGCGATCCCGAAGGCCTGCTCCAGCGTGGCGGGCCACTGGCCCGACACCACCTCCGGGCGCGTGGACCAGCCCTTGAACATGTCGACGACGTGCTCGTAGTAGCCCTGCGCCGAGAGGCGGTAGTCGTCCTGGTTCGTCACGCCCGCGGCGACGTCGTCGGCGGGGAGGGTCACAAACGACGTGCCGGCGGGCTCGCCGTCCTTGTACGTCGTGACCGACGTGCCCGGCGCGGTCTTGACCATGAGCTCGGCCTTGCCGTCGCCGTCGAAGTCGTAGACCGGGAACTGCGTGTAGTGCGCGCCGGCGCGGATGTTGACGCCCAGGTCGATGCGCCACAGCTGGGTGCCGTCGAGCTCGTAGGCGTCGAGGTACTGGTCGCCCGTGTAGCCGCGCTGCGAGACGTCCTTGGAGTTGGACGGGTCCCACTTGACGACGATCTCGTAGGCGCCGTCGCCGTCGAGGTCGGCCACCGAGGCGTCGTTCGCCGAGTAGGTGTAGTGCTCGCCGACGGGCGTGACGCCGTCGGCCGGCTTGTTGAGCCGGATGTCCGTCGATCCCGACGCCCACGGCGTCACCGCGTCGCTGCGCGCGCCCTCGCGCGTCTTGCCGGAGCCCACGCCGTTGCCGTTGTCGAGCGGCAGGACGGGCGCCACCTGGTACGTCGACGACGCCGAGCCCGTGGCGTCGAGGTAGTTGGTGGAGTCGCTGACGGTGGCGACGCGGACGCCGTCGCGGTAGACCGCGAAGTCCGGGCCGGCCATGCCCGTGTCGGTGTGGCCCGTGACCTCGTCGCCCAGCAGGCGCCAGGACAGGAACACCCCGGCATCCGTGCGGGCGGCCACCAGGCCGCGGTCGAGCTTCTCGAGCTGGACTCCGGCGGCGGGCCTGCCGGCCACCCCTCCGGGTGCCGCACCGGCGGTGGTGGCGCCGGTGACGGCGAGCACTATGACGCTCGCCGCGGCCGCGGACACTGCCGCGGTTCTGTGGAACTTCATCGCTTCTCCTCGTGCGTCGTTGCGTGGGATTGCGGTTCACAGGTCAGAACCCTGTGAATCGATACAATGCCACCTGGGAAGCCGTTTGGAAAGCGCTTGCCTGGACTCCGTCGTAGTTTGGTACGGGTTGGTCGATGACTCAGGCCGAGGGGGCCGCGCCCGTGGACTCGCGGAGCACGACCTCCGCCTCGAGGCCGTCGTCGACGCCCTCGAGCTCCTCGCCGTCGAGCTCCGCGACGGCCGCAAGCACCGCCCGGCGCCCCATCTCCTCCAGCGGGACGCGCACCGTGGTGAGCGCCGGCACGTGGTCGCGCAGCGTCGGGATGTCGTCGAAGCCCGCGACCAGCACGTCGTCGGGCACGCGCACGCCGCGCTCCCGCAGGCCGGCCATGAGCCCGATGGCCATCACGTCGGCGACCGCGAACACGCACAGGCGCTCGCCGGCCGCCTGTTCCACGAGTGCGGCCGCCCCGCCGGCGGCGTCGTAGCCGCCGTCGCGCGAGAACGACTCGACCGGCACGACGTCGACGCTGCCCCCGGCGGCCACGACGGTCTGCGTGAACGCCTCGCTGCGCTCGCGCGGCGTCGCCCACGTCTCCCAGCGCCCCAGCACCACGAACCGCCGCAGGCCGAGCGCGAGCAGGTCGCGCGCGAGCTCCCGCGATCCCTCCGCGTTCGGCGGCCGCACGGTGCGCACCTCCCCCAGGGGCTGGCCCACCAGCACGGCGTGCCCGCCGGAGTCGCGGTAGCGCGTCAGCGCCGCGTCGAGCGCGTCGTCCCCGGGCCCGTCGCGCCGCGTGCCGACGACGACGATCGCGTCGGCGCGGTGCGCGACCAGTGCGGCGACGGCCTCGAGCTGGACGGCCTGGTCGCGGTCGGTGCTGGCGAGCAGCAGCTGGAACCCGTGCTCGCGGGCGGCGACCTGCGCGCCGGCGGCGATCGAGGAGAAGTACGGGTCCGAGATGTCCTGCACCACGAGCCCAAGCAGCCCCGTGCGGGACCGCGCGAGCGCCTGCGCCTGGGCGTTGACCACGTAGCCGAGGGTCTCGGCCGACGCGCGCACGCGTTCGACCAGGACGGAGCCCGGCTGGCGGGCAGAGCCGTTGAGCACGCGCGAGGCCGTGGCGAGCGACACGCCAGCGTGCTCGGCGACGTCCTGGAGCCTGGGCCTCGACATGCCCGGATCCTACCGGGAGGGGTCGTGGCGGACGAGGGTGAACGACGCCGACACGACGTCGCGCAGCGCCGCGAGGCCGCCGGTCAGCGCCCCGGTGGCGCGCGCCTGCACCAGCACGTTGCCGAGCGCCGCGGCCTCGACGGGCCCGGCGACGACGGGCAGCCCGGTCGCCTCGGCCGTCAGCCGGCACAGCAACGCGTTGCGCGCGCCGCCGCCCACCACGTGCACCACGTCGACCTGCCGGTCCGCGAGCGCCGAGGCCCGGGCGATGGTGCGCGCGTAGGCGGCGGCGAGGCTGTCGAGCACCGCGCGGGTCAGGGCCGCGCGCGTCGCGGGCACCCGAAGGCCGGCGCGCCGCGCGGCGTCGGCGAACCGGCGCGGCATGTCGCCGGGTGCCAGGAACTCCTCATCGTCGACGTCGACCACGCTGACCCTGCCCGGCTCGCGCGCGGCGGCGTCGAGGAGCGCGTCGAGGTCGACCGGCTCGCCATCGCGCGCCCACTCGCGGACGCACTCGTCGAGCACCCAGAGGCCCATGACGTTGTGCAGGTAGCGGACGGTGCCGTCGAGGCCGAGCTCGTTGGTGAAGCCCGCCGCGCGCGAGGCCTCCGTGAGCACGGGTGCGTCGAGCTCGAGCCCCACCAGCGACCACGTGCCCGAGCTGATGTACGCGGCGCGCTCCCCCAGCGGGGTGCCCACCACGGCGGACGCCGTGTCGTGCGAGGCGACCGCGACGACGGGCACGGGGCCCAGCCCCGTGAGCCGCTGCACCGCGGGTGCGAGCGGCCCGACCACGGTGCCGGCCTCGACCAGGTCCGGCAGCAGCCCGCGCAGCCCGGCGAGCTGCGGCAGCTCCTCCTCGAGCCGCTTGACCAGCCCGTCCGCCCACGTGCGCGACGAGGCGTCCACCAGCCCGGTGGTGGAGGCGTTGGTGACCTCCGCGACCTTGTGCCCGGTGAGCCAGTACGTGACCAGGTCCGGGACCAGCAGCACGTCGCGCGCCAGCGGCCACACGGCGTCGGCTGCGCCCGCCACGAGCTGGAACTCCGTGGTGAACGGCAGGTGCTGCAGGCCGTTGACGGCGTAGTGCTCGGCGGCGGGGATGCGCTCGTACACCTGCTCGGCGACGCCCCGCAGGCGCGGGTCGCGGTAGCACCGCGGGGCGGCCAGCAGCGCGCCGTCGGCGTCGAGCAGCGCGGTGTCGACCGCCCACGAGTCGACGCCGATCCCCGCGAGCGTGGCCCCGCGGGCGGCGGCCTTGCGGCCCGCCTCCCGGAGGCCGTCGAGGACGCCGCGCCACAGGTGCAGCACGTCCCAGCGGAGCTCGGTGGTCTCGACGGGCTCGGCCGTCGGCGCCCCCCGCGGCACCGGCACGGGGCCGTTGGCGAACCGCCCCGTCTCGACCAGCTCGACGCGCGCGCCGCCGCCGCCGTCCTCGTGGAGCACGCCGAGCATCACGCGCCCGCTCGTCGCACCCAGGTCGACGGCGGCGAACGCCGTCGGGCTCACCGGAGGAACGCCGCGGCCACGCCGGCGTCGACCGGCACGTGCAGCCCCGTGGTGTGCGAGAAGTCGCCGGTGCACAGGGCGAACGCCGCGTTGGCGACGTGCTCGGGCAGCACCTCGCGCTTGAGCAGGGTGCGCTGCGCGTAGAACTCGCCCAGCTTGTCCTCCGGCACGCCGTACACGGCCGCGCGGTTGGCGCCCCACCCGCTGGCGAAGATGCCGGACCCCCGCACCACGCCGTCGGGGTTGATGCCATTGACCTTGATGCCGTGCGGGCCGAGCTCGGCGGCCAGCAGGCGCACCTGGTGGGCCTGGTCGGCCTTGGTGGCCGAGTAGGCGATGTTGTTCGGGCCGGCGAACACGGAGTTCTTGGACGAGATGTAGATGATGTCGCCGCCCAGCCCCTGGTCCACGAGCGCCCGGGCGAAGTTCTTCGACACGAGGAACGAGCCCTTGGCCATGACGTCGTGCTGCAGGTCCCAGTCGGCCTCGGTGGTGTCGAACAGCGACTTGCTCAGCGACAGGCCCGCGTTGTTCACGACGATGTCGACGCCGCCGAACGCGAGCACCGTCGCCGCGAGCGCCGCCTGGACCGCGGCCTCGTCGGCCACGTTCGCGGCCACGCCGACGGCGACGTCCGTGCCGCCGATCTCGGCGGCCGCGGCCTGCGCCTTGGCCTCGTCGAGGTCGGCCAGCACGACGCACGCGCCCTCGGCGGCGAGCCGCGTGGCGATCGCCTTGCCGATGCCGGACGCCCCGCCGGTGACGAACGCGACGCGGGTAGCGAGCGGCTTCGGCTGGGGCCGGCGCTGCAGCTTGGCCTCTTCCAGCGCCCAGTACTCGATGCGGAACTTCTCGCTCTCGTCGATGGGGGCGTACGTGGACAGCGCCTCGGCGCCGCGCATCACGTTGATGGCGTTGACGTAGAACTCGCCGGCGACGCGTGCGGTCTGCTTGTCTGCGCCGTAGGAGAACATGCCGACGCCCGGCACCAGCACGATCGCCGGGTCGGCGCCGCGCATGGCGGGCGGCTCCTCGCCGCGGGCACGCGCCTCGGCCGCCCCGCGCTCGTAGTACGCCGTGTAGTCGGCCCGGTACGCCTCGTGGAGCTGCGACAGGCGTTCGACCACCTGCTCGACCGTGGCGTCGGCCGGCAGGTCGACGACGAGCGGCTTGACCTTGGTGCGCAGGAAGTGGTCGGGGCAGCTGGTGCCCAGCGCGGCCAGCTCGGCGTGCCGGGCGCTGGCCAGGAAGTCGAGCACGGCGTCCGCGTCCGTGAAGTGGCCCACCTGCGGGCGGTCCTGGGACACGACGGCGCGCAGGTGCGGCGCGAGCGCGGCCGCCTTGGCGCGCCGTTCGGCGTCGGGCAGCGCGGCGAAGCCGTCGAGCGCCGGGCCGAACGGCTCGGCCTTGCCCTGGGCGTCGATGTAGGCCTGCGCGGTGGCGATGATCCACAGCGAGCTGCGCTCGGCCTCCTCGGAGGTGTCGCCCCAGGCCGTGATGCCGTGGCCGCCCAGCACCGTGCCGATCGCCTGCGGGTTGGCCGCCTTGATCGCGGCGATGTCGAGCCCGAGCTGGAACCCGGGCCGGCGCCACGGCACCCACACGACCTTGTCGCCGAAGATCTTGGCGGTCAGCGCCTCGCCGTCTGCCGCGGTGGCGATCGCGATGCCGGCGTCGGGGTGCAGGTGGTCCACGTGCGCGGCGTCGACCAGGCCGTGCATGGCGGTGTCGATCGACGGAGCGGCACCGCCCTTGCCGAACAGGCAGTGGTCGAACGCGGCGACCATCTCGTCCTCCCGCTCCACGCCCGGGTACACGCCCACGAGCGAGCGCAGGCGGTCGAGGCGCAGCACGGCCAGTCCCTTCTCCGTCAGGGTGCCCAGGTCGCCGCCCGAGCCCTTGACCCATACGAGCTCGACGGGCTCGCCCGTCACGGGGTCGGTGGCGGTCCCCTTGGCGGAGGTGTTGCCTCCGGCGTAGTTCGTGGTGCGCGGGTCGGCGCCGAGCCGGTTGGACCGGGCGACGAGGTCGGCGACGGCGGGGTGCGTCATGTCTGCTTCACTCCGATGGGTTGTGGCGTGAGGGATGATGCCGGGACGTTCAGGCGCCCCAGGAGGCCTGCGTGCCCCCGACGCGCTCGGCAGCGATCTGCTGCTGGTAGCCGCTCGCCGCGTAGGCAGCCAGGGGGTCGGCGGGCAGGCCGCGCGACGCGCGATATGCGGCGAGGGCCGGGCGCACGTCGGTCCAGAAGGCGTCCATGACCACCTGGTGGGCGGCGAGCACGTCGCCCGCGGCCTGCGCGGCGTCGAGCGCGACGCGATCGAGCAGCAGCACCTTGGCGACCGTCTCCTGGACGTTGAGCACCGAGCGGATCTGGCCGGGCACCTTGTCCTCGATGTTGTGGCACTGGTCGAGCATCAGCGCGACCGGCGAGCCCTCGTCGAGGCCCCCGCCGCGCGCGACCTCGAGCAGGATGCGGAAGAGCTGGAACGGGTCGGCGGCGCCGACGATCAGGTCGTCGTCGGCGTAGAAGCGCGAGTTGAAGTCGAACGATCCGAGCTTCCCGAGGCGCAGCAGCTGGGCGACGATGAACTCGATGTTGGTGCCCGGCGCGTGGTGCCCGGTGTCCAGGCACACGAACGCCTTCTCGCCGAGGGCGGTCACGTGGGCATACGACGTGCCCCAGTCCGGCACGTCCGTGTGGTAGAACGCCGGCTCGAAGAACTTGTACTCGAGCACCAGGCGCTGCCCCTCGCCCAGGTGGGCGTAGATCTCCTCGAGCGACTCGTGCAGCCAGTCCTGGCGGGCGCGGATGTCGCCCTGGCCGGGGTAGTTGGTGCCGTCGGCCAGCCAGATCTTCAGGTCGCGCGACCCGGTCTGGTGCATGATCTCGATGCACTCGAGGTGGTGCTCGACCGCCTTGCGCCGCACCGCCGGGTCGCGGTGCGTGAGCGAGCCCAGCTTGTAGACGTCGTCCTGGAACGTGTTCGAGTTGATCGTGCCCAGCGCGACGCCGTGGTCCCGCGCGAAGGCGCCCAGCGCGGCGTAGTCGTCGACCTTGTCCCACGGGATGTGCAGCGCCACGGTGGGCGCCAGGCCGGTGAGCTCGTGGACCTTGGCGGCGTCGGCGATCTTCTCCTGCGGTGTGCGGGGCGTGCCGGCGCTCGCGAACACCTTGAACCGCGTGCCGCTGTTGCCGTAGGCCCAGGAGGGGACCTCGATCGCGAGCCGGTCGAGCACCGGGGTGATCTGGTCGAACGTCGTCATCGTCGTGCGCCTCGCTCGGTGTCGGAGAAGGCAGCGAGCTGCGTCTCGAGGTGGAAGATCTCCGTCAGCTCGACCATCTGCTCGTCGGGCCCGGCGCCGTCGAAGAACGGGGCCATCGCGGCCTGCCAGCGGGCGTTGACCTCGCGCGCGGCCATGCCCGCCTGCGCCGCCGCGAGGTCCTCGGTCTCGAGGTACCCGACGACGTGCCCCTCGGGGCTGGTGAAGATCGAGTAGTTGCGCCATCCCGTCTCGTGCAGGGCGCGCAGCATGTCGGGCCACACGGCGGCGTGCGCCTCGGCGTACTCGGCGAGGCGGGTCGGGTCGACCTTGAACTGGAACATCACTCGGCGCACGGGGTGCGGCCTCCTCCGTCGTCATCGACGTCGTCCGACGTACTGAATCGTTTCAAGCACCCCGAAAGTACACCGGCGCCGCCGCACGAATCAACACGGACCCGAGGGCACAGATCCGGTGACGTGCGTCACGAACGCCGCTATCATCCCGTCGCGGGAAAGCGCTTCCCTCTCACTGCAGGTCAAAGGAGACTCCGAGTGATCGCACCCTGGCACTTCCGACGCACCGCACAGCCACCGGAACGCACCCGACGTCGCGGCCTGCTGGCCTCCGTCCTCACGGGCGCGCTCGCCGTCGCCGGGATGTCCGCTCCGGTCGCCGCGCAGGCAGCGACGGGCCCCGGCTTCCGCTTCGACTTCCAGTGCGCGGGCAACGCCGTGGCCGACGGCTTCACCGAGGTGGACCCCGACACCGCCTATTCGGCGCAGCGGGGCTTCGGCTTCGACGTGCCCCTGGCCGCGAACGCGTGCCGCGACCGCGGCGGCGACCCCGAGACCGCCGACTTCGTGCTCCCCGCCACCGGCACCGTGTTCCGCGCCGACGTGCCCGACGGCACCTACACCGTGGTCGCCAAGTCCGGCGACCTGATCGCCAGCTCCAACACCGGCTTCACGTTCGCCGGGCACACGCTCGGGGCCGAGAGCCCGGGCAGCGGGGTCGTCTCCACCCGCACCGTCGAGGGTGTCGTCGTGACCGGGGGGCAGCTCGCGATCTCGGTCATCGGCTCGTCGATGCGCCTCAACTCGATCGAGATCCTCTCCGGCGTTCCCGCTCCCAGCGGGCTGTCCGCCTTCGCGGTGGGCGTGCCCGGCTCCGAGCACGTCGAGCTCGCATGGAAGCCGACGTCCGGGGCGGCGTCGTACACCGTCTACCGGACCGTCGACGGCGCGGAGAGCCAGGTGGCCAGCGGCCTGACGTCGCCGGCCTGGGTGGACCCCGACGTCGACCCCGGCGCGACCTACTCCTACCAGGTGCTCGCCGTCGACTCCGACGGCGCCGACGGCCCGCGATCGCAGTCCGTCCAGGCGACCGTCGTGCCGTGGGCGACCCCGCAGGTGCAGGACCGCCGCTTCGACTTCGGCTGCGCAGGCGGCCCCGTCGCGGACGGTTTCACCGCCGTGACCGCCGAGCAGGGCTTCGACCCGGACCGCGGCTGGGGCTTCGTCACGCCGCTGGCCGCGAGCGCGTGCCGCACCCGCGGCGGCACCGACCCCCTCGAGCGCGACTTCGTGCTGGCCGCGCAGGGCAGCGACTTCCGCGTCGCCGTGCCGGACGGTACCTACGACGTGGTCGTCAAGACGGGCGACGCCGAGGCCAGCTCCAACACCGGCGTCACGTTCGCGGGCCACACCCTCGACCCGGTGGGCGCCGCGAGCGGCACGGTCACGACGCGCGAGGTCAGGGGCGTCACGGTCAGGGGCGGGTTCCTCTCGTTCGTCCTCACGGGCAGCTCGATCCGGCTCAACTCGATCGAGGTGCTCACCCCGCTCGGCGTCCCCGCCGGGCTGACGGCGACGCCCCGCGCCGGCGCCACGCCGCCCCGCGTCGACCTGGCCTGGCAGCCCGTCGAGGGCGCCACGGGCTACCGCGTGTACCGGTCCGAGGACGGCGGGACGCCGGTCCGGGTGGCCGAGGTCTCCGAGCCGACGGCGGCCGACGCCGGCGTCGAGCTTGCGCACACCTACCGCTACACGGTGGCGTCGCTCGCGGGCGCCCGCGAGGGGTCGCCGAGCGACGCGGTCCAGGCCCTCGTCACGGTGCCCGGCACGCCGGCGCCCGGGGTGCCCGACCACGTCCGCGCCGCCTGGAGCGGCACGTCCGTCGCCGCGACCTGGAAGGCCGTGAGCGGTGCGGTGGCGTACGACGTCTACCGGGGCATCGGCACCAAGGACCCCGTGTTCCTCACGCGCGTCACGTCGCCCGCCCTGGCCGACGCCGACGTCGAGCAGGGGGCGGCGCACACGTACCAGGTCGCCGCGGTCGGCCTGGGCGGGCGGTCCGCGCGCTCGACGACGGTGACGGTCGACCCGGCCGTGCACCTGGTGCGGCAGGCCGAGCGGATCGACCGCTCCCCCGTCGCTGTCGCCTCCGACGGCGGCGTGCTCGTGGGCTGGCGCCTGCTCGGCGACGACCCCGCCGACCTCGCGTTCAACGTCTACCGCGACGGCGTCCTCGTCAACCCGGCCCCGCTGACCGCCGCCACGAGCGTGCTCGACAAGGACGGGACGTCGTCGAGCACCTACCGCGTGTCGGCGGTGCAGGGCGGCGTGGAGCGCTGGGTCACGGACACGTTCCAGGTGTGGGACCAGCAGTACCTCGACGTGCCGCTCGACCGGCCGGCGGGCGGCACCACGCCCGACGGCGTGACCTACACGTACAGCGCGAACGACGCCTCCGTGGGCGACGTCGACGGGGACGGCACGTACGAGATCGTCCTCAAGTGGGACCCGTCCAACTCCAAGGACAACTCCCAGGCCGGGTACACGGGCGACGTCTACGTCGACGCCTACCGGCTCGACGGGACCCGGCTGTGGCGCATCGACCTCGGCCGCAACATCCGGGCCGGCGCCCACTACACGCAGTTCCAGGTGTACGACTACGACGGTGACGGCCGCGCCGAGGTGGCCATGAAGACCGCCGACGGCACGGTCGACGGCGCCGGCACCGTCATCGGCGACGCCCTGGCCGACTACCGCAACACGGCCGGCTACGTGCTCGCGGGCCCGGAGTACCTGACGATGTTCGACGGGCTCACCGGCGCGGCGCTCGACACGATCGACTACACGCCGCCGCGCGGCAACGTCGGCGACTGGGGCGACACGTACGGCAACCGCGTCGACCGGTTCCTCGCCGCCACCGCCTACCTCGACGGCCAGCACCCGTCGCTGATCGAGGCACGCGGCTACTACACCCGCACGGTGGTCACCGCCTATGACTGGGACGGGAAGAACCTCACCCAGCGCTGGAACTTCGACTCCGACGTCAGCGGCTCCCAGTGGACCAGCATGGGCAACCACAACCTGGGCATCGCCGACGTCGACTTCGACGGCAAGGACGAGGTCGTCTACGGCTCGATGACGCTCGACGACGACGGCACCGGGCTGTATGACACGGGGCTCGGCCACGGCGACGCCATCCACGTCGGCGACTTCGACCCGACGCGCCCCGGCCTGGAGGTCATGGCCGCGCACGAGGAGATGGACCACTCGGGCAACCGCGGCGCCACGTTCCGCGACGCGATGACCGGCGAGGTCATCTGGTCGATGCCCGCCACCCGGGACACGGGGCGCGCCGCCGTCGGCGACGTCGACCCGCGGTACTCCGGGGCGGAGGGCTGGGCCGTGGGCGGCCAGGACGCCGCGTGGAACTCCCCGGTCGGGGAGATGCACGCCGCGGACGGCAAGCTGATCTCCACCAAGATCCCGGCGGCCAACTTCCTCACCTACTGGGATGGCGACCTGCTCGCCGAGATCGGCGACCACGACTACTCCGACGCCACCGGTGCCGGCGTGCCGACGATCTCCAAGTGGGACTGGGAGAACCAGCGCCAGGTCGAGCTCTACCGGGCCGACGGCACGCTGAGCAACAACGGCACGAAGGGCAACTTCTCGCTCCAGGCCGACCTGTTCGGCGACTGGCGCGAGGAGATCGTGACGCGGCTGGCCGACTCGTCGGCGCTGCGGATCGCCACGACGGTCATCCCCACCGAGTACCGCCTGCGGACGCTCATGTCCGACTCCACGTACCGGCTCGGGGTGGGCCGCGAGAACACCGGCTACAACCAGCCGCCGCACACCTCGTACTACATCGGCGAGGGCATGGCGACGCCGCCGGCTCCTACGCAGCGGTACACCACGGCCGCGCCGGCGGCCGGGGCGGCGGTGCTCGGCCAGGAGCAGCACGAGCCCGGCAAGGGCCGCCTCACCGCGTCCGCCGTGACCGCGGGCGGCGACCTCACGCTCACCATGACGATGGCGCGCGGCACCAACGGCAGCATGCTGCGCCTGTACCAGGACGGCCGGCCGCTGCGCACGGTGCTGCTGCCGACCGACACGCCCGACGCCCAGACGTATGCGATGGCCGTGAACGGTCTGACGGCCGGCGCGCACACGTTCACGGGCGAGCTCGTGGGCCCGGGCGGGACGACGCCGGTCTTCCCGGTGACCGTGACGGTCGGGCAGGGCGTGGGCGGCTGACGGGCACCGCGTCCTGAGCAGACAGGTCGGCCCGGCTCTCCTCTCGGGGAGCCGGGCCGACCTGTCGGTGCGTCACCAGCACATCGCGTCGCCGCGGCGCGGGCCGCGGGGGCGGAAGGGAAGCTCCTCGCCCTCCGGACCCTCGGGGCGCGGGCCGCGGGGCCCGTGCTCGTGGGGGCCGTGCGGGCCCGGCCGGCCGCCGAACCACGGTCCGCCGGGGAAGCCCCCGCGGCCGCGCGGGCCGGCCTCGCCGGGCTCGCCAGGACCGAAGCCGCGCTCGCGCCAGGGGCCGGCGAAGGCCTCGCGGCCGGGCCACTGCCGCTCCGCCTCCTCCAGCACGCGGCCGAGGTAGTCGGAGAGCTGGGCGACCTCGTCGTCCTCGAGCACGTCGAGGAGGTCGGCGCCGGCCGGCGCGTGCTCGACCGCCTGCTCGGCCTCGCGGCCGGCCTGCGTGAGGCGCACGACGACCACGCGACGGTCGTCCGGGGACGGCTCGCGCTCGATGAGGCCCTGCTTCTCGAGCTTGGCCAGCAGCTCGGCGAGCGACTGGCGGGACATGCCCAGCAGGAACGTCAGGTCCTTCTGGGTCGTCTCGGGCTGGAGCTTGAGCAGCGCCAGCACGCGGCCCTGGCCCTGGCGCGGGTCCAGCCACGGCGCTCCGCGGCCGGGCCGCATCGCGTGGCGCAGCTGGCGCGCCTGGAGCCAGCCGACCGTGGCCAGGCGGCGGGCTGCCGTCCGGCGCGGGTCGGCCGCGTCCTCGGTGTCTTCGGTGATGTCCTCGGCGGCGGTGTCGTCGAGGTTCTCGTCGGGGGTGATGTTCTCGTTCATGGTCTGTCCGTTCGCCGTGCCGCCCGCTCTGCTGCGGACGGATCCGTCAGGTACCTGACTGATACGAGGATGCGGTCCCTTGCGGATCTTTGTCAAGTACCTGACCGTCGCGTACCTGACGGACCTGGTCAGAGGGGTGCACGGGCACGGGAGTGCGTACGGTCGTCGCATGGCACCCGACGAGATGCTCGACTACTGCCTGGCCAAGCCTGGCGCGTACCTCGACCACCCGTTCGACCCGGAGCACTCCGCCGTCCGGCTCAAGACGCCCACCATGGACAAGGGCCGGATCTTCGCCGAGGTGTTCGTGCTGCGCGGGGTGGAGACGGTCACGCTGCGCAGCGAGCCCGACGTCGCCCTGACCTACCGCGACATGTACCCCGGCATCGTCGTGCGCGGCTACCACTGCCCGCCCGCCGAGGCCCGGTACGCCAACACCATGCCGCTCGACGGCGCCGTGCCCGACGACCACCTGCGCGAGATGGCCGACGAGGCCTACGAGTTCATCGTCGGCAAGCTCCCTCGGTACCGTCGGGCGGAGCTCGGCGGCCTCGGCGCCGGGTGACCCCGCACCGCCGTCGGAAGAGAGCTCGTGAGCCTGTCGGTGGCCGCCGGGTGGATCGTCCAGGCCGCGACGCTGCCGCCGGGCAGCCCCAGCGGGGCGGTCTTCCGGGACGGCCGGCGCGTCGACTGAAGGCCGCTACGCCCTCGCCTGCGTCGCGAACGGACCGTCGCGAAAGACTGTTGACACCGACCATGTGCGCGCTAACATTGCGTCAGTTTCGAACCGGTTCGACGATGACCCAGGAGCGATGACCATGACGACGATCGGCGATGTCGCCCGTCGTGCGGGCGTGTCCCGCAGCACGGTCTCCTACGTGCTCTCGGGCAAGCGGACCATCTCGCAGGAGACCCGGGACCGGATCGAGCTCGCCATCAGGGAGCTCGGGTTCACCCCCAACGCCGGCGCCCGCGCGCTGGCCACGGCGCAGACGATGGTGCTGGGGATGCTGCTGCAGTTCCACGCCGACGAGTTCGCGCCCGCCATGCTCCAGTACGTGCTGCCGGTCTCGGCCGCCGCCCGGGAGCTCGGCTACGACATCCTCATGGTGACGGACCCCGACGGCGCCGCCGCCATCCGGCGCATCGGGGCGTCGGCCATGGTCGACGGGATCGTGCTCCTGGACGTCACGCATCAGGACCCGCGGCTCGAGTCGCTGCGCTCGGTGAGCAAGCCGGGCGTGCTGATCGGGCTCCCCGCCGACACGCGGGACATCGACGCCATCGACCTGGACTTCGCCCAGGCGGCGCGCGTCCTGGTCGACGACCTGCACGATCACGGGCACCGGGAGGTCACGCTCATCTCGCCGCCCTATCACGTGGTCGAGCGTGGCGGGTCGTACGTGTGGCGTTTCCGGGACGCCGCGATCGCGCGTGCGGACGAACTGGGGATGCGCCTGCACCCCTACTACGGCGAGTCCCGGCCGCCCGCGGTGCAGACGTCGGTGCACCGCTTCCTGGACGTGCACCCGTCGGCGACGGCCCTGATCGTCCACAACGACGCCACGATCGCCGCGCTGCCGGCGATCCTGCGCGACCGGGGGCTGTCCGTGCCCCGGGACCTGAGCGTCGTCAGCCTGTATTCGCGGGACTTCGGGGAGGAGTTCTCGCTCCCCTACACCGCCGTCGAGTCGGCGGCGGACACCCTCGGGCGCCAGGCCGTCGGCCAGCTGGTGCGGCGGATCTCCCGCTCGCCGCAGGCCGGCCAGCCCGGGGTACGGCTCGTCGAGCCCGTCCTCACAGACCGCGGGAGCGTCCGCTCGCTGTCGCGCTGACGCGACCGCCGGCACCCCCGCTCGCACAACTGCACACCCTGGCCGAACTCCGGTTGTCGAACCGGTTCGCCAATCGCACAGATTCAGAGAGGAACCACTGTGTTGAACGCCAGCAAGAAGACGATCGCCCTCGTGGGCGCCACGAGCGTCATGGTGACCGCGCTCGCCGCCTGCGGCAGCGGCGCGCACGCGGGCAGCGGCTCGTCGAGCGGCGCCGCCCTGACCACCGTCACGGTCTGGGACCCGTACCCGCAGTACGACGACAGCTCGGACTGGGCCACGTACGTCAAGGCGTGCGCCCCGGCCGGGACCACCCTCAAGCGCACCACGGCCCCCACCAGCGACCTGCTCAACAACCTCACCAGCGCGGTCAAGGAGGACAACGCCCCCGACGTCGTCCTGCTCGACAACCCGGCCGTCCCGGACGCCGCGAGCTCGGGCCTGCTCGCCCCGGCCTCCGACGTCGGCATCGACACCGCCGGCTTCGACGCGAACCTCGCCGGCCCCGGCACGGTCGACGGCGTGGCCTACGGCGTGCCGATCGGCGCCAACACCCTGGGCCTCTACTACAACAAGGACATCCTCGACAAGGCCGGCGTCGACCCCGCGAGCATCACCAGCTGGGACACGCTGAACGCCGCCCTCGACAAGGTCACCAAGGCCGGCAACAAGGGCATCACGTTCGCCGGGGTCTCCGGCGAGGAGGGCGTCTTCCAGTTCCTGCCCTGGTTCTGGGGCGCCGGCGCGAACCTCAAGTCGCCGGGCTCGGACGCGGCCGTCGCCGCCGGGCAGCTCGTGTCCGACTGGATCGGCAAGGGCTACGCGCCCAAGTCGGCCCTGACGGACAACCAGTCGGCGTCGTGGGACCTGTTCCTCACGGGCAAGTACGCGTTCGCCGAGAACGGCTCCTGGTTCGCCAAGGCGGCCTCGCAGCAGAAGTTCAAGGCCGTCATGATGCCGATCCCCGGCAAGGACGGTGGCGCCGCCCCGGTGCCGACCGGCGGCGAGTTCTTCGTCGCGCCGGTGCACAAGGCAGACAAGGCGGCCCACTACGCCGCGGCGGCGAAGATCATCGCCTGCCTGGCCGGGACCGACAGCCAGATCAAGACGGACAACCAGCTCGGCTACTTCGCGGCGAACAAGGACCAGCGCACGCAGCAGATCGCGAGCGACCCGATCTGGACGCCGTGGGCCAAGGCGATCGAGAGCGCCCAGGGTCGCACCACCGACCTCGGCGCGGACTACACGGCGACCTCCGCGGCGATCTCCACCGCGCTCCAGGGCGCGATGAACGCTGCCGGTGACGCCTCGGCCGTGAAGTCGGCGTTCGCGCAGGCGGGCCAGGGCTGACCAGCGGCTTCGAGGGGGGGCGGCCGGGCCGGCCGGCCGCCCGCCACCCCCCGGGCCGCCCGGCCCGGGCGGCGG
>WRHK01000044.1 GCA_009783295.1 Promicromonosporaceae bacterium
GAGGCCCGCACGGCCCAGGTGGTCGTGGGCTGGGACGCCGTGCCCGACGTCGACCTAGCCCTGCTCGCGCTGCCCGCCGACCGCGCCGTCGACGCCGTGCGGCACCTGGCCGGCAGGGGGGTGCGCGGCGTCGTCGTGCTGTCGGCCGGCTTCGCCGAGACCGGCCCCGACGGCCTCGAGCGCCAGCGCGAGCTGCTGCGCGCCGCCCACGGGCTCGGCATGCGCGTGGTGGGCCCGGCGTCGTACGGGATCGTCACCACCACCCCCGGCGCGCGGCTGCACGCGAGCCTCGCCGAGCGGCCGCCGGCGCAGGGCGTGATCGGCCTGTTCTGCCAGTCGGCGCCCGCCGCCGTCACGCTCACCGCGACCCTGGAGCGGCGGGGCCTGGGCGTGGCCGGAATCGTGTCCGCGGGCCACCGCGCGGACGTGTCGGGCAACGACCTCATGCAGTACTGGCTCGCCGACCCGGCCACGCGCGTGGTGTGCCTGTACCTCGAGTCGATCGGCAACCCGCGCAAGTTCACGCGGGTCGCGCGGCGGCTGGCTGCCGAGAAGCCCGTCGTCGTGGTGGTCGCCGGCCGCTCGGGGCAGGTGGTGCCGCCCGGGCACGCCGTCCGGGCCACGCGCGCGCCCCGTGCGCTGCTAGACGCGCTGCTGCGCCAGGCGGGCGTCATCCGCGCCGAGAACACCCACCAGCTCATGGACGTGGCGCAGGTGCTCGCCCACCAGCCGCTGCCGCGCGGAGGCCGGGTCGGCATCCTGGCCAGCTCCGCCGCGCTCGCCGCGCTCGTCGCCGAGGCGGCAGCCGCGCAGGGGCTGGCCGTCGTGTCGTCGGGGGACTTCCTGGCCCCGGAGCGGTCCACCGAGGACATCGAGCGCAGCGTCGAGGCCCTCTACGCCGACGACGCGTGCGACGCCGTCGTCATCGTCGACGTGCCCGTCGTGATGCCGCGCGGCGACGTCGTCGCGCAGGCCGTCGCCCGCGCCGCCGCCCGCACCGGCCGCACCACCGTGGTCTCCATGGTGGGCCTGCACGGCATGCCCGACGAGCTCGCCGCCCCCGCCCCCGACGGCACCGAGGTGCGCGTGCCCGCCTTCTCCACCCCCGAGGACGCCGTCGCCGCGCTCGCCAAGATCGTCGAGTACGCGCGCTGGCGCGGCCGCGACCACGGCGTCGCCGTGCAGCCCGCCGGCCTGGACCGCACGCGCGCCCGCCGCCTGGTGGACGCGGCGCTCGCAGACGTGGGCGGCGACGGGTCGGTCGCGCTCGACGACGCCCGCGCCGCCGAGCTGCTCGCCTGCTACGGGCTGGAGGTCTGGCCGGTGCGCCGCGCGCATACGGCCGACGAGGCCGTGGCCGCCGCCGACGTCCTGGGCTGGCCCGTCGCGCTCAAGACGGCGAGCCCCGCCCTGCGTCACCGCACCGACCTGGGCGGCGTTCGCCTGGACATCGGCGACGCCGACGAGCTGCGCGAGGCCGTCGAGCGGATGGGCGCCGTGGCGGCCGCCGCGGGCGCCGACCCCGCGCTCGAGGTGCAGTCGATGGCCTCGACGGGTGTCGCCGTCGTGGTGCGGTCGGAGGAGGACCCGCTGTTCGGGCCCGTCGTGTCGTTCGGCCTGGCGGGCGACGCCGTCGACCTGCTCGGTGACGTCGCTTCCGCCGTCGCGCCCCTCACCGACGCCGACGTGCGCGAGCTCGTGCGGGCCGTGCGGGCCGCGCCCCGGCTGTTCGGGTACCAGGGGGCGCCGCCCGCGGACGTCCTGGCGGTCGAGGACGTGGTGGCGCGCGTGTCCGTCATGGCCGACGACCTGCCCGAGCTCGCGTCGCTGGAGCTGTACCCCGTCGTGGTCGCCGAGAGCGGCGTCTCCGTGCTGCACGCCGCCGTGCGCCTGCGCCGCACGATGGAGCGCCGGGACCCCCTCCGGCGCGTCCTGCCCGCGTAGCATTCTCGGGTGCCCCACGCCGACGACCTGACCCTCCCCGCCGAGCTGCACGACGAGATCGTGCGCGCCGGCTACTACCCGCACCTCGTCACCGACGTGCTCGACGTCGCCCTCGCCGGCGAGACCGTGGTGGGCCACCTGGTCCAGGCCGAGACGACGTTCGACTCCGAGGTGCGCCGTCACCTCACGGTGCTGGTGCTCACGCCCTCCCGCCTGGTCACGGCCCACGTCGACGACCACGAGGGCGACCACGCCAACCCGTCGTCGGCCGCCGCGACCACCGAGGCCGTGCCGCTCTCCGAGGTGCGCTCGGTGTCCCTCACGCACGTCGTGGCCGAGCCCGCCGCCTACCGCTCCGGCGGCGAGGGCGAGCACACGTCCGAGCTCAGCCTGGTGGTGGGCTGGGGCGCCGTCAGCCGCATCGACCTCGAGCCCGCCACCTGCGGCGACCCGCAGTGCGACGCCGACCACGGCCTGACTGGCCAGCTGCTCCCTGACGACGTCGTGGTCCGCGTCGCCAGCGCCGCCGAGGGGCCCGCCGCCGTGCGCCGGGCGGTCGCGTTCGCCCGCCAGCTCTCGGCCGCCACGGCCCGGCGGGTCTGAGGTGACGCCGCTCCCGGACGGGCTGCTCGCGCCGTCGTACGGCACCGACTCGCTCGCCGCCGTGCTGCCCGCGGCAGCAGGGGCGCTCGGCGTCGCGCTGAAGACGTCGACCGGCCTCACCTCGGACGCCTGCGCGGAGGCGCTGCAGCTGCCCGCGGCGGAGCGCGTCGTCGTGGTGCTGTGCGACGGGCTGGGGCTGGCCAACCTGGCCGAGCGGGCCGGGCACGCGCCGTTCCTGCGCGGCCGCCTGCCCGAGACGCTGGCGCTGCGCACCACGTTCCCGTCCACGACGGCGGCCGCGATCAGCACCTTCGGCACCGGCACGGCGCCCGGCCGCACCGGCATGCTCGGCTACACGCAGCGCAACCCGGCCACGGGCGGCCTCGCCAACATGGTGTCGTGGACGGAGCAGTCCGACCCGTACCGCAACGCCCGCCCGAACGGCCCGCGGATGGCCGGCGCCTTGCCCGTGCCGCCGGACCGGCTCCAGGTCGAGCCGACGGTGTTCGAGGGTCTGGCAGCGGCCGGCGTGCGCGTCACGTCGGTGGGCCCGTCGCGGTTCGCCGGGTCGGGCATGACCCTCGCAGCCCTGCGCGGCGCCCAGTACGTCACGGCCGAGTCCCTCGCCGACCGCGTCGACGGCGTCGTGCGGGCGCTCCGGAAGCCCGGCCTCGCCTACCTCTACTGGGGCGACGTCGACAAGACCGGCCACCACCACGGCTGGCAGTCCTGGCAGTGGGGTGACGAGCTCGAGGCGTTCGACCGCGAGCTCGCCCGCCTGCTGCGGTCCGTCCCCGCGGGCACGCTCGTGCTGGTCACGGCCGACCACGGCCAGATCCAGGTGGACCTCGACGACCGGTTCGACGTCGCGACGACGCCGGCGCTCGCCGAGGGCGTCGAGCTGGTGGGCGGCGAGCCGCGCGCGGTGCACCTCTACACAGACGCCGACCCGGAGGCCGTCGCCGACCGGTGGCGGGACGTGCTGGGGGAGCGGGCTCTGGTGGCGTCGCGCTCCGAGGCCGTCGATGCCGGGTGGCTCGGCCCTGTCGCCGACCACGTGCTGCCGTGGGTGGGCGACGTCGTCGTCGCGCCGCGCGGGCGGCTGACCATCGTGGACTCCCGCACGCAGACGCCGCCGTCGCTGCTGCTGCTGGGCGTGCACGGCTCGTTCACCCCCGAGGAGATGACGGTCCCGCTCGTGGCCGCCGTCGCCGGTGGTTGAGCCCGTCGAGACCCGAAAGGACCCGCATGGCCGAGCTCGTCTTCTTCACCGGCACCATGGACTCCGGCAAGTCGACGCTGGCGCTCCAGACCGACTTCAACTACGCGGCCCGCGGCCGCACCGGGCTCGTCTTCACGCGCAACGACCGCGCCGGCGCCGCCCGCATCTCCTCGCGGCTCGGCCTGGAGACCAGTGCGCGCGAGGTCGACGACGCCACGGACTTCTGGCAGGTCGTCGCCGACGAGCGCGGCGAGGGCCGCCTGGTCGACTACCTCGTGTGCGACGAGGCGCAGTTCTACTCGCCCGCGCAGGTGGAGCAGCTCGCCCGCCTGGTCGACGAGGTGGAGATCGACGTCTTCGCGTACGGCATCACCACGGACTTCCGGACCCGCCTGTTCCCGGGCTCCGCGCGGCTGCTGGAGCTCGCCGACCGCATCGAGGTGCTCCAGGTGCAGGCCCTGTGCTGGTGCGGCCGCCGCGCCACGCACAACGCCCGCACGCTCGACGGCGTCATGGTGGTCGAGGGCGAGCAGGTGGTGGTGGGGGACACCGCCACGGTGCACGCGGTGGTCGCCTACGAGGTGCTGTGCCGCCGCCACCACATGCGCACGATGACGGCGTCGTCGGCGCGAGCCCTGGCGACGTCGGACGCGACGCGCCTGGACCTGGCGTAGCCGCGGCGTCCCACAACGATGAGGGTGGGGTCACGCCTCGGGGCGTGCGCCGAACACGATCTCGTCCCAGCTCGGCACCTGCGCGCGGCCCTTGCGCGTGCGGCGCGCCGCCGGGACGCCCCGGCCAGCCGTGGCCGGCGCCGTCCCGTTGACCGCGACCGGCGTGGCCGCCGTGGTCGGTTCCGGCGCGGGGTTGTCGTCACCGGGTTCGAGGTTCTTCTCCCCACCGTCCGCGGCCGGCCCCGGGGACGGCGCGCGCGAGGCCGACGGCGTCGGCAGCAGCGACGGCTGTGACGCGCCCGGGCCGCCGCCGGGCGTCACGGCGCGGTCGCGCGGCCGGCGCGGGTTCCAGCGGCCCAGGTCGACGACGCTCGCGCCGCCGCCGGTCCCCTCGACGGGGTCGGCCTCGGGCGCGCCGGGGTCGACGGGCGGCCGCTCGCCGCGGACGGGCACGTCGCCCATCGGGATGACCTCGAACGTGGTGCCCTCGCGGCCGGCCGGCGGCAGCACGGGGGACACGATCGGAGTGGCGGCGGTCGCCGGGCGGTCGCCGCGGCCCGCGGGGCGGTGCCCGCGGCGGCCGGCGAGGTCGTCCAGCAGCAGGTCGGTGTCGTCGTCGAGCGGCGGCAGGCTGCGACGAGCTGCGAGCGACGGGACGCCGCGCACCTCGGGGGTCACGGGGTCGTCGGGCTGGCCCAGCCAGCGGGCCTCGTCGTCGAGCGGCGTGACCACGCGGCCGCGCAGGTCGAACGTCCAGCGGGCGGAGCGCTCGCGGTCGCCCGCGGCGAACCGCACCTCGACCAGCCACGGGGCGGTGCCGTCGCGGCGGGCGGTCCAGGTGGCCTCGCCCGCGCTGACGCCGCGTGCCCCGAGGCGGGAGTCGGCGATGTCGCCCAGGGCGGCCGCGCCGTCCGTGCCCTGGACCTGGTGGGCGCGGACCATGCCGATGACGTGGTCGCGCTCGGCGATCACGGGCCACTCGTACTTGCGGACGTGCTCGACGGGCAGGCCGGACTCGGCGGAGAGCTCCTCGGCGGTGGCGCCGGCGCGCAGGCGCTGCTGCAGGTCGCGGGGGCGCAGGGTGGAGCCCACCGCGGTGGACCTGGCGGGTGCCGCAGGCTCGGCGGGCGTGGCCGCCTGCCGCGGGACGTTGCGGAGCGCGGTGCGCAGCGCCTCGGTGACGGGCAGGGCGTGTTCCGTGCCGTCAGGGTCGCGCAGGACGAGGTGACCACCGTCCTCGTGGACCCGCACGAGCTCGAGCTCGGCCATGCTTCCTCCTCGTCGGGGCTCGTGACACGCCCCGCACCGGCGTACCTGACTGCTCGAGCGTGCCACCGCGGAGCGAGCGAACGGCGCAACCGCGTCGGTGTGCCGCCGAACCCGGCGGCGCGTGAACGGGCAGGATAGCCCGGTGGATTGGTTCACCCACCTGCACTTCAACACCGTGCTCGAGCTGGCCGGTGTGTTCTTCGCCGCCCTGGCGGGCGGGCTGGCGGGGGTCCGCAAGAACTTCGACGTCTTCGGCGTGCTGGTGCTGGCGTGGGCGACCGGCCTGGGCGGCGGCGTGATCCGCGACGTGCTCATCGGGGCCACGCCACCCGTGGGCATCGCGAACTGGCGGTTCGTCACCACGGCGCTGGCGGCGGGGATCATGATCTTCTTCTTCCATCCCAGCGTGGAGCGCATGCGCCGCACGGTCATCGTGCTGGACGCGTGGGCGCTGGCGTTCTTCGTGCTGCTCGGCACCACCAAGGGCCTCCTGGCGGGCGCCGGCCCGCTCGCGGCGATCGTCGTCGGCGTGCTGACCGGCATCGGCGGCGGCATCCTGCGCGACGTCCTGGTGGGCGAGGTGCCCCTGGTGCTCGCCGACCGCCAGCTCTACGCCATCCCCGCGTTCCTCGGCGCCGGGATCACCGCCGCGCTGTGGTGGGCCGGCTGGCTGAACGTCTGGACGCAGATCGGCGTGGTGCTGCTCGTGAGCGGCATCCGGCTCGTCTCCCTGCGGCTCGGGTGGGTGGTGCCGTCCGCCGGGCGCGGCTGGAGCGGACGCTGGGGCGCCCGGCGAGGCAGGATGGGCGCGTGACCTCCACCAACGTCCCGCCCCTGCCCGACGGCGTCACCGTCGCGTCCCTGCGCGAGCTCGCCGTCTCGCTCGCCACCGAGGCGGGCGACGTGATCCGCGCCCACCGCCCCGAGCGCGTCACCGTCGCCGGCACCAAGTCGTCCGACGTCGACCCCGTCACCGCCATGGACCGCGCCGTCGAGGAGCTGCTGGTGAGCCGCCTCACGACCGCGCGCCCGGAGGACGCGATCCTCGGCGAGGAGGGCGACGACGTGCCCGGCACCAGCGGGCTGACCTGGGTGGTCGACCCCGTCGACGGCACCGTCAACTACCTGTACGGCGTCGCCTCGTACTCCGTGTCCGTCGCCGTCGTCGCGGGGCCGCCGGACCCCGCCCGGTGGACGGTGCTCGCGGGCTGCGTGCACGACGTCGTCGCAGGTCGCACCTGGTCGGCAGGCCTCGGCGAGGGTGCGACGCTCGACGGCGCCCCGCTGCGGCCCGTGGAGCCGGCGCCGCTCCCGCGCAGCCTGGTGGGCACCGGGTTCGGCTACGCCGCGTCCCGTCGCGCCGCCCAGGCGCGCGTGCTGACGCAGGTGCTGCCGCGGGTGCGGGACATCCGGCGGCTCGGGTCGGCCGCGATCGACCTGTGCCTGCTCGCCCAGGGGGCGCTGGACCTCTACTACGAGCGCGGGCTCAACCCGTGGGACATGGCCGCCGGCTCGCTCGTGGCCACCGAGGCGGGTGCCCGCGTCGTCGGGCTGCGGGGTGCCGCACCCGGTGTGACCATGACCGTGGCGGGCCGGGGCGAGGGCCTCGACGACCTCCTCTCGATCCTCGAGGAGGCCGACGCGGACGCTCCCGACGGCGCCTGACCGCCGCGACGGGCCCGGCGCGGTCTGCTCGGTTCGCTGGCGGCGAACGCACGTCTCGCGGCGTCTTTGTGCAGGCTACGGGTGGTTTTCCGCCAACGGCGCCGTCCGGCCTCGCGCGGGCAGGCCACATGGTGCACAATCCGGGGGCCGATCGGGAACAAAACCCGGGGGCCGAGCATTATCAGCGCGTATCCCTACCGACCCACGGAGCGTGACCTCAGCGATGGCAACCGACTACGACGCCCCCCGCAAGAACGACGAGGACGTGGAGCAGGACTCCATCCAGGAGCTCCAGGCGCGCCGTTCCGACAAGTCGTCGGGTGTCGTCGACGAGGACGAGACGGAAGCGGCGGAGGGCTTTGAGCTCCCCGGCGCCGACCTCTCGGGTGAGGAGCTCGCGGTTCGCGTGCTTCCTCGCCAGGCCGACGAGTTCACCTGCACGTCGTGCTTCCTCGTCCACCACCGCAGCCAGCTGGCCTATGAGAAGAACGGTCAGATGATCTGCACGGAGTGCGCGGCCTGACGCCGCGGACACCACCCGGCTGCAAGGCCGTCACGCCCCCGGCGTGACGGCCTTCGTCGTAGCCAGGGCCGCCGCCAGCTCCTCGGGGCGGCGCGTCGACACGATCCAGTACGGCGTCGGGTCCTGCGGGTCCGTCAGCGCGACGCGCACCGCCGTCGGCACCGACGAGACGAGCACCACGTGCGCCCGCGCGTCCAGCTGCGGCCCGAGCGCCTCCGTGCGCTCCGCACGCGACGCGAGCACCGTCACGTCGCCCAGCAGCGTCGTGGGGATGTGCGCGCGGCCCGCCCGCAGCTCCCCGCCGGCCACCTCGACGACCGGCGCCGCGACCACGGCCCACACGACGCCCGCGACCGCCACGACCACGCCCGCGACCAGCGCCGTCGTCGGCCAGACAGGCAGCAGGATGACCAGCACCAGCAGCCCCACGGAGGCGGCGGCTGCCAGCAGGCCCGCGCCGGGGACCAGGCGCTCGCGGAAGATCGGGGCGGAGGAGGCGTTGCTCATGAGCCCATCCTGCCGTCTCCGCGGCACCGGCCGCGTACGCTTCGCCCCGTGACCGAGCACCCGCACCCGCAGCCGCCCACCGACACGACGGTCGACGTCCTCATCCGGATCCTGGACGACGCCGCCCCCGTGCCGGCGTACGCCCACCCGGGCGACGCCGGGGCGGACCTGGTGACGACGGTCGACGTCGAGATCCCGCCGCAGGGCCGCGTGACGGTCCCGACGGGCGTCGCGATCGCGCTGCCGGACGGGTATGCGGCCTTCGTCCACCCGCGCTCGGGCCTCGCCGCGAAGCACGGGCTCACGATCGTCAACGCCCCGGGCACGGTCGACGCGGGCTACCGCGGCGAGCTCAAGGTCACGCTGCTCAACACCGACGTCGCCGAGCCGATCCGGCTCCAGCGCGGCGACCGCGTAGCCCAGCTGATCATCCAGAAGGTCGAGAAGGCGCGGTTCCTGTGCGCCGAGACGCTGCCGGGCTCGCACCGTGGCGAGGGCGGTTTCGGGTCGAGCGGGGGCTGGGCCGCCGCGAAGGCGTGAGCCCGCGGACGCGGCACCTTCGGCGCCGTGCATCCGGGCTAGTGTGGAAGTGACCAGACGACGTGCCGTCCACCGGCATGTCGGCAGACGAGTGAAGGAGCCCCGCGTGGGTCTGTTCGGGCGCAAGGCGTCGAAGGACGATGTCGACGAGACGCAGGTCGAGGACGCCGCCACCGAGTCCGTGGACGAGGAGTCGGGCGCGGGCGCTGCGGCGCTGGCGGAGACCGAGGCCGAGGCGGCCGAGGGCGACGTGCCCCAGCGCGGCCCCTACGACGCCGCGGACGTGCGCACCATGGGCCCGCGCGTCGACCTGGGCGCCATCTGGCTCCCCGTCATGCCCGGTCTCGAGCTGCGCATGGAGATCGACAAGGCCACGCAGAACGTCACCGGCGTCTCCGCGACGCTCGGCCCGTCGGGCCTCCAGGTGCAGGCGTTCGCCGCGCCGCGCACGTGGGGCATCTGGGACGAGGTGCGCGACGAGATCGCCGCCTCCATCACGTCGCAGGGCGGCACCGTCGACGACGTGCCCGGGCCCTTCGGCCGCGAGCTCATCGCGCGCATCCCGGCGCAGGCGCCCGACGGCAGCCCCGCCATCCGCCCCGCCCGGTTCGTGGGCGTCGACGGGCCCCGCTGGTTCCTGCGCGGCGTGCTGACCGGCCGCGCGGCCGTCGACGCCGAGGCCGCCCGCGCCCTGGAGTCCGTGTTCGCGAACGTCGTCGTCGTGCGTGACGAGAGCCCGCGCCCCCCGCGCGACCTGCTCACGCTGACGCTGCCCAACCAGGGCCAGCCGGCCCCCGGCCCCGACGGCATGACGCCCGAGGCGCCCGACTTCGACCCGCTCACGCGCGGGCCCGAGATCACCGAGATCCGCTGAGGAGCAGGACGATGACGCTGCGATCCGCAGTGGCTCACGTGTTCGCGTCGGCGGAGACGGTCGCCGCCGACGAGGAGCGCGCCGAGGCGGCCAAGGAGGTCGGCTGCTCCGCGGTGGCCGGCCTGACGATGCGCGAGCGCGGCAAGGCCGCCGGCGTCCTGCGGTCCGTGGTGCTGCGGCCGCGCCAGGGCGTGTCGAGCGTCGAGGCGGAGCTGTACGACGGCTCCGGAGCGCTCGACCTCGTGTGGCTGGGCCGGCGCACCATCGCCGGCATCGAGCCGGGCCGGCGGATCACCGTCGAGGGCATGGTGTGCGTGGCCGACGGCCGCCGCACCATGTTCAACCCGCGCTACGAGCTGCGCCCGAAGGCGGGCGAGTGAGCGCCCCGCCGCCTGAGCCCGTCGAGCCGACCGCGGTCGAGCCCGTCGGGACCAAGCCCCGCCGCGGCCTGCAGTCGGTGACGGGGGAGACCTTCTCCTTCGCCGACGCCGTGGGCGGCGTGCGCGGCGTGGTCGAGGCCGTGCTGCCCGGCACCGTGTTCGTCGTCGTGTACGTCATCTCGAAGAACCTGGGCTGGTCGCTGGGCGCCGCCGTCGCGGCGGCGCTCGTCGCCGTCGTCGCGCGGCTGGTCCAGCGCACCCCCGTCACCCAGGCGATCGGCGGGCTGCTCGGCATCGCCGTCGGCGTGTTCTGGGCGTGGCGCTCGGGCGAGGCGCAGAACTTCTACGCCGCCGGGCTGTGGACCAACGCGCTCTACCTCGTGGGCGTGCTCGTCACGATCCTGGTGCGCTGGCCCGCGGTCGGGTTCGTGGTCGAGGCGATCTGCACCGGCTACTCGGCCGAGAAGGCACGCGAGCAGTCCGAGCAGGGCGCCAACCCGTTCGCCGGGCTGACCGCCTGGCGCAAGGACCGCGACCTGGTACGCCGCTACACCCTGGCGACGTGGCTGTGGGTGGGCATGTTCGCGCTGCGCCTCGCAGTGCAGCTGCCGCTGTTCCTCGACAACTCCGTCGGCTGGCTCGGCACCGCCCGGCTCGTTCTCGGGGTGCCGCTGTGGGGCCTGGTCCTCTGGCTCACGTGGGCCGTGGTGCGCGGGGCGCACCAGGACGAGCCCGCCGCGGAGGACGAGGTCGTGGAGGACCAGACCGCCGAGCAGTAGCTCAGCGGGCGGTCTGGCCCCCGACCAGGAGCGTCTGCAGGGCGTCGGTGTCGACGTCGCGGCCCGTCACCAGCAGCAGCTCGTCGCCCACCTCGAGCGTGTCGTCGCCCGACGGTGCGATGGGCTGCGGCCCGCGCACGATCGCCGCGAGCACCGTGTCGGCGGGCCACTCGATCGCGCCGACCCTCGTGCCCACCAGGGGCGACTCGGGCGGCACCGTGATCTCGAGGATGTCGGCGCCGGACTGGTGGAAGGTGAAGATCTTCACCAGGTCGCCGACGGCCACGGCCTCCTCGACCATCGCCGTCATGATGCGCGGCGTCGACACCGCGACGTCGACGCCCCACGACTGGTCGAACATCCACTCGTTGCGCGGGTTGTTCACGCGCGCGACGGTGCGCGGCACGCCGAACTCCGTCTTGCACAGCAGCGAGAACACCAGGTTCGCCTTGTCGTCGCCCGTCGCGCCGACGACGACGTCGGCCTCGGCGACGCGCGCGTTCTCGAGCGTCCCCAGCTCGCACGCGTCGGCGAGCAGCCAGTCGGCGTCGGGCACCTGGGCCACGCGCATCGCGGTGGGGGTCTTGTCGATGATGACGACCTCGTGGTCGTGGCTCAGCAGCTCGCGGGCGATCGAGCGCCCCACCGAGCCGGCGCCGGCGATGACGACGCGCATCAGTCCTCCTTGGGGTCGGGCGCGTGGGTCAGCGTGCGCTCGACCGCGTCGGCGTCGTCGGACCGCATCAGCACGTGCAGCACGTCGTTCTCCTGGAGCACGGTGTCGCCGTGGGCCATGACGCCGTCGGTGTAGCGCGACAGGAACGCGACGCGCGCGCCGGTGCGCTCCTCGATGCGGCGCACCGAGTGGCCCGTCCAGCCGGGGTGGTAGTCCACCTGGGCGAGGCGCACCTGGCCCGACGGGTCGCGGTACTCGTCCGTGGCGCCGAGCGGGAGCATGCGGCGCAGCACCTGGTCGGACGTCCAGCGGACCGTCGCGACCGTCGGGATGCCCAGGCGCTGGTAGATCTCGGCGCGCTTCGGGTCGTAGATCCGCGCCACCACGTTGGCCACCCCGAACGTCTCGCGCGCCACCCGGGCGGCCAGCACGTTCGAGTTGTCGCCGTCGGACACCGCGGCGAACGCGAAGGTGTCCTCGATGCCCGCCTGGATCAGCGTGTCGCGGTCGAAGCCGATGCCGGTGACCTTCTGCCCGCCGAAGTCGCCGGACAGCCGCCGGAACGCCTCGGGGTTCTGGTCGATGACGGCGACGGAGTGGCCGCGCGACTCGATCTCCTGCGCGAGCGTGGCTCCCACGCGGCCGCAGCCCATGATCACGAAGTGCACGGGCCGAACGCTACACGGCAGGTCGGCCGGCCGTGGTCGCCGCAGCGCCGTCTGTGGACGCGTCAGTGAACCGTCAACGCCGTGCGCCTAGAGTGGCGCACGTGTCGGACATCGCGGACGCCGCCAAACGGATCCTGCTGGGTCGCCCGATGCGCAGCGAGCACCTGGGTCACACCCTGCTGCCGAAGCGCATCGCCCTTCCCATCTTCGCCTCGGACGCCCTCTCGTCGGTCGCTTACGCACCCGACGAGATCCTGCTGACCCTCGGCATCGCCGGCCTCGCGGCCTCGACCGTGTCGCTGTGGGCGGGCCTGGGCGTGGTGTTCGTGCTCGTCGTGGTGGTGCTGTCATACCGGCAGAACGTGCACGCCTACCCCTCCGGCGGCGGCGACTACGAGGTCGCGACCACCAACCTGGGGGCGCCCGCCGGCCTGTCCGTCGCCTCGGCCCTCATGGTCGACTACGTGCTCACCGTGGCCGTCTCGATCTCGTCGGCGGCCCAGTACGCGTCGTCGGCCATCCCGGCCCTGCGGGGGCACGAGGCGCTCGCGGCCGTCGCGGCCGTCGTGATCCTGGCGCTGATGAACCTGCGCGGCGTGCGGGAGTCCGGCACGGTGTTCGCCGTCCCGACCTACCTGTTCATGTGCCTCATCGGCATCATGGCCGTGGTGGGCGGCATCCGGTACTTCACCGGGCACCTGCCCATGGCCGAGAGCCACGACTTCTCCGTGCTGCCGCAGGCGGGGTTCGACCAGGGCCTCATGGGCTTCGCCGGGGTGTTCCTGTTCGCCCGCGCGTTCGCGTCCGGGTGCGCGGCCCTGACCGGTGTGGAGGCCATCTCCAACGGCGTGCCGGCGTTCCGTAAGCCGAAGTCCCGCAACGCGGCCACCACGCTCGCGCTGCTCGGCTCGATCTCCGCCGGGATGGTCATCTCGATCCTGCTGCTCGCCCAGGCGACGGGCGTCAAGTACGTCGAGGACCCGGCCACACAGCTGACCCTCAACGGCGCCCCGCCGCCCGGGACGTACACGCAGCACCCGACCATCGGCCAGCTCGCCGCCGCCGTGTTCCAGGGCTTCCCGATCGCCTTCTACGCGATCTCCGCCGTCACCGGCGTCATCCTGGTGCTCGCCGCGAACACGGCGTTCAACGGTTTCCCGGTGCTCGGGTCGATCCTCGCCCGCGACGGGTACCTGCCCCGCCAGCTGCACACGCGCGGCGACCGCCTCGCGTTCTCGAACGGCATCATCACGCTCGCCGTGGCGGCCGTCGTGCTGATCGTCGCGTTCGACGCGCAGGTCACGCGGCTCATCCAGCTCTACATCGTGGGCGTGTTCGTGTCGTTCACGCTGTCCCAGCTGGGCATGGTGCGGCACTGGACACGCGAGCTCAAGCGCCAGCCCGACCCGGCCGCACGCTCCCACATGCTGCGCTCGCGCGTCATCAACGTCATCGGCTTCTGCTGCACCGGCCTGGTGCTGATCATCGTGCTGATCACCAAGTTCGTGCACGGCGCCTACATCGCCATTCTCGCCATGGCCGTGCTGTACCTGACCATGCTCGCGATCCACAAGCACTACGACCGCGTGCGCGACGAGCTCTCGCTCGACGACGTCGCCGCCGCCCGCGCGCTGCCCAGCCGCGTGCACGCCATCGTGCTGGTGTCCAAGATCCACAAGCCGACCATGCGGGCGCTGGCCTACGCGCGCGCGTCGCGGCCGTCGCTGCTCGAGGCCGTCACGGTGGGCGTCGACCCGGCGGAGGTCCAGGAGCTCACTGCGCAGTGGGAGTCGCTCGAGCTGCCCGTGCCGCTGCGGGTGCTCGACTCGCCGTTCCGCGAGATCAGCCGCCCGATCCTCAAGTACGTGCGCTCCGTGCGACGCGACTCGCCGCGCGACCTCGTGGTCGTCTACATCCCCGAGTACGTCGTGGGCCACTGGTGGGAGCAGCTGCTGCACAACCAGTCCGCGCTGCGCCTCAAGGGCCGCCTGCTGTTCACGCCGGGCGTCGTCGTGGCCTCCGTGCCGTGGCAGCTTGCGTCCACGCAGGGCCAGACGGGCCTGGAGGACGAGTCGTACGTGCAGGGCCGCCTCCAGCGCTTCTGATCGTTGTGGGTCTCTGGGACTCCGCTTTTGGGACCGCGTGACCGGAGTCCCAGAGACCCGTGACGGACCGCGGGGCAGCGGGCTGCGAGGATAGGGGCGTGCCCCAGTCGAAGCGCCCCGTCGCCCGTCCCGTCCAGCGCCGCCCGCGGCCCCGGCCCGTCGACTCCGACGCCGGCAAGGAGCTCGAGCTCGTCGTCGGGTCCGTCGCGCACGGTGGGCACGCTGTCGCCCGCCTGGACGGGCGCGTCGTGTTCGTGCGCCACGCGCTGCCGGGCGAGCGCGTCCGCGCCGTCGTGACGGAGGGCGGCCCCAAGTTCTGGCGGGCCGACGCCGTCGAGGTGCTCGCCGACCCCTCGCCCGACCGCGTGCCGTCCGCCTGGCCCGAGGCCGGCCCTGGCGGCGTCGGCGGCGGCGAGCTCGCCCACGTCTCCCTCGACGGGCAGCGGCGCTGGAAGGCCGCCGTCGTCCGCGAGCAGCTCCAGCGCCTCGCCGGCGTCGAGCGCGACGTCACCGTGGAGGCCGCGCCCGGCGACGACGAGCGCGGCGGCCTGCGCTACCGCACGCGCGTCGACCTGGTTGCCGACGCCGAGGGCCGCGCCGGCATGCGCCGGTTCCGCTCGCACGACGTCGTCGCGCTCGACGACATGCCCCTGGGCACGGCTGACGTCGCCGCGCTCGCCGAGGCGGAGGGCGTGTTCAGCCGCCGCTGGACGCCGGGTGCCCAGCTCGAGCTCGTGGCGCCGGCCGGGGGCGCCGACCCTGTGCTGCTGGTCGACGGCGAGCTCTTCCGCGGCGGCCGTGCGGACCGCCGGCCCAACGCGCGGCGGGCCGTCTCCGAGTCCGTGACGCCGCGGCGCGCGTCGGCCGAGGCCGGAACCTTCCGCTACCGCGTCGCCGCCGACGGCTTCTGGCAGAACCACCGCGAGGCGCCTGCCGTGCTGAGCGGCGCGCTGCTGGACGCGATCGGCGACGTCGCCGGGGCCACGCTGCTGGACCTCTACTCGGGCGCCGGCCTGTTCACGCTTCCGCTCGCCGCTGCCGTCGGCGGGGACGGGCGCGTCGTTGCCGTCGAGGGCGACGCGCGCGCCGTCAAGGACGCCCGCCGCAACGCCCACGACGTGCCCCAGGTCGAGCTGCACCTGGGCGCCGTCGACCGGGTGCTCGCCGAGGGCGACGCCGGGGGGGCGGGCGTCGGGGCAGCCGACGTCGTCGTGCTGGACCCGCCGCGCGCCGGCGCCGGGCGTGCCGTGGTCGAGGCGATCGCGCAGCGCCGGCCCGAGCGCGTCGTCTATGTGGCCTGCGACCCCGCGGCGCTGGCCCGCGACGTCGCGTACTTCGGCGACCTCGGGTACCAGCTCGGCGACCTGCGGGCGTTCGACCTGTTCCCGATGACGCACCATGTGGAGGCCGTCGCGGTGCTCGAGCGGTGACGACGGGAGCGCTCTGAACGCGTGAGTCGACTCCTGGGGTCCGTGCCGCTGCGTGACGGCAAGCGCCTTCAGTGGGTGAGCGGCGGGGGATGGCTCTACCGTCGCTCGCATGTCGAGGCTTGAGCGGTGGGAAGCGCGGACTGAGCTCGCGCTCGCGGTCGCGGCGGTCGCCTTCCTGCTGGCCTACGCGCTCCCGATCGTGTGGCAAGGCACGCCGACGCCCGCCCGCTCCTGGTGCCGGTGGGTCATCACGGTCACCTGGGTCGCCTTCGGGATCGACTACGTCATCCGGTTCGTGATCGCGGAGCACCGCTGGGCCTTCGTGAAGCACAACGTCATCGACCTCTTCGCGCTCGCGCTCCCGGTGCTCCGGCCGCTGCGGCTGCTTCGCCTGGTCGCACTGCTCGCTGTCCTCAACCGGGTCGGGTCCACCTCGCTGCGTGGACGTGTCGTCACCTACGTCGTGGGTGGCACATCGCTGCTGGTCATCACGGGCGCGCTCGCCGTGACGGACGCAGAGCGCGGGCAGCCCGGCGCGAACATCGCGAACTTCGGAGACGGTGTGTGGTGGGCCTTCGCGACGATCACGACCGTCGGCTACGGCGACCGTCACCCCGTGACAACGACCGGGCGCGCGGTCGCGATCGGGCTCATGGTGGGCGGGATCGCCCTGCTCGGCGTGGTCACCGCGACGCTCGCGTCCTGGCTCGTCGAGCGGGTCGCCGCCGAGACCGAGGCCGAGGAGGCCGCAACCCGGCACCAGGTCGAAGAGCTGGCCGACCAGATCCGCGAGCTGCGCGCGGCGCTCGAGGCGTCCCCGCGCCCCGTGCGGGACGACGACTCCTGAGTCTGAGGCTGCCGTAGACATCCCGTCCGGAGGGGCTGTCCACAGGCCCCGTCAAGCCCCTGGTCAGGGACCCCTGGTTCTGCCACGATGTGCGCCGTGACCACCGGGTTCCTCATCGTCGGCATCGTTGCCACCGCCATCGCTCTCGTCGCCGTGATCTTCGACGGGGTGTTCGAGGTGTTCGACGTCGACCTGCCCGGCGACGGCTCCGTCTCCTTGCTCGCCCTCACCGGGGGCCTCGGCGCGTTCGGCTGGGCCGGACTGATCCTCGCGTCGCTCACCGACCTTCCCGCCTGGGCGGTGGTGGTGCTCGCCATCGCCGTCGGGTTCGCGATCGCCGCGGGCGGCGCGTGGCTCACGGCGGTGCTGCGGCGCCACTCGACGCCCGACGGCGCCGGCAGCATCACCACGATGACCGGCGTCGCGGGGGTCATGGACACCGCGGCGCGCCCGGGGCACCCCGGCGTGGTGCGGGTCGTCTACTCCGGGTCGCCGCGCACGCTCACCGCGCACGTCACCGTCGACGTCGCGGCGGGCGCCCTGGTCACCGTCAGTGCCGTCGTCTCGCCCGACGTCGTGCGCGTCACGCCCGCCGAGGCGTGAGCACCACCGCCCTGCAGCTCCTCAGAACCCTGTCCGTGGAGGACCCCGCCATGCCCAACCTGACCGCAGTCATCGCCATCGCCGCGCTCGTGGTGGTGGTCGCGATCGTCATCGCGGCGATCGTCTCGCGCTACCGCATCCCCAAGGCCAACGAGGCGCTGGTCATCACCGGCGGCAAGGGCGGGTCTGACGGCGTCAAGGTGGTCATCGGCTCAGGCGTGTTCGTCGTGCCGTTCATCCAGCGGGCGGCGTCGGTGTTCCTGGACGCCACCGAGGTGCCGATGCGCGTGGACGAGGGCGTGACGTCGGACAAGATCAAGGTGACGGTCGATGCCGTGGCGCTGGCCAAGATCGACGGCACGCCGGAGGGCGTGCGCGCCGCCTCGCAGCGCTTCCTGGGTCGCGAGGAGGACGTGCCCGGCGTCGTCGCGACCGTGCTGGCCGGTGCGCTGCGCGGCGTCGTCGGCAACATGACCGTCGAGGAGGTGCTGGCCGACCGCGCCAAGTTCGCCACCGAGATCAAGGACGAGGCCGCCAAGGCGCTGAGCGAGTCGGGCCTGCGCATCGACACGCTGCAGATCAACGCCATCCAGTCCGACCCGGCCGACTACATCGTGAACCTGGGCCGCCCGCAGGCCGCCGCAGTGCGCCGCGAGGCCGAGATCGCCGAGGCGTCCAACGCCCAGCAGGCCGCCAAGGCGCAGGCCGAGTCGCGTATCGCCATCGCCGAGGCGAACAAGATGGCCGCGCTGCGCGAGGCCGACTTCAAGAAGGAGACCGACGCCGCCCAGGCCGAGGCGGCCGCCGTCGGGCCGAAGGTCGCCGCCGCCCAGCAGGCCGAGATCACGCGCGCGGAGCAGACCAACGCCGAGCAGCAGGTCGCGCTGACCAAGCTGCGCCTCGACTCCGACGTCCGCGCGAAGGCCGACGCCGACCTCTACTCGAAGCAGAAGGACGCCGAGGCGCTGCAGTACGCGGCCCAGAAGAAGGCCGACGCCGACCTCTACTCCGCCGAGAAGGCCGCGGCCGCGAGGGCCGTCGCCGTCGAGCGCGCTGCGGCGGCCGAGAAGGTGCGCCTGGAGTCCGAGGGCGCGGGTCTGGCCAACTCCCTGCAGGCGCAGGGCCTCGCCCAGGCGGAGGCGACCCGCGCCAACGGCCAGGCCGACGCCGAGGCGATCCGGGCCAAGGGTGAGGCGCAGGCCGCCACCAACGCGCTGCTCGCCGAGGCGTACGAGAAGTACGGCCAGCAGGCCGTCATCGACCGCGTGCTCGCCGCACTGCCCGCGATGATCGAGGCGGCGGCCAAGCCGCTCGGCGAGATCGACAACATCACGGTGCTCGGCGACCCCGCCGGCGCCTCGAAGATCACCGCCCTCGCGACGGACCTGCTGACCCAGGTGCCGGCGGTGGCCAAGGCGACGACCGGCCTGGACCTCATGGGCCTGCTCTCGGCGTTCCTGTCGACGCACGCGGGCGCTCCGCAGCTGGGCACCAAGGAGTCCTGAACCGGACGGTTCCGGCCGGTCGCACGGTGACGCGGCGGCAGGCATGGGAGCCTGGCCCCATGCCTGCCCGCTGCTCCGTCTTCATCGACGCCGGTTACCTGCTCGCCTCCGCCGCCACCAGGGTCACGGGGACGTCGCTCCGCTCCGGCATCCACGTGGAGTACGGGAAGCTCATCGAGGGGATCCGGGAGCAGGCTGAGAAGATCTCCGGCCTGCCGGTGCTGCGCGTGCACTGGTACGACTCGGCCCGCAACGGCGTGCCCGACTACCAGCAGCAGCGCATCGGCGAACTGCCGCGCGTCAAGCTGCGGCTGGGCAGGTTCGGCATCGACGGCCAGCAGAAGGGCGTGGACCTGCGGCTGGGCCTCGACCTGGTGACGCACGCGCGCAACCAGGCGGCCGACGTGTTCCTGTTGGTCTCCGGCGACGACGACCTCACGGAGGCAGTCGAGGAGGCGCAGGTGCACGGCGTCGAGGTGCTGGTGCTCGCCGCGCCGAACGCCGACGGCGGCGCGCACGCCGTGAGCCGCCACCTGTTCCGCGCGGCCGACGAGCTGCACGTCATCGACGGCGCGCTGGTCGACGCCTCGGTGCTCAAGGTGGAGCGACCGGGCGAGGTAGAGGCCGAGGCCGAGGCCGGCGCCGCACCCGTGGCGGTCCCGGGCACCGAGCCGACGCCCGGGACCGCTCCGGCGCCCGCACCCACGCCCACCACGGCGCCGGAGAAGGCCCCCAAGCCGGGCCTCGCGCCGGCGCCCGCCCCGGGCCGACCCGCCGCGCCGGTCCCGACGCCTGGCCCTGGCCCCGGCCCCGGCCCCAAGCCGGCGCCCCCCGCGACGCCGGGCGCCGCCCCCGCCCCGAAGCCCGGCCCCGCGGCCCCCGCCCCGGCCCCCGCGGCCACCACCCCGGAGCCCGCGGTCCCGGGCCCGCGCACCCCCAAGGACATCGCCGCGTCCATGCGCCGCCCCGAGCCGGAGGTCGCGCTCCCGGACGCCGCCCGCACGGGCACCTGGGCCGACGAGTTCAATACGGCGGTCACCACCGTCGTCGGGAAGGTGCTGCACTCCCTCGCTCTGAGCGCCACGCCCACCACCTGGCGTGCGCTCGAGCTGGGGCGCCCGTCGATCCCGCGCGAGGTCGACAAGGCGCTGCTTCTCGACGTGACGGGTGCGCTGGGCGGCGTCGACCTCTCGGACCTCGAGCGGCACGAGCTGCGCGCCGCGTTCTGGACCGCCTACGACGCGATGGTGGCAGCAGCGCGCGCCTGAACCCGGGGCGCGGGCGGACGAGTCGCCCCGCGCCGCCCGGCGCCCCCGTACCGTCGAGGACATGTCTGAACGTCAGCCCATGGTCACCACGCGTGCCACGTGGCCCTGGTCGCTCGTGGTCGGGCTCGCGCTGCTCGCGTACCTCGCTCTGTCCGGGTTCGCCACCGCCGCCCTGACGCCCGTGCACATCATCGCCCTGCCGCTGGGCGTGGTGCTGAGCACGATCGGCGTCGTGCAGAAGATCCGCGCCGACCTGCGACGCCGCGAGCGCTGATCCCGCCACCCCCGCGCTCCGGGGGAGTTCCCGACGCTGCGTTATCTTGACATCAAGATATCTGGGCTATGCTGGGCGAAGGCCCCGGTGACAACCGGGCGAAGCCCCCCGTAACCCAGCGTCGCACGCCGTCGTGCGCGACGCGGAACCCCCTGGAGGAGCCGCAGTGAGCAGCGTGGACACGTTCGGATCGAAGGGAAACCTCTCGGTCCAGGGCAAGGACTACGAGATCTTCCGGCTCTCGGCCGTCGAGGGGCTCGAGCGCCTCCCGTACTCCCTGAAGGTCCTGGCCGAGAACCTGCTTCGCACCGAGGACGGCGCGAACATCACCGCCGACCACGTGCGCGCCCTCGCCGCGTGGGACCCGCAGGCGGAGCCTGACACGGAGATCCAGTTCACGCCGGCCCGCGTGATCATGCAGGACTTCACCGGCGTGCCCTGCGTCGTCGACCTGGCCACCATGCGCGAGGCCGTCGCGGCCCTCGGCGGCGACCCGGACCGCATCAACCCGCTGGCCCCGGCCGAGATGGTCATCGACCACTCCGTGCAGATCGACGTGGCCGGCCGCGCCGACGCGTTCGCCCGCAACGTCGAGCTCGAGTACCAGCGCAACCACGAGCGCTACCAGTTCCTGCGCTGGGGCCAGACGGCGTTCGACGACTTCAAGGTGGTGCCCCCGGGCACCGGCATCGTGCACCAGGTCAACATCGAGTACCTGGCCCGCACGATCATGACGCGCGAGGTGGACGGCGTCCTGCGCGCCTACCCGGACACCTGCGTCGGCACCGACTCGCACACCACGATGGTCAACGGCCTGGGCGTGCTGGGCTGGGGCGTCGGCGGCATCGAGGCCGAGGCGGCCATGCTGGGCCAGCCCGTGTCGATGCTGATCCCGCGCGTGGTGGGCTTCAAGCTGTCGGGCTCGATCCCGTCCGGCGTGACCGCCACCGACGTCGTGCTCACGATCACGCAGATGCTGCGCAAGCACGGCGTGGTCGGCAAGTTCGTCGAGTTCTACGGCGAGGGCGTCGCCCAGGTGCCGCTGGCCAACCGCGCCACGATCGGCAACATGTCGCCGGAGTTCGGCTCCACGGCCGCGATCTTCCCGATCGACTCGGTCACCATCGACTACCTGCGCCTCACGGGCCGCAGCGACGAGCAGCTCGCGCTCGTCGAGGCGTACGCCAAGGAGCAGGGCCTGTGGCTCGCCGCCGACGCCGCCGAGCCGACGTTCTCGGAGTACCTCGAGCTGGACCTGTCGACGGTCGTGCCGTCGATCGCCGGCCCGAAGCGCCCGCAGGACCGCATCGAGCTGTCCGAGGCGCGCGACTCGTTCGCCTCCTCGATCCTCGACTACGTCGACGCCACCGAGGCGGCCCCGTTCCGCAACGGCTCGCTGACCGGTCTGGACGAGGCGTCGTCGGAGTCGTTCCCGGCGTCCGACCCGGTCGCCCTGGGCCACGCCCTGGAGACCGACGCCCCGGTCGCCACCGTGCACGGCGACATCGTGCACCGCCCGCACAAGGTCACCCCGGTGACGCTGGCCGACGGCACGGAGACCGAGCTCGACCACGGCCACGTCGTCATCGCCTCGATCACGTCGTGCACCAACACCTCGAACCCGTCGGTCATGCTGGCCGCCGCGCTCCTGGCGAAGAAGGCCGTCGAGAAGGGCCTGTCGTCGCAGCCGTGGGTCAAGACGTCGATGGCGCCGGGCTCGCAGGTCGTCACGGGCTACTACGAGAAGGCCGGCCTGTGGCCGTACCTCGAGAAGCTGGGCTTCCACCTGGTCGGCTACGGCTGCGCCACCTGCATCGGCAACTCGGGCCCGCTGGCCGACGAGGTCTCCGCGGTCGTCAACGAGCACGACCTCTCGGTCGTCTCGGTGCTGTCCGGCAACCGCAACTTCGAGGGCCGCATCAACCCGGACGTCAAGATGAACTACCTGGCGTCCCCGCCGCTGGTCATCGCCTACGCCCTGGCCGGCACCATGGACTTCGACTTCGACACGCAGCCCCTGGGCGTGGACGAGGACGGCATCCCGGTGTTCCTCCGCGACATCTGGCCGACGCCGGAGGAGGTCGAGCAGACGATCGCCACGAGCATCGACCGCGACATGTTCGAGGCCGACTACGCCGACGTCTTCAAGGGCGACGAGCGCTGGCGTGCGCTCGAGGTCCCCACGGGTGCCACGTTCGCGTGGGACGCCGAGTCGACCTACGTGCGCAAGCCCCCGTACTTCGACGGCATGGAGGCCACCCCGGCCCCCGTCGCCGACATCGCGGGCGCCCGCGTGCTGGCGAAGCTGGGCGACTCGGTCACCACCGACCACATCTCGCCCGCCGGCTCGATCAAGCCCGACAGCCCCGCCGGCAAGTACCTGGCCGAGCACGGCGTGGAGCGTCGTGACTTCAACAGCTACGGCTCGCGCCGCGGCAACCACGAGGTCATGATCCGCGGCACGTTCGCGAACATCCGCCTGAAGAACCAGCTCCTCGACGGCGTCGAGGGCGGCTTCACGTACAACTTCGTGAAGGACGCCCAGGACACCATCTACGACGCCGCCCAGGACTACGCCGCGGCGGGCACGCCGCTGGTCGTGCTCGGTGGCAAGGAGTACGGCTCGGGCTCGTCGCGCGACTGGGCCGCCAAGGGCACCGCGCTGCTGGGCGTCAAGGCCGTCATCACCGAGTCGTTCGAGCGCATCCACCGCTCCAACCTCATCGGCATGGGCGTGCTGCCGCTGCAGTTCCCGGCGGGCCAGAACGCCGAGTCGCTCGGCCTGGACGGCACCGAGACCTTCGACATCGCCGGCATCACCGCCCTGAACGACGGCACGACGCCGGAGACCGTCGCGGTCAAGGCCACCAAGGCGAACGGCGAGACCGTCGAGTTCGACGCGGTCGTCCGCATCGACACGCCCGGTGAGGCCGACTACTACCGCAACGGCGGCATCCTGCAGTACGTGCTGCGCTCGCTGGTGGGCTGACCCCAGCCGCTCCGACCGGACGCCCGTGGCCCCCTGGGGTCGCGGGCGTCCGGCGTTCTGCCGAACGTATCCCCTGGCAATGACCGGCGACCTCCGCCACGATGGCCCCATGCCCACAGCTGCGTTGCGCGTCGCTGGACTGCGCAAGGAGTACCCAGGTCACGACGGACGCGGCACGGTCGTCGCCGTCGACGGCATCGACGTCGAGATCGCCCCCGGCGAGATCGTCGCCTTCCTCGGCCCGAACGGCGCCGGCAAGACCACCACGCTCGACATCGTGCTGGGCCTGGTCCCGGCGACGGCCGGCACCGTGGAGGTGCTCGGCACCTCGCCGCGCCAGGCGGTGACGTCCGGCAAGGTCTCGGCGGTGCTGCAGACGGGCGGCCTGCTGCGCGACCTGCGCGTGGAGGAGACCGTGCGCGCCATCGCCGCGCTCCACGGCGCCAAGTCCCGCGTCGACGACGTCATGCACCGGGCGGGCGTCACGGCACTCGCCGGGCGCAAGGTGGGGCAGTGCTCGGGCGGCGAGCAGCAGCGCCTCCGGTTCGCCCTCGCGCTGCTGCCCAACCCGCAGATCCTCGTGCTCGACGAGCCGACGGCCGGCATGGACGCCGCCGCACGCCGCGACTTCTGGGAGACGATGCGCGCCGAGACCCACGAGGGCCGCACCGTCGTGTTCGCCACGCACTACCTCGAGGAGGCGCAGGCGTTCGCGCCGCGCACCGTGCTGATCGACCACGGCAAGATCCGCGCCGACCGCCCCACCGACGAGCTGCGCAACCTGGTGGGCGACCGGGTGGCCGCGGCCACCGTCCCACCAGGGACCGGGGAGGCCGCGGCGTCGGCGCTCCGGGCGGTGCAGGGCGTCCGCGAGGTCCGGGTCGAGGGCGACCGCGTGATCGCCACGGGCACGGGATCCGACGCCGCCGCGCTGGAGCTGCTCACCACGCTCGGCGGGCGCGACCTCGAGGTCAGCGCCCCGTCGCTGGAGTCGGCGTTCTTCGCCCTGACCCAGAACGACCAGGAGGGGGACCGGTGAACGCCACGTACCTGGGCATCGACCTGCGGCGGCAGCTGCGCGACGTCATGAACATCGCGTTCGTGATCGGCCTGCCCGTGGTGATGTACATCGTGTTCGGCTCGACGTTCGGCTCCGGCAACCAGATGGCCGGCCACGCGAACGTGAAGTTCTACGTCATGACGTCGATGTCGGTGTACGCCGCGTCGGTGGCGACGACGTCGAGCGCCGGGCAGGCCGCGATCGAGCTTCTTCAGGGCTGGGGCCGCCAGCTGGGCCTGACGCCGATGCGGCCCTCGGGCTACGTGGGCACCAAGGTGCTGGTGGCGCTCGTGGTGGCCGCCGGCGGCGTCGCGGCCGTGTTCCTGGCTGGCGTGCTCACGGGCGCCCGGGCCGAGCGCTGGTGGATCTGGCTGGTGACGGGCGTGATCGCCTGGCTGCTGAGCGGCATCTTCGCGTTGTACGGGCTGGCGATCGCGCAGACGTTCCGGTCGGAGAGCTCCGTGGGCGTGGCCTCGGCCGGGCTGGTGCTGCTGGCGTTCTTCGGGAACCTGTTCGTGCCGCTGGGCGGCACGATCCTCAAGGTCGCCCGGTTCACGCCCCTGTACGGGTACGCGGCGCTGGCGCGCTGGCCGTCGACGCGCGGAGAGGTGGTCGACACGTCGGGCAACTCGACGCAGGACCCGATGTGGTGGCTGATCGTCAGCTGGGTCGCGTGGGCCGTGATCTTCGCGCTGATCTCGGTGTGGGCTGTGCGTCGGGGCCGGCGCCGGCAGTAGCTAGCGCCCGTCGAGCACCGCGGCGAGCCCGTGCGCGCCGACCGGCACCAGCGCGGGGTGCTCGTCCGGGTGCGCCAGCATGGCGCCGGCGAAGATCAGCGCCCAGCCGCGGGCGCGCGCCCAGGTGGCGTCGTCCCAGCGGGCTCCGGCGTCGGCCATGGCGGCGCGGCAGGCCTTGCGGCCCGCGGCGTCGAACGTGAGCCACAGCGTGCCGAGGTCGCTCGCGGGGTCGCCCGCGGTGACGTCGCCGAAGTCGACGACGGCGGCGAGGCGGTCCGCCTCGCCGCCGGGTTCTCCCGGGGAGACGACGAGGTTCGCGGGGTGCGGGTCGCCGTGCAGCCACACGGGTGGCCCGGCGTGCTCGGGCGCGTCGAGGGCTGCCTGCCAGACGTCGGCGGCGCTCCCCGTCAGGTCGAGGAGGGGGGCCGAGCGCCGGCGCAGCGAGACGCCGCGGTACGGGTTCGCGGGCGCCGTGACGCCCGCGGGGACGGGGCGGTGGAGCGCCGTGAGGAACCGGCCCAGCACCGGGGCCCACGCGGTGCGGGCCTCGACCGGTGTCGCGGCGGCGCGCACCCCGTCGACCCAGCGCACCACGTTCCAGGCCCACGGGTAGCCGAGCGCGGCGCTCGGGCGTCCGGCCCGCACGACCTCGGGCACGGCGACCTCGGGCACGGCGGCCGCCAGCGCGGGGGCGAGCACGGGCAGGGCCTCCCGCTCGTGCAGCACGAGCGGCGCCGCGGCCTCGCGCCGCGGCAGACGCAGCGCCAGGCGGTCGCCCGCGCGGACCATGACGTTGTCCCAACCGTGGGCAGCCAGCTGCAGCGGCAGGTCGGCAAGGTCGGGGTGCTGCTCGCGCAAGAGCGCCCGGGCGAGCTCCAGGGTGACGTCGAGGTCGGCTCTCACGGGAGCTCGAGCTCGCGCGCCCGGTCCCAGGGCTCCGTCCAGCCCAGGTGGTCGAACATCGAGTCGAGGATCCCGGCCGTGAAGCCCCACACGAGCTGCTGGACGCCGTCGACCGTGAGCAGCCAGGCCGGGCCGCGCCAGACGTTGCCCCCGCGGCGCAGCACGGACGTGTAGCGCTGGGCGGGGTCGAGCAGGTCGGTCACGGGGGCGCGGAACACGGACGACGACTCGCCCACGTCCACCACCCCGACGGCCGACGGCGCCCGCCACCAGGCCAGCACGGGCGTGACCAGGTGGTTGCTGACCGGCATGGGCAGCGTCGCGAGCGTGCCCAGCACCTCGACCCCGTCGGTGTCCAGGCCGGTCTCCTCGCGGGCCTCGCGCAGCGCCGCGGCGACGGCATCCTCGCCCGGCTCCGTGCGCCCGCCGGGGAACGCGACCTGCCCGGCGTGCGAGCTCAGCGTCGCGGCGCGGCGCAGCAGCAGGACGTCGAGGTCGTGCGACACCGCGAGGTTCTGGGCGTCGCGGTCGGAGACGAGGCCGTCGAGCACGCCGAACAGGATCAGCACCGCGGCGTCCCGCGCGCCGTCGGCCATCGCGCCGCGGGCGTGCCGCCACGGGCCGGGGAACGACGGGTCGACGGCGAGCGCGGCGAGCTGGGCCCGCGCGGCGGTGTCTTGCGCGTTGGCGGTCACGCGATCGAGGCTACCCGCGCCAGGCGCACCCCAGGCGGGAACACGGTGGAGGCCCCGGGCGTTCGACCGACGTCCCCGACGCAAGGAGAGTCAGTGCCGCACGCCCTTCGGCAGACCAGCCACGACGCGCAGCGCGCCCTCGAGCAGCAGCACGTGGACGCGATGTTCGCCGTCCTCGACGACGACGCCGCCCGGCTGGCCGCCCAGAGCGCGGCCCTCCAGCGAGACTCCTCCGCGGACCTGCGCGAGGAGCGCCTGGCTCTGGTCACACGGCGGGCCGCGGAGCTCCGGGCTGCCGGGCACGGCCTGTGCTTCGGCCGGATCGACGGCGCCGACGGCGACGTGCTGCACCTGGGCCGCACGGGCCTGACCGGCGCCGACGGCGAGCCCGTGCTCGTCGACTGGCGCGCCGACGCCGCCCGCCCGTTCTACGCCGCGACCCCCGCCACGCCCCTGGGCCTGCGCCGGCGCCGCCACCTCACCCTCGACGGCCGCACCGTGGCGGGCGTCAGCGACGAGGTGCTCGACGGCGAGCCCGGCCCGGGCGACGTCGTCGGCGACGGGCCGCTGCTCGCCGCGATGACGGCCGGGCGCACGGGCCGGATGCGCGAGGTCGTCGCCACGCTGCAGTCGGAGCAGGACGCGATCGTCCGCTCGGCGCACCGCGGGGTGACGGTGGTCGAGGGTGGCCCGGGCACGGGCAAGACCGTCGTCGCCCTGCACCGCGCCGCGTACGTGCTGGCGATGTTCGACGAGGCGCGTGCTGACGGCGTGCTGGTGCTCGGCCCCGACCCGCGGTTCCTCGACTACATCAGCCAGGTGCTGCCGTCGCTCGGCGAGAACGACGTGGTCCTGTCCACCACGACGATGCTGCTGGCCGACGCCCTCGGGGTCGCCGACGTCATCCCGGCGAGCGACGACCTGCGCCGGCGGCTCGGCTCCGAGCGTGCCGCGGAGAAGCTCGCCCGGGCGGTCCGCCGCCACCAGGCGCCCGCCGGAACCCTGAGCGTCACCATCGCGGGCGACCGCATCACGCTCTCCGAGCGCGAGGTCGCCGAGGCGCGCGCCACCGCGCAGGCGGCCGGGCTGGCCCACCACCCGGCGCGGGAGCTCTTCGTCGAGCTGGTCACCGACGCGCTCACCGACGAGGTGCAGGACCGCGCCCGCGTGTTCCTCGCCCGCATGGACGAGGACATGGAGGTGCTGGCCGGGCGGTTCGACGTCGAGAAGGCAGTCGCCGCCGACCTGGCCCGGCTCGGCTTCGCCGCCGACGAGGGCGGCGTGTACGGGCACAAGGCGGCGCTCGCCGAGCTCGACCCGCAGTCGCTGCGCGACTCGCTCGCGGGCGACCCCGTGGTCGACGCCGCCGTCGAGGCGCTCTGGCCCCGCCTGTCGCCCGCCGACGTGGTCGCCGAGGTGCTCGGGCGCCGACGCCGCCGCTGGACCGACGCCCACCTGCCCCTGCTCGACGAGGCGTCCGCCCTGCTGGACGGCCCGGACGGGCGCACGTTCGGGCACGTGGTGGTCGACGAGGCGCAGGAGCTCACGCCCATGCAGTGGCGGGCCGTGCTGCGCCGCTGCCCGGGCCGGTCGATGACGGTGGTCGGCGACCTCGCCCAGGCCGGCCCCGCGACGGGAGCGGCGAGCTGGGGCGAGGCGCTCGGCGAGGTGGCCCGCCGGGCCCAGGTACACACGCTCACCGTCTGCTACCGCACCACCGCGCAGGTGCTCGCGGCGGCCGAGCCGCTGCTCGCGGCCATCGCCCCGGCGCAGCCGCGCTCGCGGGCGCTGCGCGAGGGCCCGGAGGTGCGGCACGCGACCGGCCCGGTGCGCGACGTCGTCGAGCAGGAGGTGGCCGCCGGCGGCCTGGTCGGCGTCGTCGCGGCCGACGACGCCGTCGCCGCCCTCGAGGCCACGCTCGCCGGCGCCGGGGCGGACCGCGTGGTGCCCGTGTCCCGGGTGCGCGGGCTGGAGTGGGACGCGGTGGTCGTCGTCGACCCGGACGGGATCCGGGCGGCGCGCCAGGGCGGGGAGCGCGACCTCTACGTCGCGCTCACCCGGCCCACGACGCGGCTCGTCGTGGTCTCGACAGGCCCGACCACCGCCGGTTGAACCCGCCGAGCCACCAGGCTCGACGGGCTCAACCAGCGGGCGGGCCGTCACCAGGACGTCGGCACCGGCATCCCCTCGGCGTAGCCGGCCGCCGACTGCAGCCCCACCACGGCGCGCTCGGCGAACTCGCCCAGCGTCCGCGCCCCGGCGTACGTGCAGGCCGAGCGCAGGCCGGAGGTGATCTCGTCGAGCAGGTCCTCGACGCCCGGGCGGGCCGGGTCGAGGTACATCTTTCCCGTGGAGATGCCCTCCTCGTAGAGCGCCTTGCGGGCCCGGTCGAACGCGCTGCCCGCGCCCGCGGTGCGCGCCGCGACGGCCCGCGCGGACGCCATGCCGAACGACTCCTTGTAGAGGCGGCCGGTGCCGTCGTCGTGCAGGTCGCCCGGCGACTCGAACGTGCCGGCGAACCACGACCCGATCATCACCTGCGACGCCCCCGCGGCCAGGGCCAGCGCGACGTCGCGCGGGTGGCGCACGCCGCCGTCGGCCCAGACGTGCTTGCCGAGCTCGCGGGCCGCGGCCGCGCACTCGAGCACCGCCGAGAACTGAGGCCGCCCGACGGCCGTCATCATGCGCGTGGTGCACATGGCGCCCGGGCCGACGCCCACCTTGAGGATGTCGGCGCCGGCCGCGACGAGGTCGCGCACGCCCTCGGCGGTCACGACGTTCCCGGCCACGACGGGCACGCCGGGCGCGACCGACCGGACGGCGTCGAGCGCCTGGAGCATCTTGTTCTGGTGGCCGTGGGCGGTGTCGACGACGAGCACGTCGACGCCCGCAGCGAGCAGGTCGCGCGTCTTGGCGGCGACGTCGCCGTTGATGCCGACCGCCGCGCCGACACGCAGCCGGCCCGCGGCGTCGAGCGCGGGGGAGTAGATGCTGGAGCGCACCACGCCCTTGCGGGTCAGCACGCCCACCAGCTGGCCGTCCCGCACCACGACGGCGATGTCGGCCTTGGCCACGTGCAGCGCCTCGAACGTGGCGGGCAGGCCCTCGGCCTCGACACGCGCCGCCTCGAGCTGCACCAGGTCGGTGGACATGATCCGCCCCGCCTGCGTGAACCGGTCGGTCCCGGCGCAGTCGGCCTCGGTGACGACGCCGACGGGCCGCCCTGCCTCGACGACCACGGCGGCCCCGTGCGCCCGCTTGCCGAGCAGGGTCAGCACGGTGGACACCGTGTCGTGCGGGCCGACGGTCACGGGCGTCTCCACGACCGGGTCCTTCGCCTTGACGCTGGCGACGACGTCGGCGACGACGTCGACGGGGATGTCCTGCGGGATGATCGTCAGCCCGCCGCGGCGGGCCACCGTCTCGGCCATGCGGCGGCCGGCGATCGCGGTCATGTTCGCGACGACGATGGGCACCGTGGTCCCGGTGCCGTCGTCGGAGGAGAGGTCGACGTCGAACCGGCTGGTGACGTCCGAGCGGGACGGGACCAGGAACACGTCGCCGTAGGTGAGGTCGGTGATGGGCTGCTGCCCGGCGAGAAAGCGCATGGGCTCCTCCGGATGGGGCCGGCCACGGCCGGCGCGCGCACGTGCCGACGGTGGGATATGCCCGACGGCAGAACCTCAATGTAGGCGGACGACGCACACCGTGCGTGCACGGTGCAGGTCGCGTGTGCACACGCTGGCGCCTCGGCGAGCGGTCACCGTGTCGCGCATGCTGGGCCTAGGCTGTTGCGGTTCCGTGGCGTAGCGCGTCGCGGCCCGTCGTCGAAGGGAAGTTGCTCCATGGGCCTGCTGGCCTCGATCGCGTCGCCCGCTGACCTGCGGCGGCTGACGCCCGCGCAGATCCCCGCGCTCGCCGCGGAGATCCGGCGGTTCCTGGTCGACAACGTGTCCCGCACCGGCGGGCACCTGGGCCCCAACCTCGGCGTGGTCGAGCTGACCATCGCCCTGCACCGCGTCTTCGACTCGCCGAAGGACACCTTCGTGTTCGACACCGGCCACCAGTCGTACGTGCACAAGCTGCTGACCGGCCGCCAGGACTTCTCGGCGCTGCGGAAGAAGGGCGGCCTGTCCGGGTACCCGTCGCGGTCCGAGTCGCTGCACGACGTCGTCGAGAACTCCCACGCCTCCACCGCGCTGAGCTGGGCGGACGGCATCGCCAAGGCCAACCAGGTGCGCCACCGCGACGACCGCCACGTGGTCGCGGTGATCGGCGACGGCGCCCTCACCGGCGGCATGGCCTGGGAGGCGCTCAACAACATCGCGGCGTCCGAGGACCGCCGCATCGTCATCGTCGTCAACGACAACGGGCGCTCCTACTCGCCCACGATCGGCGGCCTGGCGCACCACCTCGACACCCTGCGCACCACCCGCGGGTACGAGCAGTTCCTGGGTTGGGGCAAGCGCACGCTGCGCCGTTCCGGCCCGCCCGGACGCTTCGCGTACGACTGGCTGCACGGGCTCAAGAAGGGCCTCAAGGACGTCGTCGCGCCGCAGGGCATGTTCGAGGACCTGGGCATCAAGTACATCGGCCCCGTCGACGGGCACGACGAGGCCGCCCTTGAGAAGTCGCTGCAGCGGGCCCGCGACTTCGGCGGCCCCGTCATCGTGCACGCCATCACCGAGAAGGGCCGCGGGTACAGCCCCGCCGAGCAGGACGTCGCCGACCGCTTCCACGCCGTGGGCCGCATCCACCCCGAGACCGGGCTGCCCGTCGCGCCGTCGCTCTTCGGGTGGACGTCCGTGTTCGCCGACGAGATCGTGCGGATCGGCCGGCGCCGGCCCGACGTCGTCGCCATCACCGCCGCCATGCTCCACCCGGTGGGCCTGGCCCCGTTCGCGCAGGAGTTCCCCGAGCGCACGTTCGACGTCGGCATCGCCGAGCAGCACGCCGCCACCTCGGCCGCCGGCATGGCGTTCGCCGGGCTGCACCCCGTGGTCGCCCTCTACGCGACGTTCCTCAACCGCGCCTTCGACCAGGTGCTCATGGACGTCGCGCTGCACAAGGCCGGCGTCACGTTCGTGCTCGACCGCGCCGGCATCACCGGCGACGACGGCGCCAGCCACAACGGCATGTGGGACCTCGCGATGCTGCGCATCGTGCCCGGGCTCCGCCTGGCCGCCCCGCGCGACGAGGCCACGCTGCGCGCCGCCCTGCGCGCCGCCGTCGACGTCGACGACGCCCCCACCGTGGTCCGGTACCCGAAGAGCGCGCTCGTCGACGCCATCCCGGCCGTCTCGGAGCTCGACGGCGTCGACGTGATCGCCCGGCACACCGCCCGCACCGCCTCGCCCCGCCGTGTGCTGGTGGTCGGCATCGGCTCGATGGCCGGGTGCGCCCTGGCGACCGGCGAGGCGCTCGCGGCCCACGGCATCGAGGGCACGGGCGCGGCGCCCACCCGGGGGCTGCCCGGGCCGGCCGCGCTGGGCAAGCC
>WRHK01000045.1 GCA_009783295.1 Promicromonosporaceae bacterium
ATCGGGCGCGGTTTCGCCCAGTCCCGGCTCGCACGCGATTTCGTCCCGAGGGAGCCGCTGGCCAACCCCGGGCACCCCCGGCCCCTGCCGATCCTCAAGCTCGCCGCCGGCGTGCCCGCCGCGACCGCCGAGGTAGGGGACAAGCGCGGAGTGCTGATCGGGTACACGTCCGGGTTCGCGGAGCGGCCGGTGACGTGGGACCCGTGGTTCGGGCCCGAGGTGGTCGAGGGGTCCGGGCTGGTGCCGATCGTCGGCGGGCTCGGGGCGGGCAAGTCGTTCTTCGCAGGCGGCGTCATCTACAAGACCGGCGCCCAGGGCGTGCCGTGGACGGTGCTCGACCCGTCCGGGCGACTCGGCGCGCTGGCGGACCTGCCGGAGTTTCACGGCGTGGCGACGGCGATCAACCTGCTCCAGTCCGAGCCGGGCGCCCTCAACCCCTACGCGCTGGTGCCCGAACCGTCGCGCTCGTGGTTCGTCGACGAGGCCGACCCGATGCGTGCGCTCGCGCTGGCCAAGTCGGCCGCCGAGGCGCAGCGTCGCGACCTGGTGACGGACACGCTGATCTGGTGCCTGCCGCCGGAGGACCAGGCCAACGGCGAGGTGAAGTCGGTCGTGCGCGACGCCGTCTCCCGGTCCGAGGCGCGCCCGCACTCCACGATCCACGGCGTCATGCAGGAGCTGCAGCACAACCCCGACGGCGACCGCGAGCTGTGCGCCCGCGTGCTGCGGCGCCTGCACGAGGCCTCCGAGCGAGAGCTCTCGCGCCTGTTCTTCGCGACGCCGTCGTCGGGCAACCACGGCGACCCGCTGAGCGATCGCCGGATGACGTTCTTCAGCCTCAAGGGGCTCGCGCAGATCGACGAGGGCAAGCCGAAGGCCGACTGGTCCTACGACGAGCTCATGTCGCGCCCGGTGATGTCGCTCGCCGCGTGGTCGGCGCTGCGGTCGGTGTACCGGGTCGACGTCAACAACCGCAAGGGCATGTTCCTCGACGAGGCGCACGAGATCACCGCCGTCTCGACCGGCCGCACCCTGGTACAGAAGGTCGCCACGGACACCCGCAAGCACAACATCGCGGCGCTCGTCTCGACGCAGAACGCGGCGAACGTCATCGGGCAGAACATCAACAACTTCGTGGGGGCGGCATTCGTCGGCAAGACGACCGACGAGGAGGCGCAAGAGCAGAACTGTCGGCTGCTCGGGCTGCCGGCCGGCGTCGGGTACGAGGCGGAGTTCGCCAAGCTCTCGCGCCGGTCGCGGCGGTCAGAGGACAAGGGCGTGCCGCGCGAGTTCATCTTCCGCGACGGCATGGGCGGCGAGGACGGCAAGGGCGGCGTCGAGAAGATCACCGTCGACTACTCCAACCACGAGCGGCTGACGTCGGCCCTGAACACGACCGCCGACCCGACCAAGCGCCGACAGCTCGAGCTCGTGGCGGAGGACGGTGCAGCGTGATGCGCCGCCTCGCCGCCGTCGTCCTGGTCGCGCTCGGGCTGGTCGTGCTCGGGCCGGCGCTGGCTGCCAACGCCGCCCCCGTGGTGCAGGCCGGACCCTTGGCGACGAAGGCGTGCGCTGCGGCTCCCGAGCCGTCCTCGCCCCTCTCGGGCCTTCCGGGGATGCTCTACCCGAAGCCCAGGACGGCGAGCGACGCCGACCCGTTCCACAACCCTGGCGTGACGATCGCCGACGTCTACGGCTACAACTACCAGTGGGTCGACTACGACAACGGCTGCATCCCCGGCGCCGACGCGCTGCCGAAGCTGCAGACCGGCGTCGGGAACTTCCTGATGTCGGGGAGCGCGGCGGTTTCGGCGTTCACCCACAGCCTGCTCGGCCTTGTGGTGACGCCCGACTTCATGGCTCCACTCGACGGCGTCCTGACGAGCGCGACGTCGGCCATCAAGGGCGGGCTCTGGGACCCGTGGGTGACGGCGATCCTCATCCTCGTGGCCGCGGGCGTGCTGGTGGCGGCTTCGCGCTCCGAGATGTCGTCGGCGGTGACGACGGTGGGTTGGGCGCTGATCGTCCTGGTCGGCGCGACGTACGTGATGAGCTACCCCGTCGCCTCGGCGCAGGCTGTCGACGGTCTCGTGCAGACGACGGTCACGACGTCGGCGCGCGGGTTCGGCGTGAACCAGAAGATCCTCGGGCCGCCGGTCCCGGGGGCAACGCCGCGCGCGAACCCGAACGGCGCGCAGGCGGCGATCGACAGCATGTTCGACACCCTCAACCGGGACACGTTCTACGACAGCTGGCTCGTGGGGACGCTGGGCTCCTCGGACAGCGCGACGGCGCGGAAGTACGGTCCCGACCTGTTCAAGGCGTCGCACCTGACATGGAGCGAGGCGTTGAAGGTGCGTGACGATCCAGCCGCGGGCCAGACGATCGTCGACGCCAAGAAGGCCCTGTGGGTCAAGACTGCGGCCGCCGTCGAAGGCGAGGACTCCGCCGCCTACCAGCAGCTCACGGGCAACAACGGGCGCTGGGACGCCGCCGGGACCGTGGTGCTGCGGGTGGGGCTGATGATGCCGTTCCTCATGGTCGCGGCGATCTTCATCGTGATCGCCTACGTGGCGACGCGGGTGTTCGTGCCGCTCGCGCCCGGGTTCGGCGTGGTGGGGCTGATGTTCTCCGCGCAGGGCTGGGTGATCGCCGTGCTCAAGCAGGTCGGGCGGTTCATCATCCTCGGGCCGGTGTTCTTCGTGGCCGCGCTGGCGAACCTGCTGCTCGACAACGCCGTGCTGAGCTCGACGCTCGCGTTCGCGCTCCAGCTCGTGATCGTGGCCGCGATCCCGTTCATCCTGTTCAAGCTGCTGCGTCCTGGCCGGGCGGTGCCCGGCGCTCGGGGTGCGCGACGGATGGCACGGTCCGGGCTCGGGACGCTCGTCAACGCGTTCGCCACGCGGAAGGCCGTCGCGGGCGGGGTCGACGACGCGAAGAAGAAGGCCGACGACGCCGATGCGGCGAACCTGCGGAGGGACGCGGCTCCCTACCGGATCGCGTACGGCCGGAACGCGCCGGTGGCCGCCGGCGACACGATGGCGCTGCCGGTGGGGTTGCGGCCGCGTGAGCTGGGGGCTGGGGCGCTGAACTACCCGGAGCTTCCTCGCCGGACTCGGCGGGAGTTCGCTCTTGTGGGTGCGCCGGTGTCCACCGATGGGGCGAATGTCGGTGGCGCCGTTCGCGGGCTGGGGGCCCACACTGCTAGCTCCGGTGAGGGACTGATCGCACATGGGCCGGCCGCGTCGCCGAGCACGGACGTGAGCCGCGGGTCCCGGGCCTCGAGGCTCCCGAGCCACCCGGCACTCCGCCCCGACGACGGCGACCTCGATCTCTCGGCGCCAGCGGACCGGAACGCGGCACCCCAGCAGCTGATCGACCGCGGGTTCACGCTGCCGTCCGGGGTGCACGAGGCGTCGACGACGCTCGACCCTGACGGGAACCCGGTCTTCGAGATCTGGCGGCCGCCGGCGGTCGAGCAGGGCAGCACGGACGAGTCCGAGGGGTACCGCTGATGTGGGAGGTGTTCGGGCCGATCATCCGGTGGCCGCTTTACTCGCCGCGCCGTTTCCTCGCCGTCGCGGCGGTGGCGCTGGTTGCGGTGTTCCTGATCGGCAGCGTGAACGGGCACGGCGGTCCGGGCACGGGTTCTGCGTCGCCCACCCCGCCGGTGTCTGCTGGCTCATGGGCGTCGGGTGCGCCGTCGAGCTCGAGCGCTAACCCCGTGGCGGGTGGGTTGGCTGCTGCGTCGGATGACCTCAGCGTTGACCCTGCGGCCGGTGATCCGACCGCTGCTGCCGCGGATGCTGCTGCCGCATTCGTAGCCGCCTGGGCGCGCCCGGATCGCAGTCAGGCCGCCTGGGCCGCCGGGGTGCGCCCGCTCGTGACCCACGCGCTGTGGACGACCGGGCTGAGCCTGACCGAACCGTCAAGCACCCCGGCCGAGACAGTCGCCGGGGAACCGCGGCAGGTGGCGGTCACCGCACACGAGGACGTCTTCGACGTGCCGACGACGGGAGCGTGGGTGCGCGTGCACCTCGTGCCGGGACCCGCGGCCGGCGCGTGGCTGGTCTCGACGGTCGAGCCCGGCGGATGATCGGCATCCGACCATGGAAGCGTTCACCGCAGCCGTAGCCCTCTGGGCCAAGCGCCAGGCCGTCGGATGGCTGTCGCGGCACTGGCCGAAGCTCGTGGCCGGTGTCATCGTGCTCGCGTCGGGCGGCGTGTTCCTCGGGGTGACGGCGGCCGGCCTCATCGCGAGTAGCGGGCAGGTGGCCGCCGCCTCGAACGCCTGCACCGCGTTGGGCTACACCGTCGACCAGGCGGCCTACCAGCCTGCACCGCTCAACCAGGCGCCCGCGATCCCCACCGGCGGCGCCGTGCCCGGCTTCGGTCCGAACGACGGCGACAAAGTCGCCAACGCCCGAGCGATCGTCGCGGCGGGACAGAGTGCTGGCGTCGGCCGACGGGGCCTGATCGTGGCGATCGCGACCTCCCTGCAGGAGTCCGGCCTGCAGAACCTCAACCACGGCGACCGCGACTCGCTCGGACTCTTCCAGCAGCGCCCGTCGCAGGGCTGGGGCACGCCGCAGCAGGTCCAGGACCCGACGTATGCGGCGCTGTCGTTCTTCGGCGGGCGCACCTCCCCGCACTTCAACGCAGCGACCGGGAAGGCGTCGCCAGGCGGGCTGCTCGACGTCGCCGGGTGGGAGACGATGCCGATCACGGCGGCCGCCCAGGCGGTGCAGCGCTCGGCGTTCCCGGGGGACTACGCGAAGCACGAGGCACGCGCGACCATCATCGTGGACGCTCTCGCCGGCGGTGCCACGCCACCGCTGCCAACACCCGCGGCAGGCTCGAGCGTCAGACCAGCGGCGCCTGCCGCGCAGCCGGCCGCCTTGACCGCGGCGGACTACCGCGCGGAGGGCGTCGACATCGCCTCGTTCTGCTCGGCGAACTTCCAGCTCGCCTCGACCACCACCTCGTCGGCTGCCAGCCTCGGCAGCGACCGCGTGATCCCCGCGGCTGCGTGGACGGCGCCTCTCCAGTCGGCGGTCACCTCGCCGTTCGGGATGCGCTTCCATCCCATCTACCACCAGTGGCGCCTGCACGCCGGGACGGACTTCCACGCCGTCGTCGGGACCCCGATCGTGGCCCCGACGGTCGGGGTCGTGGAGTCGGTGACCTGGGACTCCGGCGGCGGCCTCATGGTCATGCTCAAGCACGCGGGCGGCGTCGAGACGCTCCACCTGCACCTGTCGAAAGCCCTGGTGAAGCCCGGAGACACCGTCCAAGGCGGGCAGGTCATCGCCCTGTCCGGCGACAGTGGTGTCGGCACCGGAGCGCACTATCACTTCGAGATCCACGTCAACGGGGAGCCCGTGGACCCCGAACCGTTCATGCTGCAGCACGGAGTGAACCTGCGAGCCTGGTCGTGATGGACGCCGAGTACTTCATCTTCGAGGACATCAGCTGGCAGACGAAGCCGCCGCCGGCCCGGCACCCCGTGCCCGCGCGGTACGTGCCGAACCTCGAGGTGGGCGACGAGCTCACGATCGGCGTTCCCGGCCGGTACTACATCGACGGCCAGATCCTCGTGCGTACCGATCACGAGGACGTGCCGCTGCCCGGGGAGGAGACCCCGCGGGAGTCGCTGGCGTTGTGCGCCCCGCTGTACTACTGGACGTGGCAGGCCGACCCCAAGCAGACGCCGATCATGCAGTGGTGGCCGGTCGAGCACGCGTGGGTGTACCAGGATGCGGTGGCGCCTGGGTCAGAGGGGGTTGCTCAGGATCGAGACGACGACGGCGCTCGGTCGTGGCTCGACCGGGTTCGGGCGGATGCAAACGAGCCGCCGGTGCTCTCCCCCGTGCCGGCGCGCGAGGCCGGCTCCCTGACCGGGCGAACTCTGCGCGCCCGCAACGCGTCAGGGCAGTGGTTCTGGTTCGTCGGGGTATCCGAGCCGATCAGCGTCGACGGCGACATCTGCGTGCAGGCCGTCCCGCCGTCCCACTGGTGGCTCCACCAGCTCAGCTACTACGAGGAGCTCCAGGAGAAAGTCCGGACGATCGCGCTGCATCGTTTGTTTGCCTACGCCTGAGGCTTCGAGGCGAATGTGTTGTCGCGAGACCCCTTGGCGACCCCTGTGCCGGCACGTCATCACCACCCGACGGGCCGACAGAGAGGAGTTGGGTCCCGGGTCGGCGGTGATGGATGTGGATGCCGGGGAAGTTGCCCACCGCCCGAGGTAACCGAGACGACGACCCCTTGGGCGGCCGCCTGCAGGGTCTTCGTCGGCTGCCCCACGCACGGCCGAACGCGCAGTGATCGCGCGGCGAGCCGGGCGAGTATCTGTTTAGAGGGGGGTCTAAACTGCAACTCGTGGCGAACGTGATCGAGGGGTTTCCCTTCCAGCCAGGGAGAGAGTTGCTCGCTGATCGTGCGCGGGCTCAGGAGGCCGTCAGTGCGTGTCTAGCGACGCTGCGGACAGGGAAGCTGCCAGACGACATCGAGCGTCAGCGCGTCGACTTCAAGGAAGAGGCCGGTCGGCGCGGGGCGGGCGGCGTGCTGCTCCCTGGTTCTGCCGAGAACACCCAGGCTGCCGACCAGCTCTCTGACGAGGTTGCCTACATGGCCAACACCCCAGGTGGGGGCGCGCTGATCGTCGGGGTGGAGAACCGCAGCGGCGACCTGCTCGGGACCGAGCTCGATCCCGAGTGGCTGCGTCACCAGATCTACCGGCGTGTCGACGTCGCGCCCGACGTCGAGGTCGTGATCGAGCGCGGTATTCGACTGTTGGTCATCTACGTGGCCGAGGCCAGGGAACCGGTCGAGGACACGGGCAACAAGATCCGCTGGCGGGTGGGGGCGGCATCGGTTCCCGTGGACCGCGGTGAGTGGTGGACCCACCGGCAGGGCCGGGCCGGGTGGGACGCGATGGCCCGCTCCAGCGAGCTTGGTGTCGAGGCTGCTACCGCGGGAGCTGTCGCGGTTGCGCGGGAGTACCTCGGGCGCCGGGATGTGTCGAATGACGTTCAGCAGGATCTCGCGAGAGCACCCATCGCCGACATGCTGCGGCAGCTCGGCGTGCTCACCGTCGATGGTCGCCTCACCGAGGCTGGAGCACTTCTGTTCTGCCCGTCACCGCGCCCGTGGCTTACCTGGACTCGGCTCGATGTCGAGGGTGGCGACGTACTCGCCCAGCACGTCCCGCAGCAGGGGCTGAGCCTCCTGGAGCAGATCCAGCGCGTCGAGGCACTGCTAGAAGCGGCAAACGATCGCGTGACCATCCCCGGCGAGTTCGCTGAACGTGCTCTGCGTGAACTGCCCGCCCGTTCGGCCCGCGAAGCCATCCTGAACGGGATCGTCCACCGGGACTGGAACCTCCACGAACCCACGACAGTCACCTGGGTCGAGGAGGACGCATCGCTGACCGTGGTCTCACCTGGAGGGTTCGTCGGCGGCATCACGTCCGAGAATGTGCTCACACAGCGGTACAGCCGCTCTCCGGCACTGGCTGACGCCGCCCGCGCCCTGGGACTCGTCGACAAGCAGGGCATCGGTGTCGACCGCATGTTCCGCGAGATGGTCACCCTTGGGCATCGGCCGCCCCTAGTCATCGAGGAACCCGGGCCGCGAGTGCGCACCCGTCTGGTCGGCGGGCGTCCGGTCGTGCCTGTCGTGCGCCTGACCTCTCGCATCCAGCCCACCGCGCGGCAGCGCGACGTCCAGGTCGCACTGGTCGTCTACACCCTGCTTTACCACCCGTTCGCGACGGCCGACCAGCTGGCAACGGTCCTGCAGCGCACCCAGGGGGAGGCTCAAGAAGCGCTCGAGACCACCTACAGGTGCGTCATCGACGAACAACCGCTGCTCACGCCCTACAAGGACACATGGCTCCTGTCCTTGACTGCGCGCCGGCTCCTGGTCACCGCGCGGACCGATCAAGATCTGCTCCGCCGCCTCCGGGTGCTCTGGTACCAGGCGCCCGAACCTGCCGACGCACCGGCAGTGGTCACCGCGTGGATGGCGACTCACGACCGGATCACGTCCGGCGACTACGCCGCACTGACAGGGCTCTCAGCGGCAGGGGCCCGCGGCGTCCTCGACCGACTCGTCAACGATGGCCAACTGGTGCGGGGCGACGCTGCTGGCCGTAACGCCCACTACCTCCGCCCGAGCTGAGCGTCCTGATGCACCCCAGAACAGCAGCTGTCGTCCCCGTCGGCCTCAGCCCGTACAACGTTGGCGGGTTTTCACCCATGCCCGACCGAGAGGTCCGCACCACGCGGCAGGATGATCACTTGCATGATCATGAGCGTGACGGAGCATTCGAGGCGTCCCTCGATTTTCACGCTCACCGGGCCAGGGGACTGGACGATCGTCGTTCCTGGGGTGCTTTCGGTTCTGGCAGGGCTTGCGGCTCTCTCGGGCGTCTTGATGGGAGACTCACCGGTCTGGGCAGTCGCCGTCGGCGTCGCGGTCACCTTCGTCTTCTGGGCAGGGGTCCTGATGGTCATCCGCGCGACGGTGCGGCTCCTGAAGGGGGATCGCTGGCAACCCCCACACGCCAGGCGACCGATTGTGCGCGTGAGGAACGGAGGCCGTGAGGTCGAGGCGCTCGGCGGAGTGGTGACGTTCTTTCGCGACGAGCGCGGTGCCACCAAGGCGAGCGTCCGCGGCGTTGCGCGGGACCGCCATTCGCAGGCGATCACCGTGGCTCGCGCACACCTGGTCAGGTGGCAGGAGCAGACGGGCGCCGAAGTGTGGATCAAGCACTGATCCATGGCTGGACCGCGTTCGCCCGGACGCCCATCGCCAGGGAGCGCGGTGGGCTGAGCGAGATCACACCCGCCGCCCGTGAGGGTCGGTGTGTGTCAACGACGGCCCAAGATTGACCCCTTTTCGTCGTCGACACGGTGGCCGGTGCATCACGGCGACAGGATCTCCCGGTGTCGACGACGCTCGAAATCCAGGCCGTTTCGACGGCGTCCTGGCCGAGTTTTCGACCGTCGTCGACACCCGGGCGTTCATGACGGCCGAGGCTGTCAACGACAGCTGAGGGCGACGGGATCTCGGCCCCGGTGGATATCCCGTCGAGTGGCGCATTCTCGGCCTACGCTCGTTGCTGCTCTTCGTGCTCCGGAGAGTGCGCTACTTAGCAACCACCGCGCTCGGGACAGGTTGAGGAGCTGGTATGAGGTCTGCCGAGTGGGTCGCTCTTGGGAGCGTCTTCGCCACTGTGCTCGTTGCAGCGATTGCCGCGACGACACAGATCGTTCTTGACCGGCAACGGCGGAAGGGAGAACGGGACCAACGCAAGGATGAGCGCTGGCTTGACCAGCGCCTCGACCTCTACGCCCGGTTCTTGGAGGGCGCCGACGAATGCATCCAGGCCAACCGGGACCGCGCGCTCTATCTCTACTCGCTCGAGAACGGGCAGCTCGGAGAGGCTCCACCACCTGAGGACCTTCAGGGTCCGTCGTCTCCCGTGGAGGGGATCGAGAAGTGCGCCGCTGCGCTGTCGCGGATGCGGCTCTTCGCACCGGCTGCGGTGACGGACCCGGCAGGTGAGTTCATCGAGAGGACGCGGGAGATTGAGTACTTCGGCGGCCTCGAAGTCGCCAAGGCGCACGTGTGGTGGGTCGAAACAGACCCTAACAAACCGGCTGAGTGGACCGGTAGGAGCGGGCAACGCGAGTCCGATGACCCGCGGACCGAGATCGGCGAGAAGTTGATCGCCGCGATGCGCGACGACCTTGGTGCGGACCCGGCGAGCGGTGTCAGCCTCGGAAACCCGGCCGCGCCGATCCCGTACCTCTGAACCAGAGGTACAGAACGCCCTTGCCGGCCGTTGTCACCGGCGAGGGCGTTGTTCCGTCCGCGCTAGTTCTGCGCGGCAAGCACGGCGCCGACGATGCTAGCGAGTGTGTCGGCGACGGTCGAGCATTTCGACGACTGAGTCGAGAGCGCGGCCCGCAGCGTCCCTCCGGTAGTCAGCGGCGTGCTTGTCTGCACGGATCGAGGTCCATGACGGGTGCGGAGGAGGTCGATAGCACCTGGTACTGCGTGTGGCCGGCGGCCTGGACGACTTCACTCGGCGTCGGCGGAGTCCAGTGCCGCCTCATGGTGGATCGGCGGAGTTCCGGGGAGGATGATCCCATGTGGCGTCGCGAGCTGGCACCCAAGATCGCGGCCGAGTACCTGTCAGGGCTCGGGCGTCGCTGGCGCCATGTGCAAGCGGTAGGCCAACGCGCCGACGAACTCGGCTCCGCCGGACTGATCTCCCCCGACGTCGTGGCCGCAGCGTGGCTGCACGACCTGGGCTACGCCGAGGAGCTGATGATGACCGGCTTCCACCCGCTCGACGGCGCAACCTTCCTCGTTGAGGAGGGCGCCGACGCGGAGGTCGTCGGGCTCGTCGCGTTCCACACTGGCGCATGGTCCGAGGCCGAGGAACGTGAACTGTTCGCCGACCTTGCCAAGATGCCAAGGCCGGATCCCGAGAACCTCGACGCGTTGACTCTGCTCGACCTCACCACCGGTCCCGACGGGTCCCCGACGGACCCGGAGACCCGGATCGAAGAGATCCTGAGTCGGTACCCCGCGTCCAACCCGGTCCACCGCGCGGTCACCCGGTCGCGCGATGAACTGCTTGCTTCGGCACGACGCGCCCGCCGCCGGCTCGCCCTACCCGATGACTGGCCGGCCGGAGTAGTGGATCGCGTGCTCGAGCCGTAGGCGCATCGACGGGTGCAGCTCGAGGTCTTCGATCTGCTCGGGCTCGAGCCACTCGACGACGTCGCTCTCCGAGCTGGTCTGCTTCTCGCCTCCGACGAGCCGCGCTCGGAACGCGATCGAGAACTGCTGTCGGACCTCGCCGTCGTCGTACGCCATGACGTGGTGCGGGTTGGTGTACGTCCCCGTGATGGTGTCGACCTCGACGTCGTAGCCGGTCTCTTCCTTGACCTCGCGGACGACCGTGTCGGCGATGCTCTCGCCGGGCTCGTGGCCGCCGCCGGGGAGTGCCCACTTGCCGTTGTCGGTCTTGTGGATCATGAGGACGCGGCCGTCGTCGTCCTGCACGATTGCAACGACGGAGGGCACCACGGAGTTGATCGCCGGGGCGTTTGGGTCATCGATGTAGTCGATGCGGGCCATGCCCATGAGAGTACGGCCAACCCTGTCGCGCCGGACGAGGCTCATGCAGGGCCGCTCGGTAAGTTCCAGCGTGTGACTGGACATCTCTAGGCATGAACGACTCCGAACGCGTCGTCGGCTGGTGGCGGCTCTACGCCCACCGGGTGCAGGCGTACGCGATGCGGCACGTCGACGCCCATGTCGCCCAGGAGGTCGTCTCCGAGACGTTCCTCACCGCCTGGCGACGCGCCAGCGACGTCCCGGACGATGTCCTGCCCTGGCTCCTGGGCGTCGCCCGCAACGTCATCCGCAACGAGCACCGCGCGGCCCGGCGCGCACTCGCCCTCACAGCACGCCTGGACCACGTCGCCCGGCAGAACGCCGTCGGTCCACCGGTGGATGCCGCTGTCGTCGAGCGCGAACGGGTGCTGCTCGCGCTGTCCCGGCTACCCGAGCAGCACCGCGAGGCACTGCTGCTCATTGCGTGGGACGGCCTGAGCCGCGCACAGGCCGCCGAGGTCGCGGGCTGCCGCGTCGGCACCTTCGACGTGCGCCTCTCACGCGCCCGCCGTCAGCTCGCGGCGCTCCTTGACGACGAACCCAGCCTCGGACGCGCCGCCGTCACCCACATCCCCGCCGCTCTGGAGGGCATCGTCCCCTCCGTCGAGCAGCCCGGCCTTGGAGGTCCCCGATGAGTCTGGATGCCCTCGAGCGCGTCGCAGCGCTCTGCCCCGAACTGCCCGTCGACGCCGACGGACTCTCCCTGGCGCTCGCCGCCTTCGAGCGCGGCCTGGTCGACGAGCCGGCGACGTCGATCACTGCACGCCGCCCGGCCGCCACGCGCCGCCTTCCCGGGGCGGTGCACTGGCGCCGGCTCACGCTGGCAGGCGTCGCCGCCGTCGCAGTAACCGCCGCAGCCATCGTCCTGCCCGCACGGCTGGCCCCCAGCGACACGTCGACGCCGCAACGGCTCGGCGGGGGGCTGCTACCGGCTGCTGCCGCGGCGGACCCAGCCTGCGCGACCGCCGCCGTGGCGGAACCCCCAGCACCCGTCACCATCCCACGCGGGAAGTGGGCCACCACCCCGGTCGCGGACGTGCTGTCCCTGGTTGGCGACCGCGCACCCCAGCACATCTCCGCCTACAAGATGTTGCATCGCTGCCCGACCGCGGTGCCTGTCGCCGTCGTCTACGACGCCCGGAACGTTCGCGGTGTGAACGTGTACCGCGACGTAGCGGCAAGCGACATCACCCAGATCGAGAAGGTCGGCGATGCGCACGAAGCGGCGGTCCGGGGTGTCAACGGTTGGATCCTCGCTTGGGTGAATGAAGGCAACTACCCGCGTCAGCGGCTGACCTGGATCGACGCATCCGGGCAACGGTGGTACGCGGAGGCCGAGAGCCTGCCGGAGGCGCAGACGGTCGCCCTCCTCGATGGACTCACCTTCGGCTCCGACGGAGTGCTCGACCCGGCAAGCGTCCCCCCGGGCTTCGCGGCAGCACCAGCGACGCCCTCGGCACCCGCCGGCGCGCCGACCTACACCTGGACCGCCGAGTACGGAACTCCGAAGGGCGAGCCCGGTCCCGGGTACGTGTACCTCGAGGTCTCCACCCCGGCGACACTCCCCGTCGAGACGGAGGTCGCTGACTTCCGGAACCGGCTCGTCGACTTCGACGGCGTCATGGCCGCCTACTCCCCTCAGGGGCAGGGAGGCTCGGAGCTTCGCTGGGTCACGAACGGGGTCAGGTATCGCCTCGTCGCCGCCGTCGGATCCCTGGACGAGCTGCTGGCCGTCGCACGGACCGTCCGACACGCCACACCGGCGGACCCGCTGCTCCAATAGGCGTCAAGGGGCGCGAGCGCACTTGCGGCGGTGTCCCGAATCGGAGCGACCGCCGCAAGTGCGTGCCCGACGGCACAGAGCCGCGCTCGGGGCTGTCCGGTCCCGCCGGAGCGGTACACGTTGCCTCGACGAGGTGGGCTCGCCAGACCGGCTGCTAGCCGTCGGCTGCGCGTTCGGTTCGGGGGTCTGCCCAGCCTCCAAGGTGGCCGACCCAGGCGACGGCAAGCCACGGCCCACTGACCCGGAACTCGGCGCCTTCACTGGTGATGGTCGCGACGCAGCGGTCTGCCGGCCCCAGACGCCGGTCGTCAGGACTGAGTTGCACAAGCCGATGAGCCGGCACGTCCAAGTCGATACGTCGCGCGAGGCCAGGTGGAGTGATCCAGGCCGCAGTAGGGCTCATTCGCAGCCACGCCGGGTCGGCGTCCTTGCTGGGTACCCAGGCCGCGGTGCCGTCAACGACCTTGCAGGCAAACCCGCTGATCTCCTCGTGCGGATCGCGCGGGAGATGCCTGCGCGACAGCGCGTTGGGCGAGTCGACCTGTCCTTGGCCACCGCCCAGGTTCGCTGCGATCTCTAGCACGACACCAAGGGCCCACCCGATTCCGCGGAGCACGTTCCGGGCCAGTCGTAGGCCTCTGGACCGGTTGCTCGGTGGCTGCCACGTGATGACATCGCGGATGCGTGGCTGGCGGCTCACGTCTCAGCTCCTTCTCTGTCCTGCCTCAGACGGCTTCCGGCCTGGCTGCGTAGGTGACCGCTCCACTGTGTCCGGACTCCTGTCCGATGACTCATCGAGTCCAGCCTTGGATCCAGTCGTCATACCTGATCCACCAGTCGGCCAGGCGGCGCGAGAAGAACCTGCCGACCATGAAGGACGTCACCGCAACGAAGACGAGTGCGCATGCGACAAGGGCTCCTACGCCGAGTCCGTGATCCACGGGCATACCGAAGAGCCGTGCACTGAGCCAACCGATACCGCCGCCCAGGACGATGAACGCATAGAGCGAGACTGCAAGCAGGGTTCGGTGCCAGCCGCCACGAGAGGGTGGGCGGAACGGGTACTCGCTCCGGTACGTGCTAGGCCCAAGCGCGTCCCAAACGTCCAGAGCGAGTTCGACCACGGACGCGTCATCGTCCGCGTCGACGAGTGCCAGGGGCGTCTGCCATCGGGTCCACGCAGCATCTGCGGGTTGAAGTTCGAGCTCGTCAAGTCTCTCGAGCACCTGCTCCTCATGATCAGCAAGTGCGACGACGGCCGCGTGAAGTTGCTCATGGCGCGCCGTGACGTCAGAGTCGGGCAACCCGTCGATCCGGGGAGCGAGCGCCGTGAGGGCTACCGCGCGCCCACGGGCGAGGGCACCTGCGACCAATGCATCGGACGCGAGCGGAATCTGCCATGACTTCCTCGGCGGGACGAGGTACACGCGACAGAGCGTAGCGACGCATGCGAATCGGAGGGCTCGGCTGCAACCGCGTCCGACTCGGGACGCTACGTGGAAGTGGGGAGAGCCCCCGCCCAGGCTCGCTCGAACGACTCCATGTAGTGCGCAAACAGCCGCCCGCCAGGGATCCGGTTGATGTGCAGCATCGGCGAGTGCCCGGCCGGCGCACCGAGTGCATGCGGGTTCACGAGCAGCGCGTCGTCGAACCGGAACAGCGACGCGTAGAGCGTGCTCCCATGCTTCCGCGCCTCCACCCCTGCCACCCCGGTGAGCAGAGGCGCGAGGTAGTTCCACGTCAGCCGGCACCGGGCAGCCATGAGCTCGCCAATCCCCTCCTCCTCGCCCCGCAGCGCGACGGCCGCTGAGTCGGGGTCCCCGAACAGCAGTCGCACCCGCACGCCGGCTCGAGCCCGCGCAGCAAGCCGGTCCGCGAAGTCGGGAACGCTGTCGTGCAAGAAGCTCCCCGCGAACGCGAGCAGGTCGATCGCCTCCGTAGCGTTGTCGATGAGCGACTCCCACGTCGACACCGGCACCGACGCACGGCTCGGAAGCAGCTCCACGAACTCGGCCCGCGTCGCGGAGCGCGTGCGCGGGTCCGCCTCGGTCGCCGGCCAGAGGAACACATCGCTCTTGCCGAGGATGTGGGCCGCCTTCATGCGGTGGGTCCGGTGCGGCACCCGGTCCTTGGTGATCCACCGTTCGACAGTCTTCGGGTCCACCCCGACCTGCTCGCCGAACGCGGCCAGGGTCAGCCCGGCATCGGTGATCGCCGCTCGCAGCCGCTCGTTCGTCGTCATCACGCACCCCCAGGGGCGTCTCGGGACGTTTCCTTCACGATAGGACGTCCCTAAACGTCCCGCAAAGCGGTGACGACGTCCCGTCATCTCCAGGTGTCGTGGTTGCTGGGCAACCAGCCCGAACGTGACACAACCGAGTGGAGATCATCATGGTCATCGCAAGGCGCTTCCCGATCGCGCACGCCGCGGTCTTCCCCAACGGGGCCTTCCTGCACGGCGTCGTCGAGCCGGTCACGGACTTCCAGGCCGAGCAGCGCAAGGACGGCTCCCGTCCCCAGCAGCGCGACAAGGAGACGGGCCTGCCGATCTGGCAGTGCGCCGTGATCGACGGCGACGAGGACGCCCGCGCCCGCAGCATCGGCGTGACCGTCAAGTTCGCGACGGAGGTCATCCCGGTCCCCCCGAAGAACACCTCGGGGCTGCCGTGGACGCCGGTCGAGTTCGTCGGTCTGACGGCGATGCCGTACGTCGACACCAACGGGCAGAACCCGCGCCTCGCGTGGTCGTTCCGTGCCGACGGGTTCGCTTCCCCGGCCCCGTCGAGCCAGGCGGTACCGTCGGCCAAGCCGCCCGAGCCGAAGGCGGCCGCGTGATGTCCGCCGCTGAGTTCGACGACGGCTTCGGGACCATCCGCGAGGTCCTCGAGATCGCCGGCGACGTCGTCGGTGAGGTCGACGGTCGAGTCGACGGGCTGTACCTCACGACGCGCTCGCTCTCGGTCCACGTCAGCACCCAGGACGACGCCGAGCGGCTCGCGAAGCTGCTCGTCCTCGGCGACGTCAGGGCGTTCGAAGCGACCGACGATCGCAGCGGGTTCACGGTGTGGTCTGGCGGCGACATCCCGGCACCACACTTCCAGGTGCTGTGCACGGGGCCGTTGACCCGACCCGTCCGGGCGTACTCACCGCTCATGGACGTCGTCATCCCGTACGACGTCGTCGGGGGCGAGGTCGCGTGATGTTCGCCCTTCGGATCGTCTGGCTCGTGCTGAGCCGGCTCGGCACCGCGTTCTGGAACTCCATCGCCTGGACCGTCCAGTCGTGGCGCACGGTCTGCGTCTGCCTCGTGATCGGTGACCTGCTGTTGATCACTGATCACGAGGCGGCCGGCCTCGCGGTGCTGTGGTTCGTCCCGGCATGGAGCACCGTGCGCGCCGCGTGGGATGCGGTGAGTCCCAGGAGCTACGAGACCGTTCTCGGGGGACCTCTGCGTCGCCGTGAGTGGCGCCGTCGGGTCCGCAAGGACTGGTCCAAGATCGCCCGACGGTGCGGACTCGTCTGGCCGTGGGAGAGCACGCGACGTGCGGACATCCCGCGCCTGCTGCATGTCCGCGCGCGGGGGAACACCCTCACGCTCGCGGTCCGCGCCGTCATGGGCCAGACCGTCGATGTCCTGATGGAGGCCGGCGACGCCATCGCCACCGCGGTCGAGGCTGAGGCTGTGGAGTCCCGTCGGGTTGGCCCCGGCGTCGTCGAGATGGTCCTGACGATGCGGGAGCTCATCCACGAGCCGGCCACGCCCCGCATGCCCACCGACCTCGAGACCGAGGCGGTCACTCTTGGCCGGCGATCGGACGGGGCGCCATGGCGGCTCGACCTGAGCGGCAGGCACACCCTCGTCGTCGGTCGGTCTGGGTCGGGCAAGGGGTCCATCTTCTGGGGCATCGCGGGCAACCTGGCGCCGGCCGCGCACGCCGGCCTCGTGCGGCTGTGGGGCATCGACCTCAAGGGTGGCGTCGAGGTCGCCGTCGGCTCGGCGATGTTCTCGCACGTCGCGATGGACGAGCAGGCCGCTCTGCGACTGCTGCGGTCGCTCAACCAGGTGATCGTGGCCCGGCAGGCGGTCATGCGCGGGCACTCGCGCACGTTCGAGGCGACGGCGGGCGATCCTGCCCACGTTCTCCTGATCGACGAGCTCGCCGTGCTCACCGGGTACGCGGCTCGCGACGTCGTCAGCGAGGCTTCGGCGCTGCTCAAGCGGATCCTTACTCAGGGGCGTGCGCTCGGCGTGATTGTGGTCGCCTTCGTGCAGGACCCGCGCAAGGAGACCGTTGCGATGCGTGAGCTGTTCACGCAGACGATCGCGCTGCGCGTCGCTTCGACGTCGGAGACCCGGATGGTGCTCGGTGACGGGTACGCGGATCTCGCCCCGGCGCACCGCATCGACCGGACGATGCCTGGGGCCGGCTACGTGGTGGGCAACGACGGCGTCGTCGACCGGGTGCGGGCTGACTACTGGAGCGATGACCTCATCCGGGTCGTTGCCTCGCGGTATCCGGCTCCGCCCGAGCCTCCGACGACGGCGGATGACCTGCCCGGTGAGCTCATCACGCTCACCCCGAGCAGCACGGCGCCGGTGACCCGACGCCGGACTCCTCGCACCCCGCGCGGCGGGGACGACCCGGAGTCGGCCTGATGTCGGCGACCCGCGATGGCTTCTGGGGCCACTCCCCCGACGCTCCCCTCGAGTTGGGCGACCTAGCGTCGTTCGAGGTGGAGTCCATCGTGGGTCGCCTGGCCGACCGTTCGATGCCGGCACTCGCCGACACGCTCGCCCGGGCCGGCAACTGCTCGCACCCCGTCCGGCTCGCGGGCCGCTCGACCACGATCGACCGCCAGACGGGCGAGATCCTCAGCGTCTTCCGCTCCTCGGACGAGCCGCTTGGGTTGCTCTACAAGCCATGCGGCAACCGGCGCGACGAGGTCTGCCCGGCTTGCTCCCGGATCTACGCGCGCGACACCTTCGAGCTGATCTCGACCGGCCTCTTCGGCGGCAAGGGCGTGCGCGACTCGGTGAGCGTGAACCCGCTGCTGTTCGTCACCCTGACGGCGCCCTCGTTCGGAGCGGTGCACAGGGCGAGGAAGGGCAAGCAGCCGTGCCGGCCTCGAGCCCGGATCGGTGCCTGTAAGCACGGCGTCCGGCTGAGCTGCTGGGCCCACCACGACAACGGCGACCCCGCGATCGGCACACCGCTGTGTCCCGAGTGCTACGACGTCGACTCGGCGGCCGTTTGGCAATGGCACTCACCCGAGCTGTGGCGGCGCTTCACCATCGCCCTGCGCCGACACCTCGCGACGGCGCTGGGTGTTCGCGAGTCAGACCTCAAGAAGCATGCGCGGCTCGAGTACGCGAAGGTCGCCGAGTTCCAGGCCCGCGGGCTCGTCCACTTCCACGCACTGGTGCGGATCGACGGCCCCGACGGGCCCGGGTCGCCTGCACCGATCGCGGCGTCGAGGCTGACGGACGTGGTCCATGAGGCTGCCGCCGCGGCGAGCACGACGGCGCCTCCTATCGACGGCCGCGACGTCGAGCGCGTGCTCCGCTTCGGCGCACAGACCGATGTGCGGGTCGTGCGCGAGGGCGGCGTCGTCGGCGACCAGATCACCGCCGAGCAGGTGGCCGCGTACCTGGCGAAGTACTCGACCAAGTCGGCCGGCGTCGACCCGACCAGGCCGCTCCCCCATCACGCACGACTCATCGAGGCCTGCCGTGTGCTCGCCGCTCGAGCCCTGGCCGGCTGCCCGTTCGAGTGCGACCAGCGTGCCGGCGACCGGCACTCGCAGCTCTGCGACGTCTGCGCCGAGAACCCCTACGCGCTGCTCGGCCGATGGTCGCGCATGCTCGGGTTCCGCGGGCACTTCTCCACGAAGTCCCGCCACTACTCGGTGACGCTGGGTGCACTGCGTCGTGCCCGACGCCGGTATCAGCGCATCGCCACCAACCCTCGCCTCGCGGCGGCCGCCAAGCTGGACACGCGCGAGCTCGAGCTCCAGCTCATGGCCGACGACGAAGAGACCACCCTCGTCGTCGGCTCGTGGACGTACCAGGGCACGGGCTGGCCGAGGGCCGGCGACAAGGTTCTCGCCGACGCGGCCGCCGCCCGGGCTCGTGAGTACGCGCGCTGGCGAGCCGACAACCGAGCAGCACAGCATCGAGGAAGCGGGGGGAACCCGAGATGAGCAGCATGAGTGTGGAGCAGACCGCCCGCCGTCGTCTGATGACGCCGGAGGAGCTCGCGGAGTACCTGGGGGTGTCGATGTACTGCGTGTACTCGTGGTCGAGCCGCGGCGGTGGACCGAGGGTGATCCACGTCGGCGGCCGACTGAGGTACCGGCCCGACGACGTCGAGGAGTGGCTCGACGCGGTCACCGACGACCGACGGGAGGGCTGACCGTGGTGCGCGAACGGACGGAGCCGGGGCGCTGGGGTCGGATCAGTCGCACGCAGATCGAGCTTGGCCAGTGGCGTGCACGCGCGCGGTACCGCTCCGTGACCGGCGTCGCGAAGCTGGTTGAGTCGAGCGCGTCAACGGCAGCAGGAGCAGAACGGGCCTTGGTCGCGAAGCTCGAGCGGCTTCGCGATGAGGAGATGCTGGGTGGCTCTGGCGACATCACGCCAGCGACGCTCATGACCGACGTCTTCGACCAGTGGATCGAGGAGAAGCGGGCCGGCGGCCAGGTAGTTCCGCAGTCGCTCGCCAAATACGTCGAGACGTTGGAGTTCAACCTGCGTCCGGCGTACGGGGCGCTCCGGGTCCGGGAGATGACGCCGGTCGCGGTGAACCGCGTGCTTATGGCGCTGAGCAAGGCCGGCAAGTTCGACACCGCGCGGCAGTGTCGCAACGTGATGTCGCAGGTCATGATGATGTGCGTCCGGTACGGGGCGGCGCCGTTCAACCCGGTGCGCGATGCCGTGACCGTCCGCAAGCCGAAGAAGCACGACATCCGGACGATCGATCTCGAGTCGATCGCCATCCTGCGCAAGGCGGTCCGCACCTGGGAGGAACGACCTGCGGTGAGGGGCGTGCGGAACGTGACGATGCTTCCTCAGATCGTCGACACGATGCTCGGAACAGGGCTCCGCATCGGGGAGTGCCTTGCGCTGCGGGTCTCGGACCTTGATCTCGACGCCGAGGTGCCCACCCTCACCGTGACCGGAACGGTGGTCCGTGCCGAGGGCCGGCTCTTCCGACAGCCGAACCCGAAGTCGGACACCTCCGAACGGACGATCGCGCTCCCCGCGCTCGTCGTCACCGCGCTCCGCGAGGCGATCGCCCTTGGCCTCGACGGCGGCCCGGACGATCTCGTCTTTCCGTCGAAGGTCGGAACGCCACGCTCCCCGTCCCGGGTCCGGGAGCAGCTCAAGCAGGCGCAAGAGGGAACGGGCCTGGACGTGAGACCCCACGACTTCCGCCGCACGGTGGGTACGCAGGTCGCCAACAACACGACGCTGACATCGGCCTCGATGCTTCTCGGCCATGCGGATGAGGCGACCACGCGGGCGCACTATGTGAAGCGCATCCGCATCGCGCCCGACGTGCGCGAGGTGATCGATCAGCTCTTCTCGACGACGGTCACGGCCCCGGCCGGCGGTGCGAAAACGATGGGAAAGTGATGGAGCGGGAAATGCGAAGGACCCCAGACCGGCAGAATTCCGGGGCTGAGGTCCTTCTGGGGGCGGTAGCGGTGAGATTCGAACTCACGGTGGACTTTCACCCACACACGCTTTCGAGGCGTGCTCCTTAGGCCACTCGGACACGCTACCTAGCCGGTCGTAACCGGCCGTCCGAGGATACCCGCTGGAGCCTCCCTCCCCAAATCGCGTCCACGGAGGGGTCCGATCGGCGTCACAGCCACCAGCAACCCACCCTGCGAACGAGCCGACCAAGCCCCGCGCCGAACCCCAAAAACCGCCGCTATCCTGCAGCGATGCGCACCCTCCGCGCCCTCGAGCAGGTCGCCGACACCGTCTGGTTCGTCCAGGGTCCAGCCTCCAACTGGACCATCCTCCACACCCTGGACGGAACCGTCCTGATCGACGCCGGATACCCGGGCGACGCGCCGGTGGTCCTCGACTCGGTCAGGGCGACGGGCGCAGACCCGAGCACGATCAAGCGCGTCTTCATCACCCACGCCCACACCGACCACATCGGCGGTCTCCCCTCGATCCTCGACAAGCTCCCCCACGTCGAGGTCCTCGCCGCGGCAGGAGAGGTCGATGCCGTCCGAGGCCCGGAACGCGAGCAGATCACCGTCGCGAAGGCGGGCACCCGCATGCTCCGCCCGAGGTTCACGGCCTGGGCCCTCGGAGCCATCCGGGCAGGCGGCACCCAGCCCGTCGTGCTCCCGGCCGCGCGGGCCTTCACCGAAAATGACCTGACAAGGGCCGGCCTCAGAGCTCACCCCGCCCCAGGCCACACCGCAGGCAGCACCGCCTACGAAGTCGTGAGCAAAGCAATCCTCGCCACCGGCGACGCCTACATCACCGACCACCCCACGTACGCTCGCCCGCGCGCCGGGGCGATCGACGCCGTCTTCAGCTCCGACGACGCCGCCGCCCGGGCCACCGCGGCGGCACTGCCGCGCGGGTTCACGATCCTGCCCGGTCACGGCCCGGCGGAGCGCCCCGCGTCGTAGGCTCCTTGACGTGTCCTTCGCCGCGCGGCCGATCGCTCCCACGTACCAGCAGCGCACGTGGGTGCTGCCGGAGGACGCCGTCGTGCGGCGCGGCACCGTGCACGACGCCGCCGCGACACTCCGAGGCAGGACGATCACGGCGCTGACCGGCGCGGGGATCTCCACGGACTCCGGCATCCCCGACTACCGCAGCCCCGACTCGCCGCCGCGACACCCGATGACGTACCAGGAGTTCGTGGGCGACGAGGCGTTCCGCCGCCACTACTGGGCCCGCAACCACGTCGGCTGGCAGCACGTGAACCGCACGCAGCCCAACGCGGGTCACCGGGCGCTCGCCGCCATGGAGCTGGCGGGCAGGCTCCGCGGGGTCATCACGCAGAACGTCGACCTGCTGCACGAGGACGCCGGCACCCGGAACGTCATCGACCTGCACGGGCGCTATGACCGCGTCATCTGCCTGACCTGCGGCCGCGTGATCTCCCGGCAGCACCTGGCCGACCGGCTCACGGCGCTCAACCCGCACTTCCTCGACGAGGTGCTGGGCGACCGGCTGACCGTCGCCGACATCGAGGTGGCCCCCGACGCGGACGCCGTCGTCGAGCAGACGTCGCACTTCCGGCCTGCGCCGTGCGAGTTCTGCGGCGGGGTGCTCAAGCCCGAGATCGTGTACTTCGGCGAGTCCGTGCCGCGCGAGCGGGTGGAGCGCGCGTTCGCGATGGTGGACGATGCCGACGCGCTCCTGGTCGCGGGCACGAGCCTGACGGTGATGAGCGGGCTGCGGTTCGTGCGGCACGCCGCGAAGGCGGGCAAGCCGGTGGTGATCGTGAACCGGGGCGAGACGCGCGGCGACCCGCTCGCCACGGTCAAGGTCGAGGCGGGCGTGTCCGAGACCCTCAGCACTCTCGCTGGCCTGCTCGAGGAGTAGCGATGCTGGACGCCGTCGTCGTCGGGTCGGGGCCCAACGGGCTGGCCGCCGCGGTGGTGCTCGCGCGGGCGGGGCTGGGCGTGACGGTGCTGGAGGCCGAGCCCACCGTCGGCGGCGGGGCCCGGACGCTCGACCTGGGGCTGGCCCCGGGCGTCATGCACGACGTGTGCTCGGCCGTGCACCCGATGGCGTGGGCGTCGCCGTTCTTCCGCGCGATCAGGCTCGACGTCGAGCTGCTCACGCCCGAGATCAGCTACGCCCAGCCGCTCGACGGGCAGCCGGCCGCGCTCGCCTTCCACGACGTCGACGCGACGGCGGAGCGGCTGGGGACCGACGGCGGCGCGTGGCGCGCGCTGGTCGGCGGGCTCGCACGGGACTGGCAGGCGGTCACAGCCGTCGCGCTGGGCGACAAGCGGTCGGTGCCCGAGGGGCTGGTGGGGCCCGGAGCCCTGGCGGCGGCGATCCGGTTCGGGTTCGGGGTGCTGGAGCAGGGCACGCCCGCCTGGGACCGCCGCTTCGAGGGCCCCGAGGCGCGGGCCCTGCTCACGGGCGTGGCCGCCCACACGATCACGCGCCTGCCCTCGCTCTCGGGCGCCGGCACGGCCCTGCTGCTGGGCGCCCTCGCCCACGCCGACCGGGGGTGGCCGATCCCGCGCGGCGGGTCGCAGTCGATCGTCGACGCGCTGCTGCTCGACCTGCGCGCCCACGGCGGCGACGTCGTCGTCTCGACGCCGGTGCGCAGCCGGCGGGACCTGCCCGCGGCCCGCACCTACCTCTTCGACACCTCGCCACGGGGGCTGCTGGGGATCCTCGGCGAGGACGCCCCGCCGTCGGTGCGGCACCGGCTCAGCGGGTTCCGCTATGGCGACGCCGCCGCGAAGGTGGACTTCGTGCTGAGCTGCCCCGTGCCGTGGGCGGACCCCGACGTCGGCCGCGCGGGGACCGTGCACGTGGGCGGCACACGCGACCAGATGGCGCACGCGGAGGGCCAGGTGCATGCCGGGCGGCACGCCGAGCGGCCGATGGTGCTGGTCAGCGACCCGGCCGTCGTCGACCCCTCGCGCGAGGTCGCGGGCAGGCGGCCCCTGTGGACGTACGCGCACGTGCCCGCCGGCTCGGACCGGGACGTCACCGAGGCGGTCACCGCCCAGATCGAGCGGTTCGCTCCCGGGTTCCGCGACGTCGTCGTCGCCTCGCGGTGCGTGCCCGCCGCCCGCATGGCCGAGCACAACCAGAACTACGTGGGCGGCGACATCGCGGCCGGTGCGGTGACGCTCTGGCAGCTCATCGCCCGCCCCAGCCTGCGCGTCAACCCCTACCGGGCGGGCGGGCGGGTGTACCTGTGCTCGGCGTCCACTCCCCCGGGACCCGGCGTGCACGGCATGGCGGGGTACCACGCGGCGCGCCGGGTGCTGCGGGAGGTGTTCTAGGGCGCCAGGTAGGCGACGTCGCCGTTGGAGCTGCGGATCTCGACGGTGCGGGTCGCATCCTGCGACGTGGCACCCTGGACGGTCTGGCTGCCGTTCGAGGTGCTGATCGTGAGCCGCACGGGCTCGCCCGTGCCGGTCACGGTGACGCGGCCGTTCGACGTCCGCGCGACGACGTTCCCGGACACCTTCTCGACGTCGATGCGCCCGTTGCTGGTCTGCGCGGACGCGTCACCGCCGACGGTGCGCACCTCCACGGCGCCGTTGCTCGTCTGCGCCTCGAGCGAGCCGCCGACGTTCGCCGCCTGGATGGTGCCGTTCGAGGTGCGCAGCGTGACGTCGTGCGCGGCGTCGCGCACGGAGATCGCGCCGTTGCTGGTGCGGGCCGTGAGGCGGCCGTCGATGTTGGCGGCCTCGATGCGGCCGTTGCTCGTGTGCAGGTCCACGTCGCCGGCCAGCCCGGAGGCCACGACCTCGCCGTTGGAGGTGCGCACCTGCACCTGCGTGCCGGCGGGCAGCGTCACGTCGAGCCCGCCCGAGCACCGCCATGAGCCCCAGCTCCATGAACCGCACTTGTGCGTCACCACGAGCCGCCCGGGCGTCGTCTGGACCGAGTAGCGCGGCGAGCGGATGCCGCTGTGCGCGACGGCGTCCACCTCGATCGCTCCCTGGCCTGCGGTGATGTGCACGTCGCCGTCGGCCACCAGCTCGACCGCCGCGACGGCGGGGTACGAGTGGTGCGTGGTGGTCGTCTTCGACATCGACAGGTCCACCAGCATCACCGCGGCCTGCGCGATGAGCAGCACGCCCAGCACCAGGCCGACGGTGAGGAAGACGCGCTTGTGGGTGCTGCTGCGCTCGGGGGCCGGCGGGGGCACCGGCGCAGGGGCGTACGTGACCGGGTAGTCGCTCATGGTCGCTGTCCGTTCTGGTCGAGCCACCTCAGGACGGCGAGCACGCGGCGGTGGTCGTCGGCGTCGGGCGGCAGGCCGAGCTTGGTGAGGATGTTGGTGACGTGCTTCTCGACTGCGGCCGGCCCCACCACGAGGCGGTCGGCGATGGCGGAGTTGGAGCGGCCCTCGGCCATGAGCCGGAGCACCTCGCTCTCGCGCGGGGTGAGCGTGTCCAGGCCCGTGCTGCGCGAGCGGGCGAGCACCTGCGTGACCACCTCGGGGTCCAGCACGGTGCCGCCGCCGGCCACGCGGGCCACGGCGTCCAGGAACTCGTCGACGTCGGCCACGCGGTCCTTGAGCACGTAGCCGAGGCCGCGAGCGCCTGCGGCGAAGAGCTCGGCGGCGTACCGCTGCTCGACGTACTGCGACAGCACCAGCACGGGCAGGTCGGGGTGCAGGGAGCGCAGGTGGACGGCGGCGCGCAGGCCCTCGTCGGTGTGCGACGGCGGCATGCGGACGTCGGTGACGAGCAGGTCGGGCAGGTCTCCGTCGGAGAGGGCGTGGACCATCTCGTCGGCGGTGGTGTACCCGACGACGTCGTGCCCCTCGGCGGCGAGCAGGCGCGTGAGGCCGTCCAGCAGCAGGACGGAGTCCTCGGCGATCACGATGCGCACGGCACCTCCACGGTGAGTCGGGTGCCGGCCCCGGCGGGGCTGTGGAGGTCGAAGCTGCCGTCGAGGGCGGCGACGCGGCCCTTGAGGCCGGCCAGACCGCTGCCTGGCGCGGCGGAGGCGCCACCGCGGCCGTCGTCGGAGACGGACACGCGCAGGCGGCAGGAGTCGCCGTCGGGCACCAGCCCGGCGGTGACGAGCGCCGACGACGCCTGGGCGTGCTTGGCCACGTTGGTGAGCGCCTCCGCGACCACGAAGTAGGCGGCCGCCTGGGCGGCCTGGCTGGCGCCACCCAGGTCGCCGTCCACCTGGACGCGCACCGGGACGGTGCTGCGGGCCGCGAGCGCCGAGAGGGCGGCGTCGAGGCCGCGGTCGCTGAGCACGGCGGGGTGGATGCCGCGCACCAGGTCGCGCAGCTCGGCGAGCGTCTCCTTGACCTCGGAGTGGGCGTGGTCGAGGGCGGCGGCCGCGGCGGCGGGGTCACGATCGGCGAGGCGGCGGGCCACGCCCAGCTCGACGCCGAGCGCGACGAGGCGCTGCTGGGCGCCGTCGTGCAGGTCGCGCTCGATGCGGCGGCGCTCGTCGTCGGCCGCCGCGACGGCGCCGGCGCGGGTCTCGGTGAGCACGGCGGCGCGCTCGCGGGCGTCGGCGGCGTCCTGCTCGGCGGCGCGGGCGCGGCGACGGGCGACGTCGGCGGCCGACGGGCCCAGCAGCGACTCGGCGAGCTGGACCTGGACGAGCGTGCCGTACTGCGCGAGCAGCGCGGCGGTCCACAGCAGCACCACGCCGAGCGCGACGCCGATCGCCACGGTGAGCGGCCACGCCGCGTGCAGCAGGCCGGTGTGCAGCCAGTCGACGACGGCGGAATCGCGGCCCACGAACAGCAGCGCGACGGCGGCGACGGCCCCGCCTGCGGCGGCGGTGACCAGCACGACGAACACGCTGGTCAGCAGCATGGAGAGGAACGCGTAGAGGGTGGCGGCCCAGCCGCGGCCGTCGCGGCAGGCGGCCCACATCGCTGACCAGCTCTCGCGGGCCGTGCCGGGGCGGCGCTCCAGCAGCGGCGAGGGGGCGGCGAGCCGGACGGGGAGCTGCAGCTCGAGCCGGCCGCGCTCCGTGGCCCCGTACCACCGGGCGGCGGCGAGGCTCAGGGCGAGCAGCGGCACCCCGACGCCGAGCGCGGGCACCAGCGCAGCGGCCACGACGACGCAGATCCAGAGCGTGAGCCCGGCGCTGATCGCCCACACCCACCCGACGGCGAGCTGGGCGACGGCGCGGGCGGTCGCGGCCGAGAAGGGCGCCCGGAGGAACCCCGCGGCACTGGTGAGCGCCGGAGCGACGCGCTCCTCGAGCCCCCGGGCGGCGTCGGTGCTGGTCATGTCTCACACGCTAGGTGCCCGGGACCGCGCCGGACACTCCGTGCGCCCACGGGTTCTGGGTAGGGCTACCCCGACCCGCTCACGCCTCGGCGACGGCCCCGGTGGTCTCCTCGGCCTGCTCGGGCGCGTTCTCGTCCTCGGGCTCGGCGAGGGCCGGCACCAGCTCGTACCGGGTGCGGTAGAGGTCCAGGAGCGTGAGCAGCATCGCGACGACGGGTATGGCCAGCAGCGCCCCGGCGACGCCGAACATCGCGGTGCCGAGGATCACCGACGCGAAGCTCACCGCCGGGTGCACGTTCACGGCGCGGGCGCTGATGCGGGGCTCGATCGTGAGGTTCTCGACCTGCTGGTAGAGGATGCCCCACCCCAGCACGATGAGCCCCAGCCACGGGTTGGGGCTCAGGGCCCCCACGAGCACGGGCAGCGCGATCGAGACGTACGTGCCGATGGCGGGGATGAACTGGGCGACGATGCCCGTCCACAGGGCCAGCGCCAGCCAGGACGGCAGCCCGATGATCGCGAACACGATGCCGCTGCACACCGCGTTGAGCGTGGCGAGCGTCAGGCGGGCGCCCACGTAGCGGCCCGTCTTCTCGGCCATGGTGTCCCAGACGACGAGCGTCGCCTCCTGCGCTCGCGGCGGGAACAGGGAGGCGATCCAGCGGCGCAGCCGCGGCCCGTCGGCCGACAGGTAGAACAGCAGCAGCGCGAACACGAACGTGGTGCCCACCGCCCCGGCGAGCGTGCCGATCACGGAGACGATGCCGCCCGCGAGCTGCCCCGCGAAGCTGGCGGCGCTGCCCGCGTTGGCCTGCACCTGGTGGAGTAGGTCGTCGAGCGAGTAGCGGATGCCGAACGAGTGGTCGGCCCAGGTCAGGGCCCGCTCGACCAGGTCGGGGATGCCCTGCACCAGCGTCGTGATCTGCTGCACCATGAGGTTGCCGAACAGCCCGAAGAACACGCCGAGGAAGGCGACGACGCCGAGCATCACGATGCCCGTCGCCGCGGCGCGCGGCATGTGCCGGGCCAGGCGGCTCACGCCGGGCTCCATGGCCAGCGACACGAACCACGCCATGAACACGGTGAAGAGCAGCGACCCCCCGGCGCGCAGCACGAACAGGCAGACCGCCACCAGCGCGACCAGGCCCACCACCACCAGCCCGGTGCGCCAGACGTTCCGCGCCTCGAACTCGACCTTCATCTGCCCTCCCTGTGCAGCTCGAAGAACCCCCGCAGCAGGTCCCCGCACTCCTGCTCCCGCACCCCGCCGACCACCTCCACGGCGTGGTTGGCCCGCTGGTCGCGCACCAGGTCCCACACGGACCCCGCGGCGCCCGCCTTCGGGTCCCAGGCGCCCAGCACCACGCGCCGCACGCGGGCGGCCACGAGGGCGCCCGCGCACATGACGCACGGCTCGAGCGTGACCACCAGCGTGCAGCCCTCCAGCCGCCACTCGCCGCCCGTCATCGCCGCCTGCCGCAGGGCCAGCACCTCGGCGTGCGCCGTCGGGTCGCCGGTCTCCTCGCGGCGGTTGCGGCCCATGCCCAGCAGCCGCCCGTCCGGCCCGACGACGATCGCCCCCACGGGCACGTCGCCGGACGCGATCGCGTGCGTCGCCTCGTGCAGCGCGATCCCCATGAGGGCGTCCCACACGGCCCGACGCTGCGACAGGCTGACCGGCGGGAAGGCGCCCTCGGCCCACGGCAGGGCCAGGCCCCGCTGCCGCGCGCCGTCGTCGTCGCTCACGTGCACACCCTACGGGCGCCGTCCCGCGCGTCCAGGCGGGGCGTCGCCCGTAGGGTGGGGGCATGCGCCTGCACGTCGCCGACCACCCCCTCGTCGCCCACAAGCTCACCGTCCTGAGGGACCGTGACACGCCGTCGGCGACGTTCCGCCTCCTCGTCGACGAGCTGGTGACGCTGCTGGCCTACGAGGCCACGCGACACGTGCGCGTCCAGCCGCACCAGATCGAGACCCCGGTCACCACGACGACGGGCGTGAAGCTCTCCTCGCCCAGCCCGATCGTCATCCCGATCCTGCGCGCCGGCCTCGGCATGCTCGACGGCATGACGCGCCTGCTGCCGACCGCGGAGGTCGGGTTCCTGGGCCTGCAGCGCGACGAGACCACCTACGAGGCCGTCACCTACGCCAACCGCCTGCCCGACGACCTCACCGACCGCCAGGTGTTCCTGCTCGACCCGATGCTGGCCACGGGCGGCACCCTGGTCGCGGCCATCGACTACGTGTTCGAGCGCGGCGCCCGCGAGGTCACGTGCGTGTGCCTGCTCGCCGCCCCCGAGGGCCTCAAGGTGCTCGAGGAGGCCATGGGCGACCGGGTCGACGTCGAGATCGTGGTCGCCGCCGTGGACGAGCGGCTCAACGAGAAGAAGTACATCGTCCCTGGTCTGGGCGACGCGGGCGACCGCCTCTACGGCATCGTCTGACAGCGGCCTCACCTGATACAGCCGGGGCGGGTCAGCCCTGGCTGTTGCCGTTTCCCTTGGTCGCGCCCTTGCCGACCCCCTGGTTGCCTTGGGAGTTCTCGGAGCGGTCGCTCGCCGGCACGTTCGCCTGCCCCGGCGGCACGGCCTTGTTCTGGCCGTTGCCCTGCGCGGCGTTCGACGTGACCGTCGGCGCGGCCGGGACGCTCGCGACCGCGCTCGCCGCGGCCTTCGCCGCCGCGCTCACGGCCGCGCTCGCCGGGCTGGCCGGATCGCTGGGGGTGGCGGGCGGGTCCGCCGGCGGGGTCGAGTCCGTGGAGTGACCGGAGCTCGAGCCCGGGTTCGACGTCCGCGCCGCGGGCGGCGGGACGAAGCAGCGGACGCCCTTGTACGAGACGGTGTTCTTGACCGTGAAGGTCGCGCCCTCGATGTCGCGCGACAGCTCCACGGTGACCTTGCCGTCGTGCGCGTGCCGCCAGGTGCCGAGCCCGATCGTCACGGTGCGCGGCGCGTCCGCGGTGAGCACCACCGGCCCGGTCCACAGGCCGCGACCCGGCGTGATCCGCGCGGTGAAGGCCCGCGAGGCGTCGCCGAGCGTGACCACGAGCTGCGGCGTGTGCTTGTCGGTGCACTGCGCCGTCGCGGTGATGGTGACGTCGGTGGGCCACACGAGGGTCGCGCAGCTGGTCACCGGCGTCGGGACGGTGCCCACCGCCTTGCCGTCCGCGAGCACCACGAGCTGCGCCGTGCCGAAGCTGACCGGCACCTGCACCGTCTGGGTCTGGCCCGCGGGGACGATCGTCGTGGTCGAGCCCACCACGAACGTGACCGGCAGCGTCGAGGCCGAGTTGTCGAGCGGCACGGCCACGACGCGCGACGACGTCTCCGTCGCCGGGTCGTACTGGCAGTCGCCGACGAACGGGTCGCCCGAGAGGGCGCCGAGCGCGGGCGCGATCACCGCGTCGCCGTACGACGCCGTCACCGGCACGGGCGGCACCTCGGGCGCGGCGGGCTGGTCGCCGTCGGTGTCGACGACGAAGCGGCTCAGCGCAAACGTCGCCGTCCCGGCGGAAAGCTGCGTGGCACCCGTGTCGATGGTGAGCGTGGCCGTGTCGCCGGGGTCGAGCGCCTTGGCGGCGCTGCTCTGCCCGGCCGCGAGCAGCGTGACGTTCATCGGCTCTGGCGAGGTGTTCGTGATCGTGCCCGCGACGCGCACCTGGCCACCCACGTCGCCCAGCGCGACGCTGCTGGTCACGGCCCACGACGGGTCGTAGCAGTCGGTCGCGGTGAACGTGCTGGCCGGCACGGTGGTCGCGTAGTCGGTGCCCGCGACCGTGGTCGTGAGCGTCCAGGTGGCCTGGCCCGCGGGCACGCGGATGCCGTCGTGGGCCGTGAGCGTCGCGGAGTCGCCGGGCTGCAGCACGCCCGACGTCGCGCTCGAGCCGGCCGCGTCGAGGCGCACCGTCACGGGCTCCTGGGTGGCGTTGCGGTACGAGCCGGTGACGACGGCGTCGGCGGTGTTCACGCCGCCGGTCGCGGCGCACTGCGAGGCCACGGACCCGGCCCCGTCGCCCGCGCCCTGCCACAGCGGCTGGACCGTGACGAGGGCCGAGCCGGAGACGATGTGGTCGCCGCTCTGCGAGACCGGCAGCGCCTCGAGGCTCGCCGTCCCGGAGGCGTCGGCCGACGCCGGCGCGACGATGCTCAGGGTGCCGGCCACCTCGTCGCCGGGCGCGAGCGCGGCGGGCGACGCCGCCGTGCAGGTCACGTCCTGCGGACCGGCCTGGCCGGCGGTGCAGGTCAGGCCGCCGCCCGACCCCGCGAGCCTGGTCCCCGGGGGCAGCGTGACGTCCACGGACCAGCCGGCCGCGGCGGGCGAGTCGCCCGTGTTGACGACGGCCAGCGGCACCTCGCCGGTGCCCGGGTTGAGGAGCGCGCCGACGGCGCCCACCTGCGCGGACAGCTCGGCGCCGTACTGCGTGACGTCGGTCGGCGCCATGTCGACGGGCGTGCTGGCCACGCCGTCGGCCCACACGGAGCCGCTGATCTCGTACGTGCCGCCGTCGTGCGCCACCACCACGAACGCCGCGTCGGCGGTGTCGCCACCCGGCACGTCGCCGAGGTCGCAGAGCACGGCCTGCGGGTCCGTGGAGTCGGCGCGGCAGGCGAGGGCGTCCGTGGTGAGCGGCACGACGCTCGCCGCCTTGCCGGCGGGCGCCGTCGGACCCTGGAGGTCCAGCCCCGGCGGCAGCATGAACCGCGCCGTGGTGCCGCGAGCCGTCTGGTCGCCCTGGTTGGTGACGCTCAGCGCCACCCGCTGCGGGACGCGGGGCGTGAGCGGGCCGGTGCTCACCGGCTCGACGGACAGCTCCGCGGGCTGTCCCAGAGCCAGGACGGGTGCGTCGAGCAGCGGGCCGATGTCGGACGGCGACGGGCTGGGTGCCAGCGACGGCTCCGCCGACGGCGACGCGCTCGGTGCCAGCGTGGGCGCGGCGAGGCTCACGGCCGGGGCGACGACGGCCGCGGGAGGGTTGTGCGTGGAGGTCGCGGCCTCTCCGGGGGGCGCCATCACCTGCAGCACGGTGACCACGCCGACGGCCGCGACGGCGACGGCGCCCGCCGCGGCCATGACGCTGGTGCCGCCCAGGGCCGCGCCGGCGGAGACGGCGCCGACGGTCCCGACGGTGGTGGCGGCCCCCGCAGCGGCGGTGCCGGCGGCGGCCGTGGCGGCAGCGGT